>CAVQSX010000041.1:0-58696 GCA_963715905.1 uncultured Actinomycetota bacterium
ATGCGTTGGTAGGCGGCTTCGCGGGCGAGGTTTTGCGCGGTGTGTTGTTGCCAGGCCTGGGTGCGGTCGGCGCGGCGTTGATGGTTGCGGTCGAGAAGGGCCGCCACGGCAGTGGGCAGCAGGTCGCGGTCGGTGCGTGCGGCGACGGTGTGCATGGTGGCCGCGCGGTCGTCGTTGGCGGTCACGATGGCGTGTAGGGCGTGGGCGGCGGCGTGTTTTGTGCCGCGGTGCGTCTGGTGGAGACCGGTGTCGGCGCCGTGGTGGTGTTGGTCGGCTTCGTTGGTGACTGCTGGATAGATGGCGAGGTGGTTTTCGTCGCGGCCGCGGGTCATGCCGACATAGGCCATGGCGCGGCTGGCGCGATCGGACAGGATGGTCCAACAGACTCCCGGGGTGGTGGCGTTGCCGATGGTCATGCCTTGGGCGGAGTGCACGGTGCCGGCGTAGCCCAGGGTGATGTGCTCGCGTAGGTAGTCGCCCTCGAAGATGACGCGCGCCTTGTCGGTGAGCCGCTCGGCGGCGATCCGACCGTGGGTGGCGTCGACGTTGAGCACGCGCCAGCGGTTGCCGTTGCGGACCTGGTCGACCTGTTGACCTCGGCGGTGGTGTGTGCCGGGTTGAACGGTCAGGGTGGCGTCGTTGTGGCGGCTCAGGATGAGATCGCCGGCGCGGACGTGTTGATCACGGGCCACGGGCACGCTCGGAGCGTCCGGGGTTGGTGAAGTGGTGGTGGAGGCGCCCGTTGATGGCGTCGGCGATGTCCCATCGGTCGCAGAGGATCGCGACGTCTTTGCCCTCCGCGCGGGCGGCGATGTAGGCGGTGGTGGCGTCAGCGGCCATCGCGATCGGGTCCCCGGTGTGCAGGCGGTCGTGGTTGCGGTACCAGCCGACGGCTTTGCGTAGCCGGTTTCCGCGTGCGGACCGCAAGGCTAGGGACGCGTCGCGTTCGGCAGGGTCGCGCAGCCGCCACACCTCGGACAGGCGCTGCGACCACGGCAGGTCCTTGCAGAGGTGTTCGAACATGCCGCCGCGCGCTTTGACCGGCGAGAGTTGATAGGCGTCGCCGACCAGGACGATTTTGGCCTGCGCGGCGGTGCTGGTCTCGAGGAGCCGTCGCAGTTGTGGTGTGCCGACCATGGCGGCTTCGTCGACGAGGATCACGGTGCGTCGATCGATTTGGAGCTGGTTGTCCTCGATGAGTGTGAGCGCTTTGGCCACCGTCAGGCCGCGGTCGCCGGCCCCGCCGCGCATCGCCTCATCGACCGCCCTGCCGGTGGGCGCGAGCACCAGCACGTCTTTGTTGGCGCGGTGCGCCGCGGCGCGCAGCGCCACCAGTGAGTGCGTTTTGCCCGCGCCCGCCGGCGCCTGCAGCGGCTGCACCAAATACGGCGACGCCGCGATAGCGGTGATGGCGCGCGCCTGGTCCGCGGACAGCCCATCGAGGTCCGCGGCTGCGCGCATCCAGGCGCGCGCGGGCATCGGCCGCGTCGACCAGGTCGAAGACGCGCGTCTCTTCGGCGATCACCGCGTCCACGGTGAACATTTCATGTCCTTCGCGGTGATGGGCTTCCCGTGTCGCGCTGACCCGCACCCCGACCACGTCGACGATCTGCTCGATCAGCGCGCGCGGATCCCCAGGCGCGTCCACCGGCAGCAGCGCGCCCACCAGCTCCACCAGATCCGCGCGGGTGAACGCGGCCTTGTCGATGCCCGCGACCATGTGCGCCAGGCGCGCGCGGTCCAGCAGCAGCCGCGGCGCGCCGCGGCGCGCGTCGCGCGCGTCAAGGTGCGCGGCGCGGTCCAGTTCTAGACCGCGCGCATCCGCGCGCCACTGGGCGGTGAGTTCGGCCCACGCTGTGGATTCCGGCTTGGCCGGGCGGGTGGCTTTCTGCGCGGCGGCGAGCTGCTGGGCGGTCGGCGCGCCGTCGACGACGACCAGGTTGTTGGCTGCCCATTCCCGCAACCGGGTGGAGCGCTGCGACCACGCCTTGAGGCATTTTTGGGTGACGCCGGCGATCTCGGCCATCCCGGAATGCCCATCGACGACGGCCCATTCGGCGCCGATGGCGGCATGCAGCTCATGGCGCAACACGGCCTGATAGATCACCCCGGCGGCTTTGGCTTCGTGGTGCAGCGACGTGGAGTCAATCGACACCAGCGCCCCATCCGCGCGGGCTTGCCGGTTGGGCACAATGACATGGGTGTGCAGGTGCGGATCTCCGCACCGCGACGTTTCGTGCTGGTAAGCGATCCCCACCAAACCCGGCAGCCGCTGCAAATCCTTATTCCCGGTCACCGGGTTATGCACCCGGGTGTAGCCGGCGTGCTCGTGCAAGTAGGCTCATCGCTGCGTCGATGCCCTTCTGATGCGCCATGACCATCGTCTTTTCCCCGACATCGTCAGTCAGAGCGCGCAGCAGCGACACGCTCTTGGGTGCGGCGAACGTCAAGTCAAAACCGTGCACAGACCCCGCGGTGAACCGTCGCCCGGCCGCTCCATTCGGCGCGATCCCCTCATCGAGCCACCGGGCCGCCACCGCGGTGTCCACACACCCGCCCTGCAATGCCGCGCCATCTAGCCCGGTCAGCTCACCCACGACCGCGGGGTCCCCGGCCACCACCCAGGTCGGCACCCGGGTATCGCTCTCGGAGTAGTACTCCCCCAACCCGCCGCCCGCAGCCCGGCGATCCATCGCCGCGGCCTGGGCCTTATTCGCGGTGTCGTTGTAATAGTTGATGCTCCACCGCGACAGCCGAGAAATCGTCAGCATCGTCGACCACCTCCCGACCGCAGCGGGCGAAACAAGCTGTACCAGATTGGATTTGGGGCGTATGCACCGCGCCCCAAATCAGTATTGCACCACTTGTGCCAATGTGCCATGCAGAATCTTGGGTCGGTGGTCGGGTGTGGGATGTAGTGATAGGGTGAGTGTAAGTGTAACGGAGGCAGTGTGTTTGGGATGTTATGGGAAGGATCGGAGTTGTGGATTGTGAGGGGGCGGGGATAGCGGTGATGATCGAGTGTGCTGGTCTCGGCGGTCGCGATTGCGACGGCCGCCTCGAGCGTGTCGAAGGCTCTGCCGTGCGAACCCTCGAAGCAGAGCGCAAAAGTTCTGCACGGAGCGTCACCGCAGAGAATTACAGTGGTGTTGGGAGCTTTGGTGAGACCAAGGCGATCAACGGCCAACCAAGGCACGAAGCCGATTGGGCGACAACCTTCACAGCGCATTCGGTGCATCCCATGCCCTAATCCGACACGACTCTTCAGAGGGTGGTGAATGAAATTGGAAGACAAAGTGTTCAACGATCTGCCCCTTCTGCTCGCGGTGCCTCGAGCCGCGCAGCTGCTGGGAATCAGCCGGGCGGCGGCCTACCGACTGGCGGCCTCAGGAGAGCTGCCAGTCCGCCGGCTCGGCGGCCGCGTCTACGTGGTGACCGCCGGACTTCGTGAACTAGCCTCATGAAAGGCTCTGTGTACCAGCGCGGTAAGACGTGGACGTATCGCTTCCCGAGCCCGATAAGGATCTTGCGACGGGCACCTACCCGACGATCTCTAAGGGCGGATTCTCAACAGAGAAGGAAGCATGGAAGGCATGCCGCGAGGCGATGCGTGACGCCGATCGCGGCCGCATCGTGAGCCCCTCGACTCGCACCGTAGCTCAGTTCCTCGCCGAGTGGTTCGGAGCCGTAGAGGCATCGCTGGATGCGACCACCTGGCAGAACTGGAAAGACTATGCCTACGCGTACGTGGTTCCGCGGATCGGCGAAGAGCGGCTTCAGAAGCTCAATGAGCCACAGCTGTTGAAGCTCTACTCAACGCTCCTCGCTGAGGGGCGGGTCAAGCGCGATCGGAATACCGAGATGTTCCGCTACTGGTCCGCCCGTGTCGCAAAGGGCGAAAGCCCAAAACCTCTCGAGGTTTCCGAAGCATGTGGCACGACGATCCACGCGGCGCGGACGGCGCTACGCCGCTACAAATCGGGGATCACCCCGACCGAGCTACCCCCCGGTCTTGCACCCAAAACGGTGCGCAACATCCACGCAATGATCCACCGGGCCCTCGTTGATGCCGTCGCATGGAAGTACGTCGCACACAACGCGGCAAGCAACATCAGGCCTCCCAAGCGCCCTCGCAAGCGGCGTACGATTTGGAACCCTAGCCAGATCCAGACATTCTTAATGTCAGTGCAGCACGATCGGTTCGCGGCGCTCTTCCTGCTCGAACTGACCACCGGTATCCGACGGGGCCAGATCTGCGGTCTTAAGTGGTCAGCGGTCGACCTCGATGCCGGCGAGATCACTGTCCATGACAATCGGGTGGTGGTCGGCGGCCACGCGCAGGACAAAGCCGGAGGCAAAACCCGCAACGCCGACAAGACGATATCAATCGACCGCACCACCCGCGCCGCGCTGCGCAGATGGCGCGAGTGCCAAAACGACGAGCGAGAACTGCTCGGCGCCGGTTATTACCCCGGCGACTACGTGTTCACCTTCGAGGACGGTCGCCCACCGCATCCGGACACCATCCGACAGCGATTTGACCGCCTGGCTGCAGCTGCCGGGCTTTCACGGATTACATTCCATGATCTGCGGCACTCCTACGCGACCAGCGCGCTGAAAGCGGGACTAAGCCCGAAAATCATCAGCGAGCGCATCGGCCACGCCAACGTGGGGTTCTTTCTCGAGACATATGCCCACGTCCTTAAGAACGACGACCGCGACGCCGCTGAGCAGGCGGCGGCGTTCGTATTAGGCGTCGGCTGGGTTCCGGAATCAGTTCCGGAATCAGACGATAAGCAAGGCTAACGTTCACAAATCCATTCACAAGAGTTGCAGGTCACAGTGGCGCACCTGTCGAGGCCGTCACGCTGCGTTCCTCATCATCTCGGCCATTGCATCGCGTTTCGTTCACAAATTCGTTCACAAGCTCGTCCGACCCGTTGGCCCCACCTTGGCCCCATGAAATGACACCAACGGCCGGCACCGGAGACCAGCTCGGGGTCGGACTGCACCAGTCGGAGCATGCAAATCCGTGCACTACCGCGGCGGTAGTGCGATCCTATGCAACTCCACTAGCCCGGGTATCTAGCCGTCTCAAGTGGCTGACGCTACTTATGGCGAACAGTGCGCGCGTATCGACTCGGGTGATCGAGCTGCTCGTCTGCGCTAGTCGGTTGATTCTCGATGCGAGTTCCAGACCGCGATCGGCGGCTTCCGCGAGGTTCTGCCATCGCCATACCGGCGTCTCTATTCGTCCTAGTTCGCTCAGTCGCCGGGCGCGCTGGACGAGGGTGTGCGCGCGTCCGTTGTCGAGGATTGCCCGACCACCGTCGGGACAGCATTCCGTATCTGTGCAGATTAGACGGGTCCAGATGTCGCGGTGGTGACAGATTTCTTCAAGGCTGCGCTTGTCGACGCTTCGACCCAGTGATGCTACAAATACCGGCCGCCCCGACAGGGGACCACCCGATTGAGCTCGCCGCCGGCTGGACATCGTTGCTGGCAGGTCGCAGCGTTCACGCCAACCAATTCCGGTTTCGTACCCTTGGGCGCCTGCTGCGATACCTAATTCCCCGAGGCGACCCTGCTGCCAGAGGACGACCGAGTGGTCGTTTCTGAGCTGTTCGACCATGAGGACCAGGTCCATCGCGCGTTCGTCAGGACGTGCGCCATCGTCGATCTTCGACGCCGCCAAAGCGAGCTCCCGCGGCGCAAGATCGGCGAGTGCCCGCATCATGGGGCCAAGCGCGCTTGTTCCGTTGACGGGTTGCAACACGCGCCAGCCGAAGGCCATGACCGCTAGAACGGGAAGAGCGATCGCTTCGTTGTCGAGGTACGCCCGTGCGTAGTCCCACATTGCGGCCTGTACGTCGATCCACTGGCTTGCGGGTCGATCGATGTGTACGTATGGCGGGATGATGGCAGTCGCCCCGTGAAGTACTTGGTAGTCAACCACCCGCCGGGTGAGGTCGGACAGAAACACCGGGCGAGACGCCTCTTCTGGTGTCAGAGCCCGCGGCAGGCCGAACGGCAAACTGGACCAACGATCACCAACAGGCTGCGCGTCCTGGAAGAGATAGGTCTGTGGATCAACGATGAAGGCAACGCCAGATTGACGAGCGATCTGGGAAAACTCGGACGTCCGCGCGGGAACGTGGGCGTCCACGACAATGCGGTCAGGCCGCAAGGATGCACGAGGCTGTTGGGTGTCTGTCCCGAAGATCCTTCGAAGAAGGGCCTGGTCTCGCAAAGACGCCCTGATGAGCAGCTCAGCCATGGCCATCAACCTCCTTCCTCCGATATCGTACCATCGAGCGAAACACAGCACGCAACTTGACCAGCAACAAAATACGAACCATTATTAGCACGTGGGAAAGAACCCTGGCCAATGAGTGATATCCGGACATCAACAAACCGAGCCCGCCCGACCAAGCGGGCTGCGAACAGTGCGTCGGTGACGTACATGCGCGTAGTGGAGAAGGTCACCAGCTCCGGAATCACCCAAGCGGAGCTAGCCAAAGCGGTAGGAACGGGCCCGCGCTCCGTGCAGAACTGGGCAAGCGGGCACAACGCTCCGCGCGGCAGATCAGCCGAGAAACTACTGGATGTCCACGCAATTGTGGACATTCTCAGTGATTCGTACACACCAGAGGGCATCGATATCTGGTTTCACTCCCGAAACCGCAACCTCGACATGCGTCGTCCGATCGACCTGCTCACCGAAGGCGACTTCGACCGCGTCTTGGATGAAGCGAAATGGGTCGCCGGAGGCATGTGAGGAATGGATTCCCTGCCTGCCAGGCTGGCGCACGCCACACCCATCAGCGTGAAGGGCACCTGGCAACGCCACGTCCCCGCCAAACACTTGGCGAATGCCCTTGCCGGTCGGTCTGCGAGCGGCCGCTGGGGCACTGAAGGCGGCTTTCCGGTCCTTTACCTCGGTCAGCCGACCGAATCGGTTGTCGTCGAGGCGTACAGGCACTTGATTGACCCGATTGCCGACGATCCAATGCCACCGATCAGCCCCCGTGCGCTCATCACCTGCGATGTGTCGGTGTCGATGATCCTAGATCTACGGTCGGCCACGAACCGCGTGTCGGCCGACTTGACGATGGAGCAACTGCAATCAGACACACGCGACCGTATGGCCTATTCGGTCTGTCAGAACGTAGCGGCTACAGCCCACCAACTCGAGTTCCACGGCTTGATCGCTCCAGCTGCAACTCAGATGGGCGAGACGCTCGTGCTGTTTACCGACCGGCTCGACGACGACGAACAACCGTCGCTTATCGCAGAAGAGCTCTGGACGGCGCTCCCGCCGGATCCGCGGAATCCGGGAGCGAGTCGCCACTTGCGGCTGGTTCCTTAGGGCCGGAAGCTGGCGAAGCGAAACCCGCAGCCGTCGAGAACCAATCTGCCGCAGGAGCACGAATGGTTTGCTAGCAAACCCCAAATTGGTTGATTCATCGGTAATTCCCCGGTTCCACACCGACGGTATTCGCTACGATGCCTCCTCCGCCGCCTCATCCGTGGCTTTGAGCACGGCACGCATTTCGGCCTTCTCGACCGGCACGGTGAAGGGATCACCGACGAACGGTTTGCCGTACGGGTAGGCGGTGGCCGTGTACGACACCGTGATCTCGTCGGCGGCCTGTTCGGGGTCGACGACGAGAACGATGTCTTCGCCGTAGTGCTCGCTGCGCCATTCCGGGTGGGGCCGAAGCTGCGGGAGCGTAACTATCACCACAAGGTCGTTGTCATCGTTGTGGCGCCATTCGATTGGGTACCCGTCAGGCCTACGGATTCGGGGCACCGGCATCGGCGCGGGCGCATACAAAGCATGCCTCGGCGGCTTCCAGTTCGGGTCCTGAACCTTCATGAACTCGAACGCCGCGAGTCCAGCAAAGCGGACACCGCGTGCACCGTGGAAGGTGACGATGACCTGAACGTCATTGAGAAAGCTCTCTGCCGCATTCCAGATGCGCAACCGCAGCGCCGGCCAGGCCACACCCGCGAGGTAGTCCCGACCGGCTTGCCAGCGTGCTTCCAGTGCCGCGCGATGCTGGGCGACCCTTTCCAGAATCTGATCCTCGGTCAGAGGTTCCGGTGGCTTCGGCGGCTCATACCCGGGAAGGCTCAGCGGTTGGAGGCGCTGTATGTCGATGAGGTTGTCGAAAACCGGGCTGTGGGCGAAGGGTGACATCTGCGCAGCGATGTCCCACGGCCGCTCGCGGGCTGCTCTCTCGGCAGCCTCCCGCGCCCGCTTCGCTCGCTCTTCGCGCAACCGGGCCTCCCGCTCCTTGCGGACCCGTTCGTAGCCCGCATCGGACCGCTTTCGGATGTGGTCTTCTTCGAGTGCAACGAAGGCCTCCAACACCCGGTCGTCGTCGACGAATGCGTGCGCACTGCCGTCTACCGAGACCATGACGTTCATCGGTGGGAGTGCTGCGGCCGGGATGCGCAAGAACTGCTCCCGGACCCCGGCCATGTGGGGCCGATCCAAGATACCGGCCACCATTTCCAGGTGGAAGAGTTCGATCTTGATGTCGCCGCCGAGCTTCCGGAGACCGTTGCGCTCGGAAAGCAGGATCTCCTGGTTGGTGACGAAGGCCAAGAACTTCGGATGGTGCTTGCGGGCGGCCTCGATGTCTGCTTTGAGCTTGTCTCTGATCGCCTTCGGTCTCTGCTGATGTCGGGGGAAGTAGACCGCCCACGCCCCGTTTTCGCCATTCCGGGTGCACTTGCCGTCGCGGCCACCGTCGGGACCGCCGAGCGGGTGAGAGGGATCGATGTCCGCGTAGCCCTCGGCATCGAGAATCTGGGCGGCGAGTCGTTCGGACGGAGGTTGGTTGTATGTCCAGTCCAGCAGCCTTTTGTGCGTCTCGTCGGTGCGCAGCGGTTCATCCAGTGGTGCCATCGGTTGTCCAATCCGGATGTAGTCGAAATCGCCGACTCGCCATCCGACGGCCTATGGAGGAACCGGAGTGTCTGGTGTTACCGTCGACACTGCACGGCCAAATGCATATCGACGTGAACCCCGACTGGCGGGCCGAACCCCCGGTCGGGGTTTCGCCACAGTTCTGGCCAAAACGCTACCTCTAGACCGCGACAGGATCGCGCAATACGGACGGCTGCGCTCCCGTGTCGCTTCTTCTCCGACCTCCTGTCGTCCAGCTCCTATAGCGGCGCGGGACTCGCGGGTGCGCCGAATGTTTTTAGGCGGCGCGATGCTGAAGCCACACCGCCGCTAGACGATCGAAGGCGAGGTCGCGCCCTCGTGATCATTTACGCCTGCTGGGGTGCGATACCGCGTGAGCGAATGTCGTTACGGGCGCGCTGATTGGCAAGGTGAAATTGGGAGAGCATTATGGCGAACCACGCAAAATACACCACGGCGGCGACCCAGAATCCCATCACGCCGTTCCACGCGAACGGTCCGCTGATGACGAAGGGAATGAGTGAGCCCGTCAAGGAACCGAAGGCCATGAATAGGCTGTACCACGCGACCCAACGTGGAAATACGGGCGTGGGTGACTTGTCGCTGAAGATTGCCACGCCGGTGACCAGAGCCTGCAGCGCTCCAGGCTGCCAGAGTCCAGCCCAGGCCATCCACGCCACGTGATTGAGCAACTGGTACGTGGAGTCGGGCATGTCAGGGCGTTGAAGGGCCACCAAGAGCATCGGTCCGAAGACCATCATCAAAGTCGCGGTGGCGATGGATGCGCCAACTTGGCTCATCGCCAAGACCGGACCGATGCCATCGACGCGACGCAGCCGATCGGCGATGGCAGCACCAAAGGGAATGAACATCGTGCCGCCGACAATCAGGCAGATAACGGCGAATCGCTTGAGGTCGACGTGATCATGGTAGAAGGCCGCAGTCGTTGCGGCGTCGTAGGGACCCGGCGGAGGGATGAGATCACCGAGCAGAAACCCAGTTCCCATCAGTGCGATTAGCGCCCAGCCTGAGATGATGCCGACTCTGGTGGAACCACGTGAAGGCCAGGTCGTCGATGCCAACATTGTTGTCTCCCTCGTCATCTAGTCACGATAGGCACGCACCGTGGAGCGCGATAGTCATGGCATAACGTAGAGCCCCACGACTAGCAGGAAGGTCGTGAGGATCCAACAGTTCACGATGGCACCAAGCCATCGCGGCGCGTGCCGCAGATCCATGAAGTAGAAACTGACGAGCCAGACCTTGACGAAGGCGATGACCAGAACGACGGCCATCGCTGGGCGTGAGGAACCCAGCAGGTGGTCGATGCCCAGTACGTAAGAACCCAGTGTGAGTAGCAGCAGACCCCCGCCGATATACAGCCCGGTGGTTGCCAGCTGTGGCGGCTTTTCGTTGGTCTCTTCATCTCAGTTCGCCAGATAAAAGAGAGGAAACAGCACCAGCCACAACAGGTCGACCAGATGCCAATAGCAGGCGGCCGAGAGGAACAGATCATGGTCGCGCGATCCGGGTAGGCCGTTGCCGACTGCCCTTCGGGCCAGCCCCAGCACGGTGACCCCGACGAGCACGTGCAGCAGATGAGCGCCCGTGACGACGAAGAACAACAACCAGAACACGTTGGTGTGGATCCACATACCGTGGTGAATCACCGTGGCGTATTCGATCCCCTTGATCACCGCGAACACCACGCCACACGCCATCGCCGCGGCCATCAGGCGGGCGGCCTTGGAATGTCGTCCCGCCTGCACGTCCGCGATCGCAAGCATCACGACCACCGATCCGCCGATCAGCACGCATGTGTTGATCATCCCCAGGGGCGTGATCAGGGCGTGCTGGGCATCCGCAAAGATCTGCCGGTTGACGCTTCCGTTGAACGCGATAACCCCGAAAAGTGCGGTGAATACCACCATCTCGCAGATGAGAAACACCCATACACCGGGTTCGCCAGGAATCTGTAAGGGCCGCTGCGACATGACCGGGCGAGCGGGCGCAGACGAGGTCACGGACTGCCGGCTCACACGGAGTAGGTCATCGCGGTGCGACCGCGGATCGGGCCGCCAAGTCGGCCAGGGAACGCGCGGCGTAGGACGGCGTATCGAGATACACCACCCCCGCCGGTGCCGCGCACACGGGAACGATCGCGGTCACCAGGGGGGCCGCGGTCAGGTAGGTGGTTGCTGCGATGGGGTCATCGGCGTCGACCGTCGCGTCGAAGTTCATCGCAATGTCGGTACCTGGGGCCTTGATGGCGATCTCGTAGTGCGAGCCGCCGCCCACACCGCTGTCGAGGGGATAGTTCTGCTCGCCGAGGTACCAGTACCACTCACCCCGGAAGAACTCGCGATCCCCGACGAGGCCGCGGTAAGTGTTGTGCAGCAGCAGTGTCTGGCCCGGCTGGATGATGAGTTCGGGGCTTGCCTCGAATACTTCGGTTGCCGGGATTCCGCGGAAGGTCGTTTCGATCTGGTAGTCGTCGGGGTCGAGGCCGAACAGGCGTCGAGCGATGTAGGCAACGCTTTGGCAGTAGAACCGCTTCTGGACGTCTGTCACTGCATTGCCGGCGGCGACGACATCGGGGTCCTGTCCCCAACCGGCGAATTGCAGCACCATCGGGCTCAACGCGCGCAGCCCATCGGCGGCTTCGATGATGGTTACATGGTCGACCTCGGTGACGCAGCCAGTCAGGCCAACGGCGAGCCGTTCGATGAAGCCCGGGTAGATGCCGCTGCCATGGAACGACACACCACCGCGCTGGCACGCCGCGTCGAACTTGTCGCGGTAGTCGTCTCCGAAGAACTCTGGCGCCGTGTAAGACACGGCGGAGACGACGTTCTTACCCGATTCGAGGAGCCGGATGATCTCGGCGTCGGTGTCGGAGATGTCGAACGGCAGCATTGGAGTATGTACGACGCAGTCGGCGTCAAGGCCGATGAGCCGCTCGGTGTCGGTGGTCGCCAGCACGCCGATCGGGTCACCGCCGGCCAGTACTCCGACGTCGACTCCGTTCTTGGCCTCGCTGTAGACCTTGCAGCCGACCACCTCGAGCTCTGGGCGGCGCAAAATCGCGCGTAGCGCGGTACCGCCGACTTCCCCGGGCCCCCATGTGATGACTTTGTACGTCATGGCGCACTCCTTGCCTGTGTTGTGGAACTTCGCGTGGTCATTGAATGTTTGAATTTTTGAATCATGCTGCAGTCCAGAATTTTCGGGCACAAACCCTGATGGCGGCCCGAGCCGGTTCCGACCGCGTCAGCGGCGAACCGGTTGGCCGAGAGGGGTTTCGGATGTGGGGACCGTTGGGTCACCAAGCCCGATTCCTACCCCGATCTTGGCCAGCATGACTTCACGCAGACTCACCTTGCCGTTGACGTCGATGCCAGCCCGTCGCTGAGCACGTCCGATCTCGCTGATGAGGAGCCAGACCAGCAGAAGGCTCAGCACGACGGTCGTCAGTCCGCCGAGGTACACCAGCGCCGTGGAGCCGTTCCCGTTCAGCTCAGCAGTGAAGTTGCTGTTCAGCGCGGTGAATGTCGGCCATCCGAGGGCACCGTTGAGCCCCGCGTAGAGACCGGGCAGGATCGGAATGACGATCAGCTGACCCCAGCCGACCAAGCGGTGACGCAATAGGAAGAAAACGAAACCGGCGGTTAGTTGCAATGTGGCGTCGATGGTGTACCACCAGGCCGGCGCCCCGAAGAACAAGAACGGTTGCTGCCCGTAGTACTTGTAGAGCCCGAACTGCGCGCCGGTGATCTGCAGGGCCGCGTCGAAGATCCAGGAGAGCGCGTAGGCGTAGACGAAGAACTTGGCGCCCTTGCCGAGCAAGATGGCGCGGTAGATCACGTAGGCCTGCAGGCCGAAGAAGAACGAATATCCCAGCACCACGTAGAGCGGGATGTGTCGAGCGAAGAGGTTGACGGTGACCGCGACGTTGTCACTCGCGAACCACAGCAGGCCGAGATAGTCGAGGTACGGCTCGAGTAGTCCCATGCACAAACCGCCGGCCAGGAACACCAGTCCCAATTTGTCTCCGCGGAAAGCCAAGCGCACCACCCAAATTAGGGCCAGCACCCAGAAGGTCAGGCAAATGACCGTGAAAGCCATGCTCCAGACGTGCGGCGCGGAGATGTCGGCCGGCGGCACCGGGTACATCGGCGGCGCCTGGCCGAGGAGTTGGGTCATCGGAACGTGTCCTTTCGTTGGTCTCTCATCGCGATCGCGGTCTAGCGCAGCCTTACCGCATCGGGTATCGACGCCATACCCCGACCACCGGCCTCGGCAACCACAAGCCGAGGCGCGCGAGAGGCTCGGCATGCCTGAACGTTTCAACCGATAAGTGCGCTACGCCACACTTGATGTATCTCACATATGCGTACGTAATTGCAATACTAAGTCTGCATTTTGTCGCTTCGTGGCGGCGCTAATGGCATAAACCCATGCCTTCTGGGCGAGAGGCCTACGGTGCAGACGCTGGCGCACCGTCGGCACTATAGGATCTGCGTTCCAGACTTCGCCGTCATCATCGATTTGCCCAAGAAGGAACGCAAAATGTATATGCTCCGCAGGTGAGAGGAGGCTTTGCGTACCCGCGGTCGTCGCGGTATCACCAGTCTCGACGAGACGGCCTCAGGTCGGTCATCACGCCTGGTTGGGCCGCACATCCGCGGTCGAGGTGCCATGGTGCGGCCAGCTGAACCGGAGGGCGTGGTGCGCGACGATGCCCCACGGACGCAGCTCCTTCGGGACCGCGACGGGCCCCACCACGCGCCCGACGCAATCGACCGCCTGCTCATCGACCGCCTGCGACGTAACGGGAGGGAAACCAACCGCTTGCTGGCAGTCCAACTGGGGGTCAGCGAGGTGACTGTGGCCGCGCGGCTACGCCGGTTGGAAGATACCGGCAGGTTGCGCGTCACGGCCTTGACCGACATCCGTCTGCTCCAGCACAGTCAGCTCGCGTTCGCGATGATCGACGTTTCAGGCAGGTCGGCCTACGACGTCGCCGCAGACCTGGCTCGGATGCCCGAGGCGATGTCGGTCACCGTTTGCACAGGGCGCTTCGACGTCGTGGCGACGCTGCTGGGCCGCGACCGTCGCCACATCGGCGACTTGTTCGGAACGACGCTGCCGTCGATCCCGGGAGTCGCCAACATTCACGGATGCGTAGCGCTGGACGTGGTGAAGTTCGACTCGAGTTGGGCAGTGTTCGCGCCCGAAACCCCCGTCACCCCTTCGCCTCAGGCTAACGGGAACGTTGACGAGTTGGACTTGGCGATAATCGGCCTTCTTCAGATCAACGGCCGTCGCAGCAATCGCGAGCTGGCCGCCCAGCTTGGCGTCTCGGAGGCAACGGTCCGCGGGCGCATCAAGAGCATGCTGTCGCAGGGGGTCTTCCGCATTCAAGCGGTGTGCGATCTGGCCGCAGCCGGCATGAGTGCGCACGCCATCTTGGGGCTCAAGGCGGCACCCGGTGGTGTCAACGCGCTAGTCGGAGCGTTGGCACCGCGAGACGACGTCACGCAAATCAACCTCGTTCTGCACGGATTCGACCTCATCGCGGTGATGATCGCCCCCGACCGGGACACGCTCTTGGCCACGGTCGTCGAGCAGATCTCGGTCCTGCCCGGACTGCTTGGTGTGCAGACACTTTGCAGCTCCAGCACGGTCAAGCACGCATACGCGTGGACCTGGATGGTATAGCCGTGCTGCACACCACCGCGTCGAGCGCGCCCTGGGACTTCCGTCGCGGCGCGGCGACCATCCGCGGGATGGTCGCCGCTGGGGCCGATCTCGAACTAAGCCGAGGCAGCCCTGCTCGACAAGACATTGCTCAGACCGGGTGACCTGCAGACCGCCGGGCTAGAGGTGGACGCCTGCGACGAATTGCAAGTGGCACGCAACCTGGTGACGCTTCTCGGGCCGCGGCCCGGACTGGGGGTGCGCTGCGCGCAACACTTCTCGTTCTCGAGCCTTGGCCTGCTGGGGGTGGCATTCCTTGCCGCACAAACCGTTCGCGAGGCAATACAGCTCGGAATCGAGGCCCTGAGCTTGACGTACGCATTCGTCAAACCACTTTATGTCGATGACGGACACTCCGAAGTCGTCTGCCTCGACGACACCTCCATCCCCGAGGACGTCCGGACCCTGCTCGTTGCCCGTGACCTCACCACATTCTGTCGCGCTTGGACGGTGATCACGGGGCAGACCAACGGTTTGCACGCAACCGTACAACTCGACGACGGCGAGATCGCACACCTGCGCAGCGCCCTTCCCGGCTTTCACATCGATGCCGGCGCACGCACCATTTTGGCGTTCGAGCGTGCGGCCCTTGATGCAGCACCGAGCCAATCCGACCCCGGCACCTCAAGAGACCTGCAGCCAGTCATCTCTAGCATGGTGCGACAACGCACTGTGCGACAGCGGTTTTCATCGGTCGTGAGGTCGCGAATCGACGCCTCGTCGGCGGCTCCGCCCACGATGGAGCGGGTGGCTCACGAGTTGCACATCGACACGCGCACTCTGCGGCGCCGTCTGTCCGCCGAAGGAACGTCCTATCGATCGTTCGTGGTGATGCCCGCGCATCAATGGCTGCCTCCCTCCTCACTGATCCGAGCCTAACGATCGATACGGTCGCCAACAGGCTCGGCTACCACGATGCGGCCGCATTGTCCAAGGCCTCTCACCGCTGGTTTGGACAGTCACCGGGCACGTTCCGCAGCACCAAGCGCGTGATGTCCATCGGCGAATGAGATGTCGCGATCATCGGCTGTGCGCTGCGCGGAAGTGCGGCTCAGCGGCCGGATGCAGGATGCCCGGTTCGGCGTCGATCGCCTGATCGATCGACTGTAGGAGGGGCACCACGGACATATAGGTGATGGCCGGCACGTTGTCGGAGCGGGTTGAGGCCAGATCGAGTTGCAAGGTCAGGTCGAACGGATCGCCCGATACCTCGACAGCATAGTTCGCTTGGCCGTTGTAGGGGCCAAACGGCGGCCCGGCTGGTCCTACCGTTCGTTGTTCGGCTCCGACGTAGTAGTACTCCTCGTTGGTGAAGAAGTGATGGTCGCCAATGTATCCGCGGTGTACGTGCACGAGGGTCAAAGCGTTGCCCTGCGCGATGGTCACGTTCGGAAAGTGGTAGTCACGGTCGGCGGGAAGTCCGTAATGTTCGTGTTCGAACCGTAATTGGTCGGGTGACGCCCCGAACAACGCATTGGCGACGTATCCCATGACCCCGTGGTAGTACGGATTAACCAGCAGCGCCCCCAGTCCCTCGGGAGTAATGGCGTCCAGTGGTTGACCAAAGCCGATGACGGCGAGGAACTCAGGCGCCATCTCGTGCAGGGCTTTCGAGGTGTCACATGCCTCAGCCAGGCGGATGTGGTGGACGTCGGTGAATAGCCCGGTCAAGGTCAGGACGAGTCGTTCGGCCATGAACGATGGGTGAATGCCCGTCCCGTGCAACGTCGCCGATCCTTCGCGACATGCTGCTTCCAGCTGTGCGACGTGCTCGGGTCCGAGCATCTCAGGGTAGTGGAACGAGGTGGTGGTCACGATGTTCTTGCCGGATCTGAGTAGCGCCAACACATCCCGGGTGACCTGGTCGTGGTCGAGAGGTAGCGGCGTGAACACGACGCAATCGGCGTCCAGGGACAAGATCTCGGCGGTCTCGGTCGTAGCGGTCACCCCAATCGGGCCGACGCCAACGAGCTCGCCCACGTCTCGCCCGTGTTTGTCGGGGCTGTAGACGCGGGCACCGACGACGTCGAACCTATCTGGGGACTTAAGCACCTCCCTCAGCGCAGCGCCGCCGATATGGCCGGGGCCCCAGAACACCAGTCTCTTGCGGTCAGTCATCGGCCCTGCCTTTCGCGGGATCAGTCGTGCTGTACGTCGGCCATTCGGATCGACATGCTGCGCCGGACCGCCGTCGGTGTGTGCAGCAGCGCCACCGCCAGCGCCTTGTGGTGCCACCCGTGCACCCGCAGCCGCCGATCCGCCATCACGGCGGTATAGGCCTCGCGGGCAACGCATTCCGGGCTCATCAGCGCCATCCTCATCGCGGGGTTGGACTGGACCTGCTTCTCGAACTTCGAGGTCGGAGAAGATCTCGGTATCGGTGAACCCGGCAGGCTGGCCAGGCAGCTGACACCCAGTCCGGCATACTCCGCGGAGATGCCTTCGCTGAACTTGACGATCATCGACTTGGTCGCCGCGTACAAGACGTCTTGCGGTGTGCAGGTGAACAGGCCCGCAATCGATGCCACGTTGATGATTCGTCCCCATCGTTGTTCAACCATTGCGGGCAGCAGCCGGTGGGTGAGTTCCAACGTGGATATTCCCATCACGCGAAGGCGTTGCAGGTGTTCGTCCCAGGAGACGGTGTCGTAGCGACCGAGGCGGGCGTAACCAGCGTTGTTGACGAGAAAGTCGATGCGCATGCCTTGATCGTCGAGGTCGTCGGCAACTCTCTCGGGAGTGTCGGCAACGGCGAGGTCGGCCACGACGGGTTGCGCGCGGACACCCCAGCGCCCGGTGAGTTCGGCGCAGAGGGTTTCGAGCCGATCCCGGCGGCGAGCAAGGGCGAAGACATCGAATCCCTTGGCGGCGAGCAGCTGAGCAGTCGCGCAACCGATTCCGCTAGAAGCCCCCGTGACTAGGGCAGTGCGGCCTACACCTTCCAGTCCGCGGTCGGCGTCGTCCACCGGGCCGGACCGAGTCATGCCAAACCTCACGGTGTGACCGGCATGGCCGCAACGGCACGTAAATCTCGGGCCCAGTGCGGCGACGGCTGGTGGTAGACGATGCCCGGCGCTGCCTTGCAGACCGGGATCACGGCTTGCAGCAGCGGGGTGGCGGTGATGTAGGTGGTGACCGGGATGTCGTCGGGCATGGTGGACGTGGCGTCGAACTGCATGCGCAGATCGGCCGGTGATCCCGTGATCTCGATCAAGTAGTTCGACTCCCCGTTCATCTGCGGGAACGGGTGATTACTACGGCCGAGGTACCAGTACTCCTGCGTGGTGCAGAACATGTGATCCCCAATCCACCCCTCGTGGTGGTGGATGATCGTCAAGGCATGACCCGCCTCGATGGTCAGCGGACCGACCTGCTGGCGGGCGTCGGCGGTGATGCAGCGGTAATCCCGTTCGATGCGGATGTCAGCGGGCTGCGCGTCGAACATCAATGTGCCCAGGTAGGAGATGGAGTCCTGATACATCCGATCGGGTATCAGCGCGCCGAGCGTGTCGGGGGTGATCCGCGCAGGTTCAAAGCCCCACCCGACGATCTCCCTGGCAATCGGGCTCGCCGCCAGCATGTGAGCGCAGTCCACCACCTCGGTCAGTTCGATGTGTCGGACATCGGTGAGCAGACCGCTGAGGGTCGCCGCCAGCCGCTCCAACATGAAGCTGGGGTGAATGCCCGTTCCGTGCAAGGACGTTCCGCCCTCCCGGCAGGCCGCTTGCAGCTTCTGCTCCACGTCGGCCCCTCGCCGGGGCGGGTAGAAGAACGACGTCACCGAGATGACGTTCTTGCCGGACCGCAACAGTTGACAGACCTGTTCCACCATCTCGGTCTCGTCGAGCGCCGGTTGTGGTGCGTGCATGACCGCGTCGGCCGGCGTGGCCAGAATCTGCTCCACCGACGTCGTGGCGGCAACGCCTATCGGATCGAGTCCGGCGAGCTCGCCGATGTCACGGCCATCCTTGCTCGCCGAATACACCAGGGCACCCACCACCTCGAACTCGGGCCGCTGCAATGCTTCTCGTAAGGCGGTGCCGCCCACATGGCCTGGTCCCCAGAAGATCACCCGGTATCGCCGATCCGTCACCAATTTCTCCTTGCTGGCTTCGACGTGTCCCATCCACCTGAAAGCTACGGGTGGATTTTGCGACGGGCCATGTCGGCAACGGACGCGGAATTGTCCGGCGCGGACATCCTCTGACCGGCACGCGGTAGATCAGCGTCCCGCAGATCACTAATTCATATGATGGCGGCGTCGTCGCCGCGACGGAGCCCAATAGCGGTCCGCCACCCACCTCGCTGCCCGAATTGGGGACTACTGCAGGGTTTCTCGTAGCTAAGCGCCGCCACCATGGTCGTGGTTGCCGCCGCGTTCAGCCCATCTGGTCAGACCGAATCATCACCGCGACGTGTTGTGGGCGGGTTGATGCACACCTGGGGCCAATGCCGAAAGCGCGGCAATGACAGGTTGATACCGCGATCCCGTGATGCGCACGACGAGGTCCATGGCCTTGGCATCGGGCCCAACCAAGACTCTCGGCCGATTCTCGGCGACTCCGCGAAGAATGATCCGCGCCGCCGAAGGTGCACTCGTGAGCGCCACCCGGTCGAAGGCGTCCGCCAGCTTGGCGGTGTCGAAACCGTCGGCGGCGCTCATGTGCCGGGCCACGTCTGTTTTCACCCCGCCAGGATGGACGCAGGTGACCCCGACTGGGCGTTTCGCCGCTACCATCTCCTGCCGCAAGGCCTCGGTGAAGCCCCGGACAGCGAACTTGGCGGCGTTGTATGCGGCCTGCCCGGGCACCGCGAATAGGCCGAACACGCTGGAAACGTTGATGACGTGGCCGTCGCCGGACGCGATCACGTGAGGCAGAAAGGCCTTCGTGCCGTTCACGACACCCCAGAAGTCGACATCCATCACGACTTCGAATTCGGCGTGGGTGGTGACCTCGACGTCACCGGCAAACGCTATTCCGGCGTTGTTGTAGATCTGGTGAACCGTGCCGAAGTGGCCGCGCACCGACTCGGCGTAGTCATGAACCGCGTCACGCTTGGTGACGTCGAGGAGATCGGCCTTCACCGCGACCCCTGCATTGCGCAAGGTACGCTCAGTATCGACAAGCCCGCCGTGGTCGATGTCGCTGATCGCCAGCTTGGCCCCGCGGCGACCCAATTCGACTGCCAGCGCGCGCCCGATGCCCGACCCGGCACCCGTGACGACGGCGGTCTTCCATTCGTAACTGCGCATGATCATGAGTCCTTCGTGGTCAGCTCAGGCGGGAGGCGATCGAGAATCGCAGTCATTCCTCGCGCTCCGGCCCGACGGAACGCCGCAGCGCTCTTCGTCAATCAACATACGCTCGATATCGATTATGCGTTTCTCATTTACGATATCGCTATGCGTTTTGTCGGAGCCGCACCTTGGCGTGACGCAGTGTGGGCACGGTACACCGAAAGCACCTCGGTCGGCACCCATCCCTTCGGCCAGCTGATACGGTATGCCCTGCAGGAGGCTGTCTAGCTGCGACGTTTGGTCGTCAGGACCAATACTTGCGTGCGCCGCCGGATGGGCGGACGGGCGCCGCGCAAGACCTTTAGCGAACGGATGAGGACGGGCAGTGGCGAAGTCGACGGACAGAACGGGCGAGCAGAAGACCCCGAGTGTTCCCTCCCTCGCGCCGACCGCGGTTGAACTCGACGACCTGGACAGGGCGTTGTTCGAGCGGCTGCGCATCGACGGACGAGAAAGCAATCGGTCGCTGGGATCCAAGCTGAACGTCAACGAGGTGACCGTCGCCGCCAGACTGCGACGACTCGAGGAGTCGGGGGTGATGCGCGTTGTCGCGATCACCGACATCCGGTTGTTCGGCCATCGCGAGTTTGCCTTCGCCATGATCAACGTCGGGGGTCGTTCCGTCTACGAAGTGGCTGCAGACCTGGCCAAGCTTCCCGAAGCAATCGCGGTTACGGTGTCCACCGGCCGGTTCGACATCATCGTCCCCATCTTGGGACGGGATCGTCTGCACATCGCAGAACTGTTTGGCACAGTGCTCCCCAAGATCAAGGGTGTCCGCTCCATACACGCCAGCATGGCGTTGGACGTGCTGAAATACGAGTCGAAGTGGACACTGTTCGGCGCTGATTCCGGCACCACCCCCAAGGCACAGCCTAGCGACACCGTCGATGAGATGGACCTGGCCATCATCGCCTCGCTGCAGGTCAACGCCCGGCGCAGCAACCGGCAGATCGCGGCCGATCTCGGTGTCTCCGAAGGCACGGTGCGCGGTCGCATCAAACGCATGCAGACCGATCGCGTCTTTCGCATCCAAGCGGTGTCCGACATCGTCGTGTCCGGGTTGGGAGCCCACGCGTTCGTCGGCATCCAGGCCGCGCCCGGCAAGGTCAATGCCGTAGCCGAGGTACTTGCGCATCGCGAGGACGTCGCACAGATCACCCGCGTCCTGGACCGCCTGGACCTGATGGCCGTTATGATCGCCCCTGATCGACAGGCCCTGATCTCGGCCATTCACAACGAAATCGCGTTGCTGCCCGGCGTGCGGAGCGTCGAAACATTCGACACCGTAGGCACACTCAAGCACACCTACCTGTGGACCTGGATCGTCTAATGTCGCGGGCGCATCACGAGAAATGCGGTGTGTTGCCGTAGCACGTGACGTTACCCACGTCGAGTGTGCTCTCACACAATGCGCGGCCCGCTTGGAAGATTCGGACGGTTACCCACTTGTAGGGAGCGCGTATCCGCCGCCAGTCCGCCCGCACCTGAGCACCCTGACCGGTCGGGCCCTCGGCGTCGGTGATGGGCACGTCGAGGCGCCACGGCAACGGTATCGACGTGATCAACCTGCGGCCGTTCTGGTCGACGTATTCGATGTCGGCCATCGGGATGCTGTCCGAGATGACCTCGTAGGTCACGGTCTCGGCGGCATGTGCCGACGGCGTCCCGTAGCCCGTGGACGCGACGGCGAGCACTAGGAACGCAGCACCGACACTGGCCCGTTGCGTCCAGCGGACGCTGGTTGTCACTTCGCGCCGACGACGGCGCCAATGCCGCCGACGTCGGTGATCAGCCAGCCGTTGTTGCTGTCGATGGTGATGCTGTACGTCGCGGTGGACTGCAAGTTGTCGGGCGCCTGCGTGGTCTTGGTCAGCACGCTCACAAAGGTGTCGACGACATACACACCGTTCGTGTCAGTTCGGACCTTGGCGGTCAACGGTTGGGCTGTCGACGTCCACTGCAGGGGGATGAGGAGCTGTTCCATCGACTTCGCGGCCTTGGTCAGCTTGTCGGTGAGTTCTGGCGACGTGCCATTGACCAGGTGGTTCTTCCAGGTGTTGATGTCCTGGAAGTTCATCGCTGCAGCCTTGACGGCGTAGTCCAACGCAATCTGCTCGGCGTGTTTACGTCCGTCGGCGGCATTCAGTTGCGCCTGGACTGTGGCGCGCTCCCCTATGTACAGCCAGGTCATCACCCCGAGCGCAACCGCCAACACGAGGATCGCGAGGCTCGTCAGCAACGTCCGGACACTGAGGGAGACCTGGCGACCCGCCCGGGTGATGCCTCCCTCGGCGCCGTCTGGCGTCACTGCCGCCGCGTTTGGTTGCACGGCCGGGTTCGTCGGCCGGCTCCGCCGGAGTGGCCGCGGCGTCGGTGACTTCGGTGGCATCGGCGGGATCTTCGGTCATGGCGACATTGTTCACCTAGACCACTTCCTTTCCTACTGATTACGGGGCTGGGGTCTTTACCCGCAGGGTGATGGTTCCGTCCTCGGGAATGGCGTCCAGCATTTTCGACAGGATCTGACCAGTGTCGAAGTTCATCGCCGCGGCCGCGATGGCCTTGATGTTCGGCGTGAAGGCTTCGGCAAAAACCTTCAGGTCGGGGGCACGGTTGTCCAAAAAGCCCTGGACGCGCTTGAGCAGCCGCCCAACGTTGCGGATGCCCTCCGGGGAACCGGAGTCGGTCACCACGTCCTGAGCATTGCGGAACAGCCAGAAGATCTGCGGCCCAAGCGCATAGAGAGCAGGAACGACCTGGGCCACTCGGGGGCCGACGAACCCGGCATTCTGCAGCAGGGTCTGGAGGTTCTCGAGCAAATGCGCGCCCCCGCCGTCCATGCTGGTGACCGCGTTGCGCAACAGCAAGCTTGCGCGTGCCAGGTTGGGCAGCACCACGTCCTTGTCGGGCAGGGCCCGGTCAAGCTCTCCACCAGCCGGCTCAAGGGCGCGGGATCCAGTTGGTCGAGCACGCGGACGACGCTCGTCGCCAATTCGGAGATGGAAGCCGGCTGGCGCACGTTCTCGGTGGCCACGTGTTGCCCGTCGTGAAACGTTGGGCCCGTTGACGTTCGCGGCAGCATCCCGATGTATGACTCGCCGAGTGCGGAGAGATTCTCCAGGCGTACTTCGGTGTCGAGCGGGATCGGAAAGTCCTTGTCGACGTAGAAGGCAACGGTGGCGCCGGCCAACGACGTCTGGATGCCGGTCACCTTGCCGACCTGCACGCCACGCAAGAGCACGTTGGAATCCACCACCAGCCCGTTGATGTCGGGCACCTGCATCGTCACGTTGACCCGACCGTCGGGTGGCCCCACCCGCACCCCGAGTCCGGCGATGTAGTAGACGGAGAGCGCGACGATCACGGCAAAGGCGCTAAACGACAGCACGTAACGGAATTTCATGGCATGGCCCCCAACATGCGCAGTACGTCTTGGACGTTGCCGGAGATCTCGCGTCCGTCCGAGGTCTGCACAGAGGTGATGTTCATCGCCGGATACTTGTCCTGAGGTAGGAAGACGTCGGTGAAGAGTCGGCGCCAGGGCCGATACTCACCTTCGATTGCCCACTTCGATTTCTGTACCTTGTCGACGGCAACCCCCAGCGATTGCAGGAAGGGCACCAGCCAGAAGCCACCGGTATAGATGCTGCCCACCGACGGAACCAGAGTGCCAATCGCAATACCGGTCTGCGACATTCGATCCCACTGCGTCATACCGGCCGGGGAGAACCAGTAGTCGAGCTTCGGTGCCCCCAGGGCCATCGCGTTCGCGGTACCCGCCACGCCATTGAGCCACGAATCGACCGTGTCGATGTTGCGCGACAGATCCTGTAGGTCCACCGCCACCCGAGACGAAATGGCGCGCACCTGCTCAAGCCGTTGCGGTGTGACGTTGTTGATCCTGATGATGCTGTCTTGGATCCGCTGAACGGACCCGCTGGTGACGAACGCCGCCAGATTGGCGATCGTGTCCTCGAGCTGGGGCGGCGACGTTGTCTGCGCGAGCGGAATCCGACCATTCGGTGGCAACATCGAAGCGGCAGCTGACACCTCTGGCGCACGCTCGACCGCAACGTAGATGTCGCCCAACACGGTGGCTTGCTGCAAAATCGCCCGCGCATCGCTGGGTATCTTGACCCCGCGGTCGATGCGCGCGGTGACGTCGACTGCCGCCGGCGACACCGCCACCTTCTCCACGACCCCGACGGTCGTGCCGTCCATGACCACCTTGGCACGGTCGGGAAGGTTCAACACATTGGCGAATTCGATGACGACGTCATAGCCGTCGCCGTAGCTGTTGCCCGGCTGAGGAAGGGCACCCACCCCGATCGACGCGCAGGACGACACCGTCAGCGCGGTAATGGTGGCAGCGACGACCGCACCGATTCTTCGCGTCATCATCGGTTCGCGTTCAGGAAGACGTATTGCAGCAGGTTGATGTCGACGCCGTAAGGTTGGCCGGCGACGTTGGCGCAACTGCCCGGCATCGATGCGTTCATGACGGCACATACGAACGGCCCGTTGGGAGATCGGACCCGGTACAACGGCGGCCGGAACGACATGATGAATTCCCGGTTGTTGATGTGGTTGGCCGCACCGTTGATCCACCTCGGCAGGGGGTCGAGCAGACTAGCCAAGCCCTCGGCGTGCGGGGACAAGATCCGCACGGTGTCGGACACCGTGTCGAGGGTGAGCTGTATCTCGTCTCCGGCGTGGATTTCCAAATCGGAGATGGCGGTGATTACCTCGGGTAACGGCTGGGCCATCTGGCGGGCACCGTTGATCGCTTCGACGAGGTCGGGCGTCGTGGTCGCCGCGTCATTGAGGATCTGCTTCATGGGGTCGCGAAGTTCCACCAGCGTGTCGGTTACCGTTCCCAGGTTTGTCACGATCGAACTCATGTCGCTGATCGCAGCATCGGGGCTGCCGAGCATTCGCGACGAGGTGGTGAGGATCTCGTTGATTCCTGCGCCGTTGTTCTGGGTGGCCAGATCGAGCTGCTTGATGACGTCGCCGATGTTGGACGAAGATTCGGGGCTGATCCCGTTGATGAACGTGTTGGCCGATCCGATGATCTCCGAGAGACTCTTGGGCGTGGACGACCGCTGAAGCGGCACGCATTCGCCGGGGGCCAACGTCGCGCCGCCCGCGTAGTTGCCCACCAATTCGAGTCCGCGGTCGGCCAGAATCGACGTCGATCGCACGACTGCTTTCACGTCACTAGGCAGCGTGCGCCGTTGGTCGAACGTGAAGTCAACGCGCACACTTTGCGGGGTCGGCGTGATTTTGTCGATTGTTCCGATCTTGTAACCCATTTGGGTGACGGGGTTACCGACGTAGAGCCCGACGGAGTCGGGGAGGATGGCGCAGTGGTGGGCCGCCGCGGTCGGTACTGCGGCGGATGTGGCACATGACGTCGCGGAAGCGACGACCGCGCCTACTGCGAGAAGGTGCAGGCCCGCAGATAGCCGTGGGGTCAGCATGGCGCTCCCGGCACGGGTATGCACAGGTCGGTGGCCAGCAGTTCCGGCGGAGCATTCTGCCGGTCCAGGGCGTTGTATAACCGGCCACGGGTGCGTTTGAGAATGCGGATGACCAAGCCGTTGCGGTCGGCCCAGGTGCGCACGTTCTGTTGCCAACGCGTGAGCTTCTCCAGGAACTGGTCACGATGATTCATGTAGAACGTGGCCAACGGCCCGACGCCCTGCAGGATCTGCCCCATGCCCTGCAGCGCGGTGGCGAAGCCCTTGCCGTAGAGCACCAGGGTCTGTTCGAGGACGGCGACCTTTTCGATGAGATCCTCTAGTCGGCCGCGGTAGTTGCTCAGTTGCGCGATGTACTCGTCGGACATGTTGAGGATCTGCGACAGCTGTCCTCGCTGACGATCCAGCGTGTCGGTCAGCGTGGTGCCGGCGTCGACGATCGAGGAAATCGTCTCGATGTTCGGTCCCGTCAGGCCTTGTTGCACCTGGTTCAGTGATTGGTTGATGGGGTCGGGTTTGACCTGATCGGTGATCTTGGTGGCATCATTCAATGTTCGAACGAGACTGTAGGGCAACACAACTCGACGCTTGGGAATCGGACGGTCACCGAGCGGTCGGTCACCGAGGGAGTCGAGGCTTACGTAATAGCCGCCGACGACGGTAAGCATGCGGACCTGAATCGTGGATTGATCACCGACGAATGCGTCGCCTTTGACGGAGGCGTTGACGCGGACCTGCTGAGGTTCGATCGAGAGGTCCTTGACCTTGCCGACAGTGATCCCGGCGATGCGCACGTTCAATCCCGGACTGATCGACGAGGCGTCATCGGTGAAGAACGTGACAATCTTGTCGCCGGGCGGGCTGACGTACACCATGGCCGCAACGGTCCCCAGAATGGTCACGATCGCCAACGCTGCGGTTCCCAATACGTGGGGATTCCGCAGCACCTTCATTGCTTGCATAACACCACCTTCTGACCGTTGATCAGCACATCGACCGGCAGCGGAAGCTCGGCTCGTCCGTTCGAGCACGACAGCGGTTGCCCAGCCTGTCCAGGCGGCGGAATGTGGTCCCACACCACCGGCACCAACTTGATGGCGTCCATCGTGTCGTCGAAGTTGGTGAGCGCCTTGTCCAACGCAGCGTCGACGTCGATGCCGGGCTTGATCCCCGCACTGTTGAGGAGTTGCACCACCGAACGGGTGAAATCGGGCCCGTAGATCTGAGACTTTCGGAATTCGTCGAGCACGTTCAGCGCAGCGTCGATGGGACGGTTCAGCCAATCGATGATCTGAATGAAATCGCGGCTGTGCCCCGACATGGCGTCGGCGACCTTCTTGAGGTTTTGTAGGAGCGCGGCCACGACTTCTTGACGGTCTGCCAGGAATCGGGTCAGGGTGTTAATGCTCTCCAGTACAGGGCCGAGACCGCTGCCGTCCCCCGATAAGAAGGTGTCGACGTTGGCCGTGAACTTGTTGAGGTCATCGGGGCTCAGCGTGGCCAGCACCGGCTGCAGGCCGTTGAACAGGCGCGTGATGTCGAAGGAGGGCAGGGTCATCGAGATGGGAATGGGGTTCGGTGCCGGAGCCGCCGAACCCGCCCCTTCGTGCGAGTTTTGTACGTCGACGTAACGCAGACCAGTTAGTGCCTGGTACTTGACCGCCAATCGGGTGCCGGCGTCGATGTGGTACCGCGCATCAAGGGTGAACCCGACCTCTGCGACGCTCTGACCGCCGCGCCGGCGCAGGTCGATGGAGTCGACCTTACCGACGCGCACGCCGCGGACCCGGACGTCGGCGCCGTTACGCAAACCGGACACGTCGGTGAACTCGGCGGTGAAGGTGTTCAGTTTGGCGTCAACGGGCTGACTGATCACGTTGATAACCAGGGTCAGCAGGACGACGGTGACCGCGAGCGCGATCCCGAGACGCCACAGGGCTGCAATGGGTTTCACTACTGAGTACCCCCTGAACGTAGGGGCCCGGGATCAAGCGGGGTTGGAGTCGGCGAGTCGGTGACCGCTCGGGAGGGACCGGGAAGGCGCGGCGGGGCGGCTGCCTCCGCGTCGGGTGGCGGTGGCACTGCGCCCACCGCGTCGAGTGGTGCAGCCACCCCTGGCAGGCTGTCCAAGATGACGCGCACGTTGACCGCGCGGCGGTCGGGCGGACCGGCGAACAGGCGTTGCAACCGCTCGCGGTACTTGCGTGCGGTGTCGGCGATGGCATCGGGTGGGATGACTCCGGGGGCGACGTCGGTGAGCGTCTTGATCATGTCGGTCAGAGGAGCAAGGTCAGTACTGTGACTGCCCACCAGCCGTCCCGCGGCACCGAAGAGGTCCGTCGAGGCGAGGTCGATCGTGGGTTTGTACGTGTGCAGGAAGAAGTCCTCGGTGGCGCCGTCGAGAGCTCCGTGTAGGAAGTTGTCGCCGGTCTTGGTGGCGGCGTCCACGAACCCTGGGAATGCGACGCTGATTCCGGTCGCGTTGGTCATCAGCCGTTCGGTGCTGACTGTCTGAACCTTGGCGACCGTCTTGGCGACGACCAGCATCGTCTCCAGCAGTGGATCGAGCCCGTCGAGGTAGGTCGTGGTCCGCTCGATGACGTCGATGAGCTGCGGGGTCAACACACCGTGAGAGATCTCCCCCAGCCGCTGCAGTAGCGCCTGGAGTGTGAAGTTGCCCGCCGGCGTGACGTGTATCGACGTACCGTTGGCCAGCGGGCGGCCGCCTTTGCCCGGGCGCAGATTGATCCCCGTGACACCGAAGTAGTTCGCGGGTCGAAAGTCGAGGCCCATCGTGTCGGTCAGGCCGGTGGTCGGGCCGCTCTGCAGGTCGGTCGTGAGCCGGATGCCTCCGGTCGGCAAGCTGGTGATGTCGCGGACCTCGCCGACCTTGACTCCGTTCATCATCAACGCAGTCCCAGGTTGCACACCCTCCCCGGCGTAAGGCGATTCGATGATGACGTTGAGCAGATCAGAAGGGCGGCCCGCAAAGGGGTTGATGATCAGCACCGCCACTACGGCGCTGACGACGGCGACCACCGCCATGCCGATGATCACGACCCGGCGGGATTCCTGCTCGTAGGATAGTTTGCGGAATAGCACCTGTGCTGCCACCTACCCCTTGAAGACGAAGACGGGCCGGACGCCCCATAGGACGATGGTCATGACGACGTCGAGGACCATGATCGCGACCAGGCTGGCGCGCACGGCACGCCCGGAGGCCCGGCCGACGCCGACGGGGCCGCCGCTCGTGAAGTAGCCGTAAAAGCAGTGGATCAGCGTCACCGCGGCGCAGAACACCGTCGCCTTCAGCAACGAATAGGCGATGTCTCCGAACGGTAGGAACTGGATGAAGTAGTGCTGATAGGTGCCGCCCGGCTGATCATGAAAGACGCGAATCACGGTGCTGGACACGTAAAAGCTGGTGACGAGCGTGAGCAGATAGCCGGGAACAACCGTGACCATCGCGCCGATCAGCCGGGTACCGACCACGAAGGGGATGGCCCGTAAACCCAAGGCTTCCACGGCATCGATCTCTTCGGCGATCCGCATTGCACCGATCTCGGCAGTCATGCGGCAGCCCGCCTGTGAGGCGAAGGCGATTCCGGCAACCAGGGGAGCCATCTCGCGAACGTTGGCCAGACCGCCGACGATTCCCGAGAGAGCGCCGAAGCCGATGAGGTTCAGTGTCGAGTAGGCCTCCACGGCCACAGTGCCGCCGATGGCGACACCGAGGATGACCAGAACACTGATCACCCCCCCGTCGACGATGATCGACCCCCGACCCCACGCAAGGTCGTTCATGGCATGCAGTGTTTGGCGCCGATAGCGGCGCAGCGTGACCGGCAACAACCACAGGGTCGCTGCGGTGAAGACGACGAACCGACCGATCTGGCCGAACACGTTCTGCGCGAGTTGCATCGACGCTAGTTGGCTGGCGAATTTATCCAAGTGCGAGGAAGGGCGGGCTGCCGGTGGCGCCATCAAGACACTTCCATGGGAAAGAACATGGTCTGCAGTTGGGTGATCGCCAGGTTGACGATGGCGATGCAAACGACGTTGAGCACGACCGATGAGTTAACGGCATCAGCGACCCCGCGTGGCCCCCCCTTGGCCTCCATGCCTCGTAGACACGAGACAACGGCCACGATGGCGGCGAAGATCAGCGACTTGCCAATCGTGAACCACACGTCGGTCACTGACGCGAAGGTGCCGAAGGATTGCCAAAAGCTTCCTGCGGTTACTCCGCTAACACCGACTGCTAGCGCGAACGATGCCGCGACCGCCGAAGCGATGATGATCGCGCACAACATCGGCGCGATGATCAGCAGAGCCAGGAAACGCGGAACGACCAAGCGGCGTACCGGATCGATGCCAAGCACCCTAAGCGCATCGAGCTCTTCGCGGATCGCACGGGCGCCAAGGTCCGAGGCGATCGCCGAAGCCGCTGCGCCGCCCATGAGCAGCCCGGCGGTCACCGGAGCGCCCTGCCGCACGACGCCCACCCCGCTGGCTGCGCCGACGAGCGAACTCGCGCCCACCTGGTTGACCAAGCCGGCCGTCTGGATCGAGACGATCGCACCGATGGGGATGGCCATCAGCAGGGCTGGGGTGGCGGTGACCTTCAACAGCGCCCAGGCCTCAACCAACATCTCCCCGACCGGCAGACGGAAGGAAATCGTGTCGACAATCGTGTAGCGCAGAACCGACAGCGCCACCAACACCCCGCGACCGATCGTGGCTGTGCTGCGCACCGGCACGGAGACAACGTGGGCGACGGCGCGCGTGAACCGGCGCCAAACATTGTTCGCTGACATCCGCACAGCGCCGCCATGACTTTGCGGCTGCGGCGCCGTCGTCGCCGTCGACGAGGGAAGTTCCTCGGTTACTAACTGCAAGGCTATTCTTCCCTATCGGCTGCGCAACTTGCCATCCTATAAGGATCATCCCTTCGAATATGCATGACGTCGTGCCTCGTCTCCTGCGTATGATGCCTCGCGGACCTATGATTCGTACCACACCTTACTGACTGCTTGTCAATCTTCCAGCCTGTGACTCACCGTTTGCCCATGTGCCGGGCGCACGACTGCCGAGCCGGGCTGGAGTCGCCAGCTTCGGCTCGGCTGCGGCGCGAAGGGGGCGTGAGGCGCGCAGATTTCGCTCACGCACATGCCAGTTGCCCGGGGGCAGCAGGCTCGAGCGGGGGCAAGCCCGCGATCAATCGCAGACATGAGAGCGATGAATTCTGCTGCCCCACCGCTTTGCGCGTTGAAGCGATGGGCCGACGAACCAGGCCGGTTGACCGCCGTGGATGCCGGCACTGACGTTGGAGAGCTCCTGCCACAGCCGGTAGAACGTCTCTCCCTGGTACACCGGGAAGTACTCATCACCGAGGTAGTCGCGATTGATCGTCAGCGCCTGCGCCCGGGGAGTTAGATAGGCCAACGATTGATCGAGGTTGGCCGCCACCGCGTCGGCGATTTGCCGGTTACCGGCCACGCCGTAGTCGCCGTTGCTGCGACTGAGGTTGTCGTCGAACCGCTCGATCTGTGCGATCAACAGATCGTATTGTGGCGTGTACCACTGGCACATCTCGCGCTCGGCGGTGACGTCCGCGTCGGTGACCTCGTTGCGCGTCTCGTCATACGGATACGGGAACTTCGGCTGCCAGCCACTGGCAACGGGAACGACGACTGGAAGCGGCGGGGCGATCTCGTCCGCGGTGGGTTCGGCGCTCGCCGGCCAGGCCAACAGGGAGATGCCGAACCCGGCAATTGCTAGAAAAATCGCCCAGAATCTCTGAATTCGGCGCATGTTAAGCCTCTTCACTCGTCTGAACTACGCACCGCGTAGCTATTCAGCCAGATTTGTGTGCATGATGGTACGCAGCGAGGGATGGGTTCGCCAGGTCGTGCGAAGATCGTCAGTTTTGCAAGTCGCACCACAGGACGTATCGAAACGCCAGCCCGAATATGCAAATACTGGTATACCTACGCAAACTGCAAGGAAGCTAGCCTCAAGTGCGATACCGTGATGCCTCCGCGACCGGCTACCGTCGCAGTTCGACGAGTGAGGTGACGATGCGCCGACAACGCATGCTTCCCATCTGTTCGATCCCGATGGCGGCGCTGACAATTTCGGCGCTGACGGTCGCGCCGTCAGGGGCTGACTCGCAGTCACCATTGGGCCAGGCCGTGATTGCGGTCCGATCCGCGTCCGCCTGCGCGCCCCTGCAGTCCGATCCGCTCGTGGAGCGGGTTGCAGCTATGGCTAACCAATCAACCAGCGACTACATTGCACATCGCAGCGCGGCGGTGCCCTTCACCGATCCCCTGCCAGCACTGTCGACCATCGGGTATTCCGGCACTAAGGCAATCCAGCTTTCAGGGTACGGCGCAACACAAGCCGACGCCGTCCACGGCTTGATGCTCCAGTGGCAGGCGTTCAAGCCCGACTGCTCGTACACGCAATTCGGGTCGAGCACATGGCACGACGACGCCGGCTTCGACTTGGCGTCGGTCATCCTGGTCAGGCCTGCGCATTAGACCGCAATCATACAGCCATTAGACATTGCAAACAACGCATTGTTCTGTCAGCACCTGCTAGTTTCATATAGAATATGCCACTAATAATACGCATACTTGACTTCGAGACGTCCACCACGCTACGGTTGCCGTATGCTCGGCATCACAACTTTGCCGACCCAGCGATCGGCACTTCGGCGGGCGACCGTTTCGTCACAGTGACGCTTGTATCTTCCGCCGCAGAAGCAACATCCACGCAAAAGCGCCCCACGATCTCGGAGTCCGTGCATGACCCAAGCGCCTCGTATCCATACCTCCCGCCGGGGGTGGCCACGCTGGACGCAGGTTTTCGCCGTCGTCGTCAGCCTCGTGATGCTGTCTACGCCTGCACTTATTCACGCCGAACCGCCGGCAGACCAGGCACCGCATCCCTACCCTGAATTGCGCTACTTCACCGAAATCGGTGCCGCGCCCTATGCGATGTCCGATCCGCCTGGCGCATCGCTGCCGGATCAACCCGGCTACTGGTTCACCACCGCACAAGGGCTCAGCTGCGGAATTTGGTTCCGGGGAAGTTTCGGCTGCACCGGCGGCATTCCCGGAGCCGGCGGCATTCCCGGAGCACCACCGGGGATCGACAGGATCGGATGGATCACCGGCGACACCCGCGTGCACTATGACTGGACCTTGGCCATCAGATTTCCGCAGACGCGCGGGTCGACTCCCATTCCTCCGCTGTCCTATATCTCTGTGGAGGGCACCAGGTGCGGCACCACGGTCGACCTCAGCACTTACTGCGAACGCGGGCCATTTCGTTTTCTCATCACTCCGACACACACCTGGCTGAACGGCACATGACACCCAACACAGCCTCACCTCGTTTGTGGCGTGTCGGCGGTATCGCCATAATCGTCACAATTGCAACAGCTTTCGCCGGTACCGCGAACGCCATGCCCGCCCAGAGTCCATACCCGGATTCCAGTGGGTACCGATCCGTGTCAAGCACCTGGATCTATAGGGTTGTCAACGAGGACGGGGTCTGGTTCACCAGTCCGGTGGGCATGCGTTGCGGCATTGGCGATGACGGCAGCTATGGCTGCTCGGGTAATCTGCCGGGTGCCCCTGCTGGTCAAAACGAGGTCGCATGGTTCGTCGGCGACCCCTTCCCTCGGCTGTATCACACCGAAGAGCCCCGGTTTTCCTCACCGGCGGCGCAAACAATCCTGCCCGAACGGACCTACATCGAACATCGGGGCTCCCGGTGCGCGACGACACGCGAATCAGGTATCTACTGCATCCACGGCGACGACCCCAACAGCCAGCTCATGGTGACTACCTTGATGACCTGGCGCGGGGCTGATGCGGTGCCAAGTAGCTAGGGTGCATCGCGACAGCCTGAGCAACCGTGTGAATACACCAAATAAAGTTACGCATTTTTGATATGTTGTTCGACATTTGCCACGCATAATCATATTTTTGATCACATCATTACGCATACTATTCGTGGTTGTAATCCGTGCCCCCTACGGTGACGGTCGGCGTCACTCGTCCGAACCACGCCGTTACCCTACCTGGAAGGTGACCCGCCTTGCCATTCTCAGATCTGACCGATCCACCATTCGCCGCGCTGGCGGGTTCAGTGGCGGCGTGGACGTTCATGGGCGCCAATATCGTTGCAGCGTCGATCGCACTGATCGGGGCACTGGTCTGGGTCGTCCGTCATCGCGATCCAATGCCGGTGTACTGCATGCTCGGCGGGTTCTTCGCAATGTTCGCCAACGAGCCGATCCTCGACCGCCTTATGCTCGTCTGGTATCCAGTCAACAGCCCGTTGATCACGATGGACCTCTACGGGACCCCGATGCCGCTGTACTTGCTGATCGGCTACCCATGGTATGTGGGACTGGGAGCCTTTGTCGTCCACCGAGCCCTGACGGACGGGATCTCGTCGGCGGGTCTGTGGCGCATCTTCGGTGCCATCGCGGTGCTGGATGTGATCATCGAACTTCCGTCGACGTTGGCCGGCGTGCACATCTACTACGGACCGCAACCGAACTTCTTCCAGTACGGATTGTCGATCACGATTCCGTTCGTGATGTCGGCCATCGCACTAGGCTGTGGATTCGCCGTTCATTGGGTCTTGAGTTGCCCAAAAGCGGCGTGGACCCCCTTGGCAGTCATCGCGATCATTCCCGGCTCGGCAGTGGGAATCTTAGTGGCCACGCAGTGGCCAGTCATGCTGGCGCAAAACTCCACGACATCGCTGCCGGTCGTCTGGCTGGCCGCGGCCATTTCCATCGTGCTCGTCTTCGGCGGCATGCAGGCCGCCATTTCGACCGCGGTCACCCTCCGCGGTCGACACTCGTCACCCATGCGAGACAAGGCCACGGCAACGGCTTAATCGGGCCAATTGGACGACGAGGGCCGGGCATCGCATGATTTCCTGCGGTCGAGCCATGAAGACGAAGTTCGTTGATGCTGTAGGCCATCGAGTGGGCTACCGGAAACTGATGCGGGCTCCAATCCCATTGTATCGCAGTGGTTTCGGCCTCCTGTTGGGGACACGACTGCTGATGATGGAGCACCGGGGCAGGCAGTCAGGACAACGACGTTTCGCCGTCCTCATGGTCCTGCAACGCCCGGCGCGTGACGTATACATCGTTTCGTCGGTCTTCGGCGAGCGATCCCAGTGGTTCCGGAACATCGCGGCCAATCCTGAGGTGAGGGTGTCAACGGGCTTTCGGCGTCGGCAACATGCGCTCGCAGAGGTCCTGTCTCCAGCGGAGGCCGACGACGTTCTCAGCGACTACCGGAGACGCCACCTCAGAGCGTGGGCGCTCCATGAGAATGCCTTGACCCATACCTTGGGTGAACCCGTCCGCTACGAAGACACCAACTTGCCGATGGTCGTATTGAGGTTGCGGCCGGCCTTGTGCCTCAGCAGTGCTCCACGGTAGGCAATCCCCCGAGTAGTCCTTTGGTGAGCGCCAACAGGCAGCGGGAGAACTCGAACATGCTCTTGGACAGGGCCGTTTCCAGACGATCACCCATTCCGGACATCTGGCGAGTCCGTTCGATGTTGGGCGGGCGACAGCGCCTCGATACCCCGCCCAGAGCCTGCGCTGCCCGGCGACAGGGCAGCCTATGTCAAAGAGGTACGGATCCGGCTGAGGAAGCCACGGCCACCGCGAAGATCGTCGAGAACCGCTGTGGCGCAATGCTTGCCAGGCAGCCCAGAGACGCCTCCACCAGGATGGCAACTCGCTGATCCCAGGTACAGGTCCGGTACTGGGGTGCGGTAGCCACCGGCGCCGGCGGCGGGCCGCAGCGGACCGATCCGGGTGGGCAGGTTGTCGATGTGGTAAATGCAGCCGTTCTCCGCACCCGTGCGATCAGCAAGATCTTCGGCAGTCTCGACGAAATTACCGATCTGCAGGCTGACGAAGTCGGGTGCGGCTTCGCTGACCTTGTCCAGCAGGCGCCGCTCGGCTTCCCCTCGCCACTTGTCCCACCCGCCGTCGGGGCGCACGGGCGCAGGACTGTAGAGCTGGACGACGTCCTGCCCGGGCGGGGCCTGGCTTTCATCAATGGCGGACAAGATGCCCAGGCAGAACGTCGTCCGATCGGGCAGCTCTCCGCGCGCTGATTGCTCCCCCGCCGCAACGACCTCTTCGAGAGTGCCCATATAGATCGCAGGCCTGCGAAGGTCGAGGTCCTCCCGATTCGCTTGATGATGTGGCAATTCGACGCGACCGGACAGTGCGGCGTTGATGGTGAAGGTGCCCAGACCCGTCGAGTTGGCCGGGGCGTGCCGGAGCCGCTCGGCAATGTCGACGGGCAACGCATCTCCAACCATGTCGGGCAACCGCTGGACCGGGCATGCCGCAATAACGGCGCGCTCGGCGTGAATCACCGTGCCGTCGGTCAGTTCGACGACACCACCTGCGCGGGAGTTCATCCGGATGCCGGCCACCTTGGAGGACAGCAGCACCTGGCCGCCATGCGCCTCGAAGCATCTCTGAAGTGCCGCGACCAAACCTCCCATTCCGCCGACGGGCCGCGCTGCCCCATGGTGGTGGATCATCGACGCGGCCAACAGCGCGATGGCGCTGCCATCGACGGTAAGCGGCGCCAGAATCGCGCCAGTTCCCGCGAACACCCCGCGCAGCGCCTCGGACTCGAACAGCGCCTCGATGCCATCGGCGGCGGTGGTCGTCAGCAGCGATCCCAGCAGGCCCTGATGCGTCGGCTGCCGGCCACGGCGCGCACGGCAGTGGCCACGGTCGCCAGGCTGGGCCGCTTCGGCTGTGACAGCCCGTACTCGTCTTGGATCTTGAGGATCTTGATGCCGGCTTCAGTGAGGTCGGCGTAGGTGACGGCGTCCTTGACCGAGAAGCGTCGAATGTCGGCCAGGGTCTTGGACAGGCTCGCTTGCAGAACCACCGATTCGCCGTTGTCCCCCAACCATGCCCAACCCGCGGAGTCCAGATCGCGATGGCCGAATCGGTGCAATTCGAGTTCCGGCCCACACCGCCGGCACGGAAGTAGACGTTCTCCCACGCGCCGGGACTCAGAATGTGCTCGGGGGCTTGCGGGACGAAGGCCCGTGAGGCCGCCATGCCGCCCAACCACGGGGCCTGCTCGACGATCAGCACCTGCAATCCCGCCTTGGCGAAATAGCAACCTGCGACCAGCCCGTTATGGCCGCCACCGACGATAATCACATCGTGCGCTGCGCTTTCTGTGCAGTCATGTTGTCTCCGTTGCTTTTTCGCTATCAATAAAGGTCATGCCGATAAGGAGTCCAGGTCGACGATCGCAGTGCTAATACGCCGCAACATTTCTTCGGTCACTTCGGTTGGTTGCATGTCGGGCATCAACGGCGGTGGCCGGTAGGTCGGTGTCCACATCACCAATGCGCCAAGCAGTTGCCGACGATACATCTGCCACGCCGCCGTGAAATCCATCGGCGGTGGCGCCTCCCTCTCGCAGTCGGTCCAGATAGATCTCGATCAACTCGCGGTCACACGTCCGACGTTGCTCGACGTCCAGAATGTTGCCAACGCGTAGGCCAGGTCACGTGACCAGTGCCCGCCGATACACACTGCCAGTCGCAAAGGCCCATCACACCGCCTCGGTCACATACCAATTGCCGAGGTGGACGTCGCCATGGATCAGTGTCGCAGGTAGATCGCGATGATCCTGCACCGATCGAAGAAAGCCCTCCCACAGATCTTTCCACGGCCCGAAGTGCCGCTGGCACCACACCGTGTCGACGGCGGCGGCTATCCCGCGCAGGTGACTGCGCTTGACTCCGACCACACTCAGTGCGCGGCGCCACCACTCGGGATAAGTGCGCAACCACGTGGGCGGTCCCTGGATACGCGCGGCTAATCGCGTTCCCTTGCGCATGCAACGCCGCCAGTTGACACACGATTTGCTCCGCCTCTCGGCGGAGACAAACCGAGCCGGGGAGCAAAACCCGGCGCCCTTCGTCGCTACCAGATCCTCGATGATCTGGATCGAGCGCCACGACCGGTGATCGAAGGCACTGTGGTAGCCGAGGGGGCCTCGATGTCCAACTGGGGTCGCAATCACGGTAGAAACCCGCCTCCGTCGACGCAGTTCCGGTCAATCCGTTAGCGATCCGAGTGGTGAACGTCGGAGTGCTCTTGGCGAACATCGTGGCCGGTTGGTCGTCGCGGTCGGTGCGTATCGCAGATGCAACCGTGCCCGCACGGAAGTTCCCGATGAGACTCCCGTCCTCTGACACCCCATCGACTTCGACGCCCGGCAGTCGCCGTCTGCAGTACCGCGGTCAGCCATCCCGGCGTGACATGGCCGATGCGGCAGGGAACGTCGGCGAAGCGACCGGACAGTCGGCGGATTGCACCTGTCCGACACCACCGTGATTGCGACGCGCACGACCGAAACGCCAAGGGTGGAAGATCTTTCGGCGCGTCTGCAGTGCCGGCGTACTAGCGGGAGTCAAAGCTGAGGAAGTGGCCATGAGGGGTCCATCCGATCTGGAAAGGCAATTCGATGCGGGCGACGGGCCCCGCCGTAAAGTCCTGGGTGTCGAAGATCTGGAATTCCGAGGTGTTCTCCATGAAGTGGGCGATGGGGACGATAAGGTAGCCGTCGCCTTCGCGCGCCGTGGCCGATCGTGGGGCGAACGTCGGCTCGAACAGCGCCACCGATTGGCCACGCCCGTCGATTTTGAAGATTCTTCGTCACCAGTACGCACGTTGCGGCGCAGGACCGAATCCAGCGACCACAGGGTCTCGCCACAGGCCATGAAGCCCCACTCGTAACTCTTGCCGTAGTAGCGCTCATCGACCTTGGGAAACTCCACAGCCCGATCGTCGAGCCGCTCGGCCTTGACGGCGCCAGCGACCAAATCGACGATCCAGCGGCCGGTCACACCAGCGCCGAACGGGACGAAGTCGACACCGAAGTCCACCTGATCTTCAAACGGAAATGGCGGACGGTCGAAGATGGGTCCGTCGAGGATGAGGGTGTCCCCGACGTGATTCGCCGACATGGTGTGCATGATGTATTGGTTGTCGAAGTCAGCCGTGACCCACTTGATCGGCGCATTGATGTCTTTGCGGGAGATCAGGGCAAGTTTGGTCGGCAGCGTGGGGTCCCATCCGAATACCGACAGGCCACGCTCGATCCGCTTCTGGTCGACGAGGAATGGCTGGAAGGGGAGTACTACATAGTTCTCGGTGAGCCACATGTCGTGGGCGTTTTGCGCGTACGGCGCGTCGTCGATATCCCGTGTTTCGATCCGTCCGTCTGGGTGCACCCAATGCAGCGTGACGTATGGCTCGAACGTCGCGATAGGACCAGCCGTAGAGAATGCCGCTGGCGGCATCCCATTTGGGGTGTGCGGTAAAGGCGTTGTCTCCGAAGCACGCAGGCGGGGTCATTCCCGGTGAGAGGCGGTGTGACCACGGCACGATACCATGAGTCTCCAACGTAACCGGATCGATCGCGACCGGCGGAATACCCTGCTCGCCGCTAGCCAGTAGCTCGCCGGCGAAGGGGAATACGTTGACTATTGGGCTGCCGCCGGGAACTCCACCGGTGTACTCGTTGGGAATCGAGGCACCCAGTCCATACCCACGCCAGTCGGTGAACACGCCGTCAGTCCAATCGAACAGCGATGTGTTGTGTTTCTGCTCCAGCAGATACTTGGGTGTCTCGACCCATTTGTTGGTGAAGTGCGCTCGCCCGTCGGCGAAGATCATGCCTTGAACCATCGCATCGGTGGAGGCCAGTCCGTTGAACCCCTGCTTAGTGGGGCGTTTCCAAGTCGGACCTACGCGATAGAAGCCGCCATTGAGTTGCGGCGGGATCTCGCCCTCGGTGACCACACAGTCTTCGACGTGGGCTTCGAACCTCATCGGCTTCAGCGGGCCCATCAGGCGGATGTCGTTCGGAATCGCTGTGACCATCGAAACAATCCTTCCCGAGAGTGACTCTCACCACCTTACGATCCCGACGGGAACGGTCAATTATGCGTATACAATGTGTGTTCTACTGTGCATACAACAGCCGATTGCACGTCGTTGACCGCATTCCACGGAATCGCCAGCCGGGTCGTGGTTGACCGGGTCGAGTCCGACGGGCCCGGTCAGACGGCTGACGACACCCGCTGTGGAAGGACGAGAATGACATCGACATTGGCAAGCTCCCCGCCAGGCCGCGTCGTGGATGACCGAGGACGTGGCTGCAGTCGCCAATTTGTCGCGCGACTTCTTCACCGGTATGTATGTCCGCAGGCCGAGTCCGCGGCCAGGGAGGGCCGACCCGACCGCGAGCTGTACCGGCAGGCAGGCGAAATGGGCCTGCTGTGCATGTCGATTCCCGAGGAATACGGCGGCGGCGGGGGCACTTTCGCCCACGAAGCAGCGTTGCTCACCGAGCAAACGCTCGCCGGGGACACATCACTGCACCTGGGCGTGGACGCTGTCATCGTCCCGCACTACATCCTGGCTTACGGACCCAAGCGCAAAAGAAGCGCTATCTTCCGAAACTGGCTTCAGGTGAATGGATCGCCGCGATCGCGATGACCGAACCTGGCGCCGGCTCGGATCTGCAGGCGATGACGTCTCGTGCGGTCCCTACCGACGACGGCTTCTCGCTCAGCGGCACGAAGTGCTTCATCTCCAACGGCCTCAATGCTGACGTGGTGATCGTGGCCGCCAAAACGGACCCCAACGCGCGGGGCGCGGGAATCTCGCTGTTCATCGTCGACGTCACCGAACGCTCGGCAGGCAGGACCCGGCGGGTTCTCCCGCGGTGCGGCGCTGAGGAAGATAGGCCAGAAGGGCCAGGACACCGCCGAGCTGTTTTTCGAAGACTTCCCTGTGCCCGCCGACGCCGTCTCGGATCGCTCAACGGTGGATTCGCTCAACTCAAGACGCAGCTGGCCACCGAGCGGGTGATACTCGGTGTCGCTGCCGTGCGCCCGATGGAACGCGCCGTCGAACTGACCGTCGAATACACCAAGCAACGCACCGTGTTCAACGCCCCGCTGTTTGCCATGCAGAATACTCGATTCGAATTCGCCGAGTGCGCCACCATCGCGCACGTGTCGCGGGTCTTCATCGACCAATGCATCAGCGCCCTCATCGACGGTAAACTCGACGTGACTACCGCTGCGATGGCCAAGTACTGGTTGGCCGATCAGCAGTGCGCAGTGATCGACCGCTGCTTGCAGTTGTTCGGCGGTTACGGCTACAGCCTGGAATACCCGATCGCCCAGATGTACGCCGACGCCCGCATCCAGAAGATCTACGCTGGCGCCAACGAGGTGATGAAGGAACTGATCGCCCGCACGCTGTAGGGAGCCAGCGGCCAATCGTCAACGAGTACGGGGCCCGTCCAAGATGGGACGGGCCCCGCATTCGTTGTTCTGCTTAGTTGCGGCGACGGGTCAGTACATCGGCGGTGCGGCACCGCCACCGTCGATGATCACCCGCTGACCGGTGATGTACTCCCCGCCAGGACCGGCGAGGAAGACCACTAGTCGAGCGATGTCGGCCGGCTTGCAGACTCTCCCGAACGGCGAATGGGTCTCGGTGCCTTCGATCGTGTCGCCGGGCGAGGTGGCGTTGACGAGCCTTGCGCCCATGTCGGTGTCGATCAGGCCCGGCGAGATGACGTTGACGCGCACGCCGTGGTCGCGCTCCTCACGGGCCAATACCCGGCACGCCGTCTCCATGGCGGCCTTGGCCATGGCGTAGGGCGCCGTGTTGGCTGGGCACCCGTCGACGATCGCACTGGAGATCACCACGATGTCCGAGCGCTCCTTGGCCCGCATCCCCGGCAGCAGGCGGCGAATCAACGCCAGCGGGCCCAGGGCGTGCACGCCAAGCAGCTGGAGGTATTCCCGCGGGTCGGTGTCGGCGATGCGCAAGCCCCGGCTGGCCACGCCGGCATTGCTGACCAACAGGTCGACGTCGCCGAAGCGATCGAGAGATCGCGGTGACGGCATCCGACCACGACTTGTTCTTCTGCCGCCGACGCATAGACCGACATCGCTTGTCCGCCAAGCGGATTCGATGTCGGCGACCACCTTGCCAGCGGCCTCCGGCGAGCGCATGTACGTCACGGCGACCTGCGCGCCGGCCGCGGCGAATTCCCTTGCGACCCCGCGCCCACGCCGCGGGACCCACCGGTTACCAGCGCCACCCGGCCGTGCAGCGGCGCCTTCGGTGTCAATGGTGCTGCGCTGCGAGTGCTTCGCTCATTGCGTGAATTTTTCTGAGAAGGATTGTCGGAGAGCGGAGAGGGGCTGTTCGGCAGCTTTGATCAACCGCGTGAGCAGTCCCGCGATGGTGCCCTGCAGCACGGCATTGAGCAGCGGGGCCGTGATCCGGTGCCTGGCGGCGAACTCGATGCGCCATTCGACGTCGACGCCTCCCGCTGCCGCCGGCCGCACCGTGACCGATCCCAGATAGTGGGTGAACACTGCGGGACTGATGACCGTGTAGGTTTGGCCGCCGGCGTCGCGAGTCAAGATGAGTTCACGGATCCAGATCGGCCAGGCGCCGATCTTGCGTACCGCGCCCGGGCCCGCCGGCGCCGACTCGGCCCCAGCGTTCCCAACGGGTGTGCACGCACCAGGGGGCGTGCCCAATCAGACCAGCCATCGACGTCGTCCAGCAGACTTCAGGACTGTCTCGGCGTGGCCTGGCATGGGCTCGCGAACGCGAATCGTCGAGTGATCACGGGTTGCGCCGTCCGGCGCGGAAGCGGGCGCGGGTCATGGTACGCAACGCGAACATGGTGAAGGCGGGCCGTTGCAAGAGCATTCCGTTGAGTCCTGGCGGGTCAGCGACTTTCGTCGAAATCGACTTCGTGCGGCTGAATTCGCGGAGTCCTTCGGCGCCGTGGATGCGGCCGTATCCGCTTTCACCGACTCCGCCGAAGGGCAGCGCGGGAATGCTGACGAAGGCGATCACCGAGTTGATCGATACCATTCCGCAGCGCAGGGCAGCCGCTAGACGCGGTCCTTCGGATTTGGAGAACACCGCTGCCCCGAGGCCGAAGCCGGTGCCGTTGGCCAGCCGGACCGCTTCCTCCAGGTCGGCCACCGTGCGTACCGTCACCATGGGGCCGAACGTTTCCTCTTGCACCGCGGAGCAGGATTCGTCGGCGTCGACCAGGATGATCGGTTCACCGATGCGGCCACGAACGCGTTCTGCACCGCCCAGCGGAGCGCCGCACCGTGCTCGATCGCCTCGCGCACCTGCGCGGCCACGAGGTCGGCTTGCGATGGCAGGGCCATCGGTCCGTAGGTCGAACGCCGGCTCGGTGCCGACCCGCACGGTGCGCAGCCGGCGGCCAGCGCATCGAGGAACCGCTCGGAGACGGCCTGGTGCACGTAGATCCGTTCCACCCCAACACAAGTCTGGCCGGCATTGCTGAACCCACCCCAGGCGGCGGCGTCGGCGGCCGCCTCGACGTCGGCGTCGGCAGCGACGATCATCGCGTCCTTGCCACCGCATTCCATCACCGCCGGTGTCAGAGTCTCTGCGCACGCGTGCAGGATCTTTCTGGCGGTGCGGGGCGACCCGGTGAAGGCCACCTTGTCCACCCCGCCGCTGATCAGACCGGCCCCAGCTTCCGCGGCGCCGGTGACCAGTGTCAAAACACCTGGCGGCACATGAGGATTAGCGCGCACGAAGGCGTTAACCAGCTCAGCGCCGACGGCAGTGGTGTGTTCGCTCGGCTTGAGCGCGACACCGTTGCCCGCCGCCAGCGCCGACGCCAGCGGCGCCACTGGGGCGAACAATGGGTAGTTCCACGGGCTGATGATGCCGATGACACCGAAGGGCTCGGAGTCGATGACGGCACGATAATTGGCCATCAACGCCGTTGGTATCACCCGCCGCTTCCGCAGCACCCGTTCGGCGTTGCGCGCCGCCCACCGGATGTGTTCGACGGCGATGACCAGTTCGAGGTAGGCGTCATCGACGGGTTTCCCGCTCTCGCGGTGAATCAGTGACACGAAGTCGTCGCTGTGAGCGACGATGTCCGCGGCCCACGCCAGCAGACAACCTCGGCGTTGCGCAAACCCCAGGCCGTGCCAGACGCGGCCGGCAACCCGGCAGTCGGCGACCCGTGCCGCCACCAGATCGGCGTCCATGGAGGGAAATTCGGCGATGGTCTCGCCGGTTGCGACGTCACGGGCGGCGAAGGACTGCTTGGCCCGCCTGGCGGAACGGGTCGGGGCGCTCATCGCGCCACCGCCTCGGCGGCATACAGCGCATCGATCTCGCTGCGGTAGTTCTCGGCGATCACCCGCCGCCGCAACTTGAGAGTGGGGGTCAACTCCGCACTGTCGGGCTGCCAAAACTGGGGCAACACGGCGTAGCGCTTGATCTGCTCGACCCTGGCCAGGTGGGTATTGGCCCGGGCCACCGCCTGCGCGACGGCCGTGGTGACGGTGTCGTGGTCACAAAGATCTTCGGGCCGCTGGACTGGGATGCCCGCCGAGGCGGCGAACTGGGTCAATGCGTCGGGGTCCAAGACGATCAGTGCGGTCAGATATGGGCGTTCATCGCCGATGGCCACCACCGAAGCGATTAACGGGCTTTCGGCCTTGACCGCTGCCTCCACCTTGGCCGGGGCGATGTTCTTGCCTGCGGCATTGACGATGATCTCCTTCTTGCGGCCGGTGATGGACAGATAGCCGTCCTCGTCGAGCTCGCCGAGGTCTCCGGTACGCAGCCGCCCGTCGGTGGTGAACGCTTGCGCGGTCGCCACCGGTTCACCGCGGTATCCGCGCATAACGATGGGCCCGCACACCAAGATCTCGCCGTCGTCGCTAAGGGTTATCTGCACGTCACGCAGCGGCTTTCCCACCGTGCCGAACTTCTGCGCACCGCACGGGTTGATCGTGGCCACCGCGCCCAGTTCCGACATCCCCCAGACCTCGACCACTTCCAAGCCGAGCCCGGCCAGGTAGGACTGGATGTGTGGGGCGGTGGGAGCTGCGCCCACCATCAGCCAGCGCAGGTTGCCCAGCCCCATGGACTGACGGATCGCCGCCAAGACCGGCTCGACCTTCTCTCGTTGCTCGGCGAGGGCCTGGGATGGTTGGCTGCCATCGGCGCGAGCTTGCTGCACTGCAGCCGCATAACGCTGACCAACGTCGATCGCAGTAGCTACCAATCCCGCTCTGGCAGGGTCTGTCTCGGCCTCCATCCGGGCCCGCACCCCAGCGACCATCTTCTCTAGGATTCGCGGCACGGTCCCCCAGATATCGGGTTGGATGGTCACCAGGCTCGACGCCAGCGTGCTCAGGTCGTCGATGCACACCACATCCAGACCGAAGGCCATGGCGCTGTAATGCGTTCCCCAGCGTTGCGCGGCATGGGCCATCGGCAACGCCGAGGGTACGCGATCGCCTGCCCGAAACTCCAGCGCCTCGGCGGCCAGCAGCACCTCGGCGACCATCGATTGGTGAGTCAGCTCAACGGGTTTGGGAGCACCGGTGGTCCCAGAGGTGTAGATCAGAGTGAGTACGTCCTCGGGTTGCACCGCCTGCCAGGTGGCTTCGAAGTCGAAGCCGTCACCGCGGGGCAGATCGTGCAGCGCCGTGGTGCCCGATACGCCAGTATCGGTACACACGATCGTCAGCTCCGCGGCGGCCTCACGCAGTCGTTGCGCGAAAGGCTCTTCGCACAGTGCGATTCGAGCACCAGAGGTGGTGATGATGTGAGCGATATCGCCTGTCGGGGACGTGTTGTAGATCGAACAACTCGCTGCCCCTAGGTGCATCACCGCGGCATCGATCACGTGGAACTCGGGGCGGTTCTCGAACATCAGGGCAACGACGTCGCCGCGCCGAACACCCGCTGTGTGCAGGGCGGCCGCGACGTCAGCCACCGCCGCCCGGTATTGCGCGTAGGTATAATTCACCGTGCCGTCGGCATTGCGCAGCGCGATCAGATCGGGGTGGCTACGCACGGTGCGATCGAACAGTTCGCACAGTGTGGCGGCACCAGCGTCGTCGGTTGCAGTCATCAGCGGGCCGCCTGAGGCTCACCTGAAGGCCGACTCGACGCCGAAATGGGTTGCGCAGCAGCCCAGCCGATGTATTCGTCGGGCTCGAATCGGCGAGTCGCCCGTGCGTAGGCCAAGTGCGAGGCCGGCCACATCGCGGTCACCTTGCCCTGTTCATTGGTGTACCAGCCGGGGCAGTTGTCGGTGAAGACCGTGCGATCAAGCTTGTGCTGCAGCCAACTCTGGAACTTCTCGTAGGTGGCATCGCTGACCTGCAGCCACGCCAGCTGGTGGCGTTCCTTGTGTTCGAGCGCCTGCCGAATGTAAGCGGCCTGGCGTTCGAGGAGGAACACGATGGTGTTGGTGATGCTGTTGGTGTTAGGTCCGAAGAGCATGAACATGTTGGGGAAGTTCGGCACCGTCATTCCGAGGTAGGCCGAAGGCACCTGGGCCCACTGCTCGTGCAAGTCGGCTCCCCCGCGGCCGCGGATGGTGATCGGGGCCAGAAATTCGCTGGCCTTGAATCCCGTGCACCAGACGATGACGTCAGCGTCAATGTGGCGCCCGTCAGCGGTATTGATGCCGGTCTCGTCGACGCTGTCCACGGCCGAGCCGATCAGGTGGACGTCGTCGCGGCCGATCGTGGGATACCAGTCGTTGGACAGCAGCAGGCGATTGCACAACAAGCGGTAGTCGGGGATCGCCGCCGCCACTTCGGCGGGGTCCTTGACGTGACGCTTGAGTCGCTGGATCAGATACCACTGTGAGAGCCGGCGAACGGGTTCGGCGCCACGGGTCACCAGCGGGTAGCGCGTCTCGTAGGAAAGGAACAGCGCGTTGTGATGCAGGGTGCGCAGCCAACCGAAGCGACGCATCAAGGCGGTCTGGAATGACCCGGGCACCCGTCGGCTCTTCCACATGACCCAGTTGGGTGAGCGCTGCACGACGGTCAGGTCTTTCACCCGGTCGGCGATGGCGGGCACGACCTGGATGGCACTGGCACCGGTGCCGACGACGGCGACCCGCTTGTTGGCCAGATCGACGTCGTGGTCCCACTGCGCCGAGTGGAATGACTTACCGGCGAAGGCGTCCAGGCCGGCCACGTTGGGCATCTTGGGCCGGCTCAGCTGCCCGGTGGCCAGAATCAAGACGTCGGCTTCGACCGATTCGCCGTTGAACGTCGTCACCGTCCACTTGCCCGCGCCCTCGTCGAATTCCGCGGCGCGGACCTCGGTGTTGAAGCGGATGAGCGGTGCGATGTCGAACTCCTCGGCCACCTCGGTCAGGTAGTGGTGGATTTCGGATTGCGCACCGAACAGGGCAGACCAGTCCGGCTTGAGCGCGTAGGAAAACGAGTAGATAGCCGAGGGAACATCACATGCCGCTCCAGGGTAGGTGTTGTCGCGCCACACTCCACCCACGGATGGCCCTCGTTCGAAGATGGTGATGTCCTCGAAGCCCGAGCGCTTCAATTCGATCGCGGCGGCCAACCCACCGAACCCACACCCCACGATCACCGCGGACGTGGTCCTTGGACTCCGCCGTCCGACTACGTTACTGATCGCCGATTGGATGCCCACGAGTTCCTGCTTTCTGTCAACGCGATCGCACGTATGGCGGCGGTTCAACCGTCACCGGCTCCACGGAACCGCGATCGTCTAGTTGCCGGTGCCCCGGTCCGGGCCGGCTGCCGGGCATCGTGCCCGTAAGTGTGCTGTTGTGCGCAATACCGAAGTGCAACGCCGGCATCATCAGCGCCGGGGCGTCACGAAGACGCCGCAGTGCTGCGCAGCACCGGAGGCGTCGGTTGCTGGGCGGGTTGACGCCCCTCGCCGCCCAACACGTACTCCTCAGTTGATCCCGGCCAGTTGACGGCAAGGTCATCCAGACGGTGGAAGCACGGACGCGGATCGGGGACCACGAACTCGGCCACGCGGATCCGGCCGCCCGGTGCCTCGTCGGCGGCGATGCCGCGCCGGTAGATCGGAGCGATGCGCTCGCCGAGGAACTCGTCGAACACCGAGAGTCCCCTTTCGCTGAGGAACCATTTCGACAACAAACGCAGTGCAGCGCGGGTGGCGATCTTGGAACCCAGTTTTGGCCGCCGATTGATGGCGACCAGTTCGCGCTCCTCCCAAGACATCGTCAGCATCGCCATGTCGGCGAACGCCCGCAGGGCGAACATCGCCGGCTTGCGGAACAGGGGATGCAGATCGCCGATCACCGTGCCCGTGCGGTACTCGCCAGTTGCGAACGGCGAGAGGGTCTCCCGCGCTTGCAGGCCGGTGGCGAAGCGGTTTCGGGCATGAGCGATGAAATCGATTAGTTCGCCGTAGGTCGACGGCAGGTGGTCGGGGTTGGTACCCAGCAGTGCGGCGGGTACCTGCTGTTCGCGGCAGAACTGGTCGCGCTGGGCGCTGGTCAGCTCGCCGTGCAGCAGTTCGTATGTCGCGAGGAAGGACGCCGACAGCATCGCCTGCGTAAGTGCGAGTTCGTATTCGGAGTTGGCGCGATACGGCAGCAGGGTCAACGGCTCGACGCCGACGATGGTCGAGTGCCTCCGGCGCACGATTCCGCTCACGTACTCCGCGTCGTCGGGCGTGCCGTACGTTGCGGCGTAGGTGTACCACGCCACGTGCTTGAATCGGGCTACGGGATCGTCGCCAAAACTATCGTGGTCAGAAGCGGCAGCAGCGAAGGCGGGGTGCAGCGTCGAGTAGTAGCGCCTCGCGCAGCAGACCGACGATGAACACCGTCGGGTCCTTCATCACGCGCCAGGTCATCGAACCCGGTCCCAGTGCCCACTCGACGGCAGCGTCACTGTCCGGCCGCGTCGTGGTCGCCGGGACCTTCATCTTGACGGCTGCGATCTCCATGTACGAAACCCTTTCCTCGACATCTGTTTTGGCTGACGCCGGCGGTCCGCACCGTGCCCAGTGCACCGCGTGCTGAAGTACGTGCGGTTCTCACCAACCGAATGACGTCGGGCGTGAGACCCACACGAGATGCTGCGGCGGCAATCCATGTCGTCAACGCATACTATTTATATTTATGTGATCGAGTCAACATTTTGCGCATTTTTTTGCCGAATCTGCACTGCACGCTTGATCCCGCCGCGCCGCTACGCCCCTCGTTCCGGCCGGCGCGACTCCGCCCCGTCTAGCATCTATCCATCGATACCCCGGCGACCGCATAGCGGTGGCCGCTTTCTGCAGTAGGAAGTCCGCACATGGTTGGCGATAGCGCGCCCGCAAAGCAGCGCCTGGGTTCTGAACGCCGACGCGAACAGATTCTGGCAGTGGCCGCGCGGCACTTCGAAGAGCGCACCTACAGCGAAGTGTCAACAGCCGCCATCGCCGACGAGGCCGGCGTTGGACGACCACTGATCCACTACTATTTCGGGACCAAACGCGAGATGTACCTCGAGGTGGTCCGCCGCTTCGCCCTGGTCCCGCCGCATGTGGTCGAGACCGCCGTACAGGGGATCGCAGCCGATGCGCTGGAGGACCGGATCCGCGCGAGTATCGATTATTGGCTGTCGGTGACGTCACGCCACAAGTCGATGTGGACCTCCACGATCAGCGTCGACGCCCAGGACCACGACATACAGCGCATCATCGAACAGGCTGACGACGTCGCCGCCGACCGCATGCTCGAGGCGCTGAGTCTCGACGACCATCCCCAACGGGACCGGTTGCACGCAATGTTCTTGGCGTTCGGCGGGATGGCCCGGGCCGCAGGCAGACAGTGGCTGGTGCGAAGCACGCTGAGCCGCGACGAAGTCGCCGAATTGCTCACCCAATCATTGCTGACCATCATCTGCGACGTCGCTCCTCGCTTCAATGTCTGACACCGGCCGACCGCGCGGCTACCCCCACGCGCGCATACCGCTTGCCTTCTGCCAGAGCTCGTCTCAAGGGCCGCTCGAGGCAGTTGCCAGACGGTGCGCGGCTGAAGCGCCGAACGCAAAGGATTCGAATAATAGTTCCGCGCGACAACCGAACTCGACGCTTGCTGACAGCGGACCGGAGTCTGCGTGTAGCGCGATCGCGAGTGACATGAAGGACGCGGCCAGCCAACTTGGCGTAAGTTCGCCGCGAAGGATGCCGGCCTCCTGCCACCGACTCATCAGTGCTGCCAAGCCAATCGGGTCCGCACCGGTGTTCAGCACGGGTGCCGTCCCGATGAGGAATTGGTATTTGTCCCCGAATTCCGTCATGGCAGTGCACAATTTCCTCAACTGGCGCAGCTCCGCGGGATCTGCCGCAATCTCGGCGACCATGTGTCGGCCCTCGGCGGTAGCTCGCTCAGCCAGACATCCGATAAGCGCGTCGCGCGTGGGAAAATGGCGGTACAAAGTAGCTCGATGTACACCCACACCGGCTGCCACGGTAGTCATAGAGGCATCGGGTTCACCTCGGAGGACGTCGATGGCACGTCCCAACACACGCTCTTTGACCCGACGAGCATCCGCCCTGCGCGGCGCTGTTTCGCTCACCATGATTATCGTCGAAAGCCCGGTCAAGGCACCGGGAAGTACGACGGGAATACGATCGGTGGCGCTGTTCGCATCGCGGAGAAAATGTTCCACGGCAAGAAGTAGAGAAGTAGGTAGACGACCTCAAGGCAAGCGAAGATCGCCAGGAACCGAAGTAGCGTGGACATTCCTTGCCCGCTACGAACAGCGGGCAGGAATCGTTCCACTACTGTCAAGCCATTCTCGTCTCGATACCATCGGAGGGCCGTCAATGTGGTCCAGACCAATGAGAATAGAACAGGATTGTAAATCGGCCAGGCGTGCTGACTACCGTCCCAGATTGTGAGCGGCTCGTATGGGCTGATGTTCGCGATTGCCCCGATGCGTAGGTAGATGTTCTCCGCGACAGCTTCGAGCAACATATTGAAGGCGAACACCAACCCGAAGGCACGAACGGGTCCCCAACTCGGACGGCTCAACCTGAGATAGGTCAGCAGTCGGCATCCCGCAACTACGGCGAGCAAGAACGCCCATGTGTACGCACCAAATACGAAGCCGATCGGGACGGCCCAGAGTTCAGGCTTCGGGCTGTGCCAACCGGGGATATACGCGCCCCACGACCCGACATTCAGGTGATGCGCATTGTACTGAAATGAGAACAACCAGTAGTTGTCCATGACATCCCAAAAGTTCAGGGAGAAGGCAGCGACCACGAAGAGACCATCGAACCCGAGCCCTCGTCCCTGAAGGAGGGGCCGCACCACCACCCACCAAACGATCGCGACGAAGGCGCCAAACTGGATCCATTCCATCGCGTGCATCAGCGCCAACTGCCACGTCGGCATCGGGTCATCGCCAGGATCGACCGAGGTGACCCCGCCGGCGAGCCACCGTCCGAGCACGACACACGCCAGCACCAATGAGAACGCGCCGAGAACAGGCCACGCCATAGACAAGCGATTCACATCACGGCGACGGGTCTGAGCTTCAGGCACGGACGTTGACACTCGGCGATCCCCTCTGACGAGCCGTACGATATGCGACACTAATGTCGCACTTAGGCATCAGCGCGTCAAGAGTGGCTTCCCTACACCGTCGCAGTCGTGCCGTCGGCAGGCGCCTGGCCATCGAGCTACGCATATTTGCGGTCTAGTCCGGATATAGATTAGATATGCCTAGCATTTATGCTCGTTGACTAGGCATATAGCCCGACGCCCGCCGGCGCCGCGGGGTGTCAATGGGCTTCTTGCTGACCGATCACACTCGATCCCGCACTTCAGAAAGGTGACGATGTCCGAAGAAGCTTTCATCTATGAGGCAATTCGTACGCCGCGTGGCAAACAGCGCAATGGTGCGCTAAACGAGGTCAAGCCAATCAGCCTCGTCGTCGGCCTGATCGAGGAGCTGCGCGTGCGCTTCCCCGGTCTCGACGAGAGCTTGATCAGTGACGTCATCCTGGGTGTCGTATCACCGGTAGGCGACCAGGGCGGCGACATCGCCCGCACCGCGGTTCTGGTCGCGGGCCTGCCCGATACCACCGGCGGCGTGCAGCTCAACCGGTTCTGCGCGCTCAGGACTCGAAGCGGTCAACATCGCCGCGCAGAAGGTGCGCTCCGGCTGGGACGACCTGGTGCTGGCCGGCGGCGTCGAGTCGATGAGCCGCGTCCCGATGGGCTCCGACGGCGGCGCGCTGGGCCCGACCCGGAGACCAACTATGCGGTGTCGGTTTCGTGCCGCAGGGCATCGGCGCCGACCTGATCGCCACCATCGAGGGCTTCTCCCGCGAAGACGTCGACGCCTACGCGCTGCGCTCGCAGGAGAAGGCCGCGGCGGCCTGGTCGGGCGGCTACTTCGCGAAATCGGTGGTGCCGGTTCGGGATCAGAACGGTCTGGTCATCCTCGACCATGACGAGCACATGCGGCCCGACACCACCGTGGAAGGCCTGGGCAAGCTGAAGACCGCGTTCGACGGCATCGGCGCGATGGGCGGCTTCGACGACGTGGCGCTGCAGAAGTACCACTGGGTCGAGAAGATCAACCACGTCCACACCGGCGGCAACAGCTCCGGCATCGTCGACGGCGCCGCGCTGGTGCTGGTCGGGTCGCGAGGCCGCCGGCAAGTCGCAGGGCCTGACCCCGCGGGCGCGCATCGTGGCCACCGCCACCAGCGGCGCCGACCCGGTACATCATGCTGACCGGCCCGACTCCGGCGACCCGCAAGGTGCTCGACCGCGCGGGCCTGACGGTCGACGACATCGACCTGTTCGAGCTCAACGAGGCGTTCGCGTCGGTGGTGCTGAAGTTCCAGAAGGACCTCAACATCCCGGACGAGAAGCTCAACGTCAACGGCGGCGCCATCGCGATGGGCCACCCGCTGGGCGCCACCGGCGCCATGATCACCGGAACCATGGTCGACGAGCTGGAGCGCCGCAACGCCCGGCGTGCGCTGATCACGCTGTGCATCGGCGGCGGCATGGGTGTCGCCACCATCATCGAGCGGGTCTGAGGGTTAGAGGAAAAGTCATGGCAGAGAACACCATTCAATGGGATAAGGATGCCGACGGCATCGTCACGCTGACGCTGGACGACCCGACCGGCTCGGCCAACGTGATGAACGAGCACTACACCGAGTCGATGCACAACGCCGTGGAACGGCTTGTCGCCGAGAAGAGATTCGATCACCGGTGTGGTCATCACCAGCGCGAAGAAGACCTTCTTCGCCGGCGGCGACCTCAAGGCATGATCTCACGCTCGGCCCGGAGAACGCCGGCGAGGTCGTTCGACACGGTCGAGTCGGTCAAGCGCGACCTGCGTGCGCTGGAGACGCTGGGCAAGCCGGTGGTGGCCGCCATCAACGGCGCCGCGCTCGGCGGCGGCCTGGAGATCGCGCTGGCCTGTCACCACCGCATCGCCGCCGACGTCAAAGGGCTGGTCGATCGGTCTGCCCGAGGTGACGCTGGGCCTGCTGCCCGGCGGCGGCGGGGTCGACCCGCACCGTGCGGATGTTCGGCATCCAGAACGCGTTCATGAACATCCTGTCGCAGGGCACCCGGTTCAAGCCGGCCAAGGCCAAGGAGATCGGCCTGGTCGACGAGCTGGTCGGTTCGGTCGAGGAGTTGGTGCCCGCCGCCAAGGCGTGGATCAAGGCCAACCCCGACTCGCACGTCCAGCCGTGGGATGCCAAGGGCTACAAGATGCCCGGCGGCACCCCGTCCAGCGCCTGCGCTGGCCGGCGGTCCTGCCGTCGTTCCCGGCGCTGCTGAAGAAGCAGCTCAAGGGTGCGCCGATGCCGGCGCCGCGGGCCATCCTGGACGCCGCCGTCGAGGGTGCGCAGGTCGACTTCGACACCGCCAGCCGCATCGAGAGCCGCTACTTCACTCAGCTGGTCACCGGCCAGGTCGCCAAGAACATGATCCAGGCGTTCTTCTTCGACCTGCAGCACATCAACGGCGGCGGTTCGCGGCCGGACGGCATCGGCAAGACCCCGATCACCAAGATCGGCGTGCTGGGCGCGGGCATGATGGGCGCCGGCATCGCCTACGTCTCGGCCAAGGCCGGGTACGACGTGGTGCTCAAGGACGTCAGCATCGAGGCCGCCGAGAAGGGCAAGGGCTACTCGGAAAAGCTCGAGGCCAAAGCGCTTCAGCGGGGCAAGACCACCCAGGAGAATCAGTGACGCGCTGCTGGACCGCATCACCCCGTACCGCCGACCCCGCCGACTTCAAGGGCGTCGACTTCGTCATCGAGGCGGTGTTCGAGAACCAGGACCTCAAGCACAAGGTGTTCCAGGAGATCGAGGACATCGTCGAGCCCAACGCGCTGCTTGGGATCGAACACCTCGACGCTGCCGATCACCGGTCTGGCGACCGGCGTGAAGCGCCAGGAGGACTTCATCGGGATCCACTTCTTCTCTCCGGTCGACAAGATGCCGCTGGTCGAAATCATCAAGGGCGAGAAGACTTCTGACGAGGCGCTGGCGCGGGTGTTCGACTACACGCTGGCCATCGGCAAGACCCCGATCGTGGTCAACGACAGCCGCGGCTTCTTCACCAGCCGCGTCATCGGCACCTTCGTCAACGAGGCGCTGGCGATGCTCGGCGAGGGCATGGAGCCGGCCAGCATCGAGCACGCCGGTTCGCAAGCCGGTTACCCGGCGCCGCCGCTGCAGCTGTCCGACGAGCTCAACCTGGAGCTGCATGCACAAGATCGCTGCCGCAAGCCGAAGGGCGTCGAGGATGCCGGGCGGCACCTACGAGCCGCATCCGGCCGAGGCCGTCGTGGAGAAGATGATCGAGCTCGGGCGTCCATCCGCCTGAAGGGCGCGGGTTTCTACGAGTACGCCGACGGCAAGCGCATCCGGCTGTGGCCGGGCCTGCGCGAGACGTTCAAGTCCGGCACGCACCGAGCTCCCGCTGCAGGACATGATCGACCGGATGCTGTTCGCCGAGGCGCTGGAGACCCAGAAGTGCCTCGACGAGGGCGTGTCTCACGTCGACCGCCGACGCCAACATCGGCTCGATCATGGGCATCGGCTTCCCGCCGTAGACCGGTGGCTCCGCGCAGTTCATCGTCGGCTACTCCGGGGCGCTGGGCACCGGCAAGGAAGCCTTCGTGGCGCGGGCGGAGGAGCTGGCCGCCAAGTACGGTGACCGGTTCACCCCGCCGGCGTCACTGCGTCCCTGACCGCTCTGCGGTTGCCCCGGGACAATAGCGTTCCGGGGCAACCGCAAACGGTTTCACCCAGGAAGCTCCAAGAAGGCGGCGGCATGCCTACGCACAGACTTCATTCTGGTTCCAAGCCGGGCAGCAGCAATGCCAAGAAAGTCGCGATGGTTGCCGGTGCGCTCACGGCCGGAGCCGCAACGCGCTACGCCTGGCGCCACACGGTCGCTCGACAGCCGCGGTATACGATCGCCGACGATTTGCGCAGCCCCTTGTTGCCGCTCGTATCGGCCCCCTACACCCCCATGACTCTGCCGTTCCTGCGCGCAGCGTTCCGGACGCCAAGGTGGTCAGGACCAGGGGTGTCGGTACGGACTCAGCACGCCGGGACCACACCCACCACGCCCGATGTTCCGGTTCGCGTCACCACGCCGTCTGGCCGCACGGGACCGCGGCCGGCGGTGCTGTGGATACACGCCGGCGGCTTCATCACGGGGTCCCCTCAATTCGAGGGCCCGATGACGGGATTCCTCGCCCGGGCGCTCGACGCGGTCGTCATCTCGCCGGACTACCGCCTCGCCCCCGAGAGCCCTTTTCCCGCTGCGCTCGATGACTGTATGGCCACCTTGCGGTGGCTTCGATCCAACGCCGACCGCCTCGGCGTCGACCCTGATCGCATCGCGGTCGCAGGATCTAGCGCCGGCGGCGGGCTCGCCGCCGCCCTCGCGCAACGCTGCACCGACGAGCACATCAAGCTGCGCGCCCAAGCCTTGCTCTACCCGATGCTCGACGACCGTACAGCTCTTGGAATCAGCCACGGCGCCCCGGTATGGAGCGGCACGTCCAACCGGTTCGCTTGGACGTGTTATCTCGGCACCGAGCCGGACATCGCGCAGGCGCCGCGCCACGCCGCGCCGGCTCGCGCCACCGACCTGGGCTCCAGCCCGCCAACCTGGCTGGCCGTCGGGGCACTCGATGTTCTCTGCGCAGAAGCGGTCGAGTTCGCGGGTCGCCTCGAGAGGGCCGACGTCGAATGTGATCTGACCGTCGTGCCCGGCATGTACCACGCTGCCGACGTGTTGGTGCCATGGGCGCGCAGCATGCGTCGACTGCGCCATGACCTCGCCGCACACCTGCAACGCCACCTTGCGAGCTAGTGGCACCGTCGAGCAGACGGTGCCCAGTCGCGCAGCGTGCGATCACGCTGACACGGATAGCTCAGGTCACGGGTGCGGCGGTCTCGCTCCTAGACGCCGATGCCGGCGCGCCGACACCGGAATTAAGTGATACGGCGCGTACCGGTATGCCGTTGAGGACACTCATGCCGGCGATCGGCTCAATCGACCAGTCATCGCCACCGGAGAGAACGTTGCTGTTGGCTCCCCCAAGGGAATTCGCGTGTTGCCAGCCACCGGCATGCCCCCAACCGTGTGGTAATGACACATTGCCCTCGAACATCTCCTCGGTCACCTCAACCGTGACGGTGACCGAGCCGCCCGGCGAGTCGACCCTGGCGACCTCACCGTCGCTTAGGCCAGCACGCTTGGCGTCCTCAGGATGAATCTGCAGCCGCTGCGCCGAGCGCTTGGCGGGCCACAGACGTTTGTTGTTGTGCATCCACGAATTGTGGGAGTGCGATTCTCGCCGGCCGACCAACCACAGCGGATAACTCGCCGTCATCGCACAGTCTGGACCCTTATCTTGGAGCCGAGCGAACTCGGCGCGCATGGCAGCCGGCGCCAAGTCGATGCGCCGATCAGGGGTTTGCAGGTACTTGCCGATTACACCGACAGGCAATTCGGTTCGCAAAGACACACCATCGGGGCTGTCCAAAAGTTTCGCAAAGGACAAACCGCCCCGGCGCAGACCGAATAGATCTCCACACCGGCTGGTGCGCAGGATCAGGTCAACCAAGGTCCGCGGTTTCAGCCGGATGCCCGCCTTGGCCAGCCACCGCAAAGGTGCCACCGAGTAGGCGCCACCGAGGCCCATGCTCCGCGCGATGTCATTGAGGACGGTCCACTCCGGCCGGCACATCCCGAGTGGTTCGATCACCGCGTCGGTGGCGAAAGCCGCCGGACGCAACATGTTGCCCATGAAGGCAAATGGAATGTCCTGTCGCTCATACATTGACGGAACGGGGAGCAGGTAGTTCGCGTACTTGTTGGTTTCATTCTGATAGAGGTCGAAACTGAAGTGTAAGTCCAGTTCACCGAGGGCGCCTTCAAGGCGGACACCACCCCCACCGCTGCTGAGCACCGGGTTTGCCCCCATGGTGCACAACGCGCGGATCCGATCGGGCCGGTCGCACATGATGTCTTCGGCCAAGGCGCGCGACGGCAGTAAGCCATTCACATCGGGCAACCCGCTGACGCGGGTGCGGATGGCCCCAAAGGTGTCCATTCCGGCCATTGCCGCGAACTTCACGAAATCGATAGGCCCCCAGGGGAATACCCAGCCTCCCCGAGCATCGAGATTGCCGGTGAGGATGTTGATGACATCTTGTAGGTAATTGGTCAGCGTCCCGAACATCTGAGTGCAGGTGCCTGTTCGTCCGTAGATCACCGCCGAGGGCGCCCGCGCTATCGCCCCAGCTAGGTCTTCGATCTGGTCGACTGGGACACCGCACCGCGGCGCTGCCACACGCGGCGTGATCGCCTTCACCGCCCTCTCGAGAAGCTCGATGTTGGTCGTCCATCGCCGGGTGAACTCACGCGCGACGAGATCGTCGCGGAACAACACGTGCACTATCGCCGCGAGGAGCCACGCGTCGGTGCCCGCGTGGACCCCCACATGCTCGAATTGTCGAGCGGTCTCCGAGCGTCGGGGGTCGATGACCACCACGCGGCCACCACGATTGACGATTCCACGCAACGCGTCGCGAAGGCGAGGCTCGCTGAGAATCGATCCGTGCGACACCATTGGGTTCGCACCGATGATCACCGCCATGTCGGTATGCCACAGGTCCGGCATCATCAGCATCGCCGGTGAACCGTAGAGCATGGCTGACGCGGCCATCCTGGTCGCGGCGTCCTCGGCGTTCACCCCGAATTTCCAGGGGGAACCCAACGTTTCGTGAAACCCCTGGAGCCACATGTAACTTGCGAAGTCGAAGGCCGGAGGATTACCGACGAAGCTCGCGAACGCGTCTGAACCGTGGGTGTCCACCAACGCCTTGAGTTTGGCGCTGATCTCGGTGATGGCCTCACCCCATGAGATGGGCTCGAAGCTACCGGGAGGACCGTTGCGGCGCATCGGCGTGAGGATTCGGTCTGGGTCGTAGATCAGTTCCGGCATGGAACGACCCTTGATACACATGAAGCCCTGAGATAGCACATGGTCGCGGTTGGGCTCTAGTTGTACCAGCCGCCCGTTGTCCACCGTTGCGATCAGGCCGCATATCGGTTCGCAGATCCGACAGTACGTTGATTGTCGGCGGACGCCGCTGTTGGAATCACTCATCTTGGTCCAGTCGTAGTCAGCTACCGTCGGTCCCCAGGCGCGCCGACACGATCATCGGCCAGTCCCGCCTGAGTCCAGAAGTTCCCGCGAACTCTGACCTCGAGGGGGACGAAGTTTCCGCAGTGTCCGCTCGAAGTTGATTTAAACCGAGAAACATCCTGATCCTACGCATACTTACATACTTATCCAGGCGCGACCATATTTTGCGTCAATTATCGTTTCGAAGACATACCTCATGCGGGCCAGTCCCGTCGAGCATGGGAATCGGTCTTCGACACAACGTCGGCGTAGTTCCCGTGCCGCTGGGATCTAACACCACCCAGCCTCGACAACTACAGGATGTGATCCCGCGTGTGATCCCGCGCGAACCCACGCCGTCAGCACTCAGCGCGGTGGGTGACCCTTTCGTGCTGGCGGACGGGAGCGTCAGCGGAGGGTAGCTACAACGGTAGAGACTATTGAGTCGACGCTGGCCAGCGGCCCGAGAACAACCGTTGCGGGTCTTACAGTTCCAGACCGTACCCCTGATCGCGGCTGCGGCCGCGGCTGCGTTGCCGCTCA
>CAVQSX010000042.1:0-616656 GCA_963715905.1 uncultured Actinomycetota bacterium
GGTCGGGTCACCTGCTGACGCCGACGTTTCCTTGGACGTGAGAGCCCGCACGCGAGCTTGGCGCCGGGCCTAACCGACTTGGTTCAGGGCAGTTGTGGCTAGAGGTGCAGACCTGAGATGCAGAGCACTTCGTCGAGGCTGGCGGTGTGCAGCTTGGCGCCGGTGGCCGGCCGTCCACGGTGGGCGGGTGGATCGGGGTCGCTGCTCCCCGCACCGCGGGCTCGATCCAGGCGTGCGGTGTCGAACATCGCCGGGCCGGTGGCCATCGCCTCGGTGAGCAGGTAGCGGCCGGCGTCGGGTGCCCGGCGCACCGCCTGCTCGGGGGCGCTGGCGCCGGTCAGCTTGACCGCATCGTCGAAGTTGATGCCCACCTGAAACACCTGTGGTTCGGCGTCGAGCACCGCGCTCAGGCGGGTGATGTAGTTCTCGGGGGCGAAAAACCGCCAACCCGCGCCTAGGTGCAGCCAGAACCGGCCGTCGATCTGCGCGCGCAGCTGCGCGAGCTGGGGGGCGGGCTTGTCGGTGGATCGGCGACGGGCGAACTCGAGAAAACCGTAGCGTTTCCGCAGCTTTGCGCGGTCGGTGGCGGACAGGCCGGTATCGAGCACCAGGAAGCGCCCGACCCGTGACACATCGAGGCAGCAGTGCAGAAACGAGTTGATGGTCTGCTCGGTGGTTTGGCGGTCTGGTCCGGCGATCAGGCTGACGGTGACTTCGGCCTGACCGGGACCTGCGGTCAGGGTCTGCGCCAGGGTTTCGGGGTAGGGTGCGGCCGCCTCGAGCATGGCCGGTACCGAAAAATCGCGGTTGGCCGCAATCCGTTGCCGATCAGGGTCGGGGAGGTCGGGGCGGGCCAGCAGGCCCGGCACAGCGTGAACGCCTCGGCGTGCTTGCCGATCCAGGATGCGCACACCGCCTGCTCATCGGTTGCGCGCCAAGCGTAGATGTCTGCGTATCTGGGGACAAAGAGGTCCTCTTCGGGGAGCGGGATTTCGGCGGCGCGTTGGGCAAACAGGTACGCGGACTTGTATTGCTGCTCGGCGCGATACCGAAAGGCGATGGCATGCAACGCCTCGGCGCGGGTCGGTCGAAACTTCCACGCCTTGAGATAAGCGTCCTCAACATCGGGCCACGGCTCACCGAGGTTCGACATCGACTCCGCGAGCCGGTACATCGCCCAGTAGACCTCCTCGTCGCAGCCGCCCATCTCGACCCGCCGCTCACACCACCGGCGCGCGTTGGCGAAATCCTCCATACGGCAGTAGGTTTCGGCTAGGAAAAAGACCGACCGCGCATCCTCGGGATTGCGTTCGACCTTGGCCAGCAACCAATCGCGCTCCTGCGCAGCCTTATGCTTGAACAGGTTGTAGGTGAACAGTTGGCGCTCGCGGAGCTGATCCTGTGCGCTGTGGTCTTTGCCTTCGCGGCGCACCTCGATGCAGGGGTCGTCTCGCGCAGCGGTCTCCTGCGTGACACTCTCGAGGCTTTCCGACAGCGCGCGGTCCAAGATGGCGGCCTGGTCGCGAGCCGAGAAAGCCTGATAGCCGCGCTCGGCGAGCTCGCGTCGCGCGCACTCGTCGCCGAGGAGCTCCACACAGCGATCGGCCAGTCCGTCGTAGTCGGCGAACGCGATGCCCGACTCCAGGTCGCGCTCCAATGTCGGATCGGCACCACGCTCGGAGACCACCGCGCGTCTATTGGCGAGCAGATAGGAAACACGCGTGATTTCGAAGATTTTCGCTTCCCAGTAGTGGATGTTAAGGACGATCTTCGAGCGTGCGATCCAGGCATCGCGGCTCGCGCCGTAGGCGCCCGATAGCCATTTGACACGAAGGCCGCGGTCGTGCAGGTCCCTGAGAACGGCGTATCGGCGCGCGTTGAGCGCGCCGTAGAACAGTACGTCGATGTCCTCGGGGGTTGGGGCGATGCGTGTCAGCTCGGGGACGTATCCGATCGGAACGTAGGTAGGCCGGGGCAGTCCCAGGCCAGCGAGCTGCTCGACGTTGGCTTGACTGTAGTCCCAATGCGGGTAGCGCCGGAAAAGGTCGACGAATTCAGGCATCGTCATCCACGGCAAGTCGTCACCCAACTGCTCGAGGTTGTAGAAGATGGGGTTTTTTGGCGGCTCTAATGCGTACTGGACGAGGAGGTTTCCGCCGAGCACGATGGTGCGGCGCTCGTCGAGGTCGAGACGGTTGGTCAGCACCGAGTCATGGCCAAGCGCCACAAGAGCGTAGTGCAATGCCTCGGCGACTTCGTTAAAAGCTCCGCCGCTGATGTCATGATGGGAGGGAGGTTTCACTACTGCGACGGCGAAACGCATGGGTGCAAAGTACCGGAAGAGGAGCTGGGCTTGACCCCGTTAGTGGCGAAAGAGTCAGGCGGCTTGTGCCGTCTGACCCGATGTGCCGTCGTGGTCTATGGTCGTCCTCTGTGCAGGCGACGGCGTCGGCTCCGGATCGGCGGCGCCGGCGACACTCGCGGATGCCGCCCACCCCGCGAGCAGCAGGCCGGCCGCGACCAATCGTGCTGCGACCGGTGCGCCCACCTCCAACCCATCGAACGGCAGCCTACCGGGGTGAGCAGCTCATTTCGTATCCATGTTGACCGAGCGCGCAAAGAAAAGTTCGTTCCGACGGCCTGGACCTGTGAATGTCAGATCGGCAACATCATGGCGGGCCCACCCGGTGTTGGCCCCCAAGCCGCCTGACCCTATTCTCGCTGCCTGCAACACGGTAACTGGTGTGGGTAGGGCCGGGGCACGCCATTCCTCCGGACTCGGCGTTGGCGTCGAAATTGGGCGGTCGTTGCTTGGCGACTTGAGGCTGGTATCACTCGAGCAAAGCATTTCGTCCCGAAGTTCGTTCATGATTGGGCTGCGGTCACGGTCGACGTGCGACACGTCTGACGCCACGCAGTCAGGACATCGGCCCCAGTAGATGACCTCAGCCTCGTCGAGCTGGAAGCCGTTGACGTCGGAAGCGGTCAAGCAGGGTTCCTGACCGACGGCACAGTCGACATCCGCAATCACCCCACAAGACCGGCAGACCACATGATGGTGGTTGTCGCCTACCCGAGTCTCGTAACGCCCAACTGAACCCGGGGGCTGAACCCGTCGCAGCAAACCCACGCGAGTCAGTGCATGCACTATGTCGTACACGGCCTGTCGGGACGCGTAGGGCAGGCAGTCACGCACCGCTCGGATGATCGTTTCCGTGTCAGAATGCGGATTCTTGTGTACGGCGTACAGGACCGCAGTACGCGGGCGGGTCACGCGCAGGCCGGCCGTACGGAGCCGTTGGGCGTAATCCGCCATCAACCCACTCCCGATGTGACCAGCCATTCTCGAATCGGTCAAGCCTTTGACCCCCTCTTCCTGGGGCGCGAATTCCGACGATCGATGGCCAAAACATACTGCGACGCGTCGGGGCCCGCAACTGGGACTCGCGGAAGTATGCGCGCGACCGCGATCTACTGCTGGGCGAAGTGAATTCCGGAAGGGATTCTTTCGCTGCGCCTCATTTCTTGTAGCCGTTTCTGGAATCACGCTTCTGACACGCGAGATACGAGATGTTACGGACATCAAATTTGGGTCAGTTACGTGAGAAGTATTGTTAATCAAGATGACTCGACCGGTAAGCTTGGCTAGACGCCCGTCGGCCTTCACGCGCATTGGTACAGATGTACCAACCAATGATCCTCGGAAGCAAACCGTTCTGACGATTTGACGCTAATGAGCTTAACCAGTGGCTATGGCAGGAATTAAATTAACGTTTCCGAAAGATAGGGCGGTCGAAAATCGATTCAGCCAACTGCAGATCCGCCAGATCATTTCGAGTTCGTCAATTTCATAAAACTGGACAGTCCCTGATTCCGCGGCCGCCCGCCGTGCGCGTTGACTGCCGACCCGGTCACCCAGCCGTCTTCGGTGCCACGGATTCCGTCGGACCCCTTTTGCAGCTGGCGGCCCTACGCCGACGCGCTGTCCGAGATGGGCGTGCCGGTGGCGCGGGAGGCCGAGTTGCGACTGGGCGACGGGACCGTCGTGCGCTATCGGGTCCGCGACCTGATCCCGGTCTACCGTCCCCAGCGCACGCACCTACAACGCCTGCTCCACGACCACTACGCCCGCCGGCACCCCGGTGCGCTGGGAAAGCCTGCGACCGAACTCCGCCAGGTCACCCTTGGTCGCGCCGGGTGCGGCGGGTCATCGCCATCCCGTGCTGAGCCGCACCCGGCCGGCGTCGCGCCGGGCAGACTTGAAGCAGGGGAAGCCCCCTTGGGGCCATTGCGTTTGCCGTTCTGGCTCAGCTGACCCGGCAGGGATCAGACGCCGACGATGGTCAGGAGGTGTTCGAGCCCTCGGAAGTCATCGATGTTGCGCGTGTAGAGCGGGAGGTTGGCCGCCGCGGCGGTGGCAGCGATCAACAGATCGACGGCTCGGGGGCCACGTGCCTTGCGCCCCGTCGCGATAATCGCGGCGTAGACGCGTCCATAGGCCCTCGCCGAGTCGCTATCGAACGGCAGTGGATCGAAGCTGGCCTCGGCTCGTTGTAGGCGATCTTGACGTCGTGCTCGCTCGCCGATATCGGCCGTCGCGTGAGGGCCGGCTGCGAGTTCAGCCATGGTAAGGGCGCTGATTGCGAGTTCCATCGGGAGCTGCTCGGCGTCGATGTGATCCAGATCGATCACGACCGAGGTGTCAATGAGCCCCTGCGACGGACGAGGAGCCTCAGCCACGAGGCGCGATCTCCTGGCTGGCGGCCCGATCGAGATCTGCTCGGAACCGGTCGAACCCCACCCGCGGAGCGCCCCTGAACGCAGCGACGGCCGCCTCGGCGCTTATGAATCGATGCCGGCGCAGCGGGGAAAGCTCGCCGACCGGGATTCCATTCCTGGTCACGACGAACGACTCACCTTGGTCAAGCTGGCGCATAATGTCGCCGCTGCTATTGCGCAGCTCCCGCTGGGTGATCTGTTTGGCCACACCAAAGTGTAGCACCCGTGCTACGGCAGTTTCATCCACCGTGCGGATCACCTCAAACGGCAGGCGACGGCGTGCGCCCGGCGTAGGCCGGCGGCTCGGGCCGAGGCGGACCCTACCGTCGTGGGTTTCGACGAGCGGGCCGGTACCCCGGGGCTGCACACCGTACGTAGCGTGGTCAAAGCCGAAGCCCGCGACACGCTGTTGCCGCCGGACATATTCAACCGATTTATCAACGACGCCTTTTGGCGCGACTCGAAGGGAATTCCCCCCGGTTTGCAGATTGTCTGAGGTCTCGTCGACCGTAAGTCAAAAGTGCTGTCGCCCGCTGCTTAGCGGCCGGTTGGGTTACCAAGCAGCTCGACGCCGGCACCGTTCCAGTGGAACCGCACGTCGGTGTTTAGGCCGTTGATGCCCCCGGGATAGGTCAATGCCACCGTATCGCCGTTGGTCTGCGAGGCATCGATGCCGTTGAACCCGTAGGTGTCTGGAACTCCCTGCGGGATGAACTGGCCGAGGTGGAACAGCACCGCGCGAGTGGTCGGGCTGCCGGTGTTGGTGTTGGCCTTGATGATCACCGCCGACAGCGGAGCGCACTCGTTGTAGTTGCCGGCCAGCGGCTCGGGGTTCCACGGCTGCTGACTGCGCGGATCGCGGGGCAGATCCGAGACCACTTTCGCAATGGTGGGCGACGCGAGGTTGACCGCGCAAGGGTCAACCGGCGTGGCAGCGGCTCCCGATGCCGGGCTCGGTGTCGCCGGAGCAGTAATCGAAGCCGTCTCACTGCTTGTCGCGGCCTGCGGCGTCTTGGCGACCGTCGAGTCTCCCGAACCGCAGGCGGTCAATGCACCGGCGACCGCGACGACAGCAGCCAGGCTCCTAACGGTTGCGAGGTGAGATGGTAGCGACAACACATCGGGCACCGTACCGTCGTCACGCCGCCCGATGTCGAAGGCATGCCGAGTTGTCGAGGACTGCCACGCCCGGCTCCGCTGGACCCGCCGCGCCCAGCTTCGCTGGGCTCGCGATCACACCGGCGCTCAATGGTGGTGACCCGCCGCGCCCAGCTTCGCTGGGCTCGCGATCACCACTAGACTCCTACCACGATGACCCTCTCCGACAGCCCACCCGAAGCTGCCTCTACGACCTTCGCCGACCTGCAGATTCATCCCAAAGTCATGCGGGCGATCGCCGACGTCGGTTACGAGTCGCCGACCGCCATTCAGGCGGCGACGATTCCGGCGCTGATGGCGGGCACCGATGTCGTCGGACTGGCGCAAACCGGCACCGGCAAAACGGCGGCTTTCGCGATCCCGATCCTGTCCAAAATCGACGTCACCAACAAAGCAACGCAAGCACTGGTGCTGGCCCCCACTCGCGAGCTGGCGCTGCAAGTGGCCGAGGCGTTCAGCCGCTACGGCGCTCATCTGCCGCAGATCAACGTCCTGCCGGTCTATGGCGGGTCGTCGTACACCGTGCAACTGGCCGGGCTGCGACGCGGCGCGCAGGTGGTGGTCGGCACCCCGGGCCGGGTCATCGACCACTTGGAACGAGGGACACTCGACCTGTCGCACGTGGACTATCTGGTGCTCGACGAGGCCGACGAGATGCTCGCCATGGGTTTCGCCGAAGACGTCGAGCGCATCCTGTCCGAAACGCCCGAATACAAACAGGTGGCACTGTTTTCGGCGACCATGCCCCCGGCGATCCGCAAGATCACCACCAAGTACCTGCACGATCCGTTCGAAGTCGCATCCAAGGCGAAAAACGCCACAGCCGAGAACATCACACAGCGCTACATCCAGGTCGCCGGCCCGCGCAAGATGGACGCGCTGACCCGAATCCTTGAAGTCGAGCCGTTCGAGGCGATGATCATCTTCGTCCGCACCAAGCAGGCGACCGAGGAGGTCGCCGAAAAACTGCGTGCTCGGGGTTTTTCCGCGGCCGCCATCAACGGCGATATCGCCCAGGCGCAGCGCGAGCGGGTCATCGCCGCGCTCAAAAAGGGCGGCGCCAAAGGCATCGACATCCTGGTTGCCACCGACGTGGCCGCGCGCGGCCTGGACGTGGAGCGCATCTCGCACGTGCTCAACTACGACATCCCGCACGACACCGAGTCCTACGTCCACCGGATCGGACGCACCGGCCGGGCCGGGCGTTCGGGAAATGCGCTGTTGTTCGTCTCCCCGCGGGAGCGTCACATGCTCAAGGCGATCGAAAAGGCGACGCGGCAAACGTTGACCGAGGTCGAACTTCCCAGCGTCGAGGACGTCAACGCGCAGCGGGTGGCGAAATTCGCCGATTCCATCACCGACACGCTCGGCGGTGCGGGAATCGAACTGTTCCGCAGGCTCGTCGAGGACTACGAACGCGAGCACGACGTCCCGATGGCCGACATCGCGGCGGCCCTAGCGCTGCAGGCCCGCGATGGTGAGGCATTCCTGCTGTCACCGGAACCGCCACCGCAGCGACGTGAGCGCAACGAACGCAACAACGAACATCGTGACCGCCCGGACAAGCCCAGGCAGCCAAGAGATTTCGCTACCTATCGCGTTTCCGTGGGCAAGCGGCACCGGATCGGACCGGGCGCGATCGTCGGCGCCATTGCCAACGAGGGCGGTCTGCACCGCAGCGATTTCGGCCACATTGCGATCGGCCCCGATTTCTCGCTGGTGGAGCTGCCCCTCAAATTGCCGCACTCGACGCTCAAAAAGCTTGAGCAAACCCGTATCTCGGGAGTGTTAATCGAACTTCGGCCGGAGCGCACGTCGGGCAAGGCCCAGCAAAAACCTCACCGTGACGGCGGCAAACCGCGCCGGAAACACGGCGAGTGACGCTGTCCGAGCAGCAAAACGTCCAGGGAGGGCTCGAGCAGACCCCCCGTGTGGACCGGGTTGCATCGCTCACCGGCGTTCGTGCGGTGGCCGCCCTGCTGGTCGTCGGCACCCACGCCGCTTACACCACCGGCAAGTACACCCACGGTTATTGGGGTTTGGTCGGTGCGCGGATGGAGATCGGCGTGCCGATCTTTTTTGTGCTGTCCGGGTTCCTGCTGTTTCGGCCGTGGGTGAAATCGGCTCAAACCGGCAGCCCGGCACCGTCGCTGAGCCGCTATGCGCGGCACCGGGTTCGGCGGATCATGCCCGCCTACATCGTCACCGTCTTGATCGCCTATGTGCTCTACCACTTTCGCATCGCCGGACCGAACCCCGGACACAGCTGGTTTGGCCTGCTCCGCAACCTCACCTTGACCCAGATCTACACCGACGGATACCTGGGCAAGTACCTACATCAAGGCCTGACCCAGATGTGGAGCCTGGCGGTCGAGGCGTCCTTCTACGTGGTGCTACCGCTGCTGGCATACCTGCTGCTGGTGCTGCTCAGTCGACGCGTGTGGCGGCCGAAAGTGGTTGTGGGCGTTCTGCTGGGGATGATGTTGATCAGCCCGGCCTGGTTGACGCTGGTCCACGTCAGCCACTGGTTCCCCGACGGCGCCCGGCTGTGGCTGCCGACCTACCTGGCCTGGTTCCTCGCCGGCATGTTGTTGGCGATGCTGCAGGCCATGGGTGTGCGCTGCTACGCGTTCTTGGCCATCCCGCTGGCGATCATCTGCTACTTCATCGACTCCACCCCGATCGGGGGGGCGCCCACCACGTCGCCGTCATCGCTGCCCGAAGCGCTGGTCAAGACCGTCTTCTATGCGGTGATCGCCGGGCTGGCGGTGGCCCCGCTGGCACTGGGGGACCAAGGGCTGTATTGGCGGCTGCTGGCCAGCCGCCCGATGGTGTGGCTGGGTGAGATCTCCTACGAGATCTTCCTCATCCACCTGGTGACCATGGAGTTCACCATGGACTATGTGCTTCGACAGCACGTCTATACCGGTTCGATGCTGAATTTGTTCATCGCGACAACAGTGGTGACGATCCCGTTGGCCTGGCTGCTGCACCGTGTCACGCGGGTGCGGAACTCGGCATAACCACTCGCCTCAATGTAGGTTACCCTGTCCTAAGTAAGCGTGATCGCGACGGAGGGGTGCCGAGGCAGATGGCCGAACACAAGGCGTCACGGGGTTTTGCCGGCGCGGTGCTCAAGCTATTCCGCGCCGGGGACTATCGACTCACCGTGACCGGTCGGCGTGAGATCAGCCCGCATTATCTGCGGATGAGTTTCGACGCCGCTGAGATGCTCAGCGAAAATCCGGTGCACCCGACGATGTGGATCCGGATGTGGTTCGCCGGTGGCGAGAAGCTGCACCAGCGCGGTTTCACGCTGGTGAACCCCGATCCGGCCGCCGGCACAACCGATATCGAGTTCGCCTTGCACGACGGCATCGCGTCGCATTGGGCGCGGGCGGCGCAGCCCGGCGACACCGTCGAGGCGACGGTGCTGGGTAGCAAGTTCGCCATCCCCGAGCCGCCGCCGGCCGGGTACGTCATCGTCGGCGGCACCGCCTCGTTGCCGGCGATCAACTCGCTGCTGGGCGCGATCGGGGATGCACCCGCGCGAGTGTTTCTGGAGGCCGGCCACGACGACGACAAGGATCTTCCGGTGGCCCGCGACGTCGGAATCACCTGGGTGGACCGCAAGAACGCCGGCGAAACCCTGCTGGAGGCGGTGCGGTCGGCGGCCTTCAATGCGGGCGACCACTTCGGCTGGGTGGCCTGCGACACCCACACCACCCGATCGGTCGTCAAAGTGCTGCGAGACGACTTCGGCATCCCACGGAAATCCATTAAATCGCAGGGCTACTGGGAGGCCTGAGACGCGCGAACCGGCGCCACGATCGGAACGACGAACTCCTCGATCATTGCCCGCTCGTCTGCTTCGTCGTGCCCGGGGAACATCAGTAGCGAGGTAATCACCCGCACCACCCAGCGCGCCCGGCGTTCCACGGCGGCCGGATCATCGGGACCCAGCGAGTGTAGGAACGCGGCGACCAACGCCGCGATCACGTCGGACCGTTCGGCCAGCTCGCCACCGATCGGCGGGCGGGTGGTGGCAAACCACGACGCCAGCGCAGGGCTGGCGCGAACCATCCGCAACGTGACAGTGATGCTCGCGATCAGCCGTTCGCGCGGATTCTCGATGCCGCCGATCTGTCGGCCGATCTCGCGGCCGAGCCGGCGCGTCTCGCGGTGCACGTAAGCAGTTCGCAGCGCTTCGCGGTTATCGAAGTAGCGGTACAGTGTTGCGCGGGAACACCCTGCGGCCCTGGCGATCTCGTTCATCCCGATGGAATCCGAAGCACGCTCGGTGTAAAGCTCCGCGGCCGCGTCCAGGATCCGGTCCGCCGCCGCTTCGCTGCGGTGTGCGGCCAGCCAGACACTCCCCGGCATCAGGACGTCACCTTGAACGGCACCGACAACGGGCGCCGGACGTAACTGCCGCCGGCCCAGACGATCGCGGGCTCGTCGACCTCGAAGTCCGGACAACGGGCCAGCAGTTCGGTCAGCGCTACCCGAGATTGCATGCGGGCCGCCGCCGCGCCCAGGCAGTGGTGTGCGCCGTGGCTGAAGGTCATGATGTTGCGTGGGCACCGGGTCACGTCGAGATCGCCTGCGTCCAGCCCATATTGGCGTTCGTCGCGATTGGCCGACCCGTATAACAGCAACGCCCGGCGGCCGGCCGGGATGGTGGTGTCGCCAACCGTGACGTCGCGGGTGACGGTTCGCGCCAGTCCTTGCGCCGGGGTGGTCAGCCGCAGCAGTTCTTCGACGGCGTCGGGGATGAGCCCGGGGTCGTCGGCGAGCAGCCGGCGCTGGTCGGGCCGCTGGTGCAGCAGCGGCATCGAACCGCCGAGCATGCCGGTCACGGTGTCGTTGCCGCCGGTGACCATGGTGAAGGTGAACGCCAGAATCGACAGCGTGCCGGCGATATCACCGTCGGCGCCCACACCGGCGGCCACGAGGTGGGAGATGGTGTCGTCCCCGGGTTCGGTTCGGCGGCGCTCGATCAGGCCGGTGAAGTAGGCCGCCATCGACCCGACCGCGTCGCCGACGGTGCCCAGCGCACCGGCGACGCCACCATCGGCGGTGTTGGCCGCCACGATGGCCTGAGTCCAGCCGTCGAATTGGGACCAATCCTCTTCAGGCACGCCAAGATAATGCGCGACCACCATCGACGGCAGTGGCTTGAAAAGCTCGACGACGATGTCGCCGCCGCCGTCGGCGCGCAGCTTCTCGATGCGCTCGACGACGAACTCGCGCACCTTTGGCTCCACCGCCTCCACCTGCCGCGGCGTAAAACCGCGTGACACCAGTTTGCGGAACTCCGTGTGCACCGGCGGATCCTGCATCACGAATGGCGGGTTGTCTTTCAGCCCAATCATTTCCAGGTCGCCGTAGTTGACCGTCAGCCCCTGCGCGGAGGAGAACGTTTCGTGGTCGCGGGCCGCCGACCAGACGTCGGCGTGCCGGGACAGCACGTAGTAATCGTCTTCGGGGTGCTTCGGCGGAACGACGTGATGCACCGGGTCGTGGTCGCGCAGCGCGCGGTACATCGGCCAGGGATTCGCCCAGGTTTCGGCGGTGGCCAGCTGGAACGCGACAGGTGCGTTGTGAGACATAACCGCAGTCATGTCTCATTAGTACGACAATATAGGCAATATGTCAACCGGGGTCGACGCCCAGCGTGAAACCAGCTTCACGTTCGCGCTCGAGCGTGAAATCAACTTCACGCTCGGCGTCAAGGCGCAAAGAGCTAGATCGCTGCGCCCGGGTTGAGGATGCCCAACGGGTCCAACGCCTGCTTGATCCGCCGATTCAGGTCCATCGCCTCGGGCCCGAGGTAGCCGGCCAGCCAGGGCCGCTTCAACCGGCCGACGCCATGCTCGCCGGTGATCGTGCCGCCCAGCCCGACCGCCAGATCCATGATCTCGCCGAACGCGAGGTGGGCGCGCTCCGTCATCGCGGCGTCGGCGGGGTCATACACGATCAGGGGATGGGTGTTGCCGTCGCCGGCGTGGGCGATCACCGAGATCATCAGGTCGCGCTCGGCCGCGATGCCCGCGATTCCGGTGACGAGTTGGCCGAGCGCGGGCAGCGGCACCCCGACGTCTTCCAGCAGCAGCGACCCCTTGGCTTCGACGGCCGGGATGCAGAACCGCCGCGCCGCGACGAACGCTTCACCCTCGTCGGGGTCGTCGGTGGAAAACACTTCCGTCGCGCCGCTTTGGGCGAACACCCCGGCAATCAGTTCGGCGTCCTCGGTCCCGGCCCGCCCACGCTCGTCGGAGCCGGCCACCAGCATCGCGGCCGCCCCGCGGTCCAGGTCCATCCGCAGGGTGTCCTCGACGGCATTGATCGCCACTGAATCCATGAACTCGAGCATCGACGGGCGAAGCCGCGCCGACACCCCCAGCACGGCGTCCACCGCGGCCTGCACCGAGGCGAAGCTGGCCACCACGACGCTCGACGCATTCTGCGCGGGCAGCAGCCGCAGCGTCACCTCCGTGACGACGCCCAGCGTGCCTTCGCTGCCGACGAACAACTTGGTCAGCGAAAGCCCCGCAACGTCTTTGAGTCGCGGACCACCCAATCGCACCGCGGTGCCGTCGGCCAGAACCACCTGCATGCCCAGCACGTAATCGGTGGTGACGCCGTATTTCACACAGCACAGCCCGCCCGCGTTGGTGGCGATGTTGCCGCCGATGCTGCAGATCTCGTACGACGACGGATCCGGTGGGTACCACAGGCGGTGCTCGGCGGCGGCCTTCTTGACCTCGGCGTTGAACAGCCCGGGCTGGCATACCGCGGTGCGGGTGACGGGGTCGATGGAGATGTCACGCATCTTTTCGGTCGACAGCACGATCCCGCCGTCGAGCGCGGTCGCTCCGCCCGACAGCCCACTGCCGGCTCCCCGCGGCACTACGGGCACCCGGTTGGCGCTGGCCCAGCGCAGGACGGTCTGCACCTGTTCGGTAAGTAATGGCCGGACGACCGCCAGCGGCTTGCCGGCCGACGGGTCGAAAGCGCGGTCCTGCCGGTACCCCTCGGTCACGGCGGGGTCGGTGACCACCATCCCGTCTGGCAGCTCGGCGACGAGCCCGGCCAGCACATCGGTGTCCACGGCCTCATGCTACGACTCGAACTCGGGCGCGCGGTCCAGTTCACGCAGCGACGGCAGCCCGCAGGCGATGAGGCCGATCAGCACGATGGGCACGGCCAGCGCCAGGAACGTCACCCTCAGCCCGGCGGCGTCGGCCAGCGGACCGGCCACCATCAGACCCAACGGACCCGCCGCGTAGGTCAGCCCCGCCATCACCCCAACCACTCGGCCGCGCAGGTGATCCGGCGCCCGGGTCTGCATCACGTAGTTGTAGATCGGCGCGATCGGCCCGTACACCAAGCCGGTCACCGCGCACAGCGCCAGGATCACCGGCAGCGGCGGCAGGAACGCGATCCCGGCCGTCGCCGCACCGAAGGTGAGGGTCGCGACCAGCAGGGTGACGCGCCGGGAGATGCGTTTGGACAACACGGCATAGCCGAGTGCACCGGCGACGCCGCCGACCCCGAGCGCCATCAACGTCCAGCCCAACTGCGCGGGTTGGTGCCGGTCGGTGAAGTACTTCGGAAACAGCACGCTTTCCATCGGCATGTACAACGCGGTGACGATCAGGTCGATCAGCCCGAGCGCGCGCAGCACCCGCAGGTTCCAGACGAACCGCATGCCTTCGGCGATGCCGGACACCAGCCCTTCGGGTCGCGTCGCGTGGTGTGGTTTGCCCGTTCCCTCCAGCCGCAGCGCCACTATCGAGAGAAAGGACAGCCCGAATAAACCCGCCGTGATCCACATCGTGTCGATGCCGCCGACCGCGGCGATCATCAACCCCCCGATGCCAGGACCCACGATGTAGGCCAGGTTCAGAATCGCCTCGTAGGCGCTGTTGGTGCGGTCCAGGGACCAGCCCGCGCGGGCAGCGGCCTCGGGCAGCATCGCCTGGCGCGCCGTTGCCCCGGCCGGGTCGAAACCGGCCGCGAAGAACGCCAGCACGGCCAATTCGGCGACGTTGATCGCGTCCGCGCCGAACAACACGGCGGTCAGCGGGACGGCGGCGACCGCCGTGGCGGAAAGTGAATCGGCGACCAGCGACACCCGGCGGCGCCCGAAGAAGTCGACCGCGGTGCCGGCGACCAGCGTGGACAGCACCAGCGGCACCGCCATGGCGGCGGCCACGATCGACGCGTCCTTGGCGCTGTCGTCGTGTTGCAGCGCCAGCCAGGGGAAAGCGACGATCGAGATGCCGGTACCCGCGGTCGCCATCAGCGTGGCGAACAGGATCAGGAACGCCGGGCCGCGGCTGTTGTGCTTCATGGGATACCGCGGCTGAATTTAGCGCCAAAGTGGCATGAGACGCGACCGGGTTTCGCGAGCGCCCACACCTGACTGCAGGATGTTCACGTGCTCGTTCATCCGAATACCGGCCGGGCGTTCGGTTCTCCGGTCGGGCCCGGCACCGGCTGGCCGGGCGATCCGGCGACCCCGCAGACCCCGGTGGCCGCCGACGCCGCTCAGGTCCTGGCGGAGGCGCACCGAGCGGGTTCGATACCGGAGCTCGACGCCGCGGTCAGCGTTTGTCGCGCCTGCCCCCGGCTGGTCAGCTGGCGTGAGGACGTCGCCGTCGCCAAACGCCGGGCGTTCGCCGACCAGCCGTACTGGGGGCGCCCGGTGCCGGGCTGGGGATCCGAGCGCCCGCGGCTGTTGATCGTCGGATTGGCCCCCGCGGCGCACGGTGCCAACCGCACCGGACGAATGTTCACCGGCGACAGGTCGGGCGACCAGTTGTACGCGGCGCTGTACCGCGCCGGCCTGGTGAACCAGCCGCTCAGCGTGGATGCCGCAGATGGGTTGCAGGCCAACCAGATTCGGGTCTCCGCACCGGTGCGGTGCGCGCCACCGGCCAACGCTCCGACGCCGGCCGAACGGGACACGTGCTGGCCCTGGCTGGAGGCAGAATGGCGGCTGGTCTCCGAGCACGTCCGAGTGATCGTCGCCCTCGGCGGATTCGCCTGGCAGATCGCGCTGCGGCTGCCCGGCGCGTCCGGGACGCGCAAGCCGAAGTTCGGCCATGGTGCCATGGCGGAGCTGCCATCCGGCGTGCGTCTGCTCGGTTGCTACCACCCAAGCCAGCAGAACATGTTCACCGGCAGATTGACTCCGGCAATGCTTGACGACGTCTTCGCGGAAGCCAAGAGGCTGGCCCGCCTCGGTTGAGAGGGAACGTTCAGGGGCCGGCAAGCGTTATCGCCTCCGTGCATCTCTCCGTGCTTGATCTTGTGCCAGTGCGCACCGACCAGTCGACGGGCGATGCGCTGGCGGCCACCGTGCAGCTGGCGCAGACCGCGGATCGGCTGGGTTTCACCCGCTACTGGGTCGCCGAACACCACAACATGCCGTCCGTCGGCGCCACCAGCCCGCCGGTCATCATCGCCTATCTGGCCGCCCAAACCTCGCAGCTGCGGCTCGGGTCGGGCGGCGTGATGCTGCCCAACCATGCGCCGCTGGCGGTGGCCGAACAGTTCGCCCTGCTGGAAGCCGCCGCGCCGGGGCGTATTGACTTGGGCATCGGCAGGGCGCCGGGCTCGGACCCGGTGACGTCCTACGCCCTGCGCGGCACCCGCGACGACCGCGACATCGAGAACTTCCCGGAGTACCTCGACGACGTGGCCGCGCTGATGAGCGCGCGCGGCGTGCGGGTGCCGCTGCGCTCCGGCGACTACACCCTCAAAGCCACCCCGGCCGCGGCCACCGAACCCCGGCTGTGGCTGCTCGGCTCGTCGATGTACTCGGCCCGGTTGGCCGCCGCCAAGGGCCTGCCCTACGTGTTCGCCCACCACTTCTCCGGCCAGGGCACGGAGGAGGCGCTGGAGCTGTACCGTTCCCAGTTCCGGCCCAGCGACCTGGCTGCTGAGCCTGTCACGTTTCTGACGGTGAATGCGGCGGTGGCCGAAACACGTTCGGAGGCAATGGAATTGATGTTGCCCAACCTGCAGATGATGGCGCGGCTGCGCACCGGCCAGCCGCTCGGTCCGCTGCAGTTCGTCGAAGACGCCCGGCTCGCGGAGATGACCGGACCACAGCAACACATCGTGGACAGCGGCCTCGCGCGGGCCATCGTGGGCTCGCCCGCGGAGGCTGCCGAACAGGTGCGGGCACTTGCCAAACGATTCGACGTCGACGAGGTGATGGTGCACCCAGTCGCATCGGCCCACCGCGGCACCGACCCAGGCACTGCACCCGCTCGGATAGCGACGCTGGAGCTACTGGCCAAAGAGCTCTTTTGAGCGGGTCACTCCCGCGCTTGGTGAGATTCGGGTGCGTGGCTGGATAGCCAACGTCGCATCTCATCGGCGGGCAGCGGCGGAGTGTGCACGAAGCCCTGCGTGATAGTGCAGCCGTAGCGGCGCAGCGCGCTCAACGTGATCTCGTCTTCGACGCCTTCGGCGACGAGGTCCGCACCAAGGCTGTGCGCCAGCGCCACCGTGGACCGCACGATCGCAACCGATCTTGGGTCTTGGGCGAGCCGTGCCACGAATACCCTGTCCAGTTTGAGCTCGTCGACCGAGACATTCTGCAGGCGTGCCAGCGACGACCAGCCGGTGCCATAGTCGTCCAGCGAGATGCGAACTCCGAGGCGCTGCAGCGCGGCGACGGTACTGCGGGCCTGCACGGCGTCGACGAGGGTGCTTTCGGTGATTTCGATAATGAGAGCCTCGGTGGGTAAACCGTGGGTTCGCAGCAGGCCCTCGACCGCGCCTAACAGGTCAAGGTCAAGCAGATTCGTTGTGGAGAGGTTAACGGCGACGGTTCCAACGATGCCCTGCTGGCGCCAGGACTGGATCTGTCCGAGGGCGATGTTGAGCGTGTGGTAAGCCACTTTGCGCATCAGCCCGGCGCGTTCAGCGGCGGGCAGGAATTCTTGAGGTAGGAGTAATCCACGGCTGGGATGGTGCCAGCGCACCAGTGCCTCGACGCTGTGGACGCTGCCGTCGCTCGCGTTGATCTTTGGCTGGTAATGGCATATCAGCCCGGCACCGTGGACCAGAGCGATGCGTAATTCCTCGATGAGGTTGGGGTCGTTCTCGCTGTGCAGCTCAAACGCCGAGTCATAGACGGCGATCTTGCTTTTGGCGGATATGGCACGCGGGATCGCCGTCTCGGCGCGTTTGAGCAATTCCTGCGGATGATCACAGTGGTCGGGGTACAGCGCGATGGCGATGCCGGCGTCGACTTGCACGGTGATCGGATCCAGCGCGAAAGGTTCTCGCAATTCGTCGAGCAGCCGCCCCGCTTGGGCACGTGCGTCAGTGATGCTGGCTCCTACGGCCAGCAGTATGGCGAATTCGTTATCACCCACTCGCGCAAGTAGATCCTCACGGCGCACGCTGTTCGACAAGCGATTCGCAACGTGGCACAACAGCTCATCACCCAAGTGGGGACCGATTGAGTCGCTGAGCTGTTGGAAGTCACAGAGATCCAGCAACAGCAGCGCCCGGCGTGCTGACGCGCCATTTATCGACGAAGGTCCGGACGACGTGGCGGCCGACGCCGCGGTCAGGGCTGTCGCCAGCGAGCGCCGGTTGGGCAGCATGGTCAACTCGTCGGTCATGGCGTGTTGGTGGCTTGCGGCCAGCATGCTGATGTCTCGGAAGGTCACCGAGAATCGTGCAGCGACCGCGATCAGGCTCAACGCCGCCAGCGTCGTCGCGAGTCGCGACTCGTGGCCCAGAACGGCGACTGCGAGCGCCAGGACGGTGCACGCCACGGGTACGCCGTAGGAGCCGAGTCCGCGTTTAGGCGGGGACGTTGCGGCAGACCAAGGCGCCCAGCTTGCTATAGCCAAGAGTAGTGACGCCAGGGGCCAGCAGGCATCGAGCAAGGTGCCGACCCGATATGAGCGGTCGGCGGTCTCGAAGAGATAGTCGGTGTCGGCGGCCGCCAACAGGAGAAACCCTGCAACGAGCAGCGCCCAGCGAAAGTCATTGCGCCATAAAATGATTGGCAGCATGCCGGCAGCAAGGGCCAACAGGACCAGATCGCCCCACGGGTAAATCAGGCCTACCAGCACCGTTGCCGGTGCACGGGCCGCGTCCGCGCGGATGGGCCCCGCCGTGAGCGCCGCGGCCACCGCGGCCATCGTCAACCCGCAGACCACGGAATCGAGCCGGATCGATACGGGCACTCGCTTCAGGCGTGCCCGCATGAGCAGTAGCAGTCCGGCGTAGACAAGTGGATAAAACGCCAGGTAAGCCGGGTCGGCCGCTGATGGCGACTGGCCGTCTGGCACCCATGCGGCGTAGATCACATCGCCTATCGCCGAACATGCCATGCCGGTCGCGATCAGGGTCCAAGGCAACCGATCGGCGGAGACGCGGTAGACGCGCACGCCAATCAGCGCGGCTGCCGACAGGTTCAACGCCGGATACAGGAAATCCGCGAGAAATATGTTGTGGCCGGCATCCGGATCGAAGATACTCGACGCAGTGAAAGCGGCCACGCCGATTGCCAACGCTGCCAAGGCAATCTGGATCGCCGACGGTGGCCACTGAATGCCGCTGGGCACGTCCTCACGGCGGTCCCCTATTGCGGTCGCTGGTTCACGGACCTGCTTGAGCCCGCGTGCCGGCGCCCCCCTGTCGGAGAGCGCGCCTGATGACACTGCTTCCGATTCGGTGAGCGGCGGCAACGCAGACGGGAAGGGCAGCTCGGCCATAAAGCTGCGGACACATTGGCCTCCTTCGCGTTTGGCGGCGTACATGGCCAGGTCGGCGTGCCGGAGCAGGTCGTCGACCGTGCAATTCGATGTCGCGGGCGCCAGCGTGTATCCGATGCTCGGACATACCGTTAACGGAACCCCGTCGATTACGATCGCTGCCCGGAATGCGTCGAGGATACGATGCGCTGCAGCTTGCGATGCCTCGATGGAAGCTTCCATCAGGACCGCGAATTCGTCGCCACCAAGCCGCGCAACGGTGGCCTCATCGTCGAGCGAAGCGGTGAGCCGCCCGGCCACCCGGACGAGTAGTTCGTCGCCGGCCGGGTGGCCCAAGGCGTCGTTGACCGCCTTGAAGTTGTCGAGATCGAGGCACAACACCGCGATCGGTTGGGCATCGCTATGCCGACTGGCCACGGCTTCTTCCAATCGATGCAGAAAGTGGGCCCGATTGGCCAGGCCGGTGAGGCTGTCAGTAAAGGCTTCCCGCGCCACGTCAGACAACAAGCGCTGGTTTTCCACAAGCACGACGAGCTGTCTGACAAGCACGGCGCCCACCAGTATTCCCAGCCCCGCCGCCATCGGTCCGTGCTGCATCTCCGCGTGGCCCACTGCGACCGCGGCGGCCAGAACCAGCGGCAGGTATGGCAACCACAGCCGGGAGCGGTACGTAATTGAGGTGATTGGATCGCGCGACGCCGTTGTGCGGAATTCGTTGGTGCTGGACAGCGCAGCCAGCGCCAGCATTCCCAAACCGAGCACTCGGCCCAGGTCGGCAAGATCGCCGACGTGATAGCTACCGATCCCGGTTCGAAACACCGTCGCGATGTCGGCAATGGCGATCGCCGTGACTCCGCCGGCCAGCAGACCGCGGCTCAGCGGATCGCCCGGACGAACCCGTGACAACATCAGGATCCCGGTCGTCAGCAGCAGGACATCGGCGAAGGTGTGAATTATCGTCGCCGGCTGCGAGCTGCTGTTGCCCCCGAGCTGTTGGTGCAGCACGTATACCCACGAGATCACGGACAGCGAAGTAAACACGATGACGCCGTCCAGCAGCAGTCGTTGCTGAGGGCTGCGCCGAGTTAGCTTGGACAACAGCACCAAAGCCGTCATGGTGCCTACCGGATACAACAGGAGCACAATTTCGGCGGCCGCGGGGTGGGTGGCATGTTCGAGCTCCGGACGGGCGTCATCGGCCGCCCAGATGATCTCCCCGACCGCCCAGCCCAATAGCGCCGTCACCAGCGCCAGCCATCCGAATCTGCGGCGCCCGAGGGCGCAGCGAGCCGCCCTTGCAGCGCATGCCGCCGCTAACACCAGGCACGGCACCGTTACGAGTTCGTCGACACGCCGATCCGCGTTGTCGCCCCACACCCATGAGGTTGCGACCAGCAACGCCGCCAAGCCGTATACGGCGAAGACGAGCCAGCCAACGCCCGCGGGCACCCCAAAATGGCGCCATGCACTCCGCAGCCCGCGTCTCATAGTCGCTCCAGACCCGATTCGATCCGCGTCTTACTGACTCGCGTCAATTCGTGCCAACGCGTCGCGCAGGATCCGTCCGGTGGCCGCCCGGTCCGGGTCTCGGCGCAACAGCATGCCCCTGGCCACTGAGAGCTTGTCGCCGTTGCGGCGCGGCAGCACGTGTAAGTGGATGTGGAACACCGACTGGAAGGCGGCGCGGCCGTCGTTGATCCCGATATTAGTTGCGTCGGCCAATTCCGTCGCGCGGGCAGCCCGGGCGATCCGCTGGCCGATGGTGGCCATCTCGGCCAACGTTTCCGGCGGGGTGTCGGTGAGATCTACGGTGTGCTCTTTGGGAATCACCAGCGTGTGGCCGCGGGTGAACGGGCGGATGTCAAGGATCGCAAGGTAATTGTCGTCTTCGTAAATTCGAATGGCCGGGGCAGCCCCGGCGGCGATCGCACAGAACACGCAGGACACGACGTTACGGTACTAGGCCGCGCCGACAGGGGATACGCTGCGGCGGTGGACGCTCGCGATCTCGCCTTCGCCGGCGCCGCCGCACAGGCGAAGATGTTGGCCGACGGCGAAGTAACGGCGCCTGAGTTGCTCGAAACCTACCTGGAACGGATTGCGCGCCTGGACAGTCAGCTGCGCTGCTACCGCGTGGTGTTGTCCGAGCGTGCGCGTCGGGAGGCCGCCGCGGCGCAAGATCGCCTCGACGCCGGCGACCGGCTACCGCTGCTTGGGGTGCCGGTCGCGATCAAAGACGACGTCGACGTCGCCGGCGAGGTCACGGCCTGCGGGAGCGCCGGCCATCGGCCCGCGGTGACTTCCGACGCAGCGGCGGTGTGCCGGCTGCGCGCTGCCGGCGCGGTCATCATCGGCAAAACCAATGTGCCCGAGCTGATGATGTTTCCCTACACCGAATCGCTGACGTTCGGCGCGACCCGAAACCCATGGAACCCCAACCGCACTCCGGGCGGCAGCAGCGGCGGCAGTGCCGTCGCGGTGGCCGCGGGTCTGGCGCCGCTGGCGTTGGGATCCGACGGCGGCGGCTCCATTCGCATCCCGTCCAGCTGGTGCGGGCTGTTCGGTCTGAAACCGCAACGCGACCGGGTTTCGCTGGACCCGCACGACGACGCGTGGCACGGGTTGAGCGTCAACGGCCCGATCGCGCGATCGGTCGTGGACGCGGCGTTGTTCCTCGACGCCACGACGACGGTGCCTGCTCCCGAAGGCGAGTTCGTGGCCGCGGCGACACGCGCTCCCGGCAAACTACGAATTGCCTTGAGCACCAAAGTCCCAGTGCCGATGCCCGTTCGGGTGGGGAAAGAGGAATTGGCGGCGGTCGATCAGGCCGGTGCGTTACTTCGCGATCTGGGCCACGAAGTCATCGTGCGAGACCCGGAATATCCGCCATTGGCGTTTGGGAACTACCTGGCCCGCTATCTGCGCGGCATCTGCGATGACGCGGATGCGCAGGCTCACCCGGAACTTCTCGAAGCGCGCACCCGCAACCTGGCGCGGTTGGGTTCATTCTTCTCTGACCGACGGATGGATTCCATTCGCGCCGCGGAGCCGGCGCTGAGCGCTCGGATCCAGTCGATCTTCGACGACGTCGACGTCGTTGTCACACCCGGCAACGCAGAGGGTCCATCCCGCATCGGCGCCTATCAACACCGCGGCGGGATATCGACGCTGCTGTCGGCGGGGCAGCGGGTTCCGTATTTCCCGATCTGGAATCTGACCGGGCAGCCCGCCGCGGTGGTGCCATGGGACTTCGACGGCGCCGGCCTGCCGTTGTCGGTGCAACTCGTCGGCCGGCCCTACGCCGAAACCACGCTGTTGTCGCTCAGCGCGCAGATCGAACGCGCACGACCATGGGCCCACCGGCGACCGCCATTGTCATGAGGCTCCGTTACCTAGCGCCGAAACTGCGCTGAGGGCGCGGTTTGGCGCTGACCACGCCCTGAGCAGTTTCGGCCCACCGCCGCAAGGCTCGCGTTCGCTGTTGGAGAACACCATTTCATGGCGTCTGTAACGATGTAATTATGTAATCATGAAGCCTCACCAACACGGACACCGGTCCGGTCGCCCCGGCGGCTGGCAGCAAGCTCAACAACCCGACGCCAGCGGCGCGGCGGAATGGTTCGGCGGACGCCTCCCCGAAGACTGGTTTGACGGCGATCCGACCGTCATCGTCGACCGCGAAGAGATCACGGTCGTCGGCAAGCTGGCCGACCCCGACAGCTCCGGCAAGGAAGAAAGCGAAGCCCGCGCCGAGGGCCGGGTGTCGCGGTTCCGCGAAGAAACCCGGTCGGAGCGGATGAAGATTGCCGACGAAGCTCAGGACCGCTACGGGCGCAAGGTCTCCTGGGGCGTCGAGGTCGGCTCCACGGCCGGCACCGAGCGAATCCTGTTCACGCACATCGCCGTACCTGTGATGACGCGGTTGAAACAGCCCGAACGCCAGGTGCTCGACACCCTGGTCGACTCGGGTGTCGCGAGGTCCCGCGCTGACGCGCTCGCGTGGTCGGTCAAGCTGGTCGGCGAACACGCCGAGGAATGGCTGGGCAAGCTGCGCACCGCCATGTCGGCGGTCGACGACCTGCGCGCCCAGGGGCCCGATCTGCCCGCCGGGTAGCCGTTACTCGGCGTTGACCTTGGCGACGATCTTGTCGGCAACCTGGGTACCTTGGTCGGTGATTTTGTACCCGCACGCATTGATGTCGACGACCACATTGTTCGCGACGCTCAAGGCGCGCTGGCATTCCCAGCCGTCAGCGCCTTCCTGGGTTTCCAGCATCGCGATCTTGGGAGGTTCGCCATTGATCTGGGCGAACGTCCACCGGTACGTCTTGCTCTTGTTCGTCACCGTCACCGTCTTGCCGGCGCAGGCTTTCCACTTTTCGTTCGTGTTCTCCACGAAGGACTTAGCCTTGTCGGTGGATGGGAAGAGCACCACGGCCTGGTTGAGCCAGTGGTCGTTGTTGTCCCCCGGTTCGGCGGACACCAGAGCGCTCACCCCGGTGTAGCCGGTGCCCGCGTAGACCGGCTCTTGGCTGGTGTAGAGGCCGCTCTGGCAGTCCGGCAACGACAGTGTCACCCCTGAGGTGTCCATCTCAAGGATCGGCTTGCTGGGCTGCATGCTGGACGAGCCCATGATGGAGTTGATGTCTGACGGGCTCAGCAGAAGGCTGCTGAGACGATCGGCCGATATCGGGTCGGGTGGCGGCGGCGCCGGTTTGGGTCGAGTGACGACCCAGATTCCCACTCCGCCGACGATGAGAACAATCAAGGCGGCGACGCCGGCCACGATGGGCCAGGGGTTGCGTTTGCGCGGCGGGGGTGGTGCTGGGGTTGGTGCTGGGGTTGGTGCTGGGGTTGGTTCCAAGGAGTCGGGCCGGCCGGTTGTTGTGGTGGCCCCGGTGGTGTGCCGCCCCAATTGCCGCTATTGCCTTGGTAGTACGACGGGCTGGGGACCGGTCCGCTGCTGGGAGCCCAACCGCCCTGCGGGGGGACCGGCGGTGAAATCGGTCCTTGGGCGGCCGGATTCGGATAGGGCGCAACCGGTGGGGGAGGCGGCGCCATGGCGGTGGCGGCCAGGGTGGGTGGGGCCGCGGTCTCCGTGGCGGCGGGCGGGGCGGTTTCTTGGCTGCGGCGCAGGATGTCGTCGGCGTGGTCTTGGTCGGGGTCGCTGAGCGCTTGGCGGGCGGCCAGTGCCAGGTCACCCGCGCTGGCGTAGCGGTCTTCGGGTTTTTTGGCCATGCCGCGCGCAATCACCGCATCCAGTGACTTGGGGATGCCGGCCCGTTGGGTGCTGGCCTGCGGAATCGGGTCCATCAAGTGGGCGGTGACCAGCACGCCGGCGCTGTCGGCCTTATACGGCGGGGATCCGGTCAGGCACTCGTGCAGAACACACGCCAGCGCATAGATGTCGGAGCGGTAGGTCACCTCTCCGTCGGAAAACCGTTCCGGCGCCATGTATTTCCAGGTTCCCACCGCCGTACCGAGTTGGGTGAGTTTCTCGTCTGTGGTGGCGCTGGCGATACCGAAATCCACCAGATAGGCGAAGTCGTCACGGGTGACCAGGACGTTCGGCGGCTTGATATCGCGGTGCATCACCCCGGCGGCGTGAGCAGCGTCCAGCGCCGACGCGACCTGGCTGATGATGGCCACCGCCCGCGGCGGGGTCAACGGGCCGAAGCGCTTGAGCATGCTGTCGAGGTCGACGCCCTCGATCAGACGCATCTCCAGAAACATCTTTCCGTCGATTTCGCCGTACTCGTGGATGGGCACCACGTGGGGTTCCTGCAAACGGCCCGCGATGCGGGCTTCGCGCTTCATCCGCTCGCGAAACACCGGGTCGCTGCTGAACTGGTCCGACATCAACTTGACCGCGACGGTCCACTCCTTGACCGTGTGCTCGGCCTCGTAGACCTCGCCCATGCCACCCCGGCCCAGCAGCCGTTTCAGGCGGTAGGGCCCAAACATCGTCCCCACCCGCGAAGCCTGCGCGTCGCTCATCGCTGATCCTCCAAACCAACTCTGGCCCCGCCGACCATATCAACAACCTGCAGCGAAATCAGGCCGCCACAACCCGTGACCTAGCAATCATGACGTAAGCGGCCCTGCGGGGGGCGCTTTAGGCTTGGGTCATCCGGTAATACGCACCGCGCCGGGCCAGCAGCTCGGCGTGATTGCCCTGTTCAACAATCCGACCGGACTCCACCACCAGAATGCGGTCGGCCTCGCGAATCGTGGAAAGGCGGTGCGCGATAATGAAACTCGTCCGATCCCGGCGTAGCTCGCGCATCGCACGCTGGATGAGGGCCTCCGTGCGGGTATCGACCGAACTGGTCGCCTCGTCCAGGATCAGTATCTGTGGGCGGGCCAGAAAGGCGCGGGCGATGGTGATGAGTTGCTTCTCGCCGGCACTGATGTTGCCCCCGTCGCCAGTGATCCGGGTCTGGTAGCCGGACGGCAGCGTGTGCACAAAACGGTCGACATAGGCCGCCTCGGCGGCCTGTACGAGTTCTTCGGTGCTGGCGTCTGGCCGTCCATAGGCGATGTTCTCCGCGATCGTCCCGTCGAACAGCCAAGTGTCTTGCAGCACCATGCCGATTCGCGATCGCAGTGTTTGTCTGCTGACCGTGGTGATATCGACTCCGTCGACGAGGATTCGTCCGGAATCCACGTCGTAGAACCGCATGAGCAGGTTCACCAGAGTGGTCTTGCCGGCTCCGGTCGGCCCGACGATCGCGACCGTGCTGCCCGCTTCGGCCACCATCGAAAGATCTTCGATCACCGGGGTGCCCGCGCGATAGGCAAAGCTCACCCGCTCGAACTCGACGCGCCCAATCCGCTGCGGGCGCTGGCCGTTTACCGCCAGCCGTGCTTGCGTCGAAGCCGGCTCGGGACCCGGTGACTCCTCGGGTTCGTCGATTAATTCGAAGACCCGCTCGGCGCTGGCCACACCCGATTGCAGGGTGTTGTAGATCCCGGCCAGCTGGCTCAGCGGATTGTTGAACTGCCGCACGTATTGGATGAACGCCTGGATGTTGCCGAGCGTGATGCGCCCGGTGGCCACCTGTATGCCACCGAGCACTGCGACCACGACGTAGCCGAGATTCCCGATGAACGTCGTCGCGGGTTGCACCAAGCCGGAGATGAACTGAGCGCCGAAACCTGTCCGGTAGACGTCGTCGTTGAAGCTGCCGAACTGTTCGCTCGCCGCGGCCTGGTGCCCGAACGTCTTGACTATCGTGAACCCGCTGTAGGTCTCTTCGATATGGGCGTTCAGGCGCCCGGTGCTGGCCCACTGGGCCACGAAAAGGCGTTGCGAGCGTCGCGTGATCGCGCGAGTCACGAGCAGCAAGATCGGCACCGTCAGCAGTGTGATCAGGGCCAACAGCGGCGAGATCGACACCATCATCACAAGGGCCGCCAGCACGGCCAGAATCGACGTCGCCAGCTGGCTGATCGTCAGCGACAACGAGGACTGAAGGTTGTCTACGTCGTTGGTGACCCGGCTCAGCAATTCGCCGCGCTGGCGTCCGTCGAAATAGGAAATCGGCAGCCGGTGCAGCTTGTCCTCGACGTCGGATCGCAGCGCCGCGATGGTCTTCTGCACGGTCACGTTCAGCAGCCGGGCCTGCGCCCAAAGTAACAGTGCGGCAATCAGATACAGCACAAACGCCAGCGCCAGCGTGCGCCCCACCGCGTCGAAGTCAACACCTCGGCCCGGCACCACATTCATACCTGACAGCAGGTCGGCGAAGGTGTTGTGCCCACCGGCCCGGGCTTCGGCGACGGCCTGCGCCTTGGTAAGTCCCGCCGGCAGCCGTCGCCCGATCACGCCGTTGAACAGCAGATCGGTTGCGTGGCCAAGGATCCGCGGTACGACGATCCCGACTGCGGTGCCGGTAATGCCCAGTGCGACGACCGCGAAGCTCAGCCGGCGCTGGGGTGCAAGCCGTTTCACCAGACGAGCCGCCGAACCCCAGAAGTCGCGCGACCGCATGGCCGCGGGGGGTGGGGCGGCGCCACGAGGCCGGTCGCTGACGGCCGTCACTGCGCGCCCCCGACTTCGGCGCCCACCGATTGCGACGCGGCGAACTCCGCGTAGGCGGCACAGTCGGCAAGTAGCGATTCGTGGTTGCCCGAACCGACGATCTGCCCGTTATCGACGACGATTACCTGATCGGCTCGCATGGCGGTCGAAATGCGTTGCGTAACTATGATGATGGTGGAATCCATCGCAGTCTCCCGTAGCGCCTCCCGGACGCGGGCGTCGGTGTGCACGTCAAGTGCGGACAGCGCGTCGTCGAACAGATAGATGGCGGGACGCCGGATGACGGCCCGGGCTATCGCCAGCCGTTGGCGCTGCCCGCCGGAGAAGTTGATGCCGCCCTGAGCGACGCGCATTTGCAGCCCGTGCTCGTGGCCCCGCACGAAATCCTCTGCAGCCGCCACCCGCAACGCCGCCCACATCTCGTCGTCGGTCACTGCCTGATCTGGGGCTGCGCCGTAACGGAGGTTGTCCGCGACGGTGCCGGAGAAAAGGTAGCCGCGCTGGGGCACCAGCCCGATTGCCGACCACAGCCGCTCGGTGTCGTAGTCGCGCACGTCGACGCCGTCGATCAGCACGGCTCCGCCGGTGGCGTCGTGGAGCCGGCAGATCAGCGACACCAGCGTCGACTTGCCCGAACCGGTGCTGCCCACGATCGCGGTGCTGGTTCCGGGCGACGCGGTCAACGAGACATCCTGCAGCACCGGGCATTCGGCACCGGGATAGGTGAATGACACACTTTCCAGGCGCACCACGCCGGTGAGCCCATCGCGCGGGAACCGGGGATGTTGCGGGCTTTCGATGGCCGCGGACGTGGCGAGCACCTCGGTGATCCGTTCGGCACACACCGACGCGCGCGGCAGGACGACCAGCGTCATGGTCGCCATCAGCACCGCCAGCAGAATCTGGGAAAAATAGGACAGGAAGGCGGTCAGTGAGCCGACTTGCATCTGACCCCTGTCGATGCGCAGCCCACCGAACCAGATCAGCGCGACGCTTGAGATGTTGATGGTCAACGTGGTTACCGGCAGCATCAGCGCTTGCCAGCTGCCGGCGGTCAATGCGGTCCCGGACAGTGCCGCGTTGGCGTGGGCGAACCTCTCGCGCTCAAACTGCTCGCGGGTGAACGCCCGGACCACCCGCACACCGGACAGCTGGTCGCGCAGCACCCGGTTGATCGCGTCTATCAGGCCCTGCATGCTGCGGAACAGCGGCAGCAGCCGCGTCATGATCCAGTAGTTGCTCACGCCCAGGACGGGAATGCTGATGAGCAGCAACCAGGTCAGCGCGGCCTCCTGGCGGATCGCCATGATGATTCCGCCGACGCACATGATGGGCGCGGTCACCAGCACGGTGCCCGCCATCTGAACCAGGAACACGATCTGACGGATGTCATTGGTGCTTCGGGTCAGCAACGTCGCTGCGCCGAACCGGGCGGTCTCCGGCTCCGAGAAGGTGATGACGTGTTCGAACATTGCGCGGCGCAGGTCGCGTCCGAATCCGGTTCCGGTCCGGGTGCCGAAGTACATCGCCCCGATCGAACACAACACCTGCAGCCCGGTGACCCCGAGCATCACCACACCGAGCCGGACGATGGTGGCGGTATCGCCCTTCGCGATGCCGTCGTCGATGATCGTGGCGTTGACCGTCGGAAGGTACAACGACGCCAGGGTGCTGATCAGCTGCAGTGCCATCAGCACCGCGACCAGCCCGCGGTACGGCCGGATGTACTGGCGCAATAGTGCCGACAGCATTGGGTAACTGTCGCACACCGTGCGGGCACGCCGCCGCGACGCCGCGGCCGGCTCGGCCGGCGCGGCGCGCCCGCCCGCCGCCATGAAACGCCTGTTCAAGCGCGGTGTCGGTGGTTGACCAGCTGGTGTGCCGCTACAGTGCATCGTGTGGACCAGCAACAGGCTTGGGCGAAGCAGGGCAGCAGTGCGGCGTAACTTGCGAGCACTGACCCTGTCGGTGTCGGCCCTGATGATCCTGCTCCCCGGGCTTACCGGATGCTCCGACTCCGGCGGCAACAAACCCGGCGCCACAGCCCCGGCGGGGCCAGGCAGCGGTGAGGGTCACCATGGTCCGATGTTCCCGGTATGCGGTGGCGTTGGCGATCAGGCGGTGTCGGATTTGACCAAGATGACCGGGCTGATCAACACCGCGCGGAACTCGGTGGGCTGCCAGTGGCTGGCCGGCGGCGGCATTCTCGGCCCGCACTTCTCCTTCTCCTGGTACCGCGGCAGCCCGATCGGGCGCGAACGCAAGACCGAGGAGCTGTCGCGCGCGAGCGTCGAAGACATCAACATCGACGGGCACGGCGGTTTCATTGCCGTTGGCAACGAGCCCAACTTGGGCGATTCACTGTGCGAAGTCGGAATCCAGTTTCAGGACGACTTCATCGAGTGGTCCGTCAGCTTCAGTCAAAAGCCATTCCCGCCGCCGTGCGATATAGCAAAAGAACTGGCACGTCAGTCGATTGCGAACTCGAAATGATGACACGACGTGTTTTGGCGATCGTGGTCGCCGCGGTCAGCACCGTGACCGTGTTGGCCGGGTGTTCGGAGTCAATCGGAGGTACCGCCGTGAAGGCGGGCTCGGGCGGCACCCCGCGCAACAACAATTCCCAGCAGCAGTACCCGAATTTGCTCAAGGAATGTGAAGTCCTGACCACCGACATCCTGGCCAAGACCGTCGGCGCCGATCCGCTCGACATTCAAAGCACGTTCGTCGGCGCGATCTGTCGCTGGCAGGCGGCCAACCCGGCAGGTTTGATCGACATCACCCGGTTCTGGTTCGAGCAGGGCAGTCTGGGCAATGAGCGCAAGGTCGCCGACTTCCTGAAGTACAAGGTCGAGAGCCGCAACATCGCGGGCGTCGATTCGATCGTGATGCACGCCGACGACGCGAACGGCGCATGCGGGGTGGCCAGCGATGCGGCGGGAGTGGTCGGCTGGTGGATCAACCCGCAGGCACCCGGCATCGACGCCTGCGGGCAGGCCATCAAGCTGATGGAACTGACGCTGGCCACCAACTCCTAGCCCTCAGTTCTCCCGCGGTACGTGGAAGGCGGTCAGCGCCGCCCGCCCCGGTTCCAGGCCGGCCCAGCCGGATGGGACGGTCAACACGGCGATCGCCGACGTGGGGTACTTATCCGAAATACGTTCCAGGGCAGCCGAGTCGGTGCCATCGTCGCCCGCAAGAATCAGCGCCACTTCCGACATCGTCGGTTCGTGTCCTACCACGAGTAGGGTCGCGACCTCGTTCGAAACCCCGTTGACCTCCTCAATCAGCACGCCGGGCGTGGCGCCGTAGAGCCGGTCGGCGTAACGGGTCGGCGCATCGATGCCACTGTGCGACAGCGTCTGCCGCGCCCGCGTCGCAGTGGAGCACAACACGCCATCGATGGTGGGCACGTTGGCGCGCAGCCAATCGCCGGCCAGTGCAGCCTCCCGGATTCCGCGGGGCGCCAACGGCCGGTCGTGATCGGCGACCCCATCCGGGTACGCCGACTTGGCGTGCCGTAGCAGCAGCAAAGTAACTCCTGTCATCCGAATCACCTTAGGCCCAATTAGCCGGTTCGAGGCATGCCGGTGCACGTCCCCGGAGTTGTCGGTAGTCCGCCATAGACTTCGCTGAGCCTTGATAGCCATGCAATTTCGGAAAGGGGGTTCACCCGGATGCGATTCCTGCACACCGCCGACTGGCAGCTTGGCATGACCCGGCACTTCCTTGCCGGCGATGCCCAGCCGCGGTATTCGGCGGCCCGCCGCGACGCCGTCGCCGGTCTGGGTGCGCTGGCGGCCGAGACGGGTGCCGAGTTCGTCCTGGTGGCCGGTGACGTCTTCGAACACAACCAGCTGGCTCCGCAGGTGATCAGCCAGTCCCTGGAGGCAATGCGCGCCATCGGTATTCCGGTCTACCTGCTGCCAGGCAACCACGACCCGTTGGACGCGTCATCGGTGTACACCAGCGCGCTGTTCACCGCGGAATGCCCGGACAACGTGGTGGTGCTTGATCGGGCCGGCGTCCACCCGGTTCGGCCAGGGCTGGAGATTGTCGCGGCGCCCTGGCGGTCCAAGGCCCCGACCACTGATCTCGTCGCCGAAGCCCTCGCAGAGCCGGCCCCGGCTCCGACCTCTTCCAAAGTCACCCGGGTGCTCGTCGCCCATGGCGGCGTCGACGTTCTTGACCCCGATCGCGATAAACCCTCACTCATCCGGCTAGCCGGGCTGGACGACGCGCTGGCCCGCGGTGCGGTGCACTATGCGGCACTGGGGGATAAACATTCGCTCACCGAGGTCGGCAGCGGCGGCCGGGTGTGGTACTCGGGCTCGCCGGAAGTCACCAACTTCGACGACGTCGAATCCAACCCTGGCCACATCCTGGTCGTCGACATCGACGAGAGCGACCCGCGACGCGCCGTCACGGTGACGCCCCGGCATGTCGGTCAATGGCGGTTCATCACCTTGCATCACCAGGTGGACACCAGCCGCGACATCGCGGACCTCGACCTGAACCTGGATCTGCTGACGGCCAAGGACCGAACCGTGGTGCGGCTGGCGCTCACCGGCTCGCTGACGGTCACCGACCGCGCCGTGCTGGATGCCTGCCTCGACAAGTACTCGCGGCTGTTCGCTTCGCTAGACCTCTGGGACCGGCACACCCACCTCGCGGTGATACCCGCCGACGGAGAGTTCACCGGCCTCGGTATCGGGGGATTCGCCGCCGCCGCCGTCGAAGAGCTGGTCGCAACCGCACGCGACGGGGGTGCCGATTCTGCCGTCGACGCCCAGGCCGCGCTGGGGTTGTTGCTGCGACTGACGGATCGGGGAGCAGCATGAAACTGCACCGGCTGGTCCTGACGAATTACCGCGGCGTCGTGCACCGGGAGATCGAGTTCCCCGACCACGGCGTGGTAGTGGTCTACGGCGCCAACGAGATCGGCAAGTCATCGATGATCGAAGCGCTGGACCTGCTGCTGGAATCCAGGGACCGGTCCACGAAGAAGGAAGTCAAGCAGGTCAAACCGACCAACTCCGACGTCGGCTCGGAAGTCACCGCCGAGATCAGCAGCGGTCCTTACCGTTTCATCTACCACAAGCGGTTTCATAAGAAATGCGAGACGGCACTGACCGTGCTGGCGCCGCGCCGTGAACAGCTCACCGGCGACGAAGCTCACGAACGCGTCACAGCGATGCTGGCCGAGACGGTTGACAACGACCTGTGGCATGCCCAGCGCGTGCTGCAGGCCGGTTCGATCGCCGCGGTGGACCTGTCCGGCTGTGACGCGCTGTCGCGTGCGCTCGACGTGGCCGCCGCGCGATCTGATACCGAGGCCGCGCTCTCTGGCGCCGAGCCGTTGCTCATCGAGCGAATCGATGCCGAGTACGGGCGCTACTTCACCGGGACTGGGCGTCCCACCGGGGAATGGGCAGCGGCCGTCTCCCGGCTGTCCGAGGCGGAGACCGCGGTGCGGGACTGTGCAGCGGCGGTCGCCGAAGTCGACGAGCGGGTGGGCCGCCATGCCCTGCTGACCCAGCAAGTGGCCGAGCTGTCCCAACTGCGGCTCGCGGCAGGCCCGCGATTGGCCGCCGCGCGCGCCGCCGCCGACAAGATCGCCGAACTCACCCGTCAGGCGCGCGAAGCCAAGCTGGTCGCAGCGGCTGCTGCCGCGACCAACGCGGCCGCCGCCGCAGCCCAGAACGGGCGGCTGCGGCTATTGACCGAAATCGAAACTCGCGCTGCGACTATCGCCGAGGCGCAGGCCGAAGCCGAGGAAGCCGTCACGGCTGGTTCGGCCACGACTGCCGAAGCTGAGGCCGCCGACGCCGCGGTCGAGGAGGGCATCCGGGCCCTGACGATCGCCCAACGGCGCCTCGAGTGCGCCCGGCGCGACGTCGACCGGCTCGCCGACCGCGACGAGGCGGCCCGGTTGAAGACCCGGCTGGCCAAGATCGACGCCATCGCTCATGATCACGAGCGTGTCTGCGCGCAGCTGGCCGGGGTAGCGATCACCGAAGAACAGCTGCAGCAGATCGAGAGCGCCGCGGCGGCCGTCGACCGCACCGGCGATCAGCTCGAGTTGAATGCCGCGGCGGTGGAGTTCACCGCCGCCGCCGACATCGAACTCGTCGTCGGCCACCAGCGGGTATCATTGGCGGCCGGCCAAACCTGGTCGATCACGGCCTCCGGCCCCACCGAAGTCGAGGTCACCGGAGTGCTGACGGCGCGGATCGCCCCCGGCGAAACCGCACTTGATGTCCAAGCTAAACACGCTGCGGCACAACACGAACTGGCCGCCGGACTGTGCGCGGCCGACGCCGTTGACCTGGCGGCTGCCCGCGCGGCGTTGCAGCGCCGCCGCGAACTGCAGGGCAATCGCGATCAGTTGAGCGCCACCTTGGCCGGTCTGTGTGGTGATGAAGACATCGCCCAACTGCGTTCGCGGCTGGCCGAGTTGAGCGCCGCACAGCTCGCCGACGCGGACCTCGTCGCGCTGGACGTGACGGGCGCTCGTGCCGAACTCGATGCGGCAGCAGCGAGTCGGGCCGCCGCGGAAGCCGAGTGCGAGGCGCGTCGCCGGGTCGCCGCGGCCGCCGGCAGTCGGCTGGCGGAGACATCAACGCGGGCGACGGTTCTGCTGAACAATGCGGCGGCCCAACGCGTGGAGCTGGACGCGGCGGGCGACCGATTGACGCAGGAACGCGACGGAGGTCAGCGACGAGGATCTGGCGTCCGCCGCCGACGCCGGGCTGCGCGCGGCCCAGAGCGCAGAGCAGCGGGCCGCCGACCTGGCAGCCGAGCTGGACGCCGCGGCCCCAGACGCGGTGGCCGCCGAATTGGCCGAGGCCACAGAGGCGGCCGAGTCGCTGAGCGACGACTACGAAGCTGCTGCCCGAGCATTGCGTGAGGTGAATATCGAGCTGGCGGTAATCGGTAGCGAGGGGCGCCAAGGCAAGCTCGACGCCGCCGAGATCGACCGCGAGCACGCCGCCAGCCAGCATGCCCGGGTCGGCGGCCGGGCCCGGGCCGCTCGGCTGCTGCGGTCGGTGATGGCCCGTCACCGCGACACCACCCGGCTGGGCTATGTCGAGCCCTACCGCACCGAATTACAGCGGCTGGGCCGCCCGGTGTTCGGGCCTTCGTTCGAGGTCGACATCGATAGCGACCTGCGGATCCGCAGCCGAACGCTGGACGGCACCACGGTGCCGTACGAGTCGCTGTCGGGTGGGGCCAAGGAGCAACTGGGTATCCTGGCGCGGTTGGCCGGCGCGGCCTTGGTCGCCAAGGAGGACACCGTACCGGTGCTGATCGACGACGCCCTGGGCTTCACCGATCCGGACCGGTTGGCCCGGATGGGAGAGGTGTTCGACGCGGTCGGCACACAGGGGCAGGTGATTGTGCTGACGTGCAGTCCGGACCGCTACGACCGCGTCAAGGGTGCGCACCGCATCGATCTCGCGCGGCAGAGTATGGCGAGCAGACGCAAAAGCCCCTAATTCCGCTGGAAATACGGGCTTTTGCGTCTGCTCGGCACCAATTAACTTGGCATAAATCCGATCGCCGTGTAGTTCACATCGGCCAGCCCGTGCGCGCCGTAGTTGGCCAGATCGCTTCGTACCGCGATGTTTCCGGGCGACTGGAACAGCGGCAAGTTGAACGCTTCCTGCCAGATCATGGTGTCCACCTGGTTCGCGAGCACCCGCGCCTTGTTCTGGTCCAGCTCCGACATCGTCTGGTCGATCTTCGCGTCGATATCGGCGTCGCCGATCTTGCCGAAGTTGCTGTCCCCGTCGGAGGTGTAAATCTGCGGCAGCGCGGACAACGGGAACGCGTTACCCACCCAACCGAATTGGGTGATGTCGAAGTCGCCGACGCTGACGTACTGACTGAAGAAGCCATTGCCCGGTTTGGGGTCGAGCACGAGCTTGACACCTATCTGCGCCAGGTTGTTCTGGGCGACCATCGCGATCTGACGATTCGATTGGGCGTCGAAGAACACGTCGCGAACGGACAGCTGCTTCCCGTCCTTCTCCCGCATCGATCCGTTCAGCTTCCAGCCCAGGGCGTCGAGGTCCCGACGGGCCTGGTCGGGGTTGTAATCACCTGGTGCGCTGTTGTTTTGGTAGCCGACCTGCCCGTCGACATAGATGTGGTTGTTCAGCGGCACGGGATGGGTGGTCATGCCGTGCTGCACGACGTCGACGATTGCCTGGCGGTCGATACCCCGGCAGATCGCCAGCCGCATCCGCTCGTCGGCCATGATGTCTCCGGGTGCGCCGTTGAACGTGAAGTGGTACCAGGTGGGCGACGACGCGCTCCGGATCGCGATTCCGGGGGTGCGCTGGGCTATGACCATGTCGTCGAGTGTGCTCACACCGGCGGCATCGATCGCGTTGTTTTGCAGGGCGGGGATGACGGCGGTGGTGTCGAGCACCAGGAAGGTGATGGAGTCCAGCCGCGGCTTGGCACCCCACCAGCGGGGATTGCGGGTCAGCACCATGCGCTGCGCGGTCCTGTCGATGGTGGACAGAATGAACGGTCCGGCCGATGGTCCGGGCCCTTCGAGCTGGCCCTTGTTGAAGACGTCCGGGTTCGCCGTCATGCTGCGCGGCTGGATCCCGCCGGCGAACATCGCTTGCCACTCGGTGTAGGGCTCGGCGAACGTGACCACAGCCTGGCGGTCATCGACGCCGCGAGTCACCGACTTCACACGTTCGAACCCGGCCCGGCTGGCGATCAGGTATCGCTTGTCACGCCCACTGCACGCGTCGACCTCCGATTTGAGGTCTTCCCACGTCATCGGGCTGCCGTCGCTCCAGGTGGCTTTCGGGTTAATCGTGTAGGTGACGACCTGGGGGCTGCTGCCGGTCAGTTCGGCGCCGGTGAAGTAGTCGGTGTTGAGTTTCAGGGTCCCGTCGGCCTGGGTGATGAACGCACCGGGCAGCGTCGGGGTGACGACGTCACCGGTGTCGGCCGTGTTTCCGTCGATGTTCAACTCGTTGAAGTTGTCCGGGAACCCGGTCAGGGGCAGTCGCAGGTTGCCGCCGTCGCGCAGGGTCGCCGGGTCGCGTGGGTTGACGTCGCTGGTGGTGCCGACCCGTGCCGCCCGCGACTCCGGAAGGTCCTGGTAGCCGTTCGAGCAGCCGCTGACAACCAAGACGAGCGCCAGCGCAAGGGGCGCAAGCCTGCGAACCAATGGCGGGCGCCTCACCCCGCCGATGCTAGCCGCCGGCGACATCGGGGTGCGCTCGCGGAACCGCGGCCAGTAGTCGCTGGGTGTATTCGTGCGCAGGGTTGTTGAACACCTGGTCGCCGTCGCCCTGCTCGACGATCTTTCCGCGGTACATCACCGCCACTCGGTGGGCCAGATGCTTGACCACCGAAAGATCATGCGACACAAACAGGTAGGACAAGCCGAATTGTGTTTGCAGATCCAGCAGCAGGTTGATGATGCCCGCCTGGATCGACACGTCGAGCGCCGACACGGGCTCGTCGAGCGCCAGAATCTTGGGTTGCAGCGCCAGCGCCCGGGCGATCCCGATGCGCTGCTTCTGCCCACCGGAGAACTCGGCGGGGTACCTGCTGGCGTCGCCGCGATCCAGTCCGACGATCGTCAGCAGTTCGGCGACCCGCTCCTCGGATCGCGACCGGTCAAACCCGTTGGTGACCAACGGTTCAGCGATGATGTCGAACACCGGCAGGCGGGGGTCCAGCGAGGCCACCGGGTCCTGGAACACCACCTGAAGTTCGGTCCGCAGCAGTCGACGGGCGGGCGCGTCGAGGGCGGCGACGTCGTGGCCGAGCATCTCGATGCAACCCGCCTCGGGCTTGGCAAGCTCGAGAATCTGGCTCAGCGTGGTGGATTTGCCCGAACCGGATTCGCCGACAATGCCCAGGGTCCGGCCCTGCTCGAGGGTGAAGCCGACGCCGTCGACCGCCCGCACTTCACCCACCCGCCTGCGCAATAGCACGCCCTTGGTGAGGCGGAAGGTCTTGGTCAGGTCGCTGACCCGCAGCACCACCGCTGGTTCGTCTGCCTTGGGCCCGCCGGCGTCGATCGGCAGCGGTTGCGTTGAGACGCCGAAGATCTCGGCCGCCGTGCGGCTGGCGACGTCATCGGTGCGGATACACGCGGCCCAGTGGTCGTCGTTGATTGCGACCAGATCTGGTTCCGCCGAACGGCATTCATCAATAACCAGCGGGCAGCGCGGGGCGAACGGGCAGGCATCGGGCCGCAACGTCGACATCGTGGGCGGCGCGCCGGGAATCGGGATGAGGTGGGTACCCTGCGGCGAGTCCAACCGCGGCACCGACCCCAACAACCCGGCCGTATATGGCATTCGGCGGTCGCGGTAAAGATCTTCGACGGTGGCGATCTCGACCCCACGCCCGGCGTACAAGACCATTGCCCGGTCGGCGAACTCCGAGACCACACCCAGGTCGTGCGTGATGATGAGCACACCGGCGCCGGTGACGTCGCGCGCGGTTCTGAGGACGTCGAGGATTTGGGCCTGCACGGTGACGTCCAGCGCGGTTGTCGGTTCGTCGCAGATCAGCAGGTCGGGATCGTTGGCAATCGCTATCGCGATCACCACCCGCTGGCGTTCGCCGCCGGACAGCTCGTGGGGGAATGCCCCGGCGCGGCTTTCCGGGCGCGCGACGCCAACCAGCTCGAGCAGCTCGATGGCGCGCCTGCGGGCGTCCGCTCGGCTGATGCCGCGGTGGTGCACCTGGATGGACTCGGCTATCTGGTCGCCGATTGTGTAGACGGGCGTCAGCGCCGACATCGGGTCTTGAAAAACCGTGCCGATCCTCTTGCCGCGGAAACGCGACATGGCCTGGTCGTCGAGGCCAAGCAACTCCTCGCCGTGCAACCGCACCGAACCCGACACGCGGGCGTGTTCGGGCAGCAACCCGACGACGGCCAGCGCGGCAGTGGTCTTGCCCGAACCGGATTCGCCGACAATGGCGAGCACCTCGCCCGAGTCGATCTGGTAGCTCGTGCCGCGCACCGCGGGCACCCGAACGTCGCCGGTCTCGAAGGTGACGTTCAGATCCGTGACTTCCAGCAGGGCCGTCACCTCGGTCGCCTGCGGCGCGGCGGCCGGCTGCGCGGATCCAGCGCGTCCCGCAGGCCATCGCCGGTCAGGTTCGAGCACAACACAATCAGGACGAGAGCCCCGGCCGGGAAGAGGAACACCCAGGGGAAGGTGGTGGCCGAGGGGGTGCCGTCGGCGATCAGCGTGCCCAGCGACACGTCGGGCGGCTGTACACCGAATCCGAGGAAGCTCAAACCGGTTTCGGCGAGGATGGCGTATCCGACGTTGAGCGTGGCATCGATGATGAGGATCGAGGCGACGTTCGGCACGATGTGTTTCGTGATGATGCGGCGGGTAGACACCCCCATATAGCGGGCCGCTCGGACGAATTCGCGTTCTCGCAGGCTCATCGTCAGGCCGCGCACCATCCGCGAACTGACCATCCAGCCGAATCCCGCGAGCAGCAGGATCAGCCACAGCACGCTATTCGACTGTTTTGTGCGCGGGGTGATGATGGCGATCAAGATGAAACTCGGCACCACCAGCAGCAGGTCCACCAGCCACATCAGTGCGCGGTCGCGCCAGCCACCGAAGTAGCCGGCGACCGATCCGACGGTGGCGGCGATGGACGTCGAGATCAGGGCCACACAGAACCCGATCAGCATCGACTTTTGCATGCCGCGCAGGACCCGGGCCAACAAATCCTGACCGAGCGCGTTGGTGCCGAACCAGTGCCGCTGTGACGGTGGCTGCAGCAGCGCGTGAAAGTCCAGTTCGGTATAGCCGTAAGGCAGTAACGCAGGCAGCGCATAGCAGCCGACGAACCCCAGCACCAGCAGCATCAGCGCCACCACTGCGGGCCTGTTGCGAATAAAGCGGCGGAACAACAGATTTCGGCGCGAAGAGAACGCCGCGGCGTTGATGCCCGAGTCGACCGGCGTTGTCGGCCCGGTGGTCTGTTGAGTCATGACACCCGCACCCTCGGGTCCAACGCCGCGTAGATGACGTCGGACAGCAAGCCGCCGAGAAGAATCGCCGCCCCCGAAAACAACGTGATCGCAGCGACCACGTTGGTGTCCTGAGTCGAGATGCCCAGCACCACCCACTCACCCATGCCGTGCCAGCCGAAGATCTTCTCGACGAACACCGCGCCGACAACCAGGCCACTGATCCCGTAGGCGAACAACGTGGCCATCGGGATCAGCGCTGTGCGCAGGCCGTGTTTGAACAGGGCACGGCGGCGGGTCAGCCCCTTGGCGCGCGCGGTCCGGATGAAGTCCTCGCCGAGCACGTCCAGCATCGCGTTGCGCTGGTAGCGGCTGAAGCCCGCCATCGTGCCCAAAGCCAGGGTGAGAGTGGGCAACACCATGTGCTGCGCGCGTGAAACGAGCTGGTTGAAAAAACCCTCGGGCGCAATCGGTGCGGTTTCACCGGTGTACTGGAATATCCGCACTCCGGTGAAAATGTTGATCCGCAGCGCGAACAAGATGAGCAGGCTGGCCAGCACGAAGGACGGGATGCTGAGGATCGTCAACGAGAGCATGGTGATCACGCGGTCGCTCAACCGGTACTGGCGGACCGCGCCCCAGGCCCCCAGGACGACGCCGATCAGCGTGCCCAACACCGAACCCGTCACCACCAGCCGCAGGCTGACCCCGATCCGTCGCCACAACTCCGTCGCGACGGGATGACCGGTCACCGTTTTGCCGAAGTCACCGCCGACCGCGTTGGCGACCCAGTTCCCGTACCGAATCGGGATGGGCTTGTCCAAGCCGAGCTGGACCGCTTTGGCGTGGATCGCCGCCGCCGGCGGTTGCGGGTGACGCTGCATGAAACTGTCCAGAGGATGAAACGTCAGGGACGTCAGGCAGTAGGTCAAAAACGACGCCAGCGCGAGTAACACGACGTAATTGAGGAACCGGCGCGCAAGGAAGCGGATCATGCCGAACCGTCCCGGAGTCGCATTTGGACAGGTTAGCGAGCGAAGCGGGAACCGGCCGGGAAGCGTCCCGCGTTCGTGTCCGGCCGGGCAACCGAATCCTTGCGATCGGCTTGATTCTCAGGGGTGATATCCGGTTGGCCGATTGTTACGATCCACCGCGGCATCGATCTGTGTAGCAAAATCCATACCGCGATGTCGGAGGAGGCTGGCGTGACGGTTACCGATAGCTATCTGGCCCAGAATGCTCATTACGCGAGCGCCTTCAAGGGGCCCCTGCCCCTGCCGCCGAGCAAACACGTGGCGGTCCTGGCGTGCATGGATGCCCGGCTCGACGTCTATCGCGTCCTCGGTCTGAACGAAGGCGAAGCCCACGTCATCCGGAACGCGGGCGGGGTCGCCACCGACGACGCAATCCGCTCGCTGGCCATCAGCCAGCGGCTGCTGGGGACCCGGGAGATCATCCTGATCCACCACACCGACTGCGGGATGCTGACCTTTACCGACGACGACTTCAAGCGCGACATCCAGGCCGAGACGGGCGTCAAACCACCGTGGGCGGCCGAAGCTTTCCCCGACGTCGAGGCAGACGTCCGCCAGTCGCTGCGCCGCATCGAGAACAGCCCGTTCGTCACCAAGCACGTATCGCTACGCGGCTTCGTGTTCGACGTGGCGACCGGCAAGCTGCACGAGGTCACGTTGTAACGAGTCCGATTCCGGGTGCGGTGCCCGGCGCTGGCACCGCAAGAGCAATTGTTCGTTGACACCGGCCTGGGAGGCTGGTTCTATATACGACAATAGCTATAAAACATGGTTAGTTCAACCATATTTATCGGAATAGGAACCCATGGCCACCGACGTGAAGGCCGGACCTGCGGCCGGCCAGTACGAATTGAGCCATCTGCGCTTGTTGGAGGCAGAAGCGATCCACATCATCCGAGAGGTGGCGGCCGAGTTCGAGCGGCCGGTGCTGTTGTTCTCGGGTGGCAAGGACTCCATCGTGATGCTGCACCTGGCACTCAAGGCGTTTCGCCCGGGGCGGCTGCCGTTTCCGGTGATGCACGTCGACACCGGGCACAACTTCGACGAAGTGATCGCGGCCCGTGACGAACTGGTCGCCGAGACGGGGGTGCGCCTCGTGGTCGCGTCGGTGCAGGAAGACATCGATGCCGGCCGTGTCGTCGAGACCATCCCATCGCGCAATCCGATACAGACCGTGACGCTGCTGCGCGCTATCGGCCTCAACAAATTCGACGCCGCCTTCGGGGGAGCGCGCCGCGACGAGGAGAAGGCGCGCGCCAAGGAACGGGTGTTCAGCTTCCGCGACGAGTTCGGTCAATGGGATCCGAAGGTCCAGCGCCCCGAGCTGTGGAATCTCTACAACGGCCGCCACCACAAAGGCGAGCACATCCGGGTCTTCCCGCTGTCCAACTGGACCGAGTTCGACATCTGGTCCTACATCGGTGCCGAGAAGATCAAGTTGCCGTCGATCTATTTCGCACACCGGCGCAAGGTATTCAGCCGCGACGGGATGTTGCTGGCGGTCGACCGGCACCTGCAGCCCCGCGCCGACGAGCCGGTGTTCGAAGAGACGGTGCGTTTCCGCACGGTCGGGGACGTCACCTGCACCGGATGCGTGAAGTCAGAGGCCGCCACCGTGTCCGAGGTCATCGCCGAGACCGCGGTGTCCCGGTTGACCGAGCGCGGTGCGACCAGGGCCGACGACCGGATCTCGGAGGCTGGAATGGAAGACCGCAAACGACAGGGTTATTTCTGATGGCGACATTGTTGCGGCTCGCGACCGCCGGCTCTGTGGACGACGGCAAATCGACCCTGATCGGGCGCCTGCTCTACGACTCCAAGGCCGTGATGGAAGACCAGTGGGCGTCGGTGGAACGGGCGTCGGAGGAGCGCGGCCACGAGTACACCGATCTGTCGCTGGTCACCGACGGCTTGCGGGCGGAGCGCGAACAGGGCATCACCATCGACGTCGCGTACCGCTACTTCGCCACTCCCAAGCGAAAATTCATCATCGCCGACACCCCGGGCCACATCCAGTACACCCGCAACATGGTCACCGGTGCGTCGACCGCTCAGCTGGTGATCGTGCTCGTCGACGCGCGCCACGGCCTGCTCGAGCAGTCACGCCGACACGCGTTCCTGGCGTCACTGCTGGGCATCCAGCACATCGTGCTCGCGGTCAACAAGATGGACCTGATCGGCTGGGACAAAGAGAAATTCGAGGCGATCCGCGACGAATTCCACGCCTTTGCCGCACGGCTGGACGTGCAGGACGTCGCCACTATCCCGATGTCTGCCTTGCATGGCGACAACGTCGTCAGCAAATCCGACCAGGCGCCCTGGTACGAAGGGCCGGCGCTGCTGTCCCACCTCGAAGAGGTCTACATCGCCGGCGACCGAAATCTGGTCGACGTGCGCTTCCCGGTGCAGTACGTCATCCGGCCACAGACCCACGAGCACCAAGACCACCGCAGCTACGCCGGGACCGTGGCCAGCGGAGTGATGCGCCCGGGCGACGAAGTGGTGGTGCTGCCGGTCGGGAAGACCACCCGGATAGCCTCGATCGAGGGACCGAATGGCCCTGTGGAAGAGGCGTTTCCACCGATGGCGGTCTCGGTGAGCCTCGCCGATGAGATTGATATCTCGCGCGGGGACCTGATCGCCCGCACCAACAACCAGCCAAGGGTCGCGCAGGAATTCGATGCGACCGTGTGCTGGATGGCCGATGCCACTGCCCTGGAGCCCGGCCGCGACTACGTCATCAAACACACCACGCGGACCACACGGGCCCGGGTAACTGCGCTGGACTACCGGCTCGATGTCAACACCTTGCATCGCGACAAGACCGCGACGGCGTTGAAGCTCAACGAACTTGGGCGAATTTCACTGCGCACGCAGGTGCCGTTGCTGCTCGACGAGTACACCCGTAACGCCAGCACCGGCTCGTTCATCCTCATCGACCCCGACACCAATGGCACGGTCGCCGCGGGCATGGTGTTGCGCGACGTTTCGGCGCAAGCGGCAAGCCCGAACACCGTGCGGCACAACTCCTTGGTCACCACCGAACACCGGCCACGAGGCAGGACTGTTTGGCTCACCGGTTTGTCGGGTGCCGGCAAGTCGTCCGTGGCGATGTTGGTCGAGCGGAAGCTGCTCGAAAATAACGTTCCCGCTTATGTTCTCGACGGCGACAACCTGCGCCAGGGCCTGAACGCCGACCTGGGCTTCAGCATGGCCGACCGTTCGGAGAACCTGCGCAGGCTCGCGCATGTGGCAACGCTGCTCGCCGACGCCGGTCACGTCGTTCTGGTACCGGTGATCAGCCCGCTGACCGAGCACCGCGAAATGGCCCGGAAAGTGCACACCGACGCCGGCTTCGACTTCATCGAGGTGTTCTGCGACACGTCGCTCGCGGAATGCGAGAAGCGCGATCCCAAAGGGTTGTACGCCAAAGCGCGCGCGGGTGAGATCACCCATTTCACTGGGATCGACAGCCCCTACCAGAGGCCAAGCAATCCGGATCTGCGAATCACCTCGGACCTCACCCTCGAGGAGCAGGCGGAGAACGTCATCGACTTGATCAAGTCACGGCCCTGATCCGCAGGCGCAGCACCCCGCCGCAGTGGGTGGCACAATCCTCAGGGTGCGGATGTCAGCCAAGGCGGAGTATGCGGTGCGGGCGATGGTCCAGCTCGCCACCTCGGCTAACGGCACAGTGGTCAAGACCGACGACTTAGCTCACGCGCAGGGCATCCCGCCGCCTTTTCTCGTTGACATCCTTACCAACCTGCGAACCGATCGGCTGGTGCGAAGCCACCGCGGTCGCGAAGGCGGCTATGAACTGGCCCGCCCGGCCAACGAGATCAGCATTGCCGACGTGCTGCGCTGCATCGACGGGCCGCTGGCCAGCGTCCGCGACATCGGTCTCGGTGACCTGCCCTACTCCGGGCCGACCACGGCGCTGACCGACGTCTGGCGGGCGCTGCGGGCCAGCATGCGGTCGGTGCTGGAAGAAACGACGCTGGCCGACGTCGCGGCCGGCGCGCTGCCCACGCATGTCGCGCAAATGGCCAATGACTATCGAGGTCAGGAGAGCGTCCGACACCGCGCCCAGCGGGTGGTCGACTAGGTAGCGCGAGCAGACGCAAAAACCCCGCACGCCCCGGCGTGTCGGGGGGTTTTGCGTCTGCTCGCGCTAGGGCCGGGTGAGGATCTCCATGGCATGCCCGGACGGATCCGGGAAATAGACCCCGCGCCCGCCGTGGTTGTGGTTGATCTCGCCAGGCCGGTTTTTGCCGGGGTCCGCCCAGTGCCGCAGCCCGCGTGCTGCGATCTTGCCGTAGATCGCGTCGAAGTCCTCTTCGGAAACCAGGAACGCGTAGTGCTGCTGGCGGATCTCCTCGCCCTCGGGCACGTCCGCGAAATCGAGATTGACGCCGTGCTCGAGTCTGACGGCCATAAAACGGCCGACCGGCTCCGGGCTGGGCAGCCCGAAGAGTTCTGCGAGAAACTCCGCGGACTGCTGCTTGTCGCGGGATGCAACGATGGTGTGGTTGAAGCTGATCGGCATATTTCAGGGCCCTACTTCGGCGCGGTGAGCTCCAAGGCGATGTTGTCCGGATCGCGGAACTCCAAGATGTACGACGGCCCAATGTCTTTGACCGGCTCGTGCTCGACGCCGACCTCGTCGAGATGTATGGCCGCGGAATCCAATTCATCTTTGCTGGCCAGCCTGAACGCGATGTGGTCCAAGCCGGTGCGGTCCTCGTTAAAGCGGTCGTTGCCGACGGGTCGCAGCCCGAGCAATGTGCCGCCCAGGTCGTAGATGACACCGCCGTACAGGAAGCTCAACTGGTTTCGGGTTGCTTCGTCGGCGTTCTCGGGCACTTCAATCAACACGGGCCAACCGAACACGCTCTCGTAGAACCGCCGGGATCGCTCGATGTCGGTGACGGTCAGGCGGACGTGTGCGATGGAATTACTGGCTGGACCCACCCGGTCCAGTTTGCCACTTTGCTGACCACGTGTCTTGCGCGTGCCAGAATCGCGGTCGTGCAGATAGCAATGACCATGCCGGTGATGGAGCCGGGCCTAGACGCCACCGTGTTGGAGAACTGGGCCCGCGCGATTGACCAGGGTCCGTTCTCGTCGCTGTGCTGGGGCGAGCGCATCGCGTTCGACAACCCAGAAAACCTGACGCTGCTCGGTGCGCTGGCCGCCTGGACCAGTCGGGTGCGGCTGCTGACGACCGTGATCGTGCCCCAGCTGCACGACCCGGTGATGCTGGCCAAAGCGCTGTCGACGGGCGATGTGCTGAGTGCGGGTCGCCTGACGGTCGGCATCGGCGTGGGCGGCAGGCACGAGGACTACCACGCCGTGGGTGCCGATCCGGCGACGCAGACCATGCGCGGCATGGCCGAGCGGGTGGCGGTGATGAAGCGGGTTTGGGCCGGCGAAAAGATCACCGAATCGGTGCTGCCCGTCGGGCCGTCGCCGGTCCAGCCCGGTGGCCCGCCGTTGTTCGTCGGCAGCATCGGGCCGAAAACCGTCCGCAGCGCTGCGGCCTGGGCCGACGGGCTGGCCGGCACCACCTTGGACCTCGACGTCGCCAAGCAGAACGAGCTGTTCGACGTGGCGCGGGCGGCGTGGGCGCAGGCCGGAAAGCCGAAACCCCACCTCATGACCTCTTTCTGGTTCGCATTCGGGTCGCGCGACGAGGCCCGGGCCCAGGTGCATCGCCATCTGCGGCGCTATATGAACTGGATACCGGCGGCGTATGTCGACGCGATGGCGCCGACGACCGGCTGGGCCGGCAGCGAGGACGAGTTGGCGGCGGTGCTGCGAGACTTCGAAGCGATCGGCACCGACGAGGTTCAGCTGATCCCGACCAGCTCGGACCTCGGCCAAGTTCGCCGAGCGGCCGACGTGGTCAGCGGGCTGCACTAGCGTCTGAACAAGCTCACAACAGGTCCAAACCCTGGTCCAACGACTGCGAGCCGGCAATTGGCCGCTGGGGCGTAAGCGAACGTGCGGCGGCCAGTGCGGCCGCGCGCTCACCGTTGAGCGCGGCATGCGCCGGCGGCTGCCCCTTGCGCAGCGTCGCGATCAGTTCGCGGTAAGGGCCGATGAGGTAGACGGTGTCGCCGGCTCTCAATACGGCGTCGCGGCGCGGGCGCAATCTGATCGGCCCTTCCGGTCGAATGATCGCGATGACGCGCGTCTGGGTAGACATATCCACCATCAGCATTCCATCGAGCTCGCTGCCCTCCGCCACCAGCATTCCGCCGACCATGAAGGAGCGCTGCCCGACCCAAAACGTCCCCAGCACGTGCAGGCCCATCGCCGCGCCGATGAACCAGGGGGCCGCCAGGTCCACGGTCGACCGCACGTTTTCGAAACCGAACCGCTGATTCACCGCAGTGCTCAGCGCGCGCCCTTGAACGCGCAAAACGATCGGCACCTTGGTGTCGGATCCCAACATTTCCAGCAGATACGATCCCGGTCTCGATGCTCGGCATGTCCTGGGTGAGCACCGCCACTCCGCGGGCGCGTTCGACGCGCGCCGATTCCAGCGTCTGGCGCATCGTTGCGTTTCCGAAAATCACCGGCACGTCCAGTTCGGCACATGTCGGCAGGTACCGATTGGCCTCGTCATGCTCGATGACGAGGACTTCGTATCCGGCAGCAGCCAGATCGGTGACGACGCGGATGCCGACTGAACCTAGTCCGACAACGACGATGTGGTCGCGCATGCGGCGGGCCCGTCGGAGTCCGGCCGTCTGCAGGAAGCGTTGGGACAGTAGCAGGTCCGCAAGGAACGCGACCACGATGGCGGTAACGATCACGCCGGCGAACATCAACACGATCACGAACAGGCGGAGAAAAGCGGACTGTTGGCCGAAGGGGGATTCACCAAAGCCAACGGTCGTGATTGTCTCGGAGGTGAAATACAAGGCGTCCAGCCACGACATCCGCGGGTTCCGATAGTTCCAGTGCACCACGGCCGCCGAGCCGAGCGTTAGGAAGAACGTGAGGGCCAGCGAGGGCAGCAGCATCGGGTTCACTTCGTCGCGCATGGCGCGGGTGGCATCGATCAGGCGTCGTACGCGAGATTGGCGAGAGCGCGTCGCGGTCGCGGGCGGCACGATGATCCCGCGGGTTTCCAATTCGTCTTTGACGCCGATCATCGAGGTGAAATCGCCGGCGTAAACCTTCTGATCCCGTCCCGGGCACGGCACCACCTCACCAGGGTTGGGCGAGTTCTTGCCGTGCACCACCGCCACCGGGGCAAGGTCGTTGTAGATCTCGCGCAGAGTGCCGTTGTACGGTGCCTCGGCTCCCCAGACGACGAATTCAATACCGGCCGTCTCGAATTGGTGCGCATTGCGCGACAGAACTGCCTCGACAACCGATGGTGCCGCGAGGTCGGCGACGTTCAAGATCGCGCCGGGGCCGTTCACGTCGGCCACCGCTTCGCGCAGCACGCCGTTGGCCAGCCTGGCTACCACGCGGACCGTCGGGCTGAACTGCCTTGCCAATAGCGCGATTTCGAGATTGACCGCATCGTTTGGCCCGGCGCAGACGACGGCGCGGGCGCGATGTACCCCGGCGCCAAGAAGATCGGCGGCACTGTTGATCTTGATTATCCGCGCGCCGGCGCCCCTCAGCTCCTCGGCAATCGTCTTCGCCAGCGGGTCGTCACCGCAGACGATGATTTCGCGATGAAAGACCTGGTCCATTTAGCGGGAAACCGGGTTGTCTCGTACGCTTGTTAACAAAGTTGATCGCGACAGCCGGGCCGTGGCTTTATCTTGTGCGGCATAAATTCTCCCACCTATGCTGGCGCCTGCGTCATTCACGTTGCGTTCATATGATCGGCTACGACGCCGGAAACCGCCACCTGGGGAGCCCGTTGGTGGGAAGTCAACTTCGATGTCTCGCAACCGGAGTCGCTGCCGCCGCCGGTAATGAGAACCAGTCTTAGGCTATCGAAACAACGCCTTATCGGACCGCAACAGATTCGACTTGAGGTCGTCACGCAGACGAAATAGTTGGGGGGTACTCGTGCCACTGGCCCGCACCGGAAAAGGTGTTGTGATACTGGCGGTGTGTCCTTCATCGAATGCGTCGCATCCCGCGAGATCTACCGAAACCGGTGGCTCGTGCTCCGCGAAGACGAGATTCGCCGGCCGGACGGCAGTCGCGGCATCTACAGCGTGGTCGACAAAACGACGTACGCCCTGGTGATGCCCTATGACGGCGACCGTTTCCGGTTGGTCGAGCAGTTCCGGTACCCTCTCGGCGCGCGGCGCTGGGAGTTTCCGCAGGGCAGTGCACCCGATCGCGTCGAGGCCGAACCTGCCGACCTGGCCAGGCGCGAACTGCGCGAGGAGACCGGATTGCGCGCGACCTCGTTCGAGGCCCTCGGTCTCCTCGATGTCGCAGCCGGGATGAGCAGTCAGCGCGGATGGGTGTTCCTCGCCACCGGAATCACCGAGGGGGATGCCGACCGTGAGCACGAGGAGCAGGACATGCGCAGCGCATGGTTCTCCCGCGATGACGTCGAGCAGATGATCCGCTCGGGAGTGATCGCCGACGCGCAGTCGATTGCTGCCTACGGCCTGTTCCTGCTGCGCCGGCGATGAAGTCCGCAACGGACCGAAGGAGCGGCCGGTGCTTGAACTGATCCAGAAGGGGTCATCCAGTGATGCCCATCCCGTGCCGCTGCTGTTTGTGCACGGCGCCTGGCACGCAGCGTGGTGCTGGGACGAACACTTTCTCGACTTCTTCGCCGAGCGGGGGTACGGCTGTTATGCCCTGAGCTTGCGCGGGCACGGCGCAAGCACCGGTCGGGACCGGCTGCGCCGGAAGGGGATTCAGGATTACGTACGAGATGTCGCCCAGACGGCGGCGGAATTGCCGACTCAGCCGGTTCTGGTCGGACATTCGATGGGTGGCTTCGTCGTTCAGAAGTACCTGGAAAACCACACCGCCGCCGGGGCCATTCTCGTCGCGGCCGTACCGCCTTCGGGGGTGCTGCGGGTAACCCTGCACATGGCGCGTCGTCATCCCCTGCAGTTCGCCAAGGCCAACGCCTTGTTGAAGCTGGCCCCGGTGGTTGCCACCCCGGAACTGGTGCGAGAACTGTTCTTCTCTGCGTCCACGCCGGATGAGCAGGTCAACGCGTACCACCAGCGAGTGCAGGACGAGTCCTACCTGGCCTTCCTGGGCATGCTTTTCCTTGATCTGGTCAGAACCAGACGCGTCAACCGCATCCCGATGCTGGTGCTGGGAGCCGAGCACGACACCATCGTGTCTCAGCACGAAATCGTTCGCACCGCTGCGGTTTACGGCGCCGAGTCAGAGATCTTCCCCGGCATGGGACATGACATGATGCTTGAACCCGGATGGCAAGCGGTCGCCGAAAGGATCGCTGGCTGGCTTTGCGCCCAGGGCTTATGAGACGATCATGCGCGCCCAGAAAGCCCGGCTGCGGCACGGATCTGCCGACGCGCCGCGGCCCGGTCGGGATCGGGAAATATATAGTGGCTCAAGGCAATTCGCGCGATCGCGTTGGCAACGTCGTGGGGTTCCACCGCTGCAGCGAAGGCGTCCTCGCGCGCGCAACGCTGCAAGACCACCATCAACCCTTCGGTCAGCATGGGTAACGCTTGCGCCATCTGTTCGTGCGCGAACCCAGGTTCAAGGTCGAGCAGCCGCCCCGGCGGTTGCTGTTCGACGAAATTCGCGACCATATCGACCGCGGCTTCCAATCGCGCGACTCCAACCACTCCTGTCATCGCGCGGTCCATCGCCGCGTTGAAGCGCAGGCGCTCGCGCTTTCCCAGCGCATCGATGAGCTCTTCTTTGCTCACGAAGTAGCGGTAGATGGTCGGCCGTGACACTCCGGCCAGGGTCGCCACGTCCGAGAGTGACATCTTCCGGGCGCCCACCCGGAACAGCAGCGGTGCGGCCGCGTCGAGAATCCGATCGGCGAGATCGCCGTGATCCGAGCCGGACCGACGCGATTCGGCGCTCGACACAACAGCCGCCGCTACAGTCTGCCGATGCCGCGTAGCCACGAGATCAGCAGTCGCAGTCCGTCGTCGAACGACATGGGCCGGTAGCCGAGACGTCGGGCGGTCAGGTTGTCGTCCGTTCTGGGCTTGCGCACGCTCTTGGCCGCGGCTTCCGCGATGGCCATCAAGGTGGGCCCGAATTCGGCTGTCAACGTTTCGGTATCCGAGCGGTAGTCGAGATCCTCGACACGGTGGTCGATTCCGGCGACCTCGCAGGCGCGATTGATACCGGCAGCGGTGCTGCAGGTGCCTTCGGGCGGCCCGATCAACAAGTAGCGCTCACCGGCAACCCCATGGTCCAGCGCGGCAACCGAGCCCTTCGCGACATCCGCTCCCGCCACCCACGTCACCGGGAAAGCGAGGTAGCGCTTGATCTTTCCGCGCATCCCCGCCAGCAGCACCCGGTTGAAACTGGTGCGATGCAAGGCGCGTTCGACGACCAGGCCAGGACCGAAGATCGCACCGGGGTGGCAGGTCAGCACGTCGTCGCCCGCGTCTGCGCGCTTATGCGCTTCGAGAAAAGCGGCGAGCTTGGTGACCGTATACGGGTCGTTCGGCGGATTCGTGAGAACGGGGGCCTCTTCGAAGTCGAGGCCGGTGCCCAGATTCAGGAAGGTGGCGGTGCTCAGGGCAACCACTCGACGCATGCCGTGGGCTTTCCCCGCATCGAGGACATTCGTGGTGCCGACCATGTTGACGGCCTTGAAGTCCTCCAGATCCTGGCTCGCGCCGCCGAGCAATGCCGCGCAGTGGATCGCCGCCTCGGCGCCCTTGGCCGCGTGCAGTACGTCATCGGCGTCTCTGATGTCGCCCTTGACCAGTTCGACACCGATGCCCGCCAGCGCCGTGGCTTCGTCCGGATTGCGGACCAGGGCACGGACGTGATCGCCGCGCTCGATCAACTGTTCGCAGACGTTGCCTCCGGTCTGCCCGGTCGCCCCGGTGACGAAGATTGTGCTGGCCATGACAGCCCTCCGAGCTCGTTACATATCGAACATATTTAGTCAAGAGTGTAAACCGTGAAGTGGGATTGATCTATAGTAAGCGTCATGACACTCGATCCTTCAAGCGTCCTCCTGACCGACAGGGTTGCGGTCGTTACCGGCGGCGGCGCCGGCATTGGTCGCGGCATCGCCGCGGGGCTGAAGGCGTTCGGCGCGCGGGTCGCGATCTGGGAACGGGACGCCGAATCGTGTACGTCTGCCGCCGCGGAGATCGGTGCGCTGGGCCTCACTGTCGACGTTCGGGACAGTGCCGCGGTGGACGCCGCGCTGGCCCAGACCTCCGCCGAACTCGGGCCGGTCAGCATCCTGGTCAACAACGCCGGGGGAGTTTTCTGGTCCGGGATCCTGGAAACCAGCGAGAACGGCTGGGACGCACTGTACAAGTCGAACCTGCGTCACGTGTACTTGTGCACCCAGCGGGTGGCCCGCGTGCTGGTCGAACAGAAACTGCCGGGCAGCATTATCAGCGTCACCTCGATCGAAGGCGTGCGTGCCGCACCGGGTTACGCGACCTACGCGGCGGCCAAGGCCGGCGTCATCAACTACACCAAGACCGCCGCACTCGAACTCGCGCCCCATCGCATCCGGGTCAACGCGCTGGCCCCCGACATCACCCTGACCGAAGGCATCAGGCAAATGGCGCCGCCCGGCTTTGAAGACCGAATCGGATTCACCGTCCCGATGGGGCGCGCGGGTCATGTCGACGAGATGGCAGGCGCGGCAGTGTTTCTTGCGTCCGACCTGTCGAGCTACGTCACCGGTCAGACGATCCACGTCGACGGCGGCACCCACGCCGCCAGTGGCTGGTATCACCACCCGGAGACCGGCGTATACGCGCTCGGACCCACCAGTAGTTCGTGAGCGGCGCAACCGCGATAATCAACGCGTACGAACAAGATTCGTATTAGTTCTATTCGCCGGCGTCGACTTTGACGTGTGCTGACATGCCGCCGTCGATCGTAATCATCTGCCCGGTGATGTAACGGGACTGCTCCGAAGCCAGGAAGACAACCAGGTCGGCGACGTCCCTCGGTTGTCCGAGGTAGGGCGTCAAGGTCGCGCGGCCGAGGCCACTGATGATGTCCTCGGTGAGATGCGCGCGCACGGCGTCGGTGATGATCAGCCCGGGGACGATCGTGTTGGCCCGCACGCCCCGCTTTCCCTCACTGGCCGCCACATACATCGTCAGGGTGTGCACGCCGGACTTCGACACACCGTAGGCCAGGCGGGTCCGGTCGCCGGACAGGGCAGCCCCCGAAGACATATTGATGATCGAACCGCCGCCGGTCTTCCGCATCTCGGGAACGGTGTACTTACACATCAGCAGCTGGCTTCCGAGATTGACCTCCAACGAGCGCTGCCACACATCGAGCGACATCTCCGAAACCGTTGTGTCCCTCGATAAAAAGCTACTGGCGGTCAGCGCGGCATTGTTGTGCAGAATATCGACCCGGCCGAACTCCGCCACGGTCGATTCCACTGCGGCTCTTACCGATTCTTCCTGCGCGAGATCACCGCCCAGTGCGATCGCCGGCGACCCGCTGCGTCGAATCTCGTCGGCGACGCCGACGGCCTTCGCCTCGTCGATATCCGCGACAGCGACAGCGGCGCCCTCGCGGGCTAATTCGCGTGCGGTCGCCGCGCCAATTCCGCCCCCGCCGCCAGTAACAATCGCGACCTTTCCGGCCAGTCTGGACATCGAGTTCCCCCAAAGTGTCGGGTCGGGAATCGCTTTTCAGTGACGCCCAAAAAAGATAGCCTGATTTGATGCCGCGTATTGCACCAATTCCGATGGAAGAGCTCAGCTCACGCTCCCGTGAGATCGTGGACGCGGGTGTTGCCGCCGGTTTGTACGCGACGCCGGTCCCGCTGCAAATCTTCGCTTATCGCAGCGCACAACTCGAGCAGGTCAACATGGCCAGGACCCATATGGGTGCCGGGAGCCTGCTCGGCGGCCGGATCCTGGAATTGCTCCGCATCCGCAGCGCCCAACTCGGTGAATGCGAACCCTGCAGCCAGTCACGCAAACATGATTCGATCACCGACGAGGATGTCGTATGTTTGCTTGCGCCCGGCCACGGCACCCTCACGCCGCAGGAGCAGATGGCTGTCGAGTTCATCGACCTGCTCTCCGCTGATCACCACGCGATGGACGACGACTTTTACAAGCGACTGGGTGAGCATTTCACCGCCGCACAGATCATCGAACTCGGATTTGCCTGTGCCGGTTCGATGGGACTGCACCGCTTCATCCACACCCTGAACATCTACGGCGACTCGGCGCCCGTCATCGAATACGGGCAGGATCAGGTCGACAGCGCGAAAGCCGACTAACCGATGGTGCTCTGCTGCCGACGCGGCTCATGCTGTCACGTGCACAGCTGGGGGGCGTCGCACACATTCCCGGGGCAATACGTCGAGTGTGCCGCGTTGACAATGGATCCGACGTCCAACAACGACATGCCCTTTGGGGCCAAAGTGGCGTGGATGTCGTCGGCAATCTGTTGTGGCGCCCAACCCCAAGTGAGGTCGTAACAGACGAGGTGCGCCACCCCGATGACTGCCTGATCGCTCTGCGGCGGCCAATTGAGGCCGACGGCGCGCAGCTTTGCCAGGTACGCGTCATCCTCGGGATTGGCATTCGCAATCGCCGTGCTACTAAGCAGTGCAGCGCCCGCTATCACGGGGATGGTGAGTGCGGCCAGCCAGCGAGGTGAGGGCATTTTGATGACCTTCCGTTGTTTCTCGGCGTTAGCACGGCCGCATGCGGTGTGCGGGTCCATCGCAGCACAGATAGGGAGATAGCGGAAGCACTTAAAGTCGGCGCTGGAGGGGTTCGGCGGCTACACGCGTCAGCGCATCTCAGCGATCGGCACTCGTCCACTGCCGAAAATATGATGTTTCTGGAAACAATTCCCCCCACCCTTCGTAATGGACTCGCTCGCGTCCTATTGTCGTAGCTACAACGCGGAAATGGTTCCTGCACGCGAATCGAGGGAAAGACCCATGCCGGAGTCTCATGTCGAAACTCGAACTGTCAAAGGCTGGCGGACAGCCTCCAAGTTCTACCGGCAGCCGCCGGGTCCTGGCTGGCTCGTAGCGCTGCTGGCCATTCCGTTGTTGTTGGGATTCCTCGGGTGGAGCGCACTGGACAAGTCCAAGAAAGACTTGGCTCTGACGGTGCCGAGTGTTAACCCGTCGGCAACTCTGACCGCCCCGTCGGTAGGCGCACCTGACATCAATGCCCCGCACATTTCGTTCGCCCCGTTGTCAATCATCCATAACGGCAACGGCTTCACTACTTACCGGTGATCTGCCCGATGCGGCGGCCAAGGCCTCATTACTGGATTCGCTGAAGGGAGCGCTGGGCGCGGGCGTGAGCCTGATCGACAACATCAGCCTCAAGGCCGGGGTGACCGCGCCGGACTTCTCTGGTTTCGGCGCGTTGTTCAAAGCGGCCATGGGGATACCGGATTTCGGTTTCAAACTCGACGGCGACACACTGACGCTCGTAGGTGCCGCTCCGTCGGAAGACGTAAAGGCCGGCGTGGAAGCGGCGGCAAAGGCAGCCTTCCCCAATGTGAAGATCGATAATCAGATTCACGTGACGGCGCCGGCAGCTCCGGTGCCAACGGCCGCACCGGCACCAGCACCGACGGCGGCCCCGACGCCAACGCCGACCCCCGCGCCCGCTCCTTCCGGCGCGTGCGGCAATTTGCCGGCGGATATCGCCGGACTGCTGAAAACGCCGATCAACTTCGAGACCGACGGTTTCACCCTTACCCACGGTTCGCAGCAGATATTGAGCCAGGTCGCTGAAAAGCTGAAAGCCTGTCCGTCTTCGAATGTGGCGGTCGACGGATACACGGACAACACGGGTAACGACGCGATCAACATTCCGCTGAGCAGTAACCGGGCGAAATCGGTTGCCGATTACCTGATTTCGCAAGGCGTTGCACGAGACCACGTCACGTCCAAGGGATTCGGTTCGGCCGACCCGATCGCCCCCAATAATACGCCGGCGGGGCGCGCCCAGAACCGTCGCGTCGTGATCGCAATCAGCTAAGGAGAATTCGAGATGGACTTCGTCATCCAGTGGTTGTGGTACCTGGCCGCCTTCGTGGGGGGTTCGGCGGTCGCCTGGTTGATCACCGTCATATTGATCAGGCGTAAAACCGAAGAAGAGGCCCTCGCAGCCCTTCCCGGCGCGAGATAAGGAGCACGGTAATGAACAACGTGACCTGTTGGCTGATGGCCCTGGCGTTCGTCCTCGGCCTATTGCTGACTTTCGCTCTGATGATCCGGCGGGTCAAGCGGGAGATTCCGATTTATGCCGCACCGGGCGAAAGCGCCGGCGTGAAGGTGCCGCACCTGTCTGGACCCGGGGCGCCCACCATGGAGATGCCGCTCGTGTCGGCTCCAGGTGCGGGTGCGGCGGTAGCCGGAGGTGCCGCCGCAGCCAAGCTCGCTGATGTGCCGCCTGGGCCTTACGGTGTGGGGTCGGCCAAGCCGGGTGATGGTGGTAGTGGTCCGGAGGGTTGGACGATTAAGGGCAACGAGGATTCGATGCTCTATCACACGCCCGACAGTCCGTCTTATAAGCAGACCATCGCCGAGGTCTGGTTCAACGACGAGGACATCGCCACGAAGGCGGGTTTCACGCGATGGGACAAAGGAAGACATCCACGAAACTGAGGCTCGCTCTTTGAAGTACGACGGCGGGCGATCCGGGTACCATCGCCTTGTCGCCACTCGGGAGGCGGCCGCTGAAGTTTGTGGCTGTTGCGGTTAGAGGGTGGGCATGTCGTTTGCGTTCATCGCACCGGAATTCGTTCACTCCGCGGCTTCGGATCTAGCCGGCCTCGGGTCGACGATCAGCGAGGCCAATAGGGCGGCGGCGGCTTCGACTACCGCGGTGGCACCCGCCGCGCTGGATGAAGTGTCGGCGGCGATCGCGGCGCTGTTTTCCAGCCACAGCAACGAGTTTCACGCGCTCAGCGCGCAAGCCGAGGTGTTTCATGAGCAGTTCGTGCGGGCTTTGACCGGCTCCGCGGGGGCCTATGGGACCACCGAAGCTGCTAACGCTTCCGCGATGGCGACCCCGGCACGCAGAAGCGACCCGTTCCGTGCCCTCGGTAGATTCGCGGCGACGCTCATCAAGGAAACGATTGCGCGGCCTAAGCTCGGCGAGCCGATAAAGGAGCTGGGCCAGCAGGGCAGAAGCTTATTCGACGTAATAAACGATCAGGCTAAGGCTGACCGCGCTCGGCTTAAACAAGCCACCGCCAACACAGTAAAGACGGTGGAGCATGTCGTTCAGCGCGGCGAAGGGAAAGCCCAAACCGTTCTGCGGGCGGCAGGCAACGAGCTCTACCAAATCGAAACCGACATCGAAGGCCGCATTATTCGCACGCTTCGACTGAGGTAGCGCGGCGGTCCACTCGCGGCGCGGTATGAGGCCGGCTACGCCGTGAGCTTGATTGCCGCGGCCAGCTGTTCGGGTATGCCGTTGACCAACAGTGGAACGAGCCCGGAGAAGGGCGTCCCGAAGACAGTTACGTCAACTGGCGGACCCGGACCAAGCGGAGGAGGCGGATAACCAGGCAGGCTAATTGTCGCCATAAGGGGGTGCGGCTGAACAAGTATCCCGTCGAAGGGTATGTGAACCGTGATCAATATTGTCTGGGGCAACGGGGCCGTTATCGGCGGGAGGGGCGGCGGCAACGGCAAAATGACTATCGACGCTGGGAGGCCCGTCGGCACCAATATCGGCGTATTGACGATGAGTTGGCCGTTGAGGAAGGCGTTTGCCGCCTCGGCCGGAGCGTCGATCAGCGCACCGAGCGCCGCTGGGCCATTACCGGTCGCCAGGGCCTGGTCAAAAACCGTCAGGCTATTTGCGACCGCGTTTAGTGTCGTGAAAGCGGGACCCACTGTCGCATACGTGAGGACCAACGGGTCCCCGAAGAAGGCGCTGAGTTCTCCCGCCGCGGTCAGCGGCTGCGTAAGGGTCACCGTAATGCTGGGGATGGTAAGCGTATTGAGCACGTTCGTGAAATTCTGCGACACTTGTCTCAGGATGGAGGGGGGCATCAGGTTTGTGAAAAACTGCGCCTCTTGTCCGGGGATGTGCATGATGTCGAAAAGATCTCCCAGCGGGCCGAGCAGCACGGGATTCCCTGTGGCGACCAGGGAGACATTCGGGAAATTAATCACCACGCCAATCGTCGCGTCGGTGGTGTCGAATCCGGTGACCAAAAGCTTTGAGAAGGCCTGTGCCAGGTCAGTAACCGCGCCGGTGGGATTGCCCGCCAGAAGAGTTTGAAAGGCGACCTGAGCCGCGGTCTCAAAACCAGGCAGCCCCGCCACAAGACTGGTGATCCCTTGGTTGAGTGACGTGGCGAACGTCTGGGCGAAGACGACCTGACTGTTGATGATCTGTTGCAGGTAATAGGAGGCGTTGAAGGACAATAGTTCTTGGATACCGGCCTGGATAGCCGTCGGCAAATTTGCCAAATTGGCCGGGAAGTTCTGGATGGCGCTGGCCAGTGCTGAGGCAATCTGCTGCCCGTACACCCGCTGATTGGACATGACCTGGCGCAGGAACGGGAACGGATGTGCGGCCCAAACTCGGTCAAGGGCCTCAAGGTTGGCGGCCGTGTTGGCGAAGAGTTGCTGGTATGGGCCCTCGGCAGCGGTAGCCACGGCGGGCGCATTCGCCGCGTTCGCCAGATTCTGCTCAGCGTTGCCGATCTCGGTGCTGAGGTACGCCGCCGCGCCACCGTTCAACAAGCGCACCAACTCGGCGTGAAACTCTGCAGCTTCGGTGCTGAGAGCTTGAAATTCCCGGCCGTAGGTGCCGAACAGGTGGGCGGCAGCGATCGACACCTCATCGGCTGCGGCGGTTGCGATCCCGGTCGTGCGGCTTGCTGCCGCCGTCGTTGCCTGCGTCAGCGTCGAACCGATAGCTGCTATGTTTCCGGCCACGGCTGTGAGCGTCTCCGGTTCCATGACCACGAACGACACGGTCATTTCCTCTCGCCCGACTCCCCGGGCCTGCGATCAGCAAGCAAACTGAGCGTAATCCCACGCACACCATCCGGGCCGGAGATTCGGCGTCGCAATTCGAACAAACAGACGGCCAGACGTTGACCGGGCGCGAGCCTCGGCGGTTTGGAACACCGGTGCACGCTGGCGGCGGCTGCGGCCATGCCGCGCGGCGGTCCGCGGGCGCCAAGGATCCGTCAGTAGGTAAAGCTCCAACTCGCCGATAACAATCCGGTAGGCGCCGGCGAGCCCGATGCCGATGGTGTAGATGCCGTAATCGGCCAGCCCGACATTGCCATAGCCGGTGTTCCAGCCGTCAAAGTTCAATTTGCCCGAGTTGGCATTTCCGCAGTTGAAGAAGCCGATGTTTCCGTAGTCGGAGTTGCCACAGCTGATGAGACATTGAGTCGAAATCGAGCCGTTCCCAAGCATTTAACACCTGCGGTGCGACAACGCCGAATCGAGGAATTGACGGATGCGGCAATTAGTCCAAAAATTTTCTGATTCGTTAATTAAATAGCATCTGCGTTCAGGTCCAGCCTCAACTCGAAGTCGAGTACCGCACTACTCGTGCAGAACATGACCACTCCATTTACCATTGTCGCCAAACCCGTCCAATAAAGCGGTGGTGGATATGTCCCATGTGGTCGCGGACCCGGAGATGATGGCGGTGGCGGCATCCGAACTGGCCACAATTGGATCGAACCTCGATGCGGCTCACGCGTCGGCTGCGGCGCACACGACGGCGGTGGTAGCTGCTGCCGGAGCAGGCGGCAGGAGCGTCGGCTTTGGCGTCGCCGGTGGTTCTGGTGCCATTCCTTTGGGTTTCGCCGGAGGCCTCCGGGGTGCCGAGGGCGCCCGCGGAGTAGGCGGTGCCGACGGGCCCGAGCTAGGCGCCTCGCGCGGTCCGGAGCCATGTCGTCACCGTCGGAAATAGAGGCGGTCGGATGAAACTCGATGACGGGGCGCTTCCGCTCACTCGCGCACAGCTAGACATTTGGCTTGCGCAAGAAACGGGTCACTCCGGTACGGAATGGCAGCTCGGCCTCTTCGTGAAAATTGAGGGTCCGGTAGAACGTGATGCCCTTAAGCGCGCTATCCGCCAAGTGGTGCAGGAGGCCGAACCAGTCAGGGCCACCATCTTCGAGAAGGATGGCCAGGTTTTCCAAAGGGCGATCGATTACCCGGATATCGAGGTGAGTTTCTGTGACCTGAGCGGCTCGCGCCACCCGGTGCAGGAAGCCCGTGGGATGGCATTGTCGATCCAACGCACGCCCATGCCGTTGGCTGGCCCGCTGTTCAAATTTGCATTATTTCAAACATGGGACGATGAATTCTACTTGTTCGGATGCTTCCACCACATAGCGATAGACGGATCCGGCATTCCGCTTCTTGCCCATAGGGTTGCATCTGTCTACTCCGCAATTGTTTTTGGCGAACCCATTCCTCCCACATTCTTCGGCTCACTGCAGGACTTGGTTAGCTGCGAGTTAGATTACGAAGCGTCCACCGAGTATCTGGAAGATCAGGCCTATTGGACTAGGAACCTTCCACCGGAACGCGGACCGGATAATCGGTTGCCCCGAGCCGTGAGCGAGGGCGATCCGTATTGGCCTTCTGCGCCGGTTCGATTGGAACTTCGCCGGGTTGACGAGTTATCCCACGTGTTGAGTGTGCGTCGATCCTCGGTCATCACCGCGGCGTGCGCACTTTTGGTGAATGGGTGGTGCTCGGAGGGCTCAGAGGTGGTGCTCGCCTTCCCGCTCAGCAGGCGAGTGCGTCCTGAGTCCAAGACCCTTCCCGGGATGGTTTCCGGGGTGGTGCCGCTGGTGTTGAGGGTTTCGCCGGGATCGACGGTTGCCGGCTTTTGTGAGCATGTTGACACGCGGATACGGGAAGCGCTACAGCATCAGCGGTTTCCGGTGCAGGCCCTTGAACGCAAAGCCCACCCCCACGGTCCAAGGGTGGCGGCACATCGGATCAGTGTTAATTTCCTCCCGTCTTCAACTGTTGCGGGCTTCGGTGATGCGCCAGGATCGGGAGTCGTTACGAATTTCGGCCCTGTGGGCCACTTTGGGTTGTTCTTCCTAAGGAACGGAGATCAGCTTTTCCTCAGCACGGCGGGCGCTGGGCAGCCGTTTTCGAATTTCGACGTCTCCGATTTAGCGGCACGATTGGAGCAAGTGCTGGTGGCGATGACCGCCGACCCCACCCGGCGGTTGTCGTCGATCGATCTGCTCGATGAGGCGGAGAATGCCCGCCTCGATGAGGTCGGTAACCGGGCGGTGTTGACCCGCCCGGCACCGGCGGCGGTGTCGATTCCGGCGTTGTTTAGCGCGCAGGTGGCGAAGACCCCGGCGGCGGTGGCGGTCAGCTGCGGGGACTGGTCGCTGACGTATCGGGAGCTTGAGCAGGCCGCGAACCGGTTGGCGCATCTGTTGGCCGGCCATGGGGTGGGTGCCGGTGATGTGGTGGCGCTGCTGTTGGAGCGTTCGGCGCAGGCGATCGTGGCGATCCTGGCGGTGCTCAAAACCGGGGCGGCCTATCTACCCGTCGACCCCGCCTCTCCCGAGGCCCGGGTCGGGTTCCTGCTTATCGACGCCGCCCCGATCGCGGCTATCACCAGCGCTGACTTACGGTCGCGGCTGAACGGGTGTGACCTGCCGGTCATCGATATCGACGACCCTGCCATCGACGCCCAACCCAGCGCCGGGTTGCCTGCGCCGGCGCCGGACGATATCGCCTATCTGATCTACACCTCGGGCACCACCGGGGTGCCCAAGGGGGTGGCCATCACCCACCACAACATCACCCAGCTGCTGCAAGCACTGCACCCACACCTGCCGGCGGCGGGGGTGTGGTCGCAGTGGCACTCGCTGGCGTTCGACGTCTCGGTGTGGGAGATCTTCGGCGCCCTGCTGCACGGCTCGCGGTTGGTGGTGGTGCCCGAAGCGGTGGCGGAGTCACCGCAGGGGTTCCACGCCCTGTTGATCAGTGAACAGGTCAGCGTCTTGTGTCAGACCCCGTCGGCGGTGGGGATGCTCTCGGCGGAGGGGTTGGAGTCAACCACGTTGATGGTGGCTGGTGAGGCGTGCCCGCCCGAGGTGGTGGATCGGTGGGCGCCCGGGCGGGTGATGATCAACGCCTACGGTCCGACCGAAACGTTTTATGCGGCGATCAGTGCGCCGCTCGCGGCGGGGTCGGGTGCGCCGCCGATCGGGTCACCGGTGCCGGGGGCGGCGTTGTTCGTGCTGGATGGGTGGTTGCGGCCGGTGTCGGTCGGGGTGGTCGGGGAGTTGTATGTGGCCGGTGTCGGGGTGGGGGTTGGCTATCTGGGCCGGGCGGGGTTGACCGGGTCGCGGTTTGTGGCGTGTCCGTTCGGCGGTGCGGGAGCGCCGGGGATACGGATGTATCGCACCGGGGATCTGGTGCGGTGGCGCCGCGACGGGCAGCTGGAATATCTCGGGCGTGCTGATGAGCAGGTCAAGATCCGCGGGTATCGCATTGAGCCCGGTGAGGTCCAGGCCGCGCTGGCAGGGCTGGACGGAGTCGAGCAGGCCGTGGTGATCGCCCGCGAGGACCGTCCCGGCGATAGGCGCCTGGTGGGTTATGTCACCGGCAGCGCCGATCCGGCCGAGCTGCGCGCCGCGCTGGCCGAGCGGCTCCCGGCCTACATGGTCCCGGCCGCGGTGATGATCATCGACGCGCTGCCGTTGACGCCGAACGGCAAACTCGACACCCGAACCCTGCCCGCGCCGGAATACACCGCTGGTGTGTACCGCGCTCCGGGCAGTGCGGTCGAGGGGGTTCTGGCCGGCATCTACGCCCAGGTGCTCGGTGTCGAGCGGGTCGGGGTGGAGGACTCGTTTTTCGATTTGGGTGGGGATTCGTTGTCGGCGATGCGTTTGATCGCTGCGGTCAATACTGGTCTGGATGCCGGTCTTTCGGTGCGTGCGGTGTTTGAGGCGCCCACGGTGGCGCGGTTGGCGTCGCGTGTCGGTGGGGGTGCGGATCGGTTGGAGCCGTTGGTGGCCCCCCAGCGGCCTGCGTTGGTGCCGTTGTCGTTTGCCCACGTGCCGTTGTCGTTTGCCCAGTCCCGGTTGTGGTTTATCGATCAGTTGCAGGGGCCCTCGGCGATTTACAACATGCCGGTGGGGTTGCGGCTGCGCGGCACGCTGGATGTTGAGGCGTTGGGGGCGGCGCTTGGCGATGTGGTCGGCCGTCATGAGAGCCTGCGCACACTGTTCCCCGCGCCAGAGGGCATCCCTCTGCAGGTGGTTATCCCTGTGGAGCGGGCCGACTTGGGCTGGCAGGTCATTGATGCCAGCGGCTGGCCGGAAGCCCGCGTGGAGGAGGCTATCGGCGCGGTGGCGCGTCGCCCGTTTGATTTGGTCGCTGAGATCCCGTTGCGGGCGCAGCTTTTCCGCATCGGCGAGGACGAGCATGTGTTGGTGGGCGTGGTGCACCATATCGCCGCTGATGGCTGGTCGATTCGCCCATTGGTGGCTGACCTGGCGGTGGCCTATGCCAGCCGGTGTGTGGGGCGGGCCCCGGGGTGGGCGCCGTTGGCGGTGCAGTATGTGGATTACACGTTGTGGCAGCGCGCGCAGCTGGGTGATCTGGAGGACAGCGAGAGCCGCATCGCCGCGCAGCTGAGGTTTTGGCAACAGGCGTTGGCCGGGATGGCTGAGCGGTTGGCGTTGCCTACTGATCGGGCCTATCCGGTGGTAGCTGATTATCGCGGGGCCAGTGTGGTGGTGGATTGGCCCGTCGAGCTACAGCAGCGGATTCGTCGGGTGACTGGTGAGCACAATGCGACCAGTTTCATGGTGGTGCAGGCCGCGTTGGCGGTGTTGTTGGGCAAGCTCAGCGGCGGTACTGAGGTGGCCGTGGGGTTCCCGATCGCCGGGCGGCGTGATCCCGCGCTCGATGAATTGGTCGGGTTTTTCGTTAACACGTTGGTGCTGCGGGTTGACCTGGGTGGGGATCCCACCATCGCTGAGCTGTTGGCTCAGGTACGAGCGCGCAGCCTGGCCGCCTACGAGCATCAGGATGTGCCCTTTGAGGTGTTGGTGGAGCGGCTTGCACCGACCCGAAGCCTGTCCCATCATCCGCTGGTGCAGGTGGTGTTGGCCTGGCAGAACCTGCCCGGGCAACATAGCGCGGCGGCCGCCGGGTCGGCGTTGGGTGACCTCCAGGTCAGCGCGGTGCCGGTGGATACCCACACCGCGCGCATGGACCTGACGTTCTTGCTGTCCGAGCAGTTCACCGAGGCTGGGGAAGCGGCCGGGATTTCGGGGACGGTGGAGTTTCGCACCGATGTGTTCGATGCGGCCAGTATCGAGACGCTGATCGAGCGATTGCGGCGGGTGCTGGTGGCGATGACCGCCGACCCCACCCGGCGGTTGTCGTCGATCGATCTGCTCGATGAGGCGGAGAATGCCCGCCTCGATGAGGTCGGTAACCGGGCGGTGTTGACCCGCCCGGCACCGGCGGCGGTGTCGATTCCGGCGTTGTTTAGCGCGCAGGTGGCGAAGACCCCGGCGGCGGTGGCGGTCAGCTGCGGGGACCGGTCGCTGACGTATCGGGAGCTTGAGCAGGCCGCGAACCGGTTGGCGCATCTGTTGGCCGGCCATGGGGTGGGTGCCGGTGATGTGGTGGCGCTGCTGTTGGAGCGTTCGGCGCAGGCGATCGTGGCGATCCTGGCGGTGCTCAAAACCGGGGCGGCCTATCTACCCGTCGACCCCGCCTCTCCCGAGGCCCGGGTCGGGTTCCTGCTTATCGACGCCGCCCCGATCGCGGCTATCACCAGCGCTGACTTACGGTCGCGGCTGAACGGGTGTGACCTGCCGGTCATCGATATCGACGACCCTGCCATCGACGCCCAACCCAGCGCCGGGTTGCCTGCGCCGGCGCCGGACGATATCGCCTATCTGATCTACACCTCGGGCACCACCGGGGTGCCCAAGGGGGTGGCCATCACCCACCACAACATCACCCAGCTGATGGCATCACTGGAAGCAAGGCTAGCGCTGGGGCCAGGACAGGTGTGGTCGCAGTGGCATTCGTATGCCTTCGATGGCTCGGTGCACGAGATCTGGGGTGCGCTGCTGGATGGTGGGCGGCTGGTGGTGGTACCCGAGTCGGTGGCGCGCTCGCCAGAGGACCTCCACGATTTGCTGGTGGCTGAACACGTCAGTGTCTTAATTCAGACCCCGTCGGCGGTGGGGGTGCTCTCGCCTGAGGGTTTGGAGTCGACGGCGTTGGTGGTGGGCGGTGAAGCCTGTCCGGCGGAGGTGGTGGATCGGTGGGCGCCCGGGCGGTTGATGATCAACGCCTACGGCCCGACCGAGACCACGGTGGACGTGGCGATCAGCGCGCCGCTGACAGCCGGGTCGGCGGGGTCGGGGGTGGTGCCGATCGGGTCACCGGTGTCAGGGGCGGCGTTGTTCGTGCTCGATGGCTGGTTGCGCGCGGTGCCGGCGGGCGTGGTCGGGGAGTTGTATGTGGCCGGTGCCGGTGTGGGGGTTGGGTATTGGCGTCGGGGCGGGTTGACCGCGTCGCGGTTTGTGGCGTGTCCGTTCGGTGGCGCGGGAGCGCCGGGGATACGGATGTATCGCACCGGGGATCTGGTGCGATGGCGCCGGGACGGGCAGCTGGAATATCTCGGGCGTGCTGATGAGCAGGTCAAGATCCGCGGCTATCGCATCGAGTTGGGTGAGGTGCGCGCGGTGTTGGCCGGGCTGGCCGGGGTGGCCGGGGCGGTGGTGGTGGCCCGTGAGGACCGCCCCAGTGACAAACGCCTCGTGGGTTATGTCACCGGCAGCGCCGACCCGGGCGAGCTGCGCGCCGCGCTGGCCGAGCGGCTGCCGGCCTACATGGTGCCCGCGGCGATCGTGGTGATCGACGCGCTGCCATTGACGGTCAACGGCAAACTCGACACCCGGGCCCTGCCGGCACCCGAATACACCGATGGTCATCGGTACCGCGCCCCGGGCAACCGGGTCGAGGAGGTCCTGGCCGGCATCTACGCCCAGGTGCTCGGTGTCGAGCGGGTCGGGGTCGACGACTCGTTTTTCGAGCTGGGCGGAGACAGCATTTTGTCGATGCAGGTGGTGGCGCGGGCCCGGGCCGCCGGGGTTCTGTGTCGGCCGCGCGATGTTTTCGTCGAGCAGACCGTGTCCGGGCTGGCCCGGGTCGCCGGCGTGGCCGACGGCGCCGTCGGCGTGGTCGATGAAGGTGTGGGTCCGGTGGTGGCGACCCCCATCATGTGTTCGCTGGCGGGCGCGGCGGGCTCAGTGAAGCAGTTCAATCAGACGGTGCTGGTGCAGGCCCCGGCAGGGGTGAGTGAGGCCGACGTGGTGGTGCTGTTGCAGGCGCTGCTGGATCGGCATGCCATGTTGCGGCTGCAAGCGGACAGCGACGGTGCGGGGGGTTGGTCGCTGACGGTTCCCGAGGCGGGCTCGGCGGATGCCCGCTCGTGCCTGCAGTCGGTGGACGTGGTGTCGGAGGAGGCGGTGGTGGGGGCGCGGTCGCGGTTGAACCCGGCCGCCGGGGTGATGCTCAGCGCGTTGTGGGTGGTCTCCACGAATCAGTTGGTGATCGTCGTGCACCATTTGGCCGTTGATGGGGTGTCGTGGCGGATCGTGCTGGAAGACCTCAACCTCGCCTGGGCCCAGCACCGCGGCGGGCAGCCGGTGGTGTTGCCGGTGGCGGGAACCTCGTTTGCCCGGTGGGCGTCGCTCTTGGCACAGCACGCGCGCCGTCCGGAGGTCGTCGAGCAGGCGGAGCTGTGGCGGCAGGTAGCGGCGACCCCGGGCGCGCTGCCGGCGGTGCGCCCGGCGGTGGATAGCTATGAAAACGCCGGGAAGCTGTCGGAGGCGCTGGATATCGAGACCACCCGCCTGCTGCTCGGTGCGGTGCCGGCGGCGTTTCATGCCGGGGTGCACGAGATTTTGTTGATCGGGTTCGGCTTGGCGGTGGCGGAGTTTTTGGGTACGAGGGGCGCGCCGATCGGTGTCGACGTGGAGGGCCACGGGCGCGACGAGGAACTGGCCCCCGAGCTTGACCTGTCGCGCACGGTGGGGTGGTTTACCGCCAGGTATCCGGTCGCCTTGGCGGTGGATGGGCTGGGCTGGGCGCAGGTGGCGGCCGGTGGGGCCGCGCTGGGGGCGCTGGTCAAGAACGCCAAAGAGCGGCTTCGCGCTCTGCCCGACGGCCTGACCTACGGTCTGTTGCGCTACCTGAACAGCGACGTCGACCTGGATGGTCCCTACCCGGTGATCGGGTTTAACTATCTCGGCCGGTTGGGTGCGGCGGCGACCGAGATCTCCGATGGAGGGTGGCGGCTCTGCCAAGACGGTGGATCGGTCACCGGGGCCGCGGCGGCGGTGCCCATGCCGCTGGCCCACACCGTGGAGCTCAACGCCGTCACCATCGACACCGACACCGGCCCGCGCCTGCACGCCAACTGGACCTGGGCGCCCTCGGCGCTTGATCGCGCGCAGGTCAGCCGCTTAAACGAGTTGTGGTTTGGGGCCCTGGCCGGCATCTGCGCGCACGTACGCGGGGGTGGGGGCGGGTTGACGCCGTCGGATATCGCGTCGGCCCGGCTGAGCCAGCAGCAGATTGACGAACTCGAGCAGCAACACCGGATCGCTGACGTGTTGCCGTTGACCCCCCTGCAACGGGGGTTCCTCTTTCACGCCAACACCGCGCAAGGTACCGGCAACAATTTGTATGCGGTGCAGCTGGAGATCACCGTGACCGGTGCCCTTGACCCGGACCGGCTGCGTGAGGGGCTGCAGACGGTGCTCAACCGCCATCCCAACCTGGCGGCCCGATTCATCGACCAGTTCGACGAGCCGGTGCAGATCATTCCGGCCGATCCCGTGGCGCCCTGGCGGTATGTCGACCTGAGCCGGGGCGAGCCCGACCCCGCTGGGCAGATTCAACAGGTGCGCGACGCCGAACGCGCCGCGGTCTGCGATCTGGCTAATCAGCCGGCCTTTCGGGTGGCGTTGCTCCGCACCGCAGCAGACAGCCACCGCTTGGTGCTGACTAATCACCACATCGTGCTTGACGGCTGGTCGCTGCCAATCCTGCTCCGGGAATTATTCGCCAGCTATCACGGGCAGCGGCTGCCCGTGGCCGCACCGTATCGCAGATTCGTGAGTTGGCTGGCCGGTCGCGACCTCGATGCCGCCCGGGCGGCCTGGCGCGAGGTGCTCGCCGGTTTTGACACCCCCACCCTGGTCGGCCCGCCAGGCCGGTTAGACATTGGGCGGCGAGACGCTACATCGTCTCAGGTGCCAGAGCAGACCACCCGGGCGCTTGGCGAGCTGGCCCGCTCGCACCACACAACTCTCAACACCGTGCTGCAGGGGGCCGTCGCGCAGCTGCTCTGCCAGCTGACCGGCCAGCATGACGTCGTCTTCGGTACGACGGTCTCGGGGCGGCCGGCCGAGGTGGCCGGCGTGGACTCGATGGTGGGCCTATTCATCAATACGGTGCCGGTGCGCGCCAATATCACTGCGGCGACCACCACCACCGACCTGCTCGACCAACTGCGACGCGCCCACAGCCAGACTCTTGAGCACCAACACCTGGCGCTAACCGAGATCCACCGCCTCACCGGCCACGACCAACTGTTCGACACCGTGTCTATCTACGAGAACTACCCCATCGACACGGCCCCGGTGAGCGGCGACCACGGGTTGGCCCCCACCCAGTTCGCCGGCGCCATCCACTATCCGCTTTCGGTGGTCGCCTTGCCTGGCCGCGAATTGGGCCTTTGCGTCGAATTCGACACCGATGTGTTCGACGAGGAAAGCATCGAAAGGCTCATCGAGCGGTTGCACCGGGTGTTGAGGGTCATGGGCGCTGACCCGGCGCGCCGGTTGTCGTCGATCGATCTGCTCGACGAGGCCGAGCATGCCCGGTTGGATGGGTGGGGCAACCGCGCGGTGTTGAACCGGTCACCGATGACCACGCCGGTGTCGATTCCGGCAGCATTCGCCGCGCAGGTGGCCAGCACACCCGACGCGGTGGCGCTGACCTCCCAAGGCCGCTGCCTGACGTACCGGGAACTGGAAGAGGCCGCTAACCGGTTTGCGCAATTGCTGGCCGCTAGTGGTGCGGGCCCGGGACAGCGTGTGGCGTTGTTGTTGCCGCGGTCCGCGGAGGCGATCGTGGCGATGTTGGCGGTCCTGAAAACTGGGGCGGCGTATGTACCGATCGATCCGGCGGTGCCGGCGGCCTGGATGCGGTTCGTGCTCGATGACGTTGCGCCCGTCGCTGCGATCACGACCACCGGATTGGCCCCTCGGCTGGACGGATGCGCTTTGGCGATCGTCGATGTCGGCGACCCCGCCGCCGATACCCAACCCAGCACCGCACTGCCGGCGCCGGCCCCCGATGACATCGCCTACCTCATCTACACCTCCGGCACCACGGGATCGCCTAAGGGGGTGGCGATCCCGCACCGCAACGTGACATGGCTGCTTGAGACCCTGAACGCCGATCTGGAGCTGGCGGGGCAGGTGTGGTCGCAATGTCATTCGTTGGCATTCGACTTTTCGGTCTGGGAGATCTGGGGCGCGCTGCTCTACGGTGGGCGGTGCCTGGTAGTGCCCGATTCGGTGGTGCGTACGCCGGAAGATTTGCACGCTTTATTGGTGGCCGAGCAGGTCAGCGTATTAAGCCAGACTCCCTCGGCATTTTCTGCGCTGCAGACCGCCTTGGAAGCCCCTGGAGCGCTAGTCCCCGAGCTGGCAGGGCGGCTCAACCTGCGGGCTGTGGTGTTAGCCGGGGAAGCCTGTGAACCCCGGCGGGTTGCCACCTGGCTGGACAATCGCCCGGGATCACCGCGGCTGATCAACCTGTACGGCATCACCGAGACCACGGTGCATGCCTCGTTCCGGGAGCTCGTCGCAGCCGATGCCGACGCCACTGCCGGCCCCGCCAGCCCCATCGGCGTCCCGCTGGCCCACCTCGGCTTTTTTGTGCTGGATGGGTGGTTGCGGCCGGTGCCGGTCGGGGTTGTCGGGGAGTTGTATGTGGCCGGTGCCGGGGTCGGCTGCGGGTATTGGCGACGGGCGGGGTTGACGGCGTCGCGGTTTGTGGCGTGCCCGTTCGCCGGTCCCGGGGCGCCGGGAACGCGCATGTATCGCACCGGAGATCTGGTGCGCTGGCTACGGGACGGGCAGCTGGAATATCTCGGGCGTGCCGATGAGCAGGTCAAGATCCGCGGGTATCGCATCGAACTTGGTGAAGTCCGGACGGTATTGGCCGCCCTGGATGGGGTGGGGCAGGCGGCAGTTATCGCCCGCGAGGACCGCCCCGGCGATAAGCGCCTGGTGGGCTATGTCACCGGGACCGCCGACCCGGCCGAGATACGGGCCGCGCTGGCCGAGCGGCTACCGGCCTATATGGCGCCGGCCGCGGTGGTGGTCATCGACGCGCTGCCGTTGACGGTCAACGGCAAACTCGACACCCGCGCCCTGCCGGCACCCGAATACACCGATGCCGGCCATCGGCCCCCGAGCAACGCCGTCGAGGAGATTTTGGCCGGCATTTACGCCCAGGTGCTCGGTGTGCCGCGGGTGGGGGTGGATGACTCCTTTTTCGAGTTGGGTGGGGATTCGCTGTCGGCGATGCGTCTGGTCGCCGCGGTCAACACCGGCCTGGACGCTCACGTTGGGGTGCGCGCCGTGCTCGAGGCACCCACGGTGGCCGGGTTGGCGCCGCGCATCGGTGGGGGCGCGGGTGGTCGCAAGCCGTTGGTGGCCGCCCAGCGGCCCGCGGTGGTGCCGTTGTCATTTGCCCAGGGCCGGTTGTGGTTTCTGGAGCAGTTGCAGGGGCCCTCACCGATCTACACCATGACGGTGGCGGTGCGCCTGTGTGGGGGCCTGGATGCCGAGGCGTTGGGGGCGGCGCTGGGCGATGTCGTGGGCCGCCAGGAGAGCCTGCGCACGCTGTTCCCGGCGGTCGATGGAATACCGCGGCAACTGGTGGTGCCGGCCGAGCGGGCCGACGTCGGCTGGGCCGTCGTCGATGCCACCGGCTGGCCGGGGAGCCGGCTGGATGACGCCATCGACACCGCGGCGCGTCACACCTTCGATCTGGCAGCCGAGATCCCCTTGCGGACACGGCTTTTCCAGATTTCCGACGAGGAACATGTGCTCGTTGCCGCTGTGCACCACATCGCCGCCGACGGCTCATCAGTCGCGCCGCTGGTAGCCGATCTGTTGGTGGCCTATGAAAGCCGGCGTGCGGGGCGGGCCCCGGCCTGGGCTCCGTTGGCGGCGCAGTATGTCGATTACACGCTGTGGCAGCGCGCGCAGCTGGGGGATCTCGACAACTGCAACAGCCCCATCGCTGCGCAGCTGGCCTACTGGGAGGAAGCCCTGGCCGGGATGCCCGAGCGCCTGGTGCTGCCCACCGACCGGCCCTACCCGCCGGTGGCTGATTACCGCGGCGCCAGTTTGACGGTCGCGTGGCCGGCGCAGCTGCAGCAGCGGGTGCGCGATGTGGCCGCTGACCACAACGTGACCAGATTCATGGTGATGCAGGCCGCTTTGGCGATGCTGCTGGCCAAGCTCAGCGCCAGCCCCGAGGTGGCCGTCGGGTTCCCGATCGCCGGGCGCGGCGACCCGGCGCTCGATGAGCTGGTCGGCTTTTTCGTCAACACCTTGGTGCTGCGGATCGAGGTGGGTGAGGATCTCACGGTCGCCGAGTTGCTGGCCCAGGTGCGCCGGCGCAGCCTGGCCGCCTACGAGCATCAGGATGTGCCCTTTGAGGTGCTGGTGGAGCGGATCAACCCGACCCGATCTCTGACCCATCACCCGCTGGTGCAGGTCTTATTCGCCTGGCAGAACCTGCCCGGGTCAGGCACCGACCCCGCCGCCGGGATGGCCGTGGGGGATCTGCAGGTCAGCCTGCTGCCGCTCGACACCCACACGGCGCGAATGGACCTGACAATTTCGTTGGCCGAACGCTTCAATGCGGCCGGGGAGCCCTCCGGGATTTCCGGGACGGTGGAGTTTCGCACCGACGTATTCGACGCGGCCAGCATCCAAACACTGATCGAGCGGTTCCAGCGGGTGGTAGCGGCCATGACCGCCGACCCCACCCGGCGGCTCTCGTCGATCGATGTGCTCGACGAGGCAGAGCGCACCCACCTCGACGGATGGGGAAACCGTGCGGTGCTGACAGAATCGGCGACTACGCCGGTCTCGATTCCGGTGTTGTTCGCCGCGCAAGTGGCCCGCACACCCGACACGGTGGCGCTGACCTTCCGGGACCGCAGCATCACCTACCGTGAACTCGATGCCGCGGCGAACCGGTTGGCTCGCCTGTTGGCCGCTCACGGCGCCCGCCCGGGGCAGTGTGTGGCGCTGCTGTCGGAGCGTTCGGCCGACGCCATCATCGCAATTGTGGCGGTGCTGAAGACCGGAGCGGCCTATTTACCGATCGACCCCGCATGCCCGGCGGCCCGGATCGGGTTCATGCTCGATGACGCCGCGCCGGTTGCCGCGCTCACCACTACCGGGCTGGCCGACCGGCTCGACGGGTGCCGCCTGCCGGTCATCGACATCGGCGACGCTGACATCCGGGCCCATCCGTGCACGGGCTCGCCGGCGCTGGCCCGCCCGACCCCCGAAGACATCGCTTATCTGATCTACACGTCCGGCACCACCGGTGTCCCCAAAGCAGTGGCCATCACCCACCACAACATGGCCCGCTTGGTGCAGTCATCGCCCACGGAGCTGCCGGTGGAGCGGGTGTGGACGCAGAGTCTCTCCTATGCTTTCGACTTCTCGGTGTGGGAGATCTGGGTTGTGCTGCTGGGTGGGGGGCGGCTGGTAGTGGTGCCCGAAGAGGTTGTCGGCTCACCAGACGACTTCCACGACCTGCTGATCCGTGAAGAGGTCAGTGTGCTCACCCAAACGCCGTCGGCGGTGGGGGTGCTCTCGCCTGAGGGTTTGGAGTCGACGGCGTTGGTGCTTGGCGGTGAGCCCTGTCCGGCCGAGCTGGTGGATCGGTGGGCGCCGGGGCGGGTGGTGATCAACGCCTACGGTCCGACCGAGACCACGGTGTGTGCGTCGATGAGCGCCTCGTTGACACCGGGGTCGGGTGCGCCGCCGATCGGGTCACCGGTGCCGGGGGCGGCGTTGTTCGTGCTGGATGGGTGGTTGCGGCCGGTGTCGGTCGGGGTGGTCGGGGAGTTGTATGTGGCCGGTGTCGGGGTGGGGGTTGGCTATCTGGGCCGGGCGGGGTTGACCGGGTCGCGGTTTGTGGCGTGTCCGTTCGGCGGTGCGGGAGCGCCGGGGATACGGATGTATCGCACCGGGGATCTGGTGCGGTGGCGCCGCGACGGGCAGCTGGAATATCTCGGGCGTGCCGATGAGCAGGTCAAGATCCGCGGGTATCGCATTGAGCCCGGTGAGGTCCAGGCCGCGCTGGCAGGGCTGGACGGAGTCGAGCAGGCCGTGGTGATCGCCCGCGAGGACCGTCCCGGCGATAGGCGCCTGGTGGGTTATGTCACCGGCAGCGCCGATCCGGCCGAGCTGCGCGCCGCGCTGGCCGAGCGGTTGCCGGCCTACATGGTGCCCGCGGCGATCGTGGTGATCGACGCGCTGCCATTGACGGTCAACGGCAAACTCGACACCCGGGCCCTGCCGGCACCCGAATACACCGATGGTCATCGGTACCGCGCCCCGGGCAACCGGGTCGAGGAGGTCCTGGCCGGCATCTACGCCCAGGTGCTCGGTGTCGAGCGGGTCGGGGTCGACGACTCGTTTTTCGAGCTGGGTGGGGATTCGATGTCGGCGATGCGGGTGGTCGCCGCGATCAACTCCCGCCTGGAGGCACACGTTGGGGTGCGCACCATGTTCTACGCGCCGTCGGTGCGAAGCTTGAGCCAGCAGTTGGGGAGACATGCCAGCGATCTGCGCTTTGCGTCGGTGCACGGCTCCGACACCATCGAGCTGCACGCCGGTGACCTCACGCTGGACAAGTTCATCGACGCCCCGACGTTGGCCGCCGCCCCGACGCTGCCAGGCCCGAGCGCCGAGGCTCGGACAGTCCTTTTGACCGGGGGGACCGGGTTCCTCGGGCGCTACCTGGTGCTGGAATGGCTGCAGCGGATGCAGCCGGTCGACGGCACGCTGATCTGCCTGGTGCGGGCCGACTCCGACGAGGACGCGCGGGCCCGGCTGGACAAAACGTTCGACAGCGGTGACCCACAGCTGCTGGCGCACTACCGGCAGCTGGCTGCCGACCACCTGGAGGTGCTGGCCGGCGACAAGGCAGAGGCCGACCTCGGCCTCGACGCGCAGACCTGGCAGCGGCTGGCCGACACGGTCGACCTGATCGTCGACCCGGCCGCCCTGGTCAACCACGTGCTGCCCTACAGCGAGCTGTTCGGACCCAACGCGCTGGGCACCGCCGAGCTGATCCGGATCGCGCTGACCAGCAAGCACAAGCCGTACACCTACGTGTCGACCATAGGGGTGGGCGGCCAGATCAAGCCGTCAGAGTTCACCGAGGACGCCGACATCCGCGTCATCAGCCCCACCCGCACCAACGACTGCAGCTACGGCAACGGTTATGGCAATAGCAAGTGGGCCGGCGAGGTGCTGCTACGGGAGGCCCACGACCTGTGCGGGCTGCCGGTCGCGGTGTTCCGCTGCGACATGATCCTGGCCGACACCACGTATGCGGGTCAGCTCAACGTGCCAGACCTGTTGACCCGGATGATGCTGAGCCTGGTGGCCACCGGTGTTGCGCCCGGCTCGTTCTACGAGCTCGACGCGAACGGCAACCGGCAACGCGTGCACTTCGACGGGTTGCCCGTCGAATTCGTCGCCGAGGCGGTAGCCACACTCGGCGCCCGGGCGGTCGACGGATTTCAGACCTTCCATGTGGTGAACCCTCACGACGACGGCATCGGACTCGACGAGTACGTCGACTGGCTGATCGGGGCCGGTTACCCGATCCAGCGGGTCGGTGACTTTGAGCACTGGTTGCAGCGGTTTGAGACCGCCCTGCGTGCCCTGCCGGACCGACAGCGCCAGCACTCGGTGCTCGAGGTGTTGCTGTGGCTGTTGCGCAATTCCCATGATCTACGCCCCGCGGCGCCGACTCGCGGATCCTCGCCGCCGACCGATCGGTTCCGTGCTGCGGTGCACGAAGCCGAAATTGGCCCGGACAGCGGAATCCCGCAGGTCTCGCCGCCGATCATCGTCAAATACGCCACCGACTTGCAACTGCTCGAACTGCTGTAGTCGCGCGGAGCGAAAGCACGGATAGGAGGCTTGGAGGGCTATGACGGCTCGCGACGACGCAGGGCGGACACCCACTCGCTGGACGACAGAGCGTGCGGAAGCGACCCCGATTCCCGACGAACCGACCACGCCGCCGCGTCGCCGGTACGTCGCTATAGTTACCGCGCTCGGCGGCATTCAGCTTCTGGCCACGATGGACGGCACGGTCGCGGTCGTCGCGCTTCCTAAGATCCAGAACGAACTGGGACTGTCGGATGCCGGGCGCAGCTGGGTGATCACCGCCTACGCGCTGACCTTTAGTGGCCTGATGCTGCTGGGGGGCCGCCTCGGTGACACCATCGGCCGCAAGCGCACCTTTATCGTCGGGGTCGCGCTATTCACCATCGCCTCGGCCATGTGCGCCATCGCGCGGGACGGGGGCGCCCTCGTTCTGGCCCGGCTGCTGCAGGGCGCGGCCGCCGCGATCATCACACCGACCTGCATAGCGCTGGTGGCGACCACCTTCCCAAAGGGGCCGCAACGCAACGCGGCGGCGGCGGTGTTCGGCGCCATGAACAGTCTCGGCGCGGTGATGGGCCTGGTGGTGGGCGGGGCGCTCACCGACGTGTCGTGGCGGCTGGCGTTTTTGGTGAACGTGCCGAGCGGGCTGCTGGTGATCTACCTGGCTCGCACCGCGCTGCGGGAAACCCAGAAGGAGCGAATGAAGCTCGACGCCACAGGGGCTGTGCTGGCCACGTTGACCTGCACCGCGGCGGTTTTCGGGCTCACGATGGGGCCGGAGAAGGGCTGGCTGTCGGCCACCACGATCAGTTCAGGTGCGGTGGCCCTGGCCGCTTTCGTGGCGTTCGCTGTGGTGGAGCGCACGGCCGAGAACCCCATCGTGCCGTTCAGCCTGTTCTTTGACCGCAACCGGCTGGCCACGTTCGCGGCCATGTTCCTGACCGGTGGGGTGGGTTTCACCCTGGCCGTGCTGATCGCCCTGTACGTGCAGAACATCATGGGCTACAGTCCGCTGCGCGCAGGTGTCAGCTTCATCCCGTTCTTCATCGCGATGGCCATCGGGTTGGGCGCGTCCTCGCGGCTGGTGGCGTGGTTCCCGCCGCGGGTGGTGGTGATCGCCGGCGGCATCCTGCTGCTGGGCGCGATGCTGTACGGCTCGACGCTCAACCGCGGCATACCGTACTTCCCGAACCTTGTTTTGCCGATCGTCGTCGGCGCCATCGGTATCGGCATGATCAACGTCCCGCTCTCGCTATCGCTGATCGCCAGCGTCGGCTTCGACCGCATTGGGCCCGCCGGGGCGATCGCAGGGATGCTGCAAGTCCTCGGCGGGCCGCTGGTGCTGGTCGTCATCCAGGCCGCCATCACGTCGCGCACGCTGCACCTGGGCGGCACCACCGGGCCGGTGAAGTCCATGAACGCCGCCCAGGTGCGCGCACTGGACTACGGCTATACCTACGGCCTGCTGTGGCTGGCCGGGGTCGTCGTCCTGATCGGTGGCGCGGCACTGCTCATCGGCTACACCGCGCAGCAGGTGGCGCACGGGCAAGAAGTCAATAAAGCGCCGCAGTGGTGATCGGCACTGTGACAAACTGCCCGGTGGTATCGACCCTGTCGGATGTTTGCGGACGCAATTGAGCTCTCCGGCGACCTGCTGCAAGCCCAGCGGTTAGGTACGCCGATTAGCCGGTCCTGCGGTGCTGGCGTTGGGCGGCGAAGAATTCGGACCAGGAACTGACCTCAGGATGTTGTTTCAACAGCACCCGACGTTGGCGCACGGTCATGCCGCCCCAAACACCGAAGTCTATTTTGTTGTCGAGTGCGTCGGCCAGGCATTCGGCAGTGACGGGACAGTGCCGGCATATATTAGCGGCCTTGCGCTGGGCCGCTCCATCAACGAAGAGTTCCTCGGGATCAACGGAACGACAGGCCGCCTTTGAGGCCCACGCGACGCGGGCGTCGGTGGCACGGCGAGCAAACCGACCGCCTATTTTGTCATGGTGTTCCATACATAATGGATGATTCAGGCATTTTGTATAAACGTCAAGTACTCTGTCGACGCAATCCATTCGGGCCGTCTACGTCGCCGGCCAGGTCGACGACGCGGTCTCTCACGGCATCGCGTCGGCCCACGCGATATGCCCCTCGAAGCCAAGCGATTTCGCCTTTCCGCGGTAAGCGATCCTCGGTGGCGTCGATTTTTCACCGACTGTTTTTCGTCAGGCCAGGTGCGCCGGCATCCGGCCTGTAGTCGGCTCGCCGATCAGTTCGACGACATGCCGCCGCTGCGGGGCGGTGGGGGCGATCCGGTTCGACATCAGCGTCGCCAGATATTAACGGGGGCGTCAAAGATAGCAGAAACCCTAGGAAAAACCAAAAACCTGCCATACCATCGTCATACTTTTTCGGCTTCATTCATACCGCTGGTCAAGAGATGGCGGATTAGAAGGGTATTGCTATGCCATATGTGATCGCAGCACCGGACATGTTGGCGGCGGCAGCGTCGGATGTGGCGGGCATCGGCTCGACCCTCAGTGAGGCCCATGCGGTGGCCGCGGCCCCGACGACGGCATTGGCGGCTGCTGCTGGGGATGAGGTGTCGGCGGCGATCGCGTCGCTGTTTTCCGGCCACGCGGCGCAGTATCAGGCGGCCAGTGCGCAGGCTGCGGTGTTTCATTCGGAGTTTGTGCAGGCGTTGAACAGTGCAGGCAGTTGGTATGCGGCCGTGGAGGCGGCTAATGCTTCGCCGTTGCAGACCTTGGAGCAGGAGTTGCAGAGCCTGAGGGTGTTGTTTTCCCCCGTTAAGGATCTGACGGGGCGCCCGCTGTTCGGTAATGGCACTAACGGGGCGCCGGGCACCGGGCAGGCCGGCGGGGCCGGCGGGTGGCTTTTCGGCAACGGCGGCACCGGCGGGTCCGGTGCACCCGGGCAGCAGGGCGGCGCCGGGGGGAGTGCCTTCTTGTTCGGCAACGGCGGCACCGGCGGGGCCGGCGGCAACGCCACCACGCCGGGCGGGACCGGCGGCACCGGCGGGGCCGGCGGCATCGGCGGTTCGATCACCGGCACCGGCGGCACCGGCGGTCACGGCGGTGCCGGCGGTAACGCCACCGCGCTGGGTGCCACCGGCGGCACCGGCGGGGTCGGCGGGGCCGCGGGCCCCGGCGGCAACGGCGGCACCGGCGGGGTCGGCGGCTCTGGCGGCCCCGGCGGCAACGGCGGCAACGGCGGTAACGGCGGCAACGCGAACGCGAACACCAACGGTAACGGCGGCGCCGGCGGCGCCGGCGGCGTCGGCGCGGTCGGCGGCACCGGCGGTAACGGCGGCAACGCCGGGTTGCATGGCAACGGCGGGACCGGCGGCGCCGGCGGCACCGGCGCGGTCGGCGCGGGGGGTGCCAACCCCACCCCCAACGGAACGCAGGCCACCGACGGCACCCCCGGCACCAACGTCACCGCCGCTACCTCCAACACACTCGAACCCTTAGTCGGCGGCACCGGCGGACCCGGCGATGACGCCTTCAACATTGGCCAGGCGGGCGGCAACGGCGGGGTCGGCGGCAACGCAACTATCACCGTCAGCGGTGACGCGATCCCGGGCAACGGCGGCACCGGCGGCAACGGCGGACCCGGCGGGCCCGGGGGCAACGGCGGCGATCCGGGCATCGCCACCACACCGTCAGGGGTCGTTGGGGGTCCGGCCATCGGCGGTTACGGCGGCAACGGCGGTGAGGGCGCCAACGGCGGCAACGGCGGCTCCTCCCAGATGGCTTCCTACGGCAATGCCGCCGGGGGGAGCGGCGGCAACGGCGGCAACGGCGGCAACGGTGCGCCCAGTACCGGCCAAGGCGGCACCGGCGGCACCGGCGGTCACGGTGGTGCCGGCGGGACGATGTCCGGCAACGGCGGCGCCGGCGGCAGCGGCGGCACCGGCGGCAACGGCGGCACCGGAGCCAACGGCGGCAACGGCGGTAACGGTGGCAACTACACCCTGGGCAGCAATGGATACCCTAACGGGTTCGCCGGTGTCGGCGGTGCCGCCGGCGCCGGCGGTGCCGGCGGACCCGGCGGTGTCGGCGGTGACGGCGGTGCCGGCGGCACAGCCGCGCACGGCACCGCGGGCGCCCAGGGCACGTCAGGAAGTACCGGATCCACCGGCTTAACCGGCCAAGCCGGCAAACCCGGACAAGACGGAACACTCGTCACCTAAATAACGGTTGCGCGGAAACGGGCGAGGTCGGATCAAAGAGCCGCGCGGTGGCACGGGCAGGACGTCCTCGGCACCAGGGTCTTTGGTGTTATGGAGTTCGATGGTGGGTCGTTGCGGCAATTTGCGGACGTCTACGTCACCAACTCTTACACCGGCGGCGACGAACCGCTCCCGGGCGATACGGTGTCGGTGATCAACCCCCCACCGACACCGTGATCGCCACCATCACCGTCGGCCTCGCCCCGGACGCGGTGGCGGTCGGTTGACAATCAAGTGATGATCTCATCTCATTGGGCGCCGGCGTGGCCAGCCTGATGGGGTGGCGTTCGCCGGTGCCCGGCAGCGGCGGGTCCTGGTGGCCGAGCTGTCTGGGCCGGTGATTGAGATCCCTGCCTGACGGTCTACTCCCGGCCACAGTTCACCATCCCCGGCCACGGGTCACCATCCCCGCACAATGCGCAAGCGTCGGTAGAGATCTGGCGGTGCCGATCGACTGCGCACCATCCGGTCAACCCCACGGTGACCATCGAGGGGGGTGGGGGGGACGCCCCAGGCCGGTCGCCGCTGCGCATGGCCGAAACGGGAGATCTGGATGCGCACGCATAACGCAGGAATCGTGGGCGAGGCGGTAGACTTGGCTGGTTATGGGCAAATCGGTTGAGGCGCAGACGCTTATCGCCGCGCTGGACGCGGAGTTGGCGGCGGCAGCGAAAGCGTCTGGTAGAGAACTGGTTTGGTCGGCTGCGGAGCGGGATGTCATTGCGATGATTGCCGCCGAGATTGGCCGGCGGGTCGAACTATCGGCGCAGTATGAGGCGTGCGACAACATGAACACGAAGCTGAAAATCGCTACGGAACTGGGGCTTACAGAAGGCGCTCTATCCAGGCTGTACCGGCAGGTGAGTGCCGATGCCCCGCAACCGATGTCGGTGACATCCCTAAAGGCCAGCCGGGTAGACCATTCCAGATGGGACCGCGAGCGGATGGCGCAGGGCAATGCCAATTGATCGCGGCGTTGCGGGCAACGGTCCCAACGCATCACCCCGCGTGTACTGCCGGGGAAGCTACGAAAGCCTGCTTGCGAAGACGGTTCGCGAAGCTATCGAAGATCCCTGTTTCGCCCCGACCGATGCCGCCAGCGATAAGCGGCTGGCGGCTGAGCATGAGGCGCAGGAGTCCGCCCTAGTCGAGGCCGAGATCGAACTTCGGCGCGGCCTGCCGGTTCACGCTCGCGCCCACCAGCTTCCCGATGGGGTGTTCGACTTGTTCCGGGCTTCCCTGTCCGGGTCGTCTGGGTTCACGATCACGCCGGAAGACATGGTCACCATCTACGGCGAGGGCTGAATTCCCGCCCCAGCTTCAACGCTGAGCCACTTTCGGGGCGGGTCCGGCATTAGGGGGGGAGTTCGCAGAATTCTGGGGGCACACAGCCGCCATGCAGTCCTGCTGGATCTGCCACGCCGGACGCTGCCGGACGGGCGAGCACCGCAGCTTTCAGGTAACTGGTGATGTGTCGGCGGTGAGATCGTCAATGTGCTTCTTGTAGGCCTGCCGGTGTAGCCAAGCCGCGCCCATCCCTGCGAGCATCTGTGGAGGCATAACCTCGGTGGGGATCACGAGATCCTCGTCGGAGGGCCAATCGGTCAGCAGTTGAGGGTGATAGCCCTCGGGATAGTAGTCGGCGGGCGGGATTTCCTGCTCCCGGATGAACGGCTCCTGGATATCGGTGCGTTTGTTCGTGGGGGCGGGCACCACGAGCTGACCGGTGTCGAAGTCGAACTGGGGTGCCCGGATGTTCGGGTAGTCGGGTAGGACGCCCTCGCGTACCCAGATGTCGTTCTTGGTGACGTTGACGACGACTCCGTCGGGTGCTCCGAAGTGAAACGGCCCTTTCCAGTGGTGGCGGATCTCGACCGTGGTCTCTTCGTTGAGGTACGGATCAAAGGGCATGTGGGTGGTCATGAATAGTCGCGGGTTGGCGCGCTTGGCTACATAGCCAGCCGCATAGGCCGGGGTGTGGTGGGTGTCGATGGTGTAGCGGCCCAAGAACGGCGGCACGCCTTGCACGCCGGAGCTAATCGCGCACATCTCGGCCTGCGTCTCGGTGATGTAAACGTCGGCCCCGGAGGCATATTCGGCGTCGAGCAGCGAGGGGCGACCGTCACCGGTCCAGACCATGCTGAGTCCGTTCCAGTCTAGCCGGTAGGCCGACGCGCCGTCCTTGGCGTGTGAGCGTTGCCAGTGGATGACTCGGACCCCGTTCTCGTCGTAGACGACGCCGCCGTTGTCGCGGAAGTCGAACTCCGTCACGACGACATCGTGACCCTGGCCGACCGGGAAGACCGCGAACGCATCCCGATGCCAGGCCAGCATCTGCCTCATGCCCTCGACCATGTGCGCGGTGCCGAACTCGGGTGTGCGACCCGACGGGCCGAACACGCGCAGCGGCTTATGCCAGCGACCAGCCCAGCCGCCGAACATGTAGAGATAGGGCAGCGCACCGAAGTGGTCGATGTGCAGGTGGGTGATGAAGATCTTGTCCAGCTGGTTCATCGCCAGACCGGCGGCGTTGTAGTTAGCGATTGATCCCTCGCCTAGGTCGAACACGAAGTTATCGCCATTGCCCAGTTCGACAAAGATCGAAGTGTTCATCTGTCCCGGACGAATCATGGGCGCGGTGCCCATGAAGGTGATCCGCATCTCGTCGGGGCCTACCTCCTCGGTGCGTGGGAACCAGTTCGCCGCGCTCGCCAGCCCTGGGGTTGGGTTGATGCCTTCGAACAGCTGCCCTTCTTTCCACCGCCCCAAGGGCACGCCTTCGGTCAAGACCCGCTGGAGAGTTTCAGGGGGGCTGGGCTCGCGTTGATCGGGCATCGGTTCCCCTTCGTCGCGCGATCTCGCCAGGATGGGCTCAGGGTTGCGAATGAAAGTAGGGCCAAATGGCCCCTCATCTTCCGGCGAGCACCTTAGAACTTATGGGACGCCGCGCGGTCTTCATCTGCTTCGCCATCACGTAAGGGTGGGGCTGGCGGCACTTCCAGTTGGTGACGCGCCGAGCAAAAGAAAATTCAGAGGTTCGCCCTGGTGGCACCGACCAGCTAACGCCAGACCATAGGCACCACGCAGAGAGATGACGGGTTGGACGATGACGACATCAGGGTCACACTCGGGCTCGTCAAGCCGTAGGCCCTCCTAGATTCAGCTTTAAGGGGATGGTGCGGCGACGATCCGACCCTGGCCGGTGGTCTATCTACCGTGGAAAAAAATCACCAGAACGGGCCGTTTTGTCCCTAATCGGTGCCGCCCCGTGCAACTGAAACCCTGAAACAGGCCCGATCGCGCGGGGGTTGCTTAGGGTCGGAGTGACCTTCCGAATAAAGAATGCGAAAGTTCCCATGGGTTCGAGAGGCGGTCGGCGCGCGACCCCGCAAGCCGTACCCGGTCACCATGGATGTACCGCCGCCTGCCGTGTCCACCGTCAGGTCAGGCCGTTACAAACGGGAAAGACTCTCGAAATCACCCATTTCCGCGAGCCATAAGAAGATCAGCGATGCTATGACTAGGGGTGGAAGCCAGACTGGCAAGAAAAATGCGGTGAGAATTGGCGCTATAGCCTCGAAGTACGTATGCGGATCGAGCAAAAGGCTCGGCATGGCGACCACACCTCTGACAAGCCCCTCCTCGAACGTGAGTGTGGACTGCAGATACGAGGCGGCCAGCGTCTCGGTGACCGCATACAAGACCGCACTATTGGTCAAGAGCTGCTCAAACTGCCCTTCGAACGCCGACGCCTGGGCCGCCAGCGCCTGATAGTTCGCCGCGTGCTGGGAGAACAGTTGCGCGATGCCTGCCGACACCTCATCGGCGGCTGCGGGTATCACCGAAGTTGTCCGGGCCGTTGCCACCATGTGAGCCGCGCTGACGTTCGAGCCGATGGCTGCCAAATCCGAAGCCGCCGCCGTCATCATCTCCGGGTCCGCGACCACATGCGCCATATCCACCACCCCGATTCAACAGGTACGCCGTCAAGATTAATGGGGTGACGATGGTTTGCACCGAGTAATCGGCTATCTACCTTTTCAGGGAATTAATTGACGCGCCAGGCAATTTCGTGTTCAGCTCTCTGCCGGCCAACGTGCACATCCTGCCGATCAAAAAGGCTGACGTCACCTCTGGGCGGCGCAGTAATTCGGGTCGTATGCGGGGCCGTACGGGTCACAGCTATACCCACCGTGCGGCGATTCGTTGTAGCAGATGGCCGGGTCGAATAGTGGCGACGCGGGGTCGCACCATTGGATCGGCCCTGCGTGGGCCGGTGGCAACGCCAGGAACGGCGCGGCTAGAAATGCGGCGATAACCGCGAGGCCGCGGATCACTCCGCAGCCCGCCGCTCTGCCGACTTGCTGTCGGTGAACTCTGGACTCGCGAACGCTGCCAGGTACAGATAGAGGGCTTGCGCGAGCGCGGCACCTACCCCCCACGCGTTCGTTGTCTTGGAGCGACCGCAAATAGGACGGTCGTTGAGCCAGTCGGTTAGCCAGGCGCCGAGGCGCTCGACCATGCCCTCCGGACCCCCCAGGAAATCAATGCTGACGAGTAACGCGACTGTATCCGCGTCGTAGTCGGTCAGGCCGTCGAGTACGTGTTCGTCTGCCAGGGTCGCGACGAAGGCGCGCAGCGCCTCACCGCTGACCAAGGCATCAGCGTTCTCGGTGTCAGGATCTGAGGCGAGGATTTCGGTTGCGTTCTTCAGTCGGTCGTAGCGCGCAGGTCAGCAGCCATGGTCACCGTCGCAGGTTTGGCCCCTAGGGCACGCGCAGCGGGTAGCAGCCGACACTCGGGAGATGGCGGAGGACCGTAGATCAGAGTCTTACAGCACGACGCTGATTCCCTTGGCGTGTTGTCCGTATGGCGAAGCATGGCCTTCGGCCTGTGTTTTTTACGGTCAACCGTGAAAAGGGTCTGCGGCTTGCCGTCGGTTGGATGGTCGAATGCAATTCGCGCTTCGGGGATCTGGTCGAGGTGTTCTGTTTCAAGCCATCTGGCTACGGCTCAGACGGTCCCGAGTATTCCGGGATCTTCGCTAGCTCGGGGTGGTTCGTCTCCGGCGCTGCCCAGTAAGGCCGGCGCTAGGGCGAGCCGCACGAGCGCCGTGGACAAATTTGGCCTAGCTGCCGGCTACCGCTTGCCCCCGAGGAGAGCTGGGACGGCCCGATCGACTATTCAGACGTGGACCTAGGCCGATCTGGTTCCTGTGGTCGCAAGTGTGACGTCGAAAAAGGCGAGTAGTGGACTAACTCATATCTTCAATCGAACGCGACGGGGTTGGTGATCGTGTAGTCAGTGGTCCCGATTCCAAGGTGGCCATTCAAGAAAGAACAAGAAATCATGCGACCCACCGAAAACCTCCCTCCTGGCCTGTGGTCGGTCCTCGCGCAGCAGAAAGGGGAAGGCTGATTAAATCTGACGCTAGCGCGGCGATCGCGCTGTTCGGTGGCGCAACCATTCTTGTCTTGGCGGTCGGCTGCGGCGGTGGCGGCGAAAAGTCGCCAAGCAGCACCACTGCCACAACACGGAAGACGACCACTTCGTCCAGCGTGACGCCGGCACCCCCAGCCGCAGCCACTCCCGAGGATCCCACCGGCGGCGGCGGAGTCGGCGGCGCCTTCCCCGGACGTCCCATCATGGGATGTTACGTCGGCCTCAACTGTGGTTGTATTCCCCACCTCACCTGCCCCCGGACAGCTCGGCGGCCTCTAACCGTGCCACCGCCAACACCATCGCGCCCGGGTGAAGGACCGGATCCGTGAGGCCAGGCCAACGGGCTGCGCAACTTGCCCTGTCACGGGCCATTCCCGAGGAGAGCAGCGACTTAAGATTCCATTCCTTCCCGCACGATGCTGCGCGCCTCGTCCCGTGAGCACACAACGCCGCGATCGGCGAAATAGCGAATGACCACGCTCACCGCCTAGTCTTCATTTTTGGGGAGCCCAAAGCCCGTCCAGGTGCTCGAGGTGTTCTGGTTTGGTCATGGCGGTCATTGAACGCCCTGGGAAAAAATGGGCCAAGCAGTTATGCCAAGTATCAACAAAATCGGAACAACACGGACCCAATGGCGACAAGGCGGCCGATATCAGCAGTAGAACTGTCGGCCTATTTCCTAGACCGTCATTCGGCCCTCATTTGCCCTATGCGGGCTTTTGAATGCTGGTCGCGCAACGAACCCGCTACAATCCATATTGCTTTAGCAAATTAGCAACAAAAATAAACAACAAAAGGAAAGTTATGGCGGCCAAGAACGGCGGTGTGATGCCCCATATGAAGAGCAAAGAAAATAGCTCACGATTATTCAAAATAGGGGATATGAGTGAGAACACAAGGTCTGCTATTAACCCGTTAGGGGATATGAGTGAGAACACAAGGTCTTCTATTAACCCGTTCGCGCCCTGCAACAACGAGGCGAGGGCGGCCTCGATGCTGGCATACGAGAACGCACCGGCAGTCAAGTGCTGCACAAACTGCTCCTGAAACGCCGCCGCCCGCCCGGCCAGCGCCTGATACTCCTGGGCGTGCGCCGAGAACAGCTGTGCGATGCCCGTCGAGACCTCATCGGCGGCTGCGGGTATCACCGACGTCGTCCGGGCAGCCGCCACCATGTGAGCGGCGCAGACGTTCGATCCAATGCTTGCCAGATCCGATGCCGCCGCCGTCATCATCTCCGGGTCCGCGACCACATACGACATATCCATCACCGGCCTTATTCAACAGGTATGCCGTCAAGATTAATGGAGTGACGATTGTCTGCGCGAGTAGTCAGCTACCCCTTTTTGGGCAATGAATTGACGGGTCCGCCAATTCATGTCCCGGCCAGTGCGTGCTCATCCATAAGAGAGGACGGGCGCCAGAATCGATCTTGACGGCCGTTCTTGGTCAAAGAGGTTTAGGTCGGCAGTGAGTTGGGGCACCGGCCCAATGCTCGGCGGCCCGGCCCCCTCTACCTGGCAGACGATACGGCGAATCGCCAGCCGGAGCGGAGTCCAAGGTTATCGTTATCGACGGCCCCTACCGGCTGGCCGTGCCCTGAGCGCCCATCCTATGTTCGCGGCCCCATTCGATGCCGTCGAGCATCTCGCTTAGGTCGTCAAGGTCTGCCTGACTCGCTGGATTGGTTATGTCGCGATCGATGCGCCGCAGGATGTAGCCCCACCTGCCGTCGCAGAAAATCTCGAAACCCAGTTCTTCTGCGCGCGAGGTCAGATCAGCAAGTGCGTCCTCGTTAACGACTTCTTTCTTTACTTCCGCCATGTTGGGTCCTCCTTGGGCGCTACGTGCCGCGCCTGAATATGTCCGAGCTAGAAGGAATACTTCGGGGAATGCTTCCGGCACTAGCCGAGCGCGTCCCAAAACCTCGCGCCGCCTGCCCTCCCATACCGGCGGCGTCGCGCTCGTCCGCGACTCCCGCCACCCAAACCTGTGCCCTAACGGAGATAGTTCAACCAGCTTAAACCTGAACGGGTTGAGAAAGTCGGAACATTAGTGTCAGGCCCCTTTTTTATGCGGCCTGGCGAAGGTTTTCGCGTGTTCCATTATTGACGGCCCCGTCAACAAGCAAAACGCCAGCCAATTTCACTGCACCCCGATATGCTCCCGAAATGGCCGGTCAAAAGCCGGGTTGGTACCCGCACCCGAACGACACCGACTCCGAGGTTTATTGGGACGGCGACAGCTGGCACGGACGGCGGCAGAAGGTGGTTCTGTCGGATCTCGTAATGGTGCTGCGCCGCAAGAGAAAGCTTGCAGGGCCACACCGGAAAAAGAGAACTGACCCGGCCCGCCACCCAAACGGATGACGGGCCGAGTAGCAGGCCAACGTCACCTCTGGGCGGCGCAGTAGTTCGGGTCGTATGCCGGGTCGTAAGGGTCACAGCTATACCCGCCGTGTGGCGATTCGTTGTAACAGATGGTCGGGTCGAACAGCGACGACGCGGGATCGCACCATTGGATCGGCCCTGCGTGAGCGGGCGGCAACGCCAGGAACGGCGCGGCCAGAAATGCGGCGATAACGATGTTTCTCACAGTGCTCATCGCGTTGCTCATCGCGTCCACCCAACCCTGCTGATCCCGTCCCTACTGTCGGCCGCAGCGACCAGCTGAGCGGCCAATTGGCGTGCCTCGGCAGCAGAGAGGTTGAACTTGCTCTCCCGCCACTCGAACGCCTCGGCGCACGTCTCGTCTCTGACGAGTGCCACAAGCTGCACTCCGTCGCGGTACTGGTCGCACTCCCGAGAATGCTGTTTCGACACTGTGCCGTGAACGTAGGGACTGATGACCGAGCACCAGAACTGGACACGTTCCCAGCCCGGCTCGGTGACCGCGTTGGCGTGGCCGCCGACCAGGCGCTCGCAATAGGGGCCGTGCTTGGGGTCGCCGTTGTCGGGTCCGTCGTGGCCGCAGCCGACGATGCAGTACGCATGGCGGTGGATTGTCTCGGTCTGGTCTGTGGCGTTGGTGGTCATCGCGTGGCCCACCCGTCCAGCTCGGCCGCAGCCTCAAGCAGCGCCCGTGCAAGGCCCCGAGCACCCTCGATGCCTATCGTCAAACGCTCACGCGACATCCCGTCTTTGTCCAGTTCGTCGACAAAGACCAGCGGCACGTCGTGGTCTTCAGGTTCGATGTTGATCGAGCCATCGCGCAGCTGCGTTGCAACCGCCGAGACAAGGAAGTCGGTTGTATCGACCCCCTTGGCATCCGTCGAAATTGTGCGGCGTTCGTCCTCCCATCCGCCCAAGGCGTGAGTGCCGGCAGGCAGTGGGATGTCAGGGTGGGGGTTGGTTGTGGTGGTGGTTGTTGGCATGGCTGCGCTCCATTCGTTGGAGCCACGCCGATTGCCTAGTTCTGCAAATCTTGTGCGGAGACGTATCTGTGCTGGTCAGATGGTGCCCCCGGCAGGATTCGAACCTGCGGCCTTCTGCTCCGGAGGCAGACGCTCTATCCCCTGAGCTACGGGGGCGCACTCGTAACATGCTGCACCATTGGGCCCAGACAGATTAACGCATCGTGATGACCGTCCGGCCACCGCGATCGATTCGGGGCGTGGGCACCCCAGCCAATAGGATGGACGCTCGTGACCCCCGCCGACCTGGCTGAGCTGCTCAAAGTCACCGCTGCCGCGGTGCTGGCCGAGCGCGGGTTGGATGCTGCCGCATTGCCGCCGGTGGTCACCGTGGAACGGCCCCGCATTGCCGAGCACGGCGATTACGCCAGCAACCTGGCACTACAGCTGGGCAAGAAAGTCGGGGCGAACCCGCGTGAGCTGGCCGGATGGCTCGCCGAGGCGCTGGAGCGGGCCGACGGTATCGCCTCAGTGGAGGTCGCCGGACCAGGGTTCATCAACTTGCGACTCGACGCGTCGGCGCAGGCGGAGATCGTTAACACCGTCATTGACGCCGGCGCGGGTTTCGGTAACGATGACGCCCTGGCCGGGCACAAGATCAACCTCGAATTCGTCTCGGCCAACCCGACCGGACCGATCCACATCGGCGGCACCCGCTGGGCCGCCGTCGGCGATGCGCTGGGCCGGTTGCTGTCGACGCAGGGCGCTGACGTGCTGCGCGAATACTATTTCAACGACCACGGCACCCAGATCGACCGATTCGCCAGCTCGCTGATCGCCGCGGCCAAAGGTGAACCCGCGCCCGCCGACGGCTACGCGGGCAGCTACATCACCGACATCGCCGCCCAGGTATTACAGAAAGTGCCCGACGCGCTGAGCCTGCCCGAAGCCCAGCTGCACGAGACCTTCCGCGAGATCGGCGTCGACTTGATGTTCACCCACATCAAAGAGTCGCTGCATGAGTTCGGCACCGACTTCGACGTCTACACCCACGAAGACTCGATGCACACCAGCGGCCTTGTCGACCAGGCCATCGCCAAGCTTCGCGCGAACGGCAACATTTACGACAAGGATGGCGCAAGCTGGTTGCGCACCAGTGCTTTTGGTGACGACAAGGATCGCGTCGTGATAAAAAGCGACGGGAGTCCGGCATATATCGCCGGTGATATCGCCTACTACCTGGACAAGCGGCAACGCGGTTTCGACTTGTGCATCTACATGCTCGGCGCCGACCACCACGGCTACATCGCCCGGCTCAAGGCAGCGGCCGCCGCGTTCGGCGACGACCCGGCCACCGTCGAGGTGCTGATCGGGCAGATGGTCAACCTGGTGCGCGACGGCCAACCGGTCCGGATGAGCAAGCGGGCCGGCACCGTGATCACACTCGACGACCTGGTCGAGGCCATCGGCGTGGACGCCGCGCGCTACAGCCTGATCCGCTCCTCGGTTGACACCGCCATCGACATCGACCTGGCACTGTGGTCCTCAGCGTCTAGTGAAAACCCGGTCTACTACGTGCAATACGCCCATGCCCGGCTGTCGGCGCTGGCCCGCAGCGCCGCCGAACTCGGCCTGATCCCCGACACCGCACACCTGGAGCTGCTCAGCCACGACAAAGAAGGTGCGCTGTTGCGCACCATCGGTCAATTCCCCGGGATGCTGAAAACTGCGGCGTCTCTGCGGGAGCCACACCGGGTGTGCCGGTATCTGGAAGACGTCGGCGGCGACTATCACCGGTTCTATGACTCGTGCCGGGTGCTCCCGATGGGCGACGAACAGCCCACCGACCTGCACACCGCCCGTCTCGCGCTATGCCAGGCCACCCGCCAGGTCATCGCCAACGGGCTGGCGATCCTCGGCGTCAGCGCCCCGGAGCGAATGTGAACGTCCATCCCGCCGGGCCCCGGCACGCCGACGACGCCCGGCACGCCGGTAGCCCACCGCGGCCGCAGTCGCCCGAGGAGCTACTGCGGCTGGCATCGAATGTCTGGCCGCGCAACACGGTTCGCAACGAAGGTGGAGCGACCAGCATCGCCGGAGTTGCGCTGACCGACCTCGCCCAGGAGTACGGGACTCCGCTGTTCGTCATCGACGAAGACGACTTCCGCGCTCGCTGCAAAGAGATCGCGGCGGCGTTCGGCGGCGGGCAGAACGTGCACTATGCCGCCAAGGCATTCCTGTGTAGTGAAATCGCCCGCTGGATCGACGAAGAAGGCCTCTCGCTCGATGTGTGCACCGGCGGCGAGCTGGCCGTTGCCTTGCACGCCAACTTCCCGCCGGAGCGGATCACCTTTCACGGCAACAACAAATCGGTCGAGGAGTTGACCGCGGCGGTCAAGGCCGGGGTGGGTCACGTCGTTCTGGACTCGATGATCGAAATCGAGCGCCTCGACGCGATCGCGGGCGAGGCGGGCATCGTCCAGGATGTCTTCGTGCGCCTGACCGTCGGTGTCGAGGCGCACACCCACGAGTTCATCTCGACCGCTCACGAAGACCAAAAGTTCGGGCTGTCGGTGGCCAGCGGCGCGGCGTTGGCGGCCGTGCGCCGGGTATTCGCCACCGATCACCTGCGACTGGTCGGGCTGCACAGCCACATCGGCTCACAGATCTTCGATGTCGCCGGTTTCGAACTCGCCGCGCACCGCGTCATCGGCCTGCTGCGCTTGATCGTCGACCACTTCGGCGTCGATAAGACCGCGCAAATCTCGACCGTCGACCTCGGTGGCGGCCTGGGTATTTCGTACCTGGCGCCCGACGACCCGCCGCCGGTCGCAGAGCTGGCGGCCAAGCTGAGCGCCATCGTGAGCAACGAGAGTGCGGCCTTGGGGCTGCCCACTCCCAGGCTGGTGGTCGAGCCCGGTCGCGCTATCGCCGGGCCGGGCACCATCACGCTCTACGAAGTCGGCACGGTCAAAGACGTCGATGTCAGCACCACGGCGCAGCGCCGTTATGTCAGCGTCGACGGCGGCATGAGCGACAACATCCGCACCGCGCTCTATGACGCGCAGTATGACGCGCGGCTGGTGTCGCGGCTCAGCGCCGCACCAGCGACGCTGGCCCGTATCGTCGGAAAGCACTGCGAAAGCGGCGATATCGTCGTTCGCGACGCCTGGGTTCCGGATGACCTACAGCCCGGTGATTTACTCGGGGTGGCCGCTACCGGCGCCTATTGTTATTCGCTGTCGAGCCGTTACAACATGGTCGGCCGTCCCGCGGTGGTGGCGGTGTGTGCCGGCCGTGCCCGCCTGATCCTGCGCCGGGAGACGGTCGACGATCTGTTGAGTCTGGAAGTGAGGTGACCCGTGTTCGGTGACGAAAAGGTGATCGGCGTAGCAGTCCTCGGGTTGGGCAACGTCGGTAGTGAGGTCGTGCGCATCATCGAGGACAGCGCCGAGGATCTCGCGGCCCGCATCGGTGCCCCCTTGGTGCTGCGCGGTATCGGGGTGCGCCGCATCGCCGCAGACCGCGGCGTGCCGGTCGGCCTGCTCACCGACAACATCGAAGAACTCGTCGCGCGCGAGGACGTCGACATCGTCGTCGAGGTGATGGGGCCGGTAGAGCCATCCCGCAAGGCGATCCTGTCCGCGCTCGAGCACGGCAAGTCCGTCGTCACGGCCAACAAGGCGTTATTGTCCACGTCTACCGGCGAATTGGCGCGGGCGGCCGAGGCCGCCAGCGTCGACCTCTATTTTGAAGCGGCGGTCGCGGGCGCCATTCCGGTGATCCGCCCGCTGACTCAATCGCTGGCCGGCGACTCGGTGTTGCGGGTGGCTGGCATCGTCAACGGCACCACCAACTACATCCTTTCCGCGATGGACAGCACCGGTGCCGACTACGACAGCGCGCTGGCCGACGCGAGCGCACTGGGCTACGCCGAAGCCGATCCGACCGCCGACGTCGAGGGGTATGACGCGGCGGCCAAGGCCGCGATTCTGGCATCCATCGCCTTTCACACCCGGGTGACTGCCGCCGATGTATATCGCGAGGGCATCAGCAAGATCACCCCGGCCGACTTCGTATCGGCGCGCAGCCTGGGCTGCACCATCAAGCTGCTGTCGATCTGCGAACGCATCACCACCGACGAAGGTCAGCAACGGGTTTCGGCGCGCGTCTATCCGGCGCTGGTGCCGCTCACGCATCCGCTCGCCACGGTCAACGGGGCGTTCAACGCGGTCGTCGTCGAAGCCGAGGCCGCTGGGCGGCTGATGTTCTACGGCCAGGGGGCCGGCGGCGCGCCGACCGCATCGGCGGTGGCCGGTGACCTGGTGATGGCCGCCCGCAACCGGGTACTCGGCAGCCGGGGGCCCCGAGAGTCCAGGTACGCCCAACTTCCCGTGGCACCAATGGGCTTCATCATGACTCGCTACTACGTCAGCATGAACGTCGCTGATAAGAGCGGTGTGTTGTCCTCGGTCGCGGCAGAATTCGCCAAACGCGAAGTCAGCATCGCCGAGGTCCGCCAGGAGGGGGTAGCGGACGACGACGGTCGACGAATCGGGGCCCGTATCGTGGTGGTCACCCACACCGCCACCGACGCCGCGCTTTCCGAAACCGTTGACGCGCTTGCGGACTTGGACGTCGTGCAGGCTGTCACAAGCGTGCTGCGACTAGAAGGAACCAGCCTATGAGCATTCCGCGCACGGCCGTTCATCAACCTTGGCCGGGCCTGATCGCCGCTTACCGCGATCGGCTACCGGTCGGTGACGATTGGACCCCGGTCACCCTGCTTGAGGGCGGTACCCCACTCATCGCGGCGCCCCGACTGTCCAAAATGACCGGCTGCACAATCCATCTCAAGGTCGAGGGCCTCAACCCCACCGGCTCCTTCAAGGACCGGGGCATGACGATGGCGGTCACCGACGCGCTGGCCCGCGGGCAACAGGCCGTGCTGTGCGCGTCGACGGGGAATACCTCGGCGTCGGCGGCGGCGTACGCCGCCCGCGCCGGCATCACGTGCGCGGTGCTGATACCGCAGGGCAAGATCGCGATGGGCAAGCTCGCACAGGCGGTCATGCACGGTGCCAAAATCATCCAGATCGACGGCAACTTCGATGACTGCCTGGAACTGGCCCGCAAGATGACCGCAGATTTCCCGACGATCTCGTTGGTCAACTCGGTCAACCCGGTGCGCATCGAGGGCCAGAAGACGGCGGCGTTTGAGATTGTGGACGTTCTGGGCGCCGCACCGGACGTACATGCCCTCCCGGTCGGCAACGCCGGGAACATCACCGCGTATTGGAAGGGTTACACCGAGTATCACCGCGACGGCGTCATCGACAAGCTGCCGCGGATGTTGGGTACCCAGGCCGCCGGCGCCGCTCCGCTGGTGCTGGGCCGGCCGGTGAGCCACCCGGAGACCATTGCCACCGCGATCCGCATCGGTGCCCCGGCATCGTGGGCACAGGCCGTCGCCGCCCAGCAGGAGTCGAACGGGCGCTTCCTGGCCGCCACCGACGAAGAGATCCTGTCCGCGTACCACCTGGTGGCCCGCTCCGAAGGCGTGTTCGTCGAACCCGCGTCCGCAGCCAGCATCGCGGGCCTGCTCAAGTCGATCGACGACGGTTGGGTGGCACCTGGTTCGACGGTGGTGTGCACCGTGACCGGCAACGGTCTCAAGGACCCCGATACGGCGCTCAGAGATATGCCAAAAGTGTCCGCGCTGCCGGTCGATCCGGTTCTCATTGCCGAGAAATTGGGGCTGGCGTAGTGGCGGATCGGTGCCAGATACTGCCCGCGGGGCTGGTGGCGAGCGTCGTCGTGTCGGCCTCGAGCGCGAACCTCGGCCCGGGTTTTGACAGCATCGGTCTGGCGTTGAGCCTTTGCGACGAGATCGCTGTCGAAACAACGGATTCCGGCTTGCTGGTGGTGGTCGATGGTGAAGGCGCAGGCCAGCTGCCGCTGGGCCCCGAACACCTGGTGGTGCGCGCCATCGAGCGCGGACTGCAGGCCGCGGGGGTCAGCGCTGCAGGCCTGGTGGTGCGCTGCCGCAATTCCATCCCGCATTCTCGTGGTCTGGGTTCCTCTGCGGCGGCCGTGGTTGGCGGCCTGGCCGCAGCAAATGGCCTTGTCGCACAGGCGGGTTCGACAGCCCTGAGTGAAGCGCAGCTGATCCAGCTGTCGTCGGAGTTCGAGGGTCACCCCGACAACGCCGCGGCGGCGGTGTTGGGAGGTGCGGTGGTTTCGTGGGTTGACTGCACCCGCGATCGGCCCAACTATTCGGCGGTATCGCTGCGGTTGCATCCCGATATTCAGCTGTTCTCCGCGATTCCCGAGGAGCGCTCGCTGACCGCGGAGACCCGGGTGCTGCTGCCCGCCCAGGTCAGCCACGAGGACGCGAGGTTCAACGTGAGTCGTGCAGCGTTGCTGGTGGTGGCGCTCACCGAACGTCCGGACCTGCTGATGCCGGCTACTGAAGACGTGCTTCACCAACCTCAGCGTGGTCCGGCGATGCCTGCGTCGGCGGAATATTTGCGGCTGCTACGGCGTCTCAATGTAGCGGCGACGCTTTCGGGGGCGGGTCCGGCGCTGATTGCTTTAGGCACAGAGCCGCAGTTGCCCCTAGAAGCGTTGGACTACGCGGCCGCAAACGGATTTACCATCACCAAGATGACCGCCGGCGAAGGAGTTCGCTGGAGCCCGGGCGTCACAGTCGCCGGTTGATCCAAAGGCTGGCCGGAGGGTTTGCTTGCTTCCAACAAAAATGCGGGTTATCCTCGGAGCCGTCCAGCAATCGCAGCATCTGCATCTGCATCCATACTGCCCTTGCCGCTAGGACTACCATCAATCCTTCTCATTGACGAGGTTCGCCGTTCAGGCCGCCGATGCGCTGACGATCACCGTTACAGAGTCGATGATCAGGGCGTACTCGGCAATTTGGCCGAATGCAACGAACCTTCGTATGACGTGATCAGCGGGGGAAGAAAGGAAATCCGTGACTGATACGGACCTCATCACGGCTGGCGAAAGCACCGACGGCAATCAGCTGTCGATTTCTGTGCCTACAGATGCGCCAGACGTCAAGACCAACGCTCCTGTGGGCTCCCTGTCCACCATGGTGCTGCCCGAACTGCGCGCGCTGGCCAATCAAGCCGGCGTCAAGGGGACATCCGGGATGCGCAAGAACGAACTAATCGCTGCGATTCAGGAAACCAGGGGACATGGCAACGGTACATCAGCCGCTGCCGCCCCGGAGCCGCAGAACACCAGCGAACCCACCGTTCCAGAGCCGTCGGCCAGCACCGAAGTACCGGCCGCCCAAGGGGAACAGAACGATTCACCACACGAGACGCAGCGTCGGCAACGACGCAGCGGTTCCCGCGAAGCGGGCGCGAGCGATGGCACGCTGACCAACGGAGCCGACAGGGGCCAACGGGGCGACCGGGCCACCAAGACAGACGACCGCGGATCGGATGCGGGTAGCGACCAAGGCAGCGACCAACAAGGCTCGGGTGGCCAGCAGTCTCGCGGCAACGGCAACGGCAATAACAATGCCAACAGCGGCGGTGACGACGACGGAGATGGTCGCCAGGGCCGACGCGGACGCCGGTTCCGCGACCGCAGGCGCCGCGGCGAACGGTCGGGCGAAGGTGGCGGCGGTGGCGGGGGCGAGCGCGGCGACCGCGGCGACCGCGAAGCCGAACTGCGTGAAGACGACGTCGTCCAACCGGTAGCCGGCATCCTCGACGTCCTCGACAACTACGCATTCGTGCGCACGTCCGGATATCTGGCCGGTCCGCACGACGTCTACGTGTCGATGAACATGGTGCGCAAGAACGGCCTGCGCCGCGGCGACGCGGTGACCGGTGCGGTTCGGGTGCCCAAGGACGGGGAACAGCCCAATCAGCGGCAGAAGTTCAACCCGCTGGTCCGTCTGGACACCGTCAACGGCGGCCCGGTCGAAGACGCCAAGAAGCGTCCGGACTTCACCAAGATGACACCCCTGTACCCTAACCAGCGGCTTCGTCTGGAAACCACCCCCGACCAGCTGACCACCCGGGTCATCGACCTCATCATGCCGATCGGTAAGGGCCAGCGCGCGCTGATCGTGTCGCCGCCCAAGGCGGGTAAGACGATGATCCTGCAGGCGATCGCCAACGCGATCACCAAAAACAACCCGGAATGCCACCTCATGGTCGTGCTCGTCGATGAGCGGCCTGAAGAGGTCACTGATATGGCGCGCTCGGTCAAGGGAGAGGTCATCGCCTCGACGTTCGACCGTCCGCCGTCGGATCACACCGCGGTCGCCGAGCTGGCCATCGAGCGCGCCAAGCGCCTCGTTGAGCAGGGCAAGGACGTCGTGGTGTTGCTCGACTCGATCACCCGGCTGGGCCGCGCGTACAACAACGCGTCCCCGGCGTCGGGCCGTATCTTGTCCGGTGGTGTCGACTCGACCGCGCTGTACCCGCCCAAGCGCTTCCTGGGGGCCGCACGCAATATCGAGGAGGGTGGATCGCTGACCATCATCGCCACCGCGATGGTCGAGACGGGGTCCACCGGTGACACGGTCATCTTCGAGGAGTTCAAGGGCACCGGCAACGCGGAGCTCAAGCTGGATCGCAAGATCTCGGAACGCCGGGTCTTCCCCGCGGTCGACGTGAACCCCTCGGGTACGCGTAAAGACGAGCTGTTGCTCTCGACCGATGAGTTCGCCGTCGTGCACAAGCTGCGCCGTGTGCTGTCGGGTCTGGATTCCCACCAGGCCATCGACTTGCTGATGTCGCAGCTGCGCAAGACGAAAACCAACTACGAGTTCCTCGTTCAGGTGTCCAAGACGACACCGGGAAACATGGATAACGACTAACGTCGCAAGCTGTGGCGGAGACGCTTCAGCAGTTGCTTCGTGAGCGTCTGGACCAGGACACACCAGCGCTGAAGTTCGGCGATCAATCTTGGACCTGGCGTGAACATCTGGCCGACGCGGCCGGCATGGCCGCCGCACTGATCGCCATCGCCGATCGGGGCCGGCCATTGCACGTCGGGACCTTGCTGGGCAACACCCCCGAGATGCTCACCGTCATGGCATCGGCGGCCCTGGGCGGATACGTGGTGTGCGGGATCAACGACACCCGCCGCGGTGCCGCGCTGGGCAGAGACATCTTGCATGCGGATTGCCAGATCCTGCTTACTGACCCCGCGCACAAGGTTTTGCTGAATGGCCTGGATCTGCCCGGTGTGCGGGTGTTCGACGTGGCAGACGATTCCTGGTCGGCACTGCTGGGAAATGCTGGAACGCTGATTCCATATCGCGAGGTGGCGCCCACCGACACCTTCATGTTGATCTTCACGTCCGGGACCAGCGGCGAGCCGAAAGCCGTGCAGGTGACCCACCTGACCGTGCTGTTCGCCGGGGCGACGTTGATTGCCCGGTTCGAGGTCGATGCCCACGATGTCTGCTATCTGTCGATGCCGCTGTTTCACTCCAACGCGCTGCTGGCCGGCTGGAGCGTTGCGGTGCGTGCGGGCGCGGCCATGGTCCCCGCGGCGTTCTCGGCGTCGGGGCTGCTGCCCGATCTGCGCCGGTACGGGGCCACCTTTATGAACTACGTCGGCAAACCCCTGGCTTATGTACTGGCCACCCCCGAGCAACCCGATGACACGGACAACCCGCTGCGGGTCGCGTTCGGCAACGAGGCAAGCGATCGAGATATCGCGGAGTTCAGCCGTCGTTTCGGCTGCACGGTGTGGGACGGCTTTGGGTCCACCGAGGGTGCGATCATCATCACCCGAGAGGACGGCTGTCCGCCGGGTTCGTTGGGCCGGGGCTTCCCTGGTGTCAGCATCTACAACCCGGAGACCCTGGCCGAATGTCCGGTGGCCACGTTCGGCGAGGACGGCTCCTTGTCCAATGCGGACGATGCGATAGGGGAGTTGGTCAACACAACCGGCGCGGGTCAGTTCGCCGGCTATTACAACGACCCGCAAGCCACCGATGCCCGCCTCCGGCACGGCATGTTCTGGTCGGGTGACCTCGCCTACCGGGACGTCGACGGTTGGATCTATTTCGCCGGGCGCAGCGGCGACTGGTTGCGCGTGGATGGCGAGAACATGACCACGGCGCCCATCGAACGAATCCTGCAGCGGCTGCCGTCGGTCAGTCAGGTCGCGGTGTACGCGGTGCCCGATGAAAACGTCGGTGACCAGGTGATGGCGGCGATCGTGCTGACCGACGACGCCGAGCTGACGCCGGCGGAGTTCGGCCGGTTTCTGGCTGGTCAGGCCGATCTCTCGGCCAAGGCTTGGCCGCGATACGTCTGGCTGACCGACCGGCTGCCGACCACAGCGACCAACAAGGTGCTCAAGCGGGAGCTGACCTCTCGCGGCGCAACGCCCGAGGGCGGTGTGCTCTGGACGCGCGACGCCAAGAGCAGCGCCTACCGCGACACATAACCAGCGCAGACGGCGCGCCGCGACGGGTCTGCGTGGGTTATATCTGGGTGAATTTGGCCGCGGCGTCGCCGGGAATGCGGGGGCGCAACTCGGTGTTTGGGCTGATGGAGGTTGACCTGGCATAATCGAGGTTCGACTGGGCCAGAACCACCTCAGGTTCGTGAAGTTCATGCCCGACCGCCGGATCCAAAATGGGGCCCGGGCGGCAAACGATCGAAGAGGACATGATGAAAACTGACATTCATCCCGCCTACGACGAGACCACTGTGGTCTGCGGATGCGGGCACACCTTCCAGACGCGCAGCACCAAGCCGGGAGGTCACATCACTGTCGAGGTCTGCTCGCAGTGCCACCCGTTCTACACCGGCAAGCAGAAGATCCTCGACAGCGGCGGCCGGGTAGCCCGCTTCGAAAAGCGCTACGGCAAGCGCAAGGGCGCAACCGCCGAGGCCGCCGCGCCGGAGCAGACCGACAAATAGCTGCCTTACCGACGCCCGAACTGTGCCCGAACGTGCACAGGCCGGGCGTCGGTTCGCGTTTACGGGTCATCAGAGCGGGACAGGAGGTGCGGTATGACGCAGCCGGTAAAGACGATCGACGTGCTGCTCGCCGAACACGCCGAGCTCGAGCGTGCGCTCGCGGACCCCGACCTGCACAGCAATCCCGCCGAGGCGCGCAAAGCCGGGCGACGGTTCGCCCGGCTGGCCCCGATCGTGGCAACCCACCGCAAGCTGGTCTCGGCGTCCGGCGATCTGGAGACCGCCCGCGAGTTAGCCGCCGACGACGAGTCGTTCGTCGACGAAGTCGCCGAATTGGAATCCCGGGTGGCCGAGCTGGACACCCAACTCACCGACATGCTGTCGCCGCGCGACCCGCACGATGCCGACGACATCGTGCTGGAAGTCAAATCCGGTGAGGGTGGGGAAGAATCGGCGTTGTTCGCCGCCGACCTGGCCAGAATGTACATTCGCTATGCCGAACGGCATGGTTGGACGGTGACGGTGCTAGGCGAGACCTTCTCGGACCTGGGTGGCTACAAAGATGCGACGCTTACCATCGGTAGCAAGGGCGATTCGGTCGACGGGGTCTGGGCGCGGATGAAATTCGAGGGCGGGGTGCACCGGGTGCAGCGAGTCCCGGTGACGGAATCTCAAGGCCGCGTGCATACTTCGGCGGCCGGCGTGCTGGTCTATCCGGAGCCCGAGGAAGTCGGCGAGGTGCAGATCGACGAGTCGGATCTGCGCATCGACGTCTACCGGTCATCGGGTAAGGGCGGCCAGGGCGTCAACACCACCGACTCCGCGGTGCGGATCACGCACTTGCCCAGCGGGATCGTCGTCACCTGTCAAAACGAACGGTCTCAGCTGCAGAACAAGACCCGTGCGTTGCAGGTGCTGGCCGCCCGCCTGCAGGTCTTGGCGGAGGAACAGGCGGTGGCCGACGCGTCAGCGGATCGGGCCAGCCAGATCCGCACGGTGGACCGCAGCGAACGCATTCGCACCTACAACTTCCCGGAAAACCGGATCACCGACCACCGAATCGGTTTCAAGGCACACAATCTCGATCAGGTTCTCGACGGCGACCTGGATGCGCTGTTTGATGCGCTCAGCGCCGCCGACAAGCAATCGAGGCTGCAACAGGCATGACCGCCTTGCGGCGCGCAATCGACTCTGCTGCGGCGCTTCTCGCCGAAGCCGGAATCGACTCGGCGCGCTGCGACGCCGAGCAGTTGGCCGCGCACGTGGCAGGTACCGACCGCGGCCGGCTGACACTGATCGACTCGCCCGGCGACGAGTTCTTCGGGCGCTACCGTGACGTCATCGCGGCGCGCTCGCAGCGGGTGCCGTTGCAGCATCTCATCGGGACGGTTGCGTTCGGTCCGGTGCTGCTGTACGTGGGCCCGGGTGTCTTCATCCCGCGACCGGAGACCGAAGCCATCTTGGCGTGGGCCACCGCGCGGCCCCTGGCGGCCCGACCGGTGATTGTCGATTTGTGCACGGGCTCTGGGGCGTTGGCGGTGGCGCTGGCCCAGCACCGGCCCGCGGCCCGGATCATCGGCATCGACGACTCCGCTGCCGCGCTGGAGTATGCGCGCCGCAACGCCGAGGGCAGCGCAGTCGAACTCGTCCACGCCGACGTCAGCGCACCGGACCTGCTCACCGAACTAGACGGACAGGTCGATCTGGTGGTCGCGAATCCACCGTACGTTCCCAACGGTGCACTTCTGGAACCCGAAGTAACCCAACATGATCCGCATCATGCGGTGTTCGGCGGCCCAGATGGCATGGCGCTGATGGGCGCCGTCGTCGGCCACGCCGGCCGCTGGCTGCGTCCGGGGGGGCTGTTCGCCGTCGAGCATGATGACACGACGTCGGCGCAGGTCGTCGAATTAATCGCAGGTACCGGACTTTTCGACGACATCGTGGCCCGACGGGATCTGGCCGGGCGACCGAGATTTGTGACCGCGCGGAGGAGGAGCGCATGACGCAGGTCTTCGACTGCGCTGATCCCACACAGCGTTCGCAGGGCATCGCCTCGGCGTTGGGGGCGGTCAAAGGCGGGAAACTCGTTGTCATGCCAACGGATACCGTCTACGGCATTGGTGCGGACGCCTTCGACGGCGCCGCGGTGACCGCGCTGTTGGCGGCCAAGGGCCGTGGCCGTGACATGCCCGTTGGCGTGCTGGTCGGCTCCTGGCACACCATCGAGGGCTTGGTGTACGCCATGCCGGCGGGGGCCCGCGAGCTCATCCGCGCGTTCTGGCCGGGCGCGCTGAGTCTGGTGGTCGCGCAGGCGCCGTCGTTGCAGTGGGATCTCGGGGATGCCCGCGGCACGGTGATGCTGCGGATGCCGTTGCACCCGGTCGCCATCGAGCTGCTGCGCGAAGTGGGGCCGATGGCGGTATCGAGTGCGAACGTGTCCGGTCGGCCGCCGGCGGTCAACGTCGACGACGCGCGCGGCCAACTGGGCGATCTCGTCGACGTTTATCTCGACGCCGGACCGTCCGAACAACAGGCCGCATCCACGATCGTCGACCTCACCGGGGAGACGCCGCGCGTCCTGCGCGCGGGTCCGGTCAGCGTCGAACGGGTCGCCGAAGTCCTCGGGCTGGAGCCGGCGAGTTTGATCGCGTAGTGGCTGGCGCGCACTGGCTGTGAAGTCCTGTCAGGCTTTTCGCACTTCTGGCTCGGGCGGCCAGGGTAGCGCGGGTGTTGTGGATATCGAGCTCTCAGGTTGGTGAAGTACGGTCTCGAGGTGTCCAGCGATGTAACCAGCCTTGCCGGTGGTTTGCTCGCCCTGTCCGATCGCAGCGCCGGTGTCCCGCTTCGCGAACTCGCGCTGGTGGGACTGACCGCGGCAATCATCACCTACTTCGCGACTGGGCCCGTGCGGGTGCTCGCCACTCGACTCGGAGCGGTCGCCTACCCGCGCGAACGCGACGTGCACGTCTTGCCAACCCCGCGGATGGGCGGGCTGGCGATGTTTCTGGGCATCATCTCCGCCGTCTTTCTGGCATCCCAACTTCCGGCGCTCACCCGGGGGTTCGTCTATTCGACGGGTCTGCCGGCCGTCCTGGTGGCGGGCGCGGTGATCATGGGCATCGGACTGATCGACGACCGTTGGGGTCTGGACGCGCTGACGAAGTTCGCCGGTCAGATCACCGCGGCCAGCGTGCTGGTCACCATGGGCGTCGCCTGGAGCGTTCTCTATATCCCGTTCGGGGGCGTCGGCACCATCGTGCTGGACCAAGCCTCGTCGATCCTGCTCACCCTCGCGCTGACGGTCTCGATCGTCAACGCAATGAACTTCGTCGACGGACTCGATGGGTTGGCGGCCGGGCTGGGACTCATCATGGCGATGGCGATCTGCATGTTCTCGGTCGGACTGCTCCGCGATCACGGCGGTGATGTGCTGTTTTATCCGCCTGCCGTGATTTCGGTGGTGCTGGCGGGGGCGTGTCTGGGCTTTTTGCCGCACAACTTTCACCGGGCCAGGATCTTCATGGGCGATTCCGGCTCGATGCTGATCGGTTTGATGCTCGCCGCCGCCTCGACAACCGCCGCCGGCCCGATCTCACAGAACGCCTACGGCGCCCGCGACGTGTTTGCTCTGCTGTCGCCGTTCCTGCTGGTGGTGGCGGTCATGTTTTTTCCGATGCTCGATCTGCTGCTGGCGATCGTGCGCCGAACGCGTGCCGGACGTAGCGCATTCAGCCCCGACAAGATGCATCTGCATCACCGGCTGCTGCAGATCGGTCATTCGCATCGCCGGGTGGTGTTGCTGATCTATCTCTGGGTCGGCATCGTCGCATTCGGGGCAGCGAGCACGATCTTCTTCAACCCTCGCGACACCGCGGCGGTGATGCTGGGAGCGATCGCGGTCGCGGGTGTCGCGACGGCGATCCCGCTTCTGCGCCGCCGCGACGACCTCTACGACGAGGAGTAGTAGCTTATGGTAAGCTGCAGCTAGAACCCCGAAATCAACCTCGCGGGTTGCCGGCCAACCGGCCCATCGGAGGCTCATTCGACCGTGCCGGTTCACGACCGACATAGGGAGCTACCCCTTGGGTAAGTTCAGCGTGACCATTGCGATACGCTCGGCGGGCCACCGATCAGTCGGTGCGACTTCCACTCCGTCAATCTGGGATTGAGGTGCTTCAGTGACGACACCAGCGCAGGACGCGCCGTTGGTGTTTCCCTCTGTTGCTTTCCGCCCGGCACGTCTCTTTGTCATCAGTGTTGCGCTGACGGCGCTTGCGACGCTCGGCGCCGGAATGTCCGGGCAGCCAATGCTCGGGGTGTTCTTCGGCATCGGCCTGTTGCTGGGTTTGCTCAACGCCATCTTGGTGCAGCGCTCCGTGGGATCGATCACCGCCAAAGACCAACCAATGAAAAGCTCGATGGCCATCAACTCGGCGGCCCGGCTGGCCATCATCACCGTCATCGGGCTGATCATCGCGTTCGTTTTCCGGCCCAATGGCCTGGGCACGCTGTTCGGGCTGGCGCTCTTCCAGGTGTTACTGGTGTTTTCGACCGCGCTGCCGGTTTGGAAGAAGCTGCGCACCGGGGAGCATGTGACTGCTTCCGCCGCCTCGGACGGCGGCGCACTCAAGGGATCAGAAGGGAACGCTGGCGATGACTGAGTCGATCCTGGCCGCCGCCACGATTGAGGTGGGCGCCCACGACACCCGTGACTGGTTCGGGCTGTCCGTCAACGTCGACACGGTGCTGTCGACCGCGATCGCCGCGGCGATCGTGATCGCCCTTGCCTTTTTCTTGCGCGCCAAGGTCACGTCGAGTGGCGTACCAAGCGGAGTCCAATTGTTCTGGGAGGCCATCACCATCCAGATGCGCGATCAGATCGAGAGTGCCATCGGCATGCGGATCGCTCCGTTCGTGCTGCCGCTGGCGGTCACCATCTTCGTGTTCATCTTGATCTGCAATTGGCTGTCGGTGCTTCCCTTGCAGTACTCCACGCCGGCAGGACAACCCACCGAATTATTGAGCTCGCCTGCGGCGGACATCAATTTCGTGCTGGCGCTGGCTCTTTTCGTCTTTTTCAGCTACCACGCAGCGGGGATCTGGCGGCGCGGCATTATCGGGCACCCCATCAAGGTGCTCAAGGGACACGTTGCAATCCTGGCTCCGATCAACCTGGTCGAGGAGATCGCCAAGCCGATCTCGTTGTCTCTCCGACTTTTCGGCAATATCTTCGCCGGCGGCATCCTGGTATCCCTGATCGCGCTCCTCGGACCGTGGGTCATGTGGGCGCCGAATGCCATCTGGAAGTCGTTCGACTTGTTCGTGGGCGCCATCCAGGCGTTCATCTTCTCGATTTTGACCATCTTGTATTTCAGCCAGGCCATGGAGCTCGAGGAACATCATGACTAGGTCACCTGGAATTTGCTTGACCCACACACGATTACACAAGCCTGGTAGACCGATACCAGTTATCAAGGAGGATTAGGAATGGCACTCGATCCACAAATCGTTCAGGGCGCCCTCATCGGCGGTGGCCTGATTATGGGCGGCGGCGCGATCGGCGCCGGTATCGGTGACGGCATCGCGGGCAACGCGCTAGTCGCGGGCATCGCACGGCAGCCCGAAGCTCAGGGGCGCTTGTTCACTCCGTTCTTCATCACCGTTGGTCTGGTCGAGGCGGCTTACTTCATCAACCTGGCGTTCATGGCGTTGTTCGTCTTCGCCACCCCCGCCGGTTAATTCGGCCGTGATGGGTTTTGGGTGCGTGAAGTGAACCCTGTTCTGCTGGCCGCCGAGGAAGAAAAGCACAGCATCTTCCTCATCCCCAACGGCACCTTTTTTGTCGAGCTGGCCATTTTCCTTGTCGTCCTCGGTGTCATCGGCGGATTTGTCGTTCCGCCGATCCTGAAGGTGTTGCGCGAACGCGATGCCATGGTCAACAAGACGGCCGTCGACAACAAGAAGTCAGCGGAGCAGTTCGCGGCGGCCCAGGCCGATTACGACGAAGCCATGAAGGCGGCCCGACTGCAGGCGTCGTCGTACCGCGACAGTGCCCGGGCCGAGGGTCGTAAGGTCGTCGAAGACGCCCGCGCCCGCGCCGAGCAGCACGTAACCGAGACGTTGCTATCGGCCGGCGAGCAATTGAAGCGAGAGAGGGATGCCGTGGAATTGGATCTGCGGGCCAACGTGGGGACCATGTCGGCAACCTTGGCCAGTCGAATCCTCGGCGTCGACGTAACCACCTCCGCCGCATCGAGGTAACTGCCAATGTCAACATTCTTCGGCCAGTTGGTGGGCTTCGCGCTCATCGTGTTCTTGGTGGTGCGTTATGCGGTACCGCCGGTGCGCGGTTTGATGACGGCTCGGCAGAATACGGTGCGCCAGCAGTTAGCGGACGCGGCCAGCGCCGCCGAGCGGTTGACCGAGTCAACGACGGCCCACAACAAGGCCGTGGAGGCCGCCCAGTCGGAGGCAGAGCGCGTTGTCGAAGAAGCCAAAGTAGACGCCGAACGAATATCTGCCCAACTACAGGCCCAGGCCGAAATCGAGGCGGAACGCATCAAGGGCCAGGGCTCCAGCCAGGCCGAGCTACTGCGGTCCCAACTGAGCCGGCAGCTTCGCCAGGAACTCGGCCTCGAGTCCGTACGCCAGGCAGGAGAATTGGTGCGCAGCTTCGTGGCCGATGCCGCGCAGCAGTCGGCCACTGTCGATCGCTTCCTGGATGAGCTCGACGAGATGGCGCCGGCGCCGGCCCATGTCGAGTATCCCTTGATGGCCAAGATGCGGTCGGCCAGCCGGCGGGCGGTGGTCAGCCTCTCGGACCGGTTCGACGCCATCGCCAAGGATCTCGACACCAAAGGGCTGAGCAATCTGGCCCGCGAGCTGGTCGAGGCAGCCAACTTGCTTGTTCGCGAAGTCGTCGTTACCCGCTACGTCACCCTGGCCGCCGAAGACGCGGAGCCGCGGGTCCGTTTGATCGAGCGGCTGCTGGTGGGCAAAGTCGGTGACCCCGCACTCGATGTGTTGAAGACGGCGGTCTCGCAGCGTTGGTCAGCCAGCGCCGATCTGATCGACGCGATCGAACACGTCTCGCGGCAGGCCCTGTTGGAAGTCGCCGAACGTGATCATCAGGTTGACGATGTCGAAGACCAGTTGTTCCGGTTCTCCCGCATCCTCGACGCGCAGCCACGGCTTGGCACCCTGTTGAGCGACTACACCGTTCCGGCCGAAGGCCGGGTCGGGTTGCTGCGCAACGTGCTTGGGAGCAGCGGCGGCGCAGTCAATCCGATTGCCGCAGCGTTGCTGTCCCAAACGGTCGAGCTGTTGCGAGGCCAGTCCGCAGAGGAAGCGGCGCTGTTCTTGGCCCAAGTAGCCGTGGCGCGCCGCGGCGAAGTCGTCGCGCAAGCCCGTGCCGCGGCCGAACTCAGCGACGCCCAGCGCACTCGCCTCACCGAAGTGCTCAGCCGAATCTACGGTCATCCCGTGACAGTGCAGCTCGAAATCGATGCCGCAGTGCTGGGTGGGCTTTCAATCGCCGTGGGTGACGAGGTGATCGACGGCACGCTCTCGTCCCGGCTGGCCGCGGCCGAATCTCAGTTGCCCGACTGAACACGAACTAGTCAGCAGAAATAATCAAGAAGGAAGACGAAAAGCTATGGCCGAGTTGACAATCTCCGCTGATGACATTCAGAGCGCGATCGAGGAGTACGTAGGGTCCTTTACCGCCGACACCTCCCGTGAGGAGGTCGGCACGGTCATCGACGCCGGCGACGGCATCGCCCACGTCGAAGGACTGCCCTCGGTAATGACCCAGGAACTGCTCGAGTTCCCGGGCGGAATCCTCGGCGTCGCGCTCAACCTCGACGAGCACAGCATCGGCGCGGTTATCCTCGGCGATTTCGCTGACATCCAACAAGGACAACAAGTGAAGCGCACCGGCGAAGTGCTGTCGGTGCCCGTCGGGGACGCGTTCTTGGGGCGGGTGGTCAACCCGCTGGGTCAGCCAATCGACGGGCGCGGCGACATCGAGACCGACACTCGGCGCGCGCTGGAACTGCAGGCGCCATCGGTGGTGCAGCGGCAGAGCGTCAAGGAGCCGCTACAGACTGGTATCAAGGCCATCGACGCGATGACCCCGATCGGCCGCGGCCAGCGCCAGCTGATCATCGGCGACCGCAAGACCGGCAAGACCGCAGTGTGTGTCGACACGATCCTCAACCAGCGCAAGAACTGGGAGACCGGGGATCCCAAGAAGCAGGTGCGCTGCGTATATGTAGCCGTCGGGCAGAAGGGCACCACCATCGCCAGCGTGCGCCGCGTCCTGGAGGAGGGCGGCGCGATGGACTACACCACCATCATCGCCGCGCCGGCCTCGGATGCCGCCGGCTTCAAATGGCTTGCGCCGTATACCGGTTCGGCGATCGCTCAGCACTGGATGTACGACGGAAAGCATGTGCTGATCGTTTTCGACGACCTCACCAAGCAGGCCGAGGCCTACCGCGCCATCTCGCTGCTGCTGCGCCGTCCGCCGGGTCGTGAGGCCTACCCGGGTGATGTCTTCTATCTGCACTCGCGCCTGCTGGAACGCTGCGGGAAGCTCTCGGATGCGCTCGGTGCCGGCTCGCTGACCGGTTTGCCGATCATCGAGACCAAGGCCAACGACATCTCCGCCTACATCCCGACGAACGTCATCTCGATCACCGATGGGCAGTGCTTCCTGGAGACCGACCTGTTCAACCAGGGTGTCCGGCCGGCTATCAACGTCGGCGTCTCGGTATCCCGCGTCGGTGGCGCGGCGCAGATCAAGGCAATGAAAGAGGTGGCAGGAAGTCTCCGTTTGGACCTGTCGCAGTACCGAGAGCTGGAAGCCTTCGCTGCCTTCGCCTCTGACCTGGACGCCACGTCCAAGGCGCAATTGGAGCGCGGCGCGCGGCTGGTCGAGCTGCTCAAGCAACCGCAATCCCAGCCTATGCCCGTTGAGGAGCAGGTGGTCTCGATATTCTTGGGTACCGGCGGTCACCTGGATTCGGTTCCGGTGGAGGACGTCAGGCGGTTCGAAACCGAGCTGCTCGATCACATTCGGGCCTCCGAAGAGCAAATCCTGACCGGGATCCGGGAAAGCCAGAAGCTTTCCGACGAGACGTCCGAGGCTCTGGTCAAGGTCATCGACAATTTCAAGAAGGGCTTCGCGGCAACCGGCGGTGGATCGGTGGTCCCCGAAGAGCACGCCGAGCCGCTCGACGAGGACGAATTGGGTAAGGAATCGGTCAAGGTGAACAAGCCGGCGCCCGAAGAGAAAAAGAAGTAACACACCATGGCTGCCACACTTCGTGAATTGCGCGGACGGATTCGTTCCGCCGGCTCGATCAAGAAGATCACCAAGGCTCAGGAGCTGATCGCGACGTCGCGTATCGCCAAGGCTCAGAGCCGGCTGCATTCGGCCCGCCCATACGCCGACGAAATCACGCAGATGCTCACCACGTTGGCTGGCGAGGCCGCACTCGACCACCCGTTGCTCGTTGAGCGCGCGGAACCGAAGCGGGCCGCCGTGCTGGTGGTTTCCTCCGACCGTGGTCTGTGTGGCGCCTACAACTCCAGTGTCTTCCGTCGCTCCGAGGAGCTGTTTTCGCTGCTACGGTCCGAAGGCAAGACGCCGGTGCTGTACACGGTCGGTCGTAAAGCGTTGAACTACTACACGTTCCGGAACTGGAACATCACCGACTCGTGGACGGGATTCTCCGAACAGCCCACCTACGAGAAGGCCGCCGAGATCGGTTCGACCCTGGTCGATTCGTTCATGATCGGCAGCGGTGGCAACGGCGAAGATCAGCAGTCGGACAACGGCGAGGGTGTTGACGAGTTGCACATCGTCTACACCGAGTTCAAGTCGATGCTGTCGCAGTCGACGGAGGCCCGCCGGATGGCCCCGATGGTGGTGGAGTACACCGACGAACCCGACGTCGCGCGCACCCTGTACTCGTTCGAGCCCGATGCGACGACCCTCTTCGACGCGCTGCTGCCGCGGTACGTGACCACTCGCGTGTATGCGGCGCTGCTCGAATCCGCGGCGTCCGAACTGGCGTCGCGGCAACGGGCGATGAAGTCGGCCACCGACAACGCCGACGATCTCATCAAAGCCCTCACGCTGGAAGCGAACCGCGAGCGGCAGGCCCAGATCACCCAGGAGATTAGCGAAATCGTCGGTGGCGCAAATGCGCTCGCCGACGCGCGCTAGGTAGACCCACGAGGAAGCGAAGAAAACGATGACTACTGCTGAAAAGACGACAAAGAGCGAGACCAGCGGCCGGGTAGTGCGGATCACCGGGCCCGTGGTCGACGTCGAGTTCCCACGGGGCTCCGTCCCGCAGCTGTTCAACGCGCTGCACGCCGAGATCACCTTCGAGGAGCTCAAGAAGACCCTCACGCTGGAGGTGGCGAACCACCTCGGCGACAACTTGGTGCGCACCATCTCGATGCAGCCCACCGACGGACTGGTGCGCGGTGTCGAGGTCGTTGACACCGGTGCGTCGATCTCGGTGCCGGTGGGCGAGGGTGTCAAGGGCTACGTCTTCAATGCGCTCGGCCAGTGCCTGGACAAGCCGGGATACGGAGAAGACTTCGAGCACTGGTCGATTCACCGCAAGCCGCCGCCGTTCGAGGAGTTGGAGCCTCGCACCGAGATGCTCGAGACCGGCTTGAAGGTGGTGGATCTGCTCACCCCGTATGTGCGCGGCGGCAAGATCGCGCTGTTCGGCGGCGCCGGCGTGGGCAAGACGGTGCTCATCCAGGAGATGATCAACCGTATCGCGCGCAACTTCGGCGGTACCTCGGTGTTCGCCGGCGTGGGGGAGCGCACCCGCGAGGGCAACGACCTATGGGTCGAGCTCCAGGAAGCCAACGTGCTCAAGGACACCGCACTGGTATTCGGTCAGATGGACGAGCCGCCCGGTACCCGTATGCGCGTCGCGCTTTCCGCGTTGACCATGGCGGAATGGTTCCGTGACGAGGCGGGCCAGGACGTGCTGCTGTTCATCGACAACATCTTCCGATTCACCCAGGCCGGTTCCGAGGTCTCGACGCTGCTCGGTCGTATGCCGTCGGCGGTGGGTTACCAGCCCACCCTGGCCGACGAAATGGGCGAGTTGCAAGAGCGCATCACCTCGACGCGGGGTCGGTCGATCACGTCGATGCAAGCGGTTTACGTGCCCGCCGATGACTACACCGACCCGGCGCCGGCCACCACGTTCGCGCACCTCGATGCCACCACCGAGCTGTCGCGTTCGGTGTTCTCCAAGGGTATCTTCCCTGCCGTGGACCCGCTGGCGTCCAGCTCGACCATCCTTGACCCCGCTATCGTCGGTGACGAGCACTACCGCGTGGCGCAGGAAGTCATCCGAATCCTGCAGCGTTACAAGGACCTTCAGGACATCATTGCGATCCTGGGCATCGACGAGCTGTCCGAAGAGGACAAGCAATTGGTCAATAGGGCCCGGCGCATCGAGCGGTTCCTGTCGCAGAACATGATGGCGGCCGAACAGTTCACCGGCCAGCCGGGTTCCACCGTCCCGCTCAAGGAGACCATCGAGTCGTTCGACCGGGTCTGCAAGGGCGAGTTCGACCACGTGCCCGAGCAGGCCTTCTTCCTGATCGGCGGACTTGACGACCTGGCCAAGAAGGCCGAAAGCCTTGGCGTCAAACTCTAGCGTCCGGCCCGGCCCGAACGGTTGCGAAAAGGTGGTGTGGCATGGCGGAATTGAACGTTGAGATCGTCGCCGTAGACCGAAAGATATGGTCGGGTGAGGCGACATTCTTGTTCACCCGCACTACCGTTGGCGAGATCGGCATCCTGCCCCGCCATATCCCTTTGGTCGCCCAATTGGTTGACGACGCCATGGTGCGCGTCGAGCGGGAGGGCCAGGACGATCTGCGGATTGCGGTTGACGGCGGTTTCATGTCGGTGACCGAAGAAGGGGTCACCATTCTGGCCGAATCCGCCGAGTTCGAGTCGGAGATCGACGAGAGTGCCGCTAAGACGGACGCCGAGTCCGACGATCCCCGCACCGCTGCCCGGGGACGCGCCAGACTGCGCGCCGTCGGCGCGATCGACTAATCGGCGATGAGCGCGCCCATGATCGCCATGGTGGTGCTCGTCGTCGTGTTGGGGGCGGCCGTCCTCGCCCTGAGCTACCGGTTATGGAAACTTCGGCAGGGCGGAACCGCGGCGATCATGCGGGACATTCCGGCCGTCGGAGGCCACGGTTGGCGGCACGGCGTGATCCGTTACCGCGGCGGCGAAGCCGCGTTCTATCGACTGTCCAGCCTGCGGTTGTGGCCGGATCGGCGGCTTAGCCGACGAGGCGTCGAGATTGTGGGCCGCCGCGCTCCGCGAGGCGACGAGTTCGACATCATGACCGACAAGATCGTCGTGCTGGAACTGCGCGACACCACTCAGGAGCGCAGGTCGGGTCACGAGATCGCGCTCGACCAGGGCGCATTCACCGCGTTCCAGTCGTGGCTGGAGTCCCGACCTTCGCCGCGCGCACGTCGCCGCAGCGTCTAGGTTCATGCGCCTGAGCGGTGCGGCCAAGGCGCGACCGTTTGACAGCCGAACTCTTCCGGGCTTACGTCGCGCAGTGTTTCGCTGAATTGCCAGCGATGCCCGGCAAGATCTTGAACGGTGCACTCACGCTCGCCGTACCCGCGGTCGGTGGGAGGCTCGAGCACTGTGGCCCCTGCGCGACGGGCGCGCTCGAACTGGGCGTCGACGTCGTTGACCCGAACCTTGATTTCATGCGTAACGATGTCGGCGGCCGGCGGTTGCCGCTCGCTGTTCGTGTCGGCTACGACCATCGCGCCCTCGCTGCCGATACTCATCTGCGCCCGGTGACTGTCGCCGATGCGTATTCGTTCCACGAAGCCGAACGCTGCGGTCAGCCAATCGACAGCCTCTCGCACGTCCGGATAGACCAGCACTGGGACGACGGTGGCCGGAGGAATCGAGCGATTGTGTTTCATAGCAACGAGATACGCTAACCCGCATCGGAGGTTTGGCCACCCGGCCTCCAAAGCACATCCCCATCCGGGTTGGCCGCCCGCGCCAGGATGAACAGCAGATCCGAGAGTCGATTCAGGTACTTCGCCGGCAGCACGCTAACCCCTTCGTCGTGAGCATCGACTGCCAGCCACGCCGATCGCTCGGCCCGGCGTACCACCGTCCGGGCGACCTGCAGTAGCGCCGAGAATGGCGAACCTCCTGGTAGCACAAAGGAATTCAGCGCCGGCAATGGCTCGTTGTACTTATCGCACCACCCCTCGAGGCGATCGATGTAGGGCTGGGTGACCCGCAGCGGGGCGTACTTGGGGTTTTCCACCACGGGAGTCGATAGATCCGCACCGGCGTCGAACAAGTCGTTTTGGATCTGCCGCAGTACACCCGCGATCTCCTGGTCGGGCTGCCCCAGCGCGATCGCGACACCGATCGCGGAGTTGGCCTCATCGCAATCTGCGTACGCCACCAGGCGCGCGTCGTTTTTCGAGACCCGCGAGAAATCGCTCAATCCCGTGGTTCCGTCGTCACCCGTGCGGGTATAGATGCGGGTCAGGTGCACTGCCATGAGGAAACCGTACTCGCCGAAGACCTGGCCGACTGACAAGCCGATACCGCGTCACTAGACTGACACGGGTGGCTGATCGTTTCGTGGTAACCGGTGGCAACCGGTTGTCCGGCGAAGTGGCCGTCGGCGGCGCCAAAAACAGCGTGCTGAAGCTGATGGCGGCCACATTGTTGGCCGAGGGCACCAGCACGATCACGAACTGCCCCGACATCCTCGATGTGCCGTTGATGGCGGAGGTGCTGCGCGGCCTGGGCGCCACCGTCGAACTCGACGGCGACGTCGCCCGCATCACCTCGCCCGACGAGCCGAAGTATGACGCCGACTTCGCCGCGGTCCGGCAATTCCGGGCCTCGGTCTGCGTGCTGGGGCCGCTGGTCGGCCGGTGCAAGCGGGCCAAAGTCGCGCTGCCCGGCGGTGACGCGATCGGCTCACGTCCCCTGGATATGCACCAGGCTGGGCTGCGGCAACTGGGCGCGACCTGCAATATCGAGCACGGGTGCGTGGTGGCGCATGCAGATACATTGCGCGGCGCGGAGATTCAGTTGGAGTTTCCATCCGTGGGGGCTACCGAGAACATCCTGATGGCCGCGGTCCTGGCCGAGGGTGTCACCACGATTCACAATGCGGCACGCGAACCCGACGTGGTCGATCTCTGCATGATGTTGAACCAGATGGGCGCCAAGGTCGAAGGCGCGGGTTCGCAGACCATAACGATCGCCGGGGTAGCGCGGCTGTACCCGACCGAGCACCGCGTCATCGGAGACCGCATCGTCGCCGCAACGTGGGGGATCGCGGCCGCCATCACCCGCGGGGACATCACCGTGACCGGCGTCGATCCGGCGCATCTGCAGGTGGTGCTGCACAAGCTGCACGACGCCGGTGCCACCGTCACACAGACGGACAGCAGCTTCCGGATCAGCCAGTACGAGCGGCCAAAGGCTGTCAACGTCGCAACGTTGCCTTTCCCGGGATTTCCGACCGACCTGCAGCCGATGGCGATCGCCTTGGCGTCGATCGCCGACGGCACATCGATGATCACGGAGAACGTGTTCGAGGCGCGCTTTCGGTTCGTCGAGGAAATGATCCGGCTGGGTGCCGATGCCCGCACCGACGGTCACCACGCTGTTGTCCGGGGTTTGCCGCAATTATCGAGCGCCCCCGTGTGGTGTTCTGACATTCGGGCCGGCGCCGGCCTGGTGTTGGCGGGCCTGGTCGCCGACGGCGACACCGAGGTCCACGACGTGTTCCACATCGATCGTGGCTACCCGCTTTTCGTCGAGAACCTGGGCATTTTGGGAGCTGAGATCGACAGGGTATGCTCCTAACAACGCCCGACGGCGCGGTTACGAAAGCGGCCGAAACCCGGGCTTGACTCTCCTGCCGGATCTGTATTAAGCTGGCAGGGTTGCCCGGAAACGGGCAGAAAAACAAGCAAGAGTGTTGTTTGAGAACTCAATAGTGTGTTTGGTGTTTTTATTTTTTGTTGTTTTTTTGACCACACCTAAACACTCCCCGTGGGCGGGTGTGGTCGCAATTTATTGATGCCAGTTTTTGGTGTCTTTTTGTTAGGTCAGATTTTTCTGATTCGAATTCACCTGTCTCTCGAGACGGGTTGTTTTTGTTTGGAGAGTTTGATTCTGGCTCAGGACGAACGCTGGCGGCGTGCTTAACACATGCAAGTCGAACGGAAAGGTCTCTTCGGAGATACTCGAGTGGCGAACGGGTGAGTAACACGTGGGTAATCTGCCCTGCACTTCGGGATAAGCCTGGGAAACTGGGTCTAATACTGAATATGACCACGAGGCGCATGCCTTGTGGTGGAAAGCTTTTGCGGTGTGGGATGGGCCCGCGGCCTATCAGCTTGTTGGTGGGGTGATGGCCTACCAAGGCGACGACGGGTAGCCGGCCTGAGAGGGTGTCCGGCCACACTGGGACTGAGATACGGCCCAGACTCCTACGGGAGGCAGCAGTGGGGAATATTGCACAATGGGCGCAAGCCTGATGCAGCGACGCCGCGTGGGGGATGAAGGCCTTCGGGTTGTAAACCTCTTTCAGCAGGGACGAAGCGCAAGTGACGGTACCTGCAGAAGAAGCACCGGCCAACTACGTGCCAGCAGCCGCGGTAATACGTAGGGTGCGAGCGTTGTCCGGAATTACTGGGCGTAAAGAGCTCGTAGGTGGTTTGTCGCGTTGTTCGTGAAAACCGAGGGCTTAACTCTCGGCGTGCGGGCGATACGGGCAGACTAGAGTACTGCAGGGGAGACTGGAATTCCTGGTGTAGCGGTGGAATGCGCAGATATCAGGAGGAACACCGGTGGCGAAGGCGGGTCTCTGGGCAGTAACTGACGCTGAGGAGCGAAAGCGTGGGGAGCGAACAGGATTAGATACCCTGGTAGTCCACGCCGTAAACGGTGGGTACTAGGTGTGGGTTTCCTTCCTTGGGATCCGTGCCGTAGCTAACGCATTAAGTACCCCGCCTGGGGAGTACGGCCGCAAGGCTAAAACTCAAAGAAATTGACGGGGGCCCGCACAAGCGGCGGAGCATGTGGATTAATTCGATGCAACGCGAAGAACCTTACCTGGGTTTGACATGCACAGGACGCGTCTAGAGATAGGCGTTCCCTTGTGGCCTGTGTGCAGGTGGTGCATGGCTGTCGTCAGCTCGTGTCGTGAGATGTTGGGTTAAGTCCCGCAACGAGCGCAACCCTTGTCTCATGTTGCCAGCGGGTAATGCCGGGGACTCGTGAGAGACTGCCGGGGTCAACTCGGAGGAAGGTGGGGATGACGTCAAGTCATCATGCCCCTTATGTCCAGGGCTTCACACATGCTACAATGGCCGGTACAAAGGGCTGCGATGCCGCAAGGCTTAGCGAATCCTTTTAAAGCCGGTCTCAGTTCGGATCGGGGTCTGCAACTCGACCCCGTGAAGTCGGAGTCGCTAGTAATCGCAGATCAGCAACGCTGCGGTGAATACGTTCCCGGGCCTTGTACACACCGCCCGTCACGTCATGAAAGTTGGTAACACCCGAAGCCAGTGGCCTAACCCTTTGGGAGGGAGCTGTCGAAGGTGGGATCGGCGATTGGGACGAAGTCGTAACAAGGTAGCCGTACCGGAAGGTGCGGCTGGATCACCTCCTTTCTAAGGAGCACCACGAAAAACACTCCAATTGGTGGAGTGTGAGCCGTGAGGGGTTCTCGTCTGTAGTGGACGAGGGCCTGGTGCACAACAGCTAATGAATCGCCAGACACACTATTGGGTCCTGAGGCAACACCCGGACTGTTTTGGGAGTTGTCCCCACCATCTTGGTGGTGGGGTGTGGTGTTTGAGAACTGGATAGTGGTTGCGAGCATCTAAATGGGTGCGCTGCCCTTGTGGTGGTGTGCTCATTAAAAATGTGTAATTTTACTTTTGGTTTTTGTGTGAAAGTAAGTGTTTAAGGGCACATGGTGGATGCCTTGGCATCGAGAGCCGATGAAGGACGTGGGAGGCTGCGATATGCCTCGGGGAGTTGTCAACCGAGCGTTGATCCGAGGATTTCCGAATGGGGAAACCCAGCACGAGTAATGTCGTGTTACTCGCATCTGAATATATAGGGTGCGAGAGGTAACGCGGGGAAGTGAAACATCTCAGTACCCGTAGGAAGAGAAAACAATTGTGATTCCGCAAGTAGTGGCGAGCGAACGCGGAACAGGCTAAACCGCATGCATGGATAACCGGGTAGGGGTTGTGTGTGCGGGGTTGTGGGATTGATATTTCTTAGCCCTACCTGGCTAAGGGGCAGTAAAAAAGTGTCGTGATTAGCGGAAATGACCTGGGACGGTCTGCCGTAGACGGTGAGAGCCCGGTACGCGAAAATCCGACACCTGCCTTGTATCAACACCCAAGTAGCAGCGGGCTCGTGGAATCTGCTGTGAATCTGCCGGGACCACCCGGTAAGCCTAAATACTTCTCGATGACCGATAGCGGATTAGTACCGTGAGGGAATGGTGAAAAGTACCCCGGGAGGGGAGTGAAATAGTACCTGAAACCGTGTGCCTACAATCCGTCAGAGCCTCCTTGTGGGGTGATGGCGTGCCTTTTGAAGAATGAGCCTGCGAGTCAGGGACATGTCGCGAGGTTAACCCGTGTGGGGTAGCCGTAGCGAAAGCGAGTCTGAATAGGGCGTATCACGCGCAAGCGTGTGTAGTGGCGTGTTCTGGACCCGAAGCGGAGTGATCTACCCATGGCCAGGGTGAAGCGCGGGTAAGACCGCGTGGAGGCCCGAACCCACTTAGGTTGAAGACTGAGGGGATGAGTTGTGGGTAGGGGTGAAAGGCCAATCAAACTCCGTGATAGCTGGTTCTCCCCGAAATGCATTTAGGTGCAGCGTTACGTGGTTCACCACGGAGGTAGAGCTACTGGATGGCCAATGGGCCCTAAAAGGTTACTGACGTCAGCCAAACTCCGAATGCCGTGGTGTAAAGCGTGGCAGTGAGACGGCGGGGGATAAGCTCCGTACGTCGAAAGGGAAACAGCCCAGATCGCCGACTAAGGCCCCTAAGCGTGTGCTAAGTGGAAAAGGATGTGCAGTCGCAAAGACAACCAGGAGGTTGGCTTAGAAGCAGCCACCCTTGAAAGAGTGCGTAATAGCTCACTGGTCAAGTGATTGTGCGCCGATAATGTAGCGGGGCTCAAGCACACCGCCGAAGTCGCGGCACATCCACGTTTACGTGGGTGTGGGTAGGGGAGCGTCCTTCACGCAGCGAAGCTGTCTGGTAATGGATGGTGGAGTGTGGAGGAGTGAGAATGCAGGCATGAGTAGCGATTAGGCAAGTGAGAACCTTGCCCGCCGAAAGACCAAGGGTTCCTGGGCCAGGCCAGTCCGCCCAGGGTGAGTCGGGACCTAAGGCGAGGCCGACAGGCGTAGTCGATGGACAACGGGTTGATATTCCCGTACCCGTGTGTGGGCGCCCGTGATGAATCAATTGTGCTAACCACCCAAATGGTCGCTGATCAAACCCTTCGGGGTGCGACGGTGATCGGCTGCGTGGGACCCCAGTTGGTAGTAGTCAAGCGATGGGGTGACGCAGGAAGGTAGCCGTACCAGTCAGTGGTAATACTGGGGCAAGCCTGTAGGGAGAGCGATAGGCAAATCCGTCGTTCATATTCCTGAGAGGTGATGCATAGCCGATTGAGGCGAATTCGGTAATCCTCAGCTGCCAAGAAAAGCCTCTAGCGAGCACACATACGGCCCGTACCCCAAACCGACACAGGTGGTCAGGTAGAGAATACCAAGGCGTACGAGATAACTATGGTTAAGGAACTCGGCAAAATACCCCCGTAACTTCGGGAGAAGGGGGGCCGGCATACCGTGAACAGCCTTGCGCTGGGAGCGGGCACCGGTCGCAGAAACCAGTGAGAAGCGACTGTTTACTAAAAACACAGGTCCGTGCGAAGTCGCAAGACGATGTATACGGACTGACGCCTGCCCGGTGCTGGAAGGTTAAGAGGACCCGTTAACCCGTAAGGGTGAAGCGGAGAATTTAAGCCCCAGTAAACGGCGGTGGTAACTATAACCATCCTAAGGTAGCGAAATTCCTTGTCGGGTAAGTTCCGACCTGCACGAATGGCGTAACGACTTCTCAACTGTCTCAACCATAGACTCGGCGAAATTGCACTACGAGTAAAGATGCTCGTTACGCGCGGCAGGACGAAAAGACCCCGGGACCTTCACTACAACTTGGTATTGGTGTTCGGTACGGTTTGTGTAGGATAGGTGGGAGACTGTGAAACTCCAACGCTAGTTGGGGCGGAGTCGTTGTTGAAATACCACTCTGATCGTATTGGATACCTAACTTCGAACCCTATATCGGGTTCAGGGACAGTGCCTGGCGGGTAGTTTAACTGGGGCGGTTGCCTCCTAAAATGTAACGGAGGCGCCCAAAGGTTCCCTCAACCTGGACGGCAATCAGGTGTTGAGTGTAAATGCACAAGGGAGCTTGACTGCGAGACCTACACGTCAAGCAGGGACGAAAGTCGGGATTAGTGATCCGGCATCTCTGAGTGGAAGGGATGTCGCTCAACGGATAAAAGGTACCCCGGGGATAACAGGCTGATCTTCCCCAAGAGTCCATATCGACGGGATGGTTTGGCACCTCGATGTCGGCTCGTCGCATCCTGGGGCTGGAGCAGGTCCCAAGGGTTGGGCTGTTCGCCCATTAAAGCGGCACGCGAGCTGGGTTTAGAACGTCGTGAGACAGTTCGGTCTCTATCCGCCGCGCGCGTCAGAAACTTGAGGAAACCTGTCCCTAGTACGAGAGGACCGGGACGGACGAACCTCTGGTCTACCAGTTGTCCTACCAAGGGCACTGCTGGATAGCTACGTTCGGAAAGGATAACCGCTGAAAGCATCTAAGCGGGAAACCTTCTCCAAGATCAGGTTTCTCACCCTTTTAGAGGGATAAGGCCCCCCGCAGACTACGGGATTGATAGGTCAGACCTAGAAGCTCAGTAATGAGTGCAGGGAACTGGCACTAACCGGCCGAAAACTTACCAACACGCAATCGCAACCACTATTCAATTTCAGACGGCATTATTGTCGTTCGAATACCACACCCTGCCACCAGTATAAATTTAAATAGAGTTACGGCGGCCACAGCGACAGGGAAACGCCCGGTCCCATCCCGAACCCGGAAGCTAAGCCTGTCAGCGCCAATGATACTGCCCAATCCGGGTGGAAAAGTAGGACACCGCCGAACATACACAAAAACACCCCCTGCAAAGGGGGTGTTTTTGCATTTGGCCGCCGGCCAGGACCCGGTCGAATCTAGTCAAACAGAGTCAATTCAACCGATCCCCGCTGTTTCTCTAATTCGAGCAGTGTCCGTTTTCGGTCGAGTCCGCCGCCGTAGCCGGTGAGGCTCCCGCTGGCACCGATTACCCGATGGCACGGAACGACGATCGCGATCGGGTTGCGGCCGTTGGCCAACCCCACGGCACGTGCCGCACCCGGGGCACCGATCTGTTCGGCGATCTCGCCGTAAGACCGGGTTTCCCCATACGGGATTGTCAACAGCGCCTGCCAGACCCGGCGCTGAAATTCGCTGCCCCGCAGATCGAGCTCAATCTCGAAGTCGACGAGCTCGCCGGCGAAATAGGCGTCCAGTTGCTCGACGGCGGCGCCGAAAGCCCCCGCATCGAGTGACCAGCCGGCGTGGCTGGGCTCGTAGGTTTGATCGACCATCCGCAGATTCGTCAACGCCGGGCCGCTCCCGGCCAGTGTCAACGGTCCAATCGGGGAGTCGATGGTGCGATAGCGCATTATGCAGTCTCCTTTGGAAGGTCGAGGGGCCAATGGTTTACCGGATGCTCGAGGGTGGTCCACAAATGTTGGGTGGCGTAGGAGCGCCAGGGCCGCCATCGCAAGCTGTGCTCGACGAGGGCCCGTTGCTGAGTTGGCAAGCCCAGCTCCTTGGCGGCCAGCTGCAGGCCGAGGTCGCTGGCCGGGAAGGCATCCGGATCCCCGAGTCCGCGCATCGCGATCACCTCCGCGGTCCACCGGCCGACCCCCGGCAGTGCCAGCAATTGTCGGCGCGCGCTCTCCCAGTCGGTTCCGGCATCTAGGACGAGGCTTCCATCGGCAAGCCCGGCGATCAGCGCGGTCACCGTGCGTTGCCGGGCCCTGGGCACGGCGAGGTGCGCGGGATCGATCTCGGCAAGCTGCTCAATCGACGGGAAGGTGTGGGTCAGTGCGCCCTGAAGATCTTGGACCGGTTGACCGTAGGCCGCGACCAGCCTGCCGGCGTGCGTCCGCGCGGCCTTGGTCGACACCTGCTGGCCCAGGACCGCGCGTACGGCCAGTTCGGCTTCGTCAACGGCGCGGGGAATTCGCTGCCCGGGCGCTTTGGCCACCACCGGCGCCAGGTCGGGGTCGCGGCTGAGCGCGTCGACCACCGCCTCGGGGTCGGCATCAAGGTCCAGCAGCCGCCGGCAGCGGGCGATTGCGGTGGTGAGGTCACGGAAGTCGTCGAGCAGCAGCAGACAGCGGACGTGATCGACGGCCGGCGTCAGGCTGACGACGCCGCTGCCGGACGGAAGCCGCAGGGTGCGCCGATACGTGTCCTCGCGGACTTCCTCGCAACCGGGTACCGTGCCCGCGGCCAGATGGCCGAACACACCCTCGTACGCGAACGGTGTGCGCACCGGAAGGCGAAGGGACACCGTCCCCGGCGAAGTGGATTCGGACCCGAAGCGGGCCACTGCGTGTTTGCGTAATGCCGACGGCGTGTTCTCGAACACCAGGCGCACGGTGTCGTTGAACTGACGGATGCTGGAAAACCCGGCCGCGAATGCGACGTCGCCGAACGGCAAGGCGGTGGTTTCGATCAGCACCCGGGCGGTCTGCGCGCGTTGGGCGCGGGCCAGCGCGAGGGGCCCGGCGCCGACCTCGGCCTGCAAAAGCCGTTCCAGCTGGCGGGTGGTGTAACCGAGATGGGTGGCCAGGCCGCTGACGCCCTCGCGGTCCACGGTTCCGTCGGCGATCAGCCGCATTGCCCGCGCGACGACATCGCCCCGCACATTCCATTCGGGAGAGCCCGGTGATGCGTCGGGACGGCACCGTTTGCACGCCCGGAAACCGGCCCGTTGAGCGGCGGCCGCCGTCGGCAGGAACCGCACATTGCGGGCGAACGGAGGCCGCACGGGGCAGCTAGGGCGGCAGTAGATCCGGGTCGTCAGGACCGCGGTGACAAACCAGCCGTCGAACCGGGCGTCCTTGGACTGGACCGCTCGGTAGCAGCGTTCGAAATCTTCGTGCACGCTTCCACAGTTACACCTAGCGACCGACAAAACTAGCGGAAAAGCGACATCGTAGTGGGCACCGGCTATCGAATGGCTCGCGACGTCACGTCAGGTGCAGTGGGACATCGGCATCGTCGAAGACATCCCGTACCGAATCGAGGAACGGGCGCCGCCCTCCATGTGCGTCCATCAGGTAGCGCCGCGATAGCGCGCTGTGCTCCCACTCGAACTGGTAGGGCCGATTCTCCGGGGTGCCGAATCCACCCCGTAGGCAATCGGCCAGCGCATCGAGATTCCGCCCGAAGTATCCGCCCGGGCCGTTGACGGAACGTCCGATTTCTCGGTAGAAGTCCTTGACGGACTTGACCTTTCGGCCGTCGATTCGGAAGGTCACCGGCACGTTTGAGTCTGGCTCTGACTTCATCATCACCGCCCCGCGTCTGGGATAAGACAGAACGAGTCATAGTGGTCGCCCGTGTAGAAGTACTGGGGTGGATTGGTCAATGGAGATCCGCCGGTGATGATGCGTCTCGTCGACCGGTTTGGGGCGCCTGGGGTGTTCACGGTGTACTCGTGGTAGTAGCCCCTGGTCTGGTCGGGTAGGTGATGCTCGTGGTTACCAAATACCGCACCGTCGTTTTGTGGAAAAGGGAACGGGCCATTGGAGCGGATTTCCCGCACCGTGTTGAGTACCTCGTGCGGCAGGGTAGCCAGTGGGCACGTCCGCACACCCGCCGTCGTTGTCGCGGGGTCGGATGTTCGCAGTAGCGCCCATCCGCCGGCGAAGACGATCAGCGCGCCGAGTGCGATAAGCACGAACTTGCGTCGACCCACTATCGGCGATCCTGGACGGCTTCGGTAGGCGAAGCCAGCCGGGTGGGTTGTTCGTGGCCGCGAAGTGTCACGGTATCGCCCAAAGTCCAATGGGCGCGCTCATTTTCGCCGGCACCGCGCAGGGCGTCTGCCGTCGCCAGCAATCGTCCCGGCCGGGACTTGGCCAGTTCGCACAGTCGAGCCGCCTCGTTGACCGGCCCGCCGATCACGGTGTACTCGAACCGCTCTTTGGCGCCGACGTTGCCTGCGACGACCTGACCTGCCGCCACGCCGATGCCGGCCAGACATTCCGGCATCTCGTCGGCGAGTCGGTCCGCGATGGCTCGGCCGGCGGCCAGCGCCTGAGCCTCGGGGCAATCGAGGCGATTCGGAGCCCCGAAGATAGCCAGCGACGCGTCACCTTCGAATTTGTTCACGAGTCCGTGGTGGCGGTCCACTTCATCGACCACGATCGCGAAAAACCGGTTGAGGAACGCAACGACCTCGGCGGGTGCTTGGCTGGTCACCAGTTGCGTGGAGCCCACGATATCGATGAATACGACGGCGACGTGGCGTTCTTCGCCGCCCAGCTTCGGTCGCTCTCGTTCGGCGGCCAACGCGACCTCGCGACCCACGTGCCGGCCGAACAGATCCCGCACGCGTTCGCGCTCGCGCAGCCCGTCCACCATCGCGTTGAAACCGCGCTGTAGCTCGCCGAGTTCGGTGCCGTCGAACACCACCAGGTCGCCCCTGAGATCGCCCTGCTCGGCGCGCTTGAGTGCCGCCCGCACGACTCGCACCGGTGTCGCGGTAAGCCAGGACAGGATCCACGTCAGGAGGCAGCCGAAGATCAAGGTTGCGGTCGACACGATCACCACGCCAACCGCGAATTGGGTCTGGGTCATGTTCCGCATCATTAGCTGGAAGAACGCCAACAGGCCGATCCCGATGACCGGAACGCCGGTTCCCAGGAACCAGACCATCATCGTTCGGCCCATGATGCCCGCGGTCAACCGCAGCGGTGGCGGTCCGGCCTCCAGCGCTTGAGCCGCGACCGGGCGCAAGGCGAACTCGGCGATCAGATAGCTCGCGGTGGCAACCAACAGGCCGCAGATGCTCACCGCGAACAGGAACCGCGGGATGAACTGGGTGTTGACGAGGCCGTAAAGGGTCGTCAACAGCGCGGCCCCGCCGCCCCACAGGACGAGGTCGACGACGGCGATGCGCCAGGGTGCCACGAAGGTGTTGCGTTCATCGATGCGGCTGGGTTTGCGCTCTTCGATCGCCCACCGCAGCGCGATCACGGTCCTACGGGTGATCCAGTAGGAGCCGACCGCCATGGCGAGCGCGACATAGGCCGGCGCTGCCACGAACGTGATCCACAATGGCGCATCGTCGAAGATGCTCGGCTCCGGAATCGCGACGATCACCAACAGCAAGGCGACGGCGATCCCGAGCAGATTCGCAACCATCACCATGGTGGTCAAGATGACCTGAATGCGTACCCGTCTGCGCCGTTGGCTTTCCGAGACCCGCCCGAGCAGCAACGAGCCGTACGCAGGGGGCGTTTCTTGCAACCGGCCACTCTGGCGGGTCACCTTCTCGAGGACCCGGCCCAAGCGCTGCGCAAGGGTCTCGTTGGCCGACATCTTTGTTTTGGCCGCCATGTGGCGCCAGCCTAATTCGTCGGCCACGCTCTAAGGTGAGTCGGGTGCGTCTAGTGATCGCCCAATGCACCGTGGACTATGTCGGTCGGCTTACCGCGCATCTGCCATCCGCGCGAAGGTTGCTGCTGTTCAAGGCCGATGGGTCGGTCAGTGTGCACGCCGACGACCGGGCCTACAAGCCGTTGAACTGGATGAGTCCACCGTGCCGGCTTGTCGAGGACTCCGATGGGCCCGAAGGCGGCCCGCCGGTCTGGGTGGTTGAGAACAAGGCTGGCGAACAGCTGCGGATCATCGTGGAAGCAATCGAGCACGATTCCAGCCATGAGCTGGGCGTCGACCCCGGGCTGGTCAAAGACGGCGTCGAGGCCCACCTGCAGGCGCTGCTGGCCGAGCACGTCCAACTTCTGGGCGAGGGATATACCCTGGTCCGCCGCGAGTACATGACCGCGATCGGGCCCGTCGACCTGCTGTGCCGCGACGAACGAGGCGGCTCGGTTGCGGTGGAGATCAAGCGGCGCGGCGAGATCGACGGCGTGGAACAACTCACCCGCTATCTCGAGTTGCTCAATCGGGACAGCGTTCTGGCGCCGGTTGCGGGGGTGTTCGCCGCCCAGCAGATCAAGCCGCAGGCGCGCACGTTGGCGACGGACCGCGGTATCCGTTGCCTCACACTGGATTACGACAAGATGCGGGGGATGGACAGCGACGAATACCGGCTGTTCTGAGCTTCCGATTACACTGGCGGTATGGCTCGGCGCCGGACATCCCCGCGTGGGCAGCGGCCCGTGTTGCCGTCGCCGCTGCTGCGCCGGGTGGAAACCGGGCCGGACGGATACGAGTACGAGGTGGTCCCAATCGCTGGGGCCCGCGCCCTAAAGACTTATCGCTGTCCGGGCTGCGATCACGAAATCCGTTCCGGCACTGCACATGTGGTGGCATGGCTGGCTGATTCAACGGAAACGGCGGTAGCGGACCGGCGGCACTGGCATACCCCGTGCTGGGCGAACCGCGCCAACCGCGGCCCCACCCGAAAGTGGTCTTAACGCGCTTCAGGAAGCTGACTCGACCAGTTCGATCAGGACTCCGCCGCCATCCTTTGGATGTATGAAGTTGATTCGCGAGCCCGCCGTGCCGCGCCTGGGCGCGTCGTAAACCAGCCGGACGCCTTGTGCGCGGAGCTGCTCGCAGATGCCATCCAGATCGCTGACCCGAAAGGCCATCTGCTGGATCCCCGGCCCACGCTTGTCCAGGAACTTGGCGATCGTCGACGACTCGTCGATGGGGGCCATCAACTGGATCTGCGCGGTGCCGGCCGAAGCGCCGGGCACCGACAGCATGGCCTCGCGGATGCCCTGATCATCGTTGACTTCCTCGTGGACCAGGATCATCCCAAGGTGGTCGTGGTACCACGCGATTGCAACGTCCAGGTCGGCCACGGCGATGCCGACGTGATCCACAGCCGTTACCAGCCCTGCCGCCAGCAACTGACGGGCGTCAACTTGATCGGTCGTCATCAGGTAACGGTAACCTGGCGGCAGAGAATGCGCTTCTCGGGATGCTGAATCGGCCTTCCAGCGCGCATGTGGAAGGTCTAGGAGGTAGTCATGACGTCGTCGGTCATTGTTGCTGGTGCACGGACGCCCATCGGCAAGTTGATGGGTTCGCTGAAGGACTTTTCGGCCAGTGACCTGGGCGCCATTGCCATCGCCGCAGCGCTGGAGAAAGCCAACCTGGCGGCATCGGCGGTCGACTACGTGATCATGGGCCAGGTGTTGACGGCGGGAGCCGGTCAGATGCCCGCGCGGCAGGCCGCGGTAGCGGCAGGCATCGGCTGGGATGTTCCGGCGCTGACCATCAACAAGATGTGCCTGTCCGGTATCGACGCCATCGCGCTCGCTGACCAGCTCATTAGGGCCGGAGAGTTCGATGTGGTGGTGGCCGGTGGTCAGGAGTCGATGACGAAGGCGCCGCACCTGCTGATGGACAGCCGGTCCGGCTACAAGTACGGCGATGTCACGGTGTTGGACCACCTGGCGTACGACGGCCTGCACGACGTGTTCACCGACCAGCCGATGGGTGCGCTCACGGAGCAGCGCAACGACGCCGACAAGTTCACCCGCCAAGAGCAGGACGAGTTTGCTGCGAGTTCGCACCAAAAGGCGGCCGCGGCGTGGAAAGACGGCGTCTTCACCGACGAAGTTGTGCCGGTGAACATCCCGCAACGCAAGGGCGATCTCTTGCAATTCAGCGAGGATGAAGGGATTCGGGCAAACACCACCGCCGAGTCTCTGGCCGGCCTCAAACCGGCATTTCGCCGCGACGGCACCATCACGGCCGGTTCGGCGTCCCAGATCTCCGACGGCGCCGCCGCGGTCGTGGTGATGAGCAAGCAAAAAGCGCAGGAGCTGGGGCTGACCTGGCTGGCCGAGATCGGTGCGCATGGCGTGGTGGCGGGACCGGACTCCACCCTGCAGTCGCAGCCGGCGAACGCCATCAAGAAGGCACTCGGCCGCGAGGGCATCACGGTCGACCAGCTCGACGTCGTCGAAATCAACGAGGCATTCGCGGCGGTGGCGTTGGCATCGACGCGCGAACTGGGTCTAAATCCCGAGATCGTCAACGTCAATGGTGGCGCGATCGCCGTCGGGCACCCGATTGGCATGTCGGGGGCCAGGATCACGCTGCACGTGGCTCTCGAGTTGGCGCGCCGGGGCTCCGGCTACGGTGTTGCCGCCCTGTGCGGCGCCGGCGGCCAGGGCGACGCGTTGATTCTGCGCGCGGGTTAGCCAGGATTTGCTGACGCGCGCTGGCCCGGGCCCGGTGTGATTTTCGTCATATCGGCCGATCACGGCGTTATTGACTCGCGATTTCGGGTGTATTCGGCGCCCCTGCGAACGTCGGCGCTACCGGGTGATTCGGTAGCCCGCGCGGCATGACAGACTTGGTGACGTGACGCGTCCGCGACCCCCGATCGGGCCCGCACTGGCCGGAGCGGTCGATCTATCCGGTCTCAAGCAGCGAGCCCAGCAGAGCCCCTCGGCAGGTGGCCCGATGGGGCCCGCAGCATCGGCAGGCCCGGGTGCCACCGGGTCCGTGGAGATCACCGAGGCAAATTTCGAAGACGAAGTACTGGTCCGGTCCGACGAGGTGCCCGTCGTGGTGGTGTTGTGGTCTCCCCGCAGCGACGCCTGCGTCGAGCTGGTCGAGACGCTGGCCGACCTGGCCGTCGAGGACAACGGTAAATGGGCGCTGGCGACGGCGAACGTCGACGTGAATCCCAGAGTGGCCCAGATATTCGGTGTCGAAGGGGTTCCGACCGTGGTGGCCTTGGCCGCCGGTCAGCCGCTGTCGAGTTTCCAGGGCATCCAGCCACCCGATCAGTTGCGACGCTGGCTGGACTCGCTGCTTTCGGCGACCGCCGGCAAGCTAAAGGGGCCCACCGGTGCCGAGGATTCGGCAGAAGTCGATCCAGAGCTCGCGCAGGCCCGCGACCATCTTGAGGGCGGCGATTTCGTCGCCGCCAAAGAGGCGTACCAGCTGATCCTGGAAGCCAATCCCGGCAGCGTCGAAGCCAAGGCCGCGATCCGGCAGATCGACTTCCTTACCCGCGCAACCGCACAGCGCCCCGACGCCGTCGATGTCGCCGACGCCGCGCCCGGCGATATCGAGGCCGCGTTCGCCGCCGCCGACGTGCAGATCCTGAATCAGGATGTGGCCCCGGCGTTCGCGCGTCTGACCGCTTTGGTGCGCAGCACGTCCGGCGATGAACGCACCTCGGTGCGCACTCGGCTGATCGAGCTGTTCGAACTCTTCGATCCCGCCGATCCCGAGGTCATTGTCGGCCGGCGCAACCTCGCCAGCGCCCTCTACTGAGTGCCGAGCAGACACAAAAGCCCTCGCACGCTCGGCGTGTCGGGGGCTTTTGTGTCTGCTCGGCACAACCCGGCGCGCTACTCGGGTTCCAGCCACAACGCCGACGTGGGCGGCAGCACAAGCATCGCCGACGCCGGACGGCCGTGCCACGGCGTGGCGGTGGCATCCACGCCGCCGAGGTTGCCGATCCCGGACCCGTTGTAGAGCGTCGCATCAGTGTTGAGCACCTCGCGCCACCGGCCCGTCGACGGTAGGCCGAGCCGATATCCGCCGTGTTCTGAACCGGCGAAATTGAATACGCACGCCATCACCGAACCGTCGCTGCCGTATCGCAGGAAACTCAAGACGTTGTTGGCGGAATCGTTGGCGTCGATCCAGGAATAGCCATCGGGCGTGGTGTCTTGGCTCCACAGTGCCGGGTGGCGGACGTAGACGTCGTTGATGTCGCGCACCAGGCGCAGGATCCCGTTGGAGAAGCCGGCCTCGTCGAGTTGGAACCAGTCCAGGCCATACTGCTCCGACCATTCCGCGCGCTGGCCGAATTCCTGTCCCATGAACAGCAACTGCTTGCCCGGGTGGGCCCATTGGTAGGCCAGCAGGCTGCGCAGCCCGGCGGCCTTGGTGTGGTCATTGCCCGGCATCCGCCCCCACAGCGTGCCCTTGCCGTGCACCACCTCGTCATGGCTGATCGGCAGCACGTAGTTCTCGCTGAACGCGTACAGCATCGAGAAGGTCATCTCGTGGTGGTGGTAGCTGCGGTACACCGGGTCGCGGCTGACGTAGTCCAGGGTGTCGTGCATCCAGCCCATGTTCCACTTCATCGAAAAGCCTAGGCCGCCAATGCTGGTCGGCCGCGTCACACCGGGCCACGACGTCGACTCCTCGGCGATCGTGACGATGCCGGGCGCGGCCTTGTGCGCCGTGGCGTTCATCTCCTGCAGGAACTGCACCGCTTCCAGGTTCTCTCGGCCGCCGTAGATGTTCGGGGTCCAGCCCCCGGTGGGGCGCGAGTAGTCCAGGTAGAGCATCGATGCGACGGCGTCCACGCGTAAGCCGTCGATGTGAAATTCCTCGAGCCAGTACAACGCGTTGGCCACCAGGAAGTTGCGAACTTCAGGACGCCCGAAGTCGAAGACGTAAGTGCCCCAGTCTAGTTGCTCACCACGATTGGGGTCGGAGTGCTCGTAGAGCGGGGTGCCGTCAAAGCGTCCCAGCGCCCACGCATCCTTGGGAAAGTGTGCCGGTACCCAGTCCACGATGACACCGATGCCCGCCTGGTGCAGCGCGTCGACCAGCGCGCGGAAGTCGTCGGGTGTGCCGAATCGCGACGTCGGCGCGTAGTAGGACGTGACTTGGTAGCCCCACGATCCGGCAAACGGGTGCTCGGCGACCGGCAGCAGCTCCACGTGGGTAAACCGTTGCTCGACAACATAATCTGTCAGCTCACGAGCCAGCTGGCGGTAGCTGAGCCCGGGGCGCCACGAGCCGAGATGGACTTCGTAGGTGCTCATCGGCTCGAAGACCGGATTGCGCCGTGGGCGCTCTGTCATCCAGTCGCCGTCTGCCCAGGTGTAGTCACTCGTCGTCACCCGCGACGCCGTGTGCGGCGGCACCTCTGTGCCGAATGCGAATGGGTCGGCCCGGTCGGTGACGGCACCGTCGGCACCGTGCACCCGGAACTTGTAGAGGCCGTTATCCGCGAATCCGGGCCAAAACAACTCCCACACCCCCGAGGAGCCCAGCACCCGCATCGGGGCCTCGTTGCCGTTCCAGCCGTTGAACTCGCCGATCAGGCTGACGCCCTTGGCGTTGGGCGCCCACACCGCGAACGACACTCCGTCGACCGCGCCGTCGGCCGTGGTGAACGAGCGCGGATGGGCGCCAAGGACCTCCCAGAGGCGCTCGTGGCGACCTTCGGCGAACAGATGCAGATCAACCTCGCCCAGGGTGGGCAGGAAGCGGTAGGCGTCGGCGATGTTGTTCACCACGGTGGTCTCCCCGGGGCCCTGATAGCTGACTTCCAGCCGGTAGTCGATCAGGCCGACAAACGGCAACGCCACGGCGAACAAGCCGGATTCGAGGTGCTGCAGCGGGAACCGGTCGTCGCCGACGATCGCCACGACGTCAAGCGCGTGCGGCCGGAATGCCCGGATGACGGTGTGATCGCCGTATTCGTGTGCGCCCAGGACAGCGTGCGGGTTGTAGTGCGCGCCGGCCACCAGGCGGTTCAACTCGGCCGGGTCTGGGGCCAGGTGCGTTCCGGCGAGTTGGTCAGCCCGACTCATCTTCTTCACCTCCTGCGTAGCAATGTGATGCGAGAATCCTGCGGAACGGTTGGCATGTTGACGATGTGGGCGACCGCGCGGCCAGGATCAATGCGGATGTAATTAGCTTGCCCCCATTGGTATTCCTCGCCGGTGATCTCGTCGCGCACCCAGAACCGCTCGTAAGGTTCCATACCCAATGCCGACATGTCTAACCACAGTGTGCCCTCCTCGGGCCCGAAGGCGTTCAGCGTCACCACGACCAGGACGCAGTCGCCGGTGGCCGGATCGAACTTGCTGTAGGCCATCAACGCTTCGTTGTCGATGCCATGGAAATGAATGGTTCGCAGTTGCTGCAGCGCGGGATGTAGCCGGCGAATTGTGTTGAGCCGACCGATGAACGGTTCCAGCGATCTGCCTTCGGCGAGTGCGCCGGCATAGTCGCGTGGACGCAGTTCATACTTCTCCGAGTCCAGGTATTCCTCGCTGCCCTCGCGCACCGGGCGATGCTCGAACAGCTCGTAGCCGGAGTACACGCCCCAGGCCGGGCCCATCGTGGCCGCCAGCACCGCGCGGATGGCGAACATGCCCGGGCCATTGTGCTGCAGGCTGGCGTGCAGGATGTCGGGGGTGTTGACGAACAGGTTCGGCCGGCGGAAGTCCGCGAGTCCGGCAATGTCGTTGCCGAATTCGGTGAGTTCCCATTTGCTTGTGCGCCAGGTGAAGTAGCTGTAGGACTGCGTGAAGCCGAGCTTGGCCAGGCCGTATTGGCGGGCGGGCGGCGTGAACGCCTCGGATAGAAAGAGCACGTCGGGGTCGGTGGCCTTGACCTGACCGATCAGCCAACTCCAGAAGTTCGGCGGCTTGGTGTGCGGATTGTCGACCCGAAAGATCCTGACGCCGTGGTCCATCCAGTGCCGGACGACGCGCAGCACTTCGTCATAGAGCCCCGCGGGATCATTGTCGAAGTTGATCGGATAGATGTCCTGATATTTTTTCGGCGGGTTCTCCGCGTAAGCGATGGTGCCGTCGGGCAATTCGGTGAACCAATGCCGGTGCTGGCGCGCCCACGGATGATCCGGTGCGCATTGCAGCGCCAGGTCCAGGGCCACCTCCATCCCCAGGTCACGTGCGGCGGCGACAAACTTGTCGAAGTCGTCGACGGTGCCCAACTTAGGATGAACGGCGTCGTGGCCGCCCTCGTCGCTGCCAATCGCCCACGGCGACCCTACATCTGAGGGGCTGGCGGTGGGGGAGTTGTTGCGGCCCTTGCGATGTATCTTGCCGATCGGATGGATCGGCGGCAGGTACACCACGTCGAACCCCATCTCGGCGATCCGCGGAAGGTCCGACGCGGCCGTGCTGAAGGTGCCGTGCACGGGGTTGCCGTCGGCGTCCCACCCGCCGGTCGAACGCGGAAACATCTCGTACCACGCTCCGAAGCGGGCCAACGGGCGATCCACCCAAACCCCGTATTGCTCGCCCCGGGTGACCAGTTCCCGCAGTGGATACGTGGTCAGCAATTCGTCGATTGCGGGTGCGAGCGCCAGCGCGGTGCGCGTCACCGGATCCCCGGGGGCGCGCAGCGCCGCCGCGGCCGCCAGCAAGGGTCCGCGCAGCGCCCGCGGGACACCGGTAGCGGCACGCTCGAACAGCGCGGCGCCGATCAACAAATCGTTGGACAGTTCCGTTTCGCCCTGGCCGGCATCCAACTTGACGATCAGCGCGTGCCGCCAAGTGTGAATCGGGTCACCCCAGCCGTCGACCCGAAAGGTCCACAGTCCGACGCGATCGGGGGTGAACTGGCCGTGGAACACGTAGGGCTCCTGGCCCATCGTCATCCGCTGCTGTAGCGGTTTGACCCGTTGCGCCCCGTCCTTGACAGGTGCTGACGTCGGCCTCGCAATGGTCGCTTCGGGGGCCCGCACCGCCCTGATTCGGCGGCTCTCGGTGACCTCCGGATAGCGCGGACCCAGGTAGCGCACCACCAGAGTCGCCGCGACGGCATCGTGGCCCTCCCGCCACACCGTGGCGCTGACCGGGACCACCTCGCCGACGACTGCTTTGCCGGGGTAAGCGCCACAGGAGATGACGGGCTGGACGTTATCGATCTCGACGCGACCGGGCACCAGCACTCCGTTCGATTTGCTTAACTACCCGGTACCCACCCTACTGTTCGGTCACACAACGTCAGGTAAACGCTCTGTCACGAGCCGCCGCGAGTTGGAATCCTCACTAAGGTAATGACGTGTGAAGGCCCTCCGCCGCTTTACCGTCCGTGCTCACCTGCCCCAACGCCTCGCCGCACTCGACCAGCTGGCAGCCAACTTGCGGTGGTCATGGGACAAGCCGACGCAGGACCTGTTCGCCAGCATCGACCCGACGATGTGGGCGAATTGCGGCAGCGATCCGGTAGCTCTGCTGGGCGCCGTCAACTCCGCGCGGCTGGACGAACTGGCGCTGGACGAAGGGTTCCTGGGTCGGCTCGACGACCTGGCGGGAGACCTCAAGGACTATCTGAGCCGTCCGCTTTGGTATCAGCAGCAGCAGGACGCCGGCCACGCGATGCCGACCGGGATCGCCTATTTTTCAATGGAGTTCGGCGTCGCCGAGGTGCTGCCCAATTACTCGGGGGGCCTTGGCATTCTGGCCGGTGACCACCTGAAATCCGCGTCCGATCTGGGGGTGCCGCTAATCGCGGTTGGCCTGTACTACCGGTCCGGATACTTTCGGCAGTCGTTGACCGCGGACGGCTGGCAGCACGAGACCTATCCGTCGCTGGATCCCCAGGGGCTGCCGCTGCGACTGCTCACCGATGCCGGCGGTGATCCCGCACTGGTGGAGCTGAGCCTGCCCGACTCCGCGCAGCTGCGGGCCCGGATCTGGGTGGCGCAGGTGGGCCGCGTCCCGCTGCTGCTGCTGGATTCCGACGTCCCCGAGAACGAACACGAGCTGCGCGGCATCACCGACCGCCTCTACGGCGGCGACCAGGAGCATCGCATGCGGCAGGAGATGCTGGCCGGCATCGGTGGGGTGCGCGCGATTCGTGCGTTCACCGCCATTGCCGGGCTGCCCGCGCCCGAGGTGTTCCACATGAACGAGGGGCACGCCGGTTTCCTCGGCGTGGAACGCATCCGCGAACTGATCACCGGATCCGGCCTGGATTTCGACACCGCGTTGACGGTCGTGCGGTCCAGCACCGTTTTCACCACCCACACCCCGGTGCCCGCCGGTATCGACCGGTTTCCGCTGGACATGGTGCGGCTGTACTTCGACGACCATCCCGACAAACGGGCGCCGGTGTTGCTACCGGGCGTCCCGACGGCCCGGATCATCGAGCTCGGTGCCGAGGACGATCCGGCTAAGTTCAACATGGCCCACATGGGTTTACGGCTGGCCCAACGGGCCAACGGCGTCTCGTTGCTGCACGGCCGGGTGAGTCGGGAGATGTTCAGCGAGCTGTGGCCGGGGTTCGACTCCGGCGAGGTGCCGATCGGGTCGATCACCAACGGAGTGCACGCGCGTACGTGGGCCGCGCCGCAATGGTTGCAGCTGGGGCGCGAGGTTTCCGGCTCGGATTCGTTCGGTGATCCCGGTGTCTGGTTGCGGCTTCAAGACGTTGATCCCGGTCATCTGTGGTGGATCCGGTCGCAGCTGCGCGCCCTGCTGGTCCAGGACGTCCGGGCACGGTTGCGTCAGTCGTGGCTGGAACGCGGCGCGTCGGACGCCGAATTGGGTTGGATAGCTACGGCCTTCGACCCGGACGTGCTGACCATCGGGTTCGCCCGGCGGGTGCCGACGTACAAGCGGCTGACGCTGATGTTGCGCGATCCGGATCGGCTCGAGCAGCTGCTGCTCGACGAGGACAAGCCGATTCAGTTGATCGTCGCGGGAAAGTCCCACCCGGCCGACGATGGTGGCAAGGCATTGATCCAGCAGGTGGTGCGGTTTGCCGACCGGCCACTGGTGCGTCACCGCATCGCGTTCCTGCCCAACTACGACATGTCGATGGCCCGGCTGTTGTACTGGGGCTGCGACGTCTGGCTGAACAACCCGCTGCGGCCCCTGGAAGCCTGCGGCACCTCGGGAATGAAGAGCGCGCTCAACGGCGGACTGAACCTGTCCATCCGCGACGGCTGGTGGGACGAATGGTACGACGGCGAAAACGGTTGGGAAATACCGTCCGCCGACGGCGTGGCCGACGAGGTCCGCCGCGACGACCTGGAGGCCAACGGTCTCTACACCGTGCTCGAACAAACCGTGGCACCGAAGTTCTACGAGCGCGATGAACACGGGGTACCGCCGCGCTGGATCGCGATGGTGCGCCACACCCTGCAGACCCTCGGGCCGAAGGTGCTGGCGTCCCGGATGGTGCGGGACTACGTCGAGCAGTACTACATGCCGGCGGCCCAGTCGGTGCGCAGGACCATCGCAGCCTCCGAGGGTGGCGAGGGTGCGGAGTTCGACGCTGCCCGCGAACTCACCGCCTACCGGCTGCGCGCCGAAGCGGCCTGGCCGAAGATCAACGTCACCGACGTCGACTCCACCGGCCTCCCGGATACCCCGCTGCTCGGATCGAAGCTGACCTTGACCGCGACCGTGCAGCTGGCCGGGCTGGGGCCTGACGAGGTGACGGTCGAGGCCGTACTCGGCCGGGTCGACGGCGCCGACCTGCTGGTGGATCCGGTCACCGTGCCGATGTCCTACACCGGCACCGCAGACGTTGGCAGCCAGGTCTTCTCGACGACGACGCCGTTGCCGATTGCCGGGTCAGTGGGATACACGGTGCGGGTGCTGCCCTGCCATCCGCTGTTGGCTGGCGGCAACGAGCTGGGTCTGGTCACCCTGGCGTGACGTCCGGCGCGCTGCGCAGTCGCCGCAACGCTTCGCGGACCTGCGCGGCGTTGGTGGTCTGCCAGAACGGCGGCAGCGAGGCGCGTAGGTAGCCGCTGTAGCCGGCTGTGACCATCCGCGAGTCGAGCACCGCAACCACTCCGCGATCGCTGACACGGCGCAGCAACCGGCCCGACCCCTGCGCCAGCAGCAGTGCCGCGTGGCTGGCGGCAACGGCCATGAATCCGTTCCCGCCGCGGGCGGCCACCGCGCGCTGGCGGGCCCCCAGCAGCGGGTCATCCGGGCGTGGGAATGGGATCCGGTCGATCAGCACCAGCGACAGCGACGGCCCCGGCACGTCGACTCCCTGCCACAGCGACAGCGTGCCGAACAGCGAGGTCTCCGGGTCCTCGGTGAACCGCTCGACCAGCGTGGACGTGCTGTCGTCGCCCTGACACAACACCGGCGTGGCCAGCCGCTCCCGCATGACCTCGGCGGCGGTCCGGGCGGCGCGCATCGACGAGAACAGCCCCAGCGTGCGACCGCCGGCGGCGGTGATGAGTTCGGCGATCTCGCTCAATTGCTCGGCCGAGCCGGTGCCATCGCGGCCCGGCGGTGGCAGATGAGCGGCGACGTAGAGGATTCCCGCCTTGGCGTGCTGGAACGGCGATCCGACGTCGAGGCCACGCCACGGCTGTCCAGATCCGTCCGTCACGTCGGATCCGGCCAGGCCCCAGGCCGCGGCCATCGCGTCAAAAGACCCGCCTACCGTCAGGGTCGCGGACGTCAAAACCGTCGTCGACCGGGCGAACACCCGGTCGCGCAGCAGACCGGCGACCGACAGCGGCGCCACCCTCAGCACGGCGCGCGACGAACCACGGTTCTCTTCGTGATCCAGCCAGACCACGTCGGTGCGATCCGGAATCGCGGGCACGAACGACGTCAGGATTCGCGACGCGGTATCGGATATCTCGGTCAGCGCCGCTGCCGCTTCGGCGCGCGCCGCCGCCGCCTTCGCGTCGCTGCTGGAGTCGATCGCCGAGCGTGCCGCGCTGGCCGCGTCGCGCAGTGCGGTCAGGTATATCGCCATCTCGTCGTCGAGATGATCGACCCGGCCCACTCTGATTATTTCGGCGTCGTGGATCGCCGCGGCAAAAGTGGCCGAGGCTGCCTCCAGCCGCTCGGTCAGTTCGCGATCCAGCAGCCGGGTGATCCGCCGGGAGGCGACCCCGAGTGCGGCCGACGTCAGTTCCCCGGTGGCAACGGATGTCACCCGGTCTGCCAACTCGTGTGCTTCGTCGACGACCAGCAGCGAGTGTTCTGGCAAGACGGCGGACTCGGCAACGGCATCGATGGCCAGCAGCGCGTGGTTGGTGACGACGACATCGGCGGCACCGGCCCGGCCCCGCGCCCGTTCGGAGAAGCACTCGGAGCCAAACGGGCAGCGGGCCACACCCAGGCATTCCCGCGCGGAAACGCTGACCTGCGACCACGACCGGTCCGGCACACCGGGCTTCAGGTCGTCGCGGTCACCCGAATCGGTCGTCGAAGCCCAAGCTGTCAGCCGCTGCACGTCACGACCCAGTGCGCTGGCCGCCATCGGGTTGAAGAGTTCTTCTTGCGGCGGTCCATCCTCGCCGTCCGGCTCACCCGCGCCGTTATGGATCTTGTTCAGGCAGAGGTAGTTCCGCCGACCTTTCAGCAACGCGAAGTCCGGGCGGCGGGGCAGCGCGTCGGCCAGCGAGTCAGCCAGCCGGGGCAGATCGCGATCGACGAGCTGACGCTGCAGGGCGATCGTCGCCGTCGATACCACCACAGGTGCGTCGTCGCTGACGGCGCTGACAATCGCGGGGATCAGATACGCCAACGACTTGCCCGTGCCGGTGCCGGCCTGCACGACCAGGTGCTCACCGGTTTCGAAGGCCTTCGCGACCGCGTCCGCCATCTCCTGCTGGCCGGGGCGTTCGCTGCCACCGAGCGCCGCCACCGCAGTGGCCAGCAACTCGGGCACGGACATTTCGTTCACCTTATTCAGACGCAGATCTGTACGGTCGGGATCGCCGGATCGCCGGGTGCCAATTTCAGTCCCTCCCACGGCAGGCTGTGCAGCCCCGACGCGACCAGCAGTCGTGCTGCGGCCAGGGCGCCGGCACCCGTGTCCGCCACGATCTTGCCGTCCCGGACCAGCGCGGTGCTCAGCGGTCGGGACGGTCCGTTGGAACCAGGCGCTCGGCCCGCCGGATGCACCACCTCTTCGGTGATCGTGCCGGTCGGGCGGGAGCGCCGCAGCGCCTCCTTGTGGCCGCCGCGGGATTCCTTGTGGCTGCTGCGCTTCTCTACCGGCATCCCGTCCACTTCGACCAGCTTGTAGACCATGTTTGCGGTCGGGGCGCCCGAACCGGTGACCAGCGACGTGCCGACGCCGTAGCTGTGCACCGGGTCAGACCGCAGCCCCGCGATCGAGAATTCGTCAAGGTCGCCGGAGACCACGATGCGGGTCCCGGTGGCCCCAAGCTGATCCAGCTGCTCGCGCACCTGGCGGGCCAGCACGCCCAGTTCGCCGGAGTCGATGCGAACCGCCCCGAGCTTGGTACCGGCGGCGGTCACGGCATTGGCCACCCCGGCAGCCACGTCATAGGTGTCCACCAGCAGCGTAGAACCGGCGCCCAGCGCGTCGACCTGGGCACGAAACGCGGCCAGTTCAGTCACTGCGCTGGGTTCGTCACCGTGCGTGTGCAGCATGGTGAACGCGTGTGCGGCGGTGCCTTCCGTCGGTATTCCATAGCGCCGGTGCGCTTCGAGGTTGGATGAGGCGGCGAAACCGGCGATGTAGGCGGCGCGGGCCGCCGCGACCGCGGCGCGTTCGTGGGTTCGGCGCGACCCCATCTCGATGAGCGGACGATCCCCGGCGGCGCTGACCATTCGCGCCGCCGCGGACGCGATCGCGGTGTCGTGGTTGAAAATCGACAGCACCAGCGTCTCGAGAATCACGCATTCGGCGAAACTGCCACGCACCGACAGCACCGGGGAGCCGGGGAAGTACAGCTCGCCTTCCGCGTAACCGTCGATGTCGCCGCCGAACCGGAACTCGCTTAGGTAACGCACCGTGTCCGGGTCGAGGAATTCCGCCAGTGATCGGCACGCCTCGTCGTCGAACCTGAACTGCGGCAAGGTTTCCAGCAACCGACCGATGCCGGCGACCACACCGTACCGGCGGCCCTCGGGAAGCCGACGGGCGAAGAGCTCAAACGCGGTCCGGCGATGGGCGGTGCCATCGCCCAGCGCCGCTGCCAGCATGGTCAACTCGTATTTGTCGGTCAGCAGCCCAGCCAGGACCGGGTCGTTCATCCCGCAACGGTAACGGCTGGCGCCGTCCCACCGGTGTCTCGGTATCCTAGGGTTCATGCCTGTTGCGTCAGCGCCCACCAAGCCGGGCACCACGGGGCAACGCGAGGGGACTCCGGTCGAGGTCACGGCCAGTCCGTGGGTCACCATCGTGTGGGACGATCCCGTCAATCTGATGACCTACGTGACGTATGTATTTCAGAAGCTCTTCGGTTACAGCGAGCCGCACGCCACCAAGCTGATGATGCAAGTGCACAACGAAGGTAAGGCCGTGGTGTCGGCGGGTAGCCGGGAGTCCATGGAGGTCGACGTGTCCAAGCTGCATGCCGCCGGTTTGTGGGCAACGCTGCAGCAGGACCGCTGAGACTGAAGGACATCCGGATTCCCTGTGCGCAAGTGGAAGCGCGTCGAGACGGCAAACGGCCCCCGTTTCCGGTCGTCCTTGGCCGTGCACGAGTCGGCGTTGCTCACAAACCTCGTCAGCGCGATGGTCGGCTTGCTCGACGAACGCGAATCTTCCTCGCCGTCAGATGAACTCGAGGCGATCACCGGCATAAAAACCGGCAACGCGCAACCCCCGGTGGACCCGACCCTGCGTCGGCTGCTGCCCGATTTCCATCGTCAGGATGACGAGGATTCGGCGGGCGATGCGTCCGACAGCCTCAACGCGGCGCTGCGCAGCCTGCACGAGCCGGAGATCATTAGCGCCAAACGGATTGCCGCACAACGGCTCTTGGACACAGTTCCAGAAGGCGGCGGGCGGTTCGAGCTGACCGAGGACGACGCCAACGCGTGGGTCGCGGCCGTCAACGACCTTCGGTTGACCTTGGGAGTCATGCTCAAGATCGGGCCAGAGGGCCCGGATCGGCTGCCGGCCGACCATCCACTGGCCGCGCACTTCGACGTCTACCAGTGGCTGACCGTCTTGCAGGAATACCTGGTGCTGGTGTTGATGGGGTCCCGGTGAACTGCATCACCGACGTCGCGGGCATCCGCGTCGGCCACTACCAGCGAATTGACCCCGACGCGTCGCTGGGTGCCGGTTGGGCCTCCGGGGTCACCGTCGTGCTGACTCCGCCCGGAACCGTCGGCGCGGTCGATTGCCGGGGTGGCGCGCCCGGAACCCGTGAGACCGATCTGCTGGACCCGGCCAACAGCGTGCGCTACGTCGATGCGGTATTGCTCGCCGGCGGCAGCGCCTACGGTCTGGCGGCCGCCGACGGCGTCATGCGCTGGCTCGAGGACCACCAACGCGGCGTGGCGATGAAGGGCGGTCTGGTGCCGATCGTGCCGGGCGCGGTGATCTTCGATTTGCCGGTCGGCGGCTGGGGCTGCCGTCCGACGGCGGAATTCGGGTACGCCGCCGCCGAGGTCGCGGCGGGGTCAGAAGGCGCGGTGCTGCCGATCGGGACGGTGGGCGCCGGGGTGGGGGCGCGGGCCGGGGTGCTCAAGGGCGGTATCGGCACGGCTTCGACAACCCTGACGTCCGGCGTGACGGTGGGAGCGGTCGTCGCGGTCAATTCCGCGGGTGACGTCGCCGACCGGGCCACCGGCTTGCCTTGGATGGTGGACTTGATCGAACAGTTCGAGCTCGCCCGGCCGCCGGCCGAACAGATCGAGGCACTCGCGCAGCTGCCGTCCCCGGTGGACTCGCTGAACACCACTATTGCGGTGGTAGCGACTGACGCCGCACTGAGCCCGGCGGCGTGCCGGCGGGTGGCGATCGCTGCCCACGACGGGCTGGCCCGCGCCATCCGGCCCGCACACACCGCGCTGGACGGCGATACCGTGTTCGCACTGGCCACCGGGGCAATCGAGGTGGCGCCGGCGGCCGATGCCCCGGCCGCGTTGTCGCCGGAAACGGCGTTGGCCTCTGCTGTGGGCGCGGCCGCGGCCGATTGCCTGGCGCGTGCGGTGCTCGCCGGTGTGCTGGCCGCCGAGTCGATAGCCGGAATACCCACCTACCGCGGCTTGCTGCCCGGAGCGTTTTCGGGGTCCCGCTAAACGACCGGTACGCTGGAACGTGCCATGACCCAGCCGGCCAGAAGCTCGCGCACCCCCGCTACGCAGGCGAAAAAGCGGCCCCACTGGATGGTCGGCGGGGCCACCATCCTCACCTTTGTGGCGCTGCTGTATCTCATCGAGCTGATCGACCAGCTGACCGGAAACCGGCTCGACGCCAACGGCATCAGGCCGCTCGAGGCCGACGGCTTGTGGGGAATCGTCTTCGCGCCGTTGCTGCACGCCGGCTGGCCACACCTGATGGCCAATACGGTGCCGATGCTGGTGCTGGGATTTCTCATGACGTTGGCCGGATTGTCCCGGTTCGTCTGGGCTACCGCGATCGTGTGGATCGTCGGGGGCTTCGGTACCTGGCTCATCGGCAACATGGGCACCGACTGCGGCCCCACCGACCACATCGGGGCCTCCGGCCTGATCTTCGGCTACCTGGCTTTCTTGCTGGTCTTCGGGATATTCGTGCGCAGGTTTTGGAACATCTTCATCGGGCTGGTGGTGTTGTTCGGCTACGGCGGCGTCCTGCTCGGCGCGATGCCGGTACTGCACCAATGTGGTGGCGTGTCCTGGCAGGGCCATTTGTGTGGTGCGCTTGCCGGGGTGCTGGCGGCGTATCTGTTGTCCGGTCCAGAACGCAAGGCCCGCGCGATGCGAAGATCCGGCGCCGGTTCGCCGCGGCTGACGACGTGAGCTCGGCACTGGCGCCCGTCGGGGTTTTCGACTCCGGCGTCGGGGGACTGACGGTCGCCCGCGCGATCATCGACCAGTTGCCCGACGAGGACATTATCTATGTCGGTGACACAGGTAACGGCCCGTACGGGCCGCTCTCCATCCCCGAGATTCGCGCCCACGCGCTGGACATCGGCGACGACTTGGTCGGCCGGGGCGTCAAGGCGCTGGTAATTGCCTGCAACTCAGCGTCGGCAGCGTGCCTGCGGGACGCGCGCGAACGCTACGACGTGCCCGTTGTCGAGGTGATCCTGCCGGCGGTGCGCCGCGCGGTCGCCACCACCCGCAACGGCCGCATCGGGGTCATCGGCACTCAAGCGACCGTGGCCTCCCACGCATACCAGGACGCGTTTGCCGCTGCCCGTGACACCGAGGTGACCGCGGTGGCCTGCCCTCGGTTCGTCGACTTCGTCGAGCGCGGCGTGACCAGCGGTCGTCAGGTGCTCGGCCTGGCGGAGGGCTATCTGGAGCCGTTGCAGCGTGCCGAGGTGGACACGTTGGTGCTCGGCTGCACGCACTATCCGTTGTTGTCGGGGTTGATCCAGTTGGCCATGGGCGAGAACGTGACGCTGGTCTCGAGCGCCGAGGAAACCGCCAAGGAACTGCTGCGGGTGCTCACCGAGCGGGACATCCTGCGGCCACACCACGCGCCCGCGGCCACCCGGACGTTCGAGGCGACGGGTGACCCCGAGGCCTTCACCAAACTGGCGGCTCGATTTCTCGGCCCGGCGGTCACCGGCGTTCAACCGGTTCATCGTCAAACTCGTGTCTTCTAAATGGACGCACAGCGATTCTGGTCGCGCCAATGCAGCGAAGTTTTCGGCATGCTGGTATTGGGCATGGCACAGTAGTGACCGTGCGAATAACCGTGCTCGGCTGCTCTGGCAGCGTCGTGGGTCCGGATTCGCCCGCGTCGGGTTATTTGCTCCGAGCGCCGGACACTCCGCCGCTGGTTCTCGACTTCGGCGGGGGCGTACTGGGGGCACTGCAACGGTATACAGATCCCGGCGACGTGCAGGTGCTGCTTAGCCATCTACACGCCGACCACTGCCTGGATATGCCGGGACTGTTCGTCTGGCGGCGCTACCACCCGAAGCGCCCTGCCGGCAAAGCGTTGCTGTACGGACCGAGCGATACCTGGTCGCGATTGGGCTCGGCGTCGTCTCCCTATGGCGGCGAGATCGACGATTGCTCGGACATCTTCGACATTCGGCACTGGGTCGACGGTGAACCGGTCACCGTCGGCGCGCTCACGGTGGTGCCGCGGGTGGTGGCTCACCCGACCGAATCCTATGGTTTGCGGATCACCGATCCCAGTGGTGCCACGTTTGTGTACAGCGGTGACACCGGCACCTGCGACCAGCTCATCGAGTTGGCACGCGATGCCGACGTTTTCCTCTGCGAGGCCTCCTGGACGCATGCACCGGACCGCCCGCGCGCGCTGCACCTGTCGGGTACCGAAGCCGGCAGGGCCGCGAAGCAGGCCGGGGTTCGCGAGCTGCTCCTGACCCATATCCCGCCGTGGACCTCGCGGGAAGACGTGATCAGCGAGGCCAAGGCCGAGTTCGGTGGTCCCGTGCACGCGGTGGTGGCCGGTGAGACGTTCGAAATCGGGCGCTCCGAACGGGTCTGAGCCGGTCGGAAGGCTCCCGCTCGGCGCATCGAAATGTAAGCCAGACACACGGTCACCGGGGTGTCGTGTGCGCGGTTTATGTGTCGCGGCCAGCGGGCTAGGGTGGCTGCGTGTCCAAACGAGAAGACGGTCGCCTCGACGAAGAACTTCGGCCCGTGGTCATCACCCGCGGCTTCACCGAGCACCCGGCGGGTTCGGTACTGATCGAATTCGGTCAAACCAAAGTCATGTGCACCGCCAGCGTCACCGAGGGAGTGCCCCGCTGGCGTAAGGGAACCGGCCTGGGCTGGCTCACCGCGGAGTACGCCATGTTGCCGTCGGCCACCCACACCCGCTCCGACCGTGAATCGGTCAAGGGCCGGGTCAGCGGGCGCACCCAGGAGATCAGTCGGCTGGTCGGCCGGTCGCTGCGGGCGTGCATCGACCTGCGGGCGCTGGGGGAGAACACGATCGCCGTCGACTGCGATGTGCTGCAGGCCGACGGTGGCACCCGCACCGCGGCCATCAGCGGAGCCTACGTGGCGCTGGCCGACGCCGTCACCTACCTGTCTGCGGCGGGCAAGCTCTCGGATCCCAGGCCGTTGTCGTGCGCCATCGCCGCGGTCAGCGTCGGCGTGGTCGACGGCCGGGTCCGGGTGGACCTGCCCTACGAGGAGGATTCGCGCGCCGAGGTCGACATGAACGTCGTCGCCACCGACACCGGGACCCTGGTAGAGATTCAGGGCACCGGAGAGGGGGCGACGTTCCCGCGTTCGACGCTGGACAAGCTGCTCGACCTGGCCTTGAGCGCCTGTGACACGGTTTTTGCCGCGCAGCGTGACGCGTTGGCCCTGCCGTACCCGGGCGTGCTGCCCGAGGGGCCTGGAACGGGAAAGGCGTTCGGCAGCTGACCCGGCTGCTGGTGGCCAGCCGCAATGAGAAGAAGCTGGCCGAACTGCGCCGCGTGCTCGACGCTGCGGGACTGTCGGGGTTGACGCTGGTGTCGCTTAACGATGTGGCGCCGTTCGACGAAGCGCCGGAAACCGGCGCGACTTTCGAGGACAACGCGTTGGCCAAGGCCCGCGACGCGTTTGCGGCGACCGGCCTTGCGAGCGTCGCCGATGACTCTGGTTTACAGGTCGCCGCGCTCAACGGCATGCCCGGCGTGCTGTCGGCGCGCTGGTCCGGCAATCATGGCGACGACGCCGGCAATACCGCGTTGGTACTGGCGCAATTGCGTGATGTTCCGGACGAACGGCGCGGTGCGGCGTTCGTGTCGGCCTGCGCGCTGGTCACGGCGTCTGACGAGGTCGTCGTCCGCGGCGAGTGGCCGGGCACCATTGCCCGCGAACCACGCGGCGACGGCGGGTTCGGCTACGACCCTGTCTTCATTCCGGACGGCTCCGATAGGACCGCCGCGCAGCTCAGCCCGGCGGAGAAGGATGCGGTGTCGCATCGGGGTCGCGCGCTGGCATTGTTGGTGCCGGCGTTGCGAGCCCTAACCTAGGCATCGCGGCGCGAATGTGCGGCCAGCTTGACCTTCGGTCTCGACTGTGCGGACAGCCGCACGCTCGACGCGCTTAGAGCCCGAAGCGCTGCTTGATGTCCCTCGTCTGGAAGTGCTCGACGACGATGCCCAACAGCGGGATGGTGCCTGCGGCCATCACCCCGATGGTCTTGCCGATCGGCCACCTGACTTTCACCGCGAGGTTGGAGGCCGTCAGCACGTAGACGAAATACACCCACCCGTGTACCACCCCGATCCAGCGGATCTCCTGGTGGAAGGCGAAGTGCGAGACGATCTCGTAGCACAGCGCAATCAGCCAGATGCCGGTCGTCCACGCCATCACTCGATAACGAAGCAGCGCAGCGCGGATTTTTTCGACGGGAAAAACTGGCGCGGGCTGGTGCGCTTCGGGCGTCTCGGGTGCGGTCATGCGGTGGTCCTGTTCTCCTTTTCGGCATCCTGCTTGGCGAGCTCGGCCAGATAGGCGTTGTACTCGCGCAGCGCGGGATCGGCGGGCGGCTGCTGCACCGGTTTGGGGCGCTCGGGCAACAGCTCGGCTGGTATCTCGGTGACGGCGTCGCTGTTCCGCGGTTGCGGCGGCGACTCTTCGTAGCGGACGAAATTGCGGTAGGCGTAGACGCAGAACCAGGCGAAGAGCGGCCACTGCAGCGCGTAGCCGAGGTTCTGGAACGTGCCCGACGGTGAGTGAAACCTGGTCCACTGCCACCAGCCCAACGCCAGACACCCAGACGCCGCGATGATCACCAAAGCGATCAGCGCCGGCCTGCGACGATGTGTGGTGGACACCCCAAGACGGTACCGCGCGCTCAGTTATGACTGAGGCCTGATGAATTCGTCGAGCGGTACGATTGCCTAGCGGCGGGCGTGGCGAAATGGCATACGCGATGGCTTTAGGTGCCATTGCTCGAAAGAGCGTGAGGGTTCGACTCCCTTCGCCCGCACTCTAGCTGCGATCGCGTCTAATCGAGCCTCGCCCGGCAAGCTGCGCGATGACGCGAAGGTCAGGCAGGCTTGTGGAAGGCGTACACCCGGTACTGAATGAGGCCGACCTTTGACAGCCATTTCACCCACTGCGTGCCCACGATCAGCGTCTTCTGGGCGTCCGCTGACCCGTGCTCGCGGAAGAATTTGATCAGGAAAGGGTAGGTCGGCAACGTGTTCTTCCGGATATTGCGGTTCGCGTCGAGTTGGAGCCCGGCACGCTTGCCCATGGTTTTGTAGGACCGAAGTGGCACATGTCCGAGTGTTCCGTAGGACTTCGCGATCTGGCGGCGAATCGCCATCCAGAACGGGGTCTTGCCGAAGACGGCCACGGTCGGGACGAAGTCAGACACGGCCAGGTAGCCGCCCGGCTTGAGCACCCGCCCGGCTTCGGCGAGGAAACGCTCACGGGACGGGAAGTGGAAGATGCATTCGACGGCCAGGATGCGGTCGAAGGAGTTGTCTTCGAACGGCAGCTGACACGCGTCGCCCTCGACCCAGGCAATGTGGTTGCCGTTGGCGGCCTCGGTCTGGGCCTCGGCGGCGGCGAGCTGGCGCGGGTCGATGTTCAGGCCAGTGAGGTGCATGCCGGAATGTCCGGCGTTGATCTGTTGGATGGTTCCGCCGAACCCGCAGCCGACGTCCAACAAATCCTGCCCGTCTGCAACTTTGCCGGCCTCCAACAGCACGCCGTTCATCTGCTCCATGGCCGCGACGTAGTCGGCTCGGGTCCCCTTGGCGGTCTGGGGGTCTTCCCAATAACCCCAATGCACCTGGTGTTCCCACAGCTGCCCGGTCTCGCCGCCGTCCTGCCGTTCGTCGATGAGCAAGTCAAAGTAGGGCAGGCCAGGCATCCGCGGAATTTACCACGATCCGCGGTACGTGCGTCGCTGCCAGGGCCGTCATTTGATGCCGAGATTTGCGCGATCCCCCGGGCCGTCGCAGGGGTCTAAAGCTGTGGTCAGAGGGTGGGCATGAATTCGGCAAGCGCAAGGATCATGAACACCACCAAAGCGAGCCCAATCAGCCCACCCACGGGGACCATGGCCACGCAAACGGCCACCCACACGAGGAGCCTCGGCCATTCGAATGGCTGGTTCCCCATTACGCCGCCACGACGTTCCCGCACAGCGTGGTAGGCCGCCCATACGCCGGCCCCGGCGGCGGCAGCCGCGATGATCCGCAATCCGACCGGTGTCGCCGCCAGGGCGACGACGGCCATGATCACGACGGGTACGACGCGCCACCACCCGACCGTTCGAATCCCGGCCACGGGCGTAACAGCGGGGCCTCGATCCGGTTCGCCGCGGTATCGCGGCAGCCGCCCTTCAATTCCCAGCAGCCGCCAAATCCAGACCGACCATGCCGGTCGCAGACCCAGGTCCTCGGCAACTCGTCGAACGTCGGCGGCCGATTCCGCCCTTATCCGGCGCGATTGAGCGCTCCTCCAGTAGGCGGTCTTGAATACCCGTCGCGGAATTCCGAACTGCCGGGCGAAACTGCGCGGTGGTGCGATCATCTCCCCGATCAACCAGCGGAGGAAAAGCGGGAAGACAATTGCATAGAGCGTCCGCCTGAAACGCCCAGCGCGTTGCAGCCGCTGGGCCAGATGTTCGTCGGCGAACGTTATGTGACGGGCTTCTTCGGCCAGATGAATGGCAGTGATTTTATTCAGCAGTGGGGGTACCTGAGCCGTGCCACGATGCTGGAGCGTCTGCTGGTAGTGCAGCGGCTGTTCACCACACAGCACTCCGATGAAATGGAAGATGCTGGCGTAGCCCCCGACAAAGCCGAGGATCGGCCCGAATACCCGGGAGCCTCGCCGCATACCGGGAACGTCCTCGCCGGTGCGGTTGATGAATTCCTGGAACATCTGGATGTGATTGCACTCGTCCGTCAGTTCGTGCAGGAGATACCGAAATACCGGGGAACCATTCGGCAATTTACCTGCGTAATGCACCACTCCGCGGATCAACATCATCTCGAATTGAAGCGTGACCTTGAGAGTGTTCGCGGTAACCCAGCGGCCGATGTCAACTCGCCGCTCTAATGGCTGCTCGGCATACCAATCCGTGGCCGCGAGCGGAGTGGCATCTGGATCCAGCTGCCAACGCGAATCGTTCTTGTCCAACGCGTTTTCGGGCGCATCCCAGTCGATGTCAACGAACGGATCAAAACGGAAACGCGCCGTTGCACGCGATAGGGCTTCCACCCTGCTCGAGTACGCCGCGTCCAGCGCGCCGCCCGGATCGTTGACCGCCTTCATTTCCCATCCGTTGTCCCAGATCGTCTGCTGACGGTATCAATCTGTTAGGCCATACACCACCAAAACGAGCGGTGAATAATGAAGCTTCGGCACGGGGCTGGCCCCCGCACGTATCAAGCTTGGCGGTGGCAAAACTCCTGGTGGTCACCGTTTGGCCACAATCTGGCCGCAATGACAGTTAACCCACGTGAAAGCTTGGACGAGCCGCCAGTCTGCACCCGGGCGATCGGCCGCGGCCTTTCCGGTATGCCTTACAGTTCATAGACCAGTGGACAGGGCTGTGCGAGTACCGGAGGCGTGTTGCGTATGAGTGCTGTGGTGTCGATTCCCCGGTATCCCGGCGAGGTGACTCCGAAGTGGTTGTCGGCGGCCCTCAGCAAAGGCCGCGCAACCGTCGAGGTGTCCGACGTCGACGTCGTTGCGATCGGCACCGGGCAGACCGGGGCGACCTATCGCGTGGCGGCGAAGTACGCCACAGATCCCGGCGACCTGCCGCAGACATTCGTGATCAAACTTCCGGCCCAGGACGACACCGTGCGTGACCGCGTGGTCATCGGCTACCGCAGCGAATGCACGTTTTATGCCACAGTGGCCGATCGGGTGCGGGTGCCAACGCCGCAGTGTTTCTACTGTGAGATCAGCGAAGACGCCATGGACTACGCGCTGTTGCTCGCTGATCAAGCGCCGGCGGTGCAGGGAGATCAGATCGCGGGCTGCGGCGAACAGGAGGCGCGCCTAGCCGCGGTGGCGCTGGCCGGATTGCACGGACCCAGTTGGTGCGACCCGTTCTGGCTCGATCTGCCCGGCATGGGGTTTCCCCGCGCCGACGAGGCTTCCGCCAAAGGACTTGGTGATGTCGCGGTCATGAGTGCCGACATCACGCTGGAAAAGCTCGGCGACCGAATGACCGCCGAAGACCGCGAGACTTTCACGACGACAATGGGTTTGGTGACGCCCTGGCTGCTGGCCAACCAGGACCGGTTCGCCCTGTTGCACGGCGACTACCGCCTCGACAATTTGTTGTTCGATCCGGGTCAGAGCTGGGTAAGCGTCGTCGACTGGCAGACGCTCGGCGTGGGCCTTCCGGCGCGGGATCTCGCCTACTTCACGGCCACCAGCCTGAACCCTCAACTGCGGCCGACAATCGAGAAGGACTTGGTCAAGGACTATCACCGCGCGCTACTGGGTTACGGCGTCACCGGGTATGACTTTGACGCATGTTGGCGCGACTACCGGCTCGGGGTGCCGCAGGCCCCGCTGATCTCCGCGCTGGGGTTTGCCTTCGCCGCCGGCACCGAGCGCGGCGACGACATGGTGCTCACCATGCTTGAGCGAGGTTGCCAGGCGATCCGTGATCTGGGGACGCTGGAACTGATCGCCTGAGTGACCGGGTAGCCGACTCAGTATTGGGTGGACCCCTGGTCGACCGGGATCTGGGCGGCGGTCACGTAGCGCGATTCGTCGCTGGCCAGCCAGCACACCGCGTCGGCGATGTCTTCCGGCTCGGCGACCCAGGCGGGCAGAAACGGCGTGAGCATGTGGTTCAGCTGCGGGTTGGTTTCCATGGTCTTGCCCACGAAGCCGGCCATGTCGCCGCTTCCCATCGGGGTGTTGACGGGCCCGGGATGAACGCTGTTGACTCGGATCGAATGTCTGCCCAGCTCGGCGGCGAAGCCACGGGCCAACCCGGTGACGGCGTGCTTGCTGGCGGTGTAATGCACCATGAACGGCTGCATTTTCATACCGGCCGCGGAACTGATCAGGATGATCGAACCGCCGCGGCCGCCCTCGATGATCTTGTCGGCGCCGGCCATCACGGTGTTCCACGTGCCGGTCACGTTGATGTCCATCACGTCGCGAAACGATTCGGGTGTGATGTCGTCCCAGACCTGCGGAATCGCGATACCGGCGTTGGCCACGATGATGTCCAGCCGTCCCAGCTGGGCGACGCCGGCGTCGACGGCCTTGCGGAGCGCGTCATAGTCGCGGGTGTCGACGGTGAAGGACAGGATCCGGCGGTTTGTCGCCTCGACGAGGCGCACGGTTTCAGCGAGGTCGTCGACGGTGGCCGGTGGGTAGGGAACGCCGTCCGGGAGCTTGTCGGCAATGTCGACCGCGATGATGTCGGCGCCCTCGGCGGCCATCCGGACGGCGTGCGCACGGCCCTGCCCACGTGCGGCCCCGGTGATGAAGGCCACTTTTCCTTTCAGCCGTCCCTCACCACCGCCGCTCATCGCTGCGCCGCCTTCACTAGGTTCGAACCGATGATGAGTCGCTGAATCTCACTGGTGCCTTCATAGAGTCGCAGCAGCCGAACGTCGCGGTAGATGCGTTCGACCGGAACGCCACGCATGTATCCGGTGCCGCCGTGAATCTGCACCGCGAGATCGGCGACGTTGCCGGCCATTTCGGTGCAGAACAGCTTCGCGGCCGACGGCGCCACCCGGCGGTCCTCGTTGCTGACCCACAGCCGTGCCGCATCGCGGACCAAGGCGCGGCCGGCCATCACCCCGGTCTGCTGGTCGGCGAGCATCGCCTGCACCAACTGGAAGCTTCCGATCGGCGCGCCGCCCTGCGTCGCGGTGGCGGCATACGCCACGGATTCGTCGAGCGCGCGCTGCGCGGCGCCCACCGCGAGCGCCGCGATGTGGACCCGGCCGCGCGCCAACGACGTCATCGCCGCCCGATAGCCGACGTCCTCGCTGCCGCCGATCAGTGCGCTGTCATCGACTCGGACATCGGTGAAGCTGACGTCCGCGGTCCAGGCGCCTTCCTGACCCATCTTGGCGTCCTTGGTGCCGACCTCGACACCGGCGGCGTCGGCAGGAACCAGGAAGACGGCGATCCCGGGACCCTGGTCGTCGGCGGGTCGGGTGCGCGCGAACACCACGAACAGATTGGCGACCGGAGCGTTGGTGATGAAGCGCTTCTGTCCCGAGATCACCCAAGCCCCGTCTGTTTCGGAGCCGTCGCGAACAGCTTTGGTCTTCAGGCCCGCGGGGTTCGATCCGGCGCCGGGCTCGGTCAACGCAAAGGAGGCGACGACCTCGCCGGACGCTATCGGCTCCAGCCAGCGGCTCTTCTGCTCGTCGGTGCCGAAGCCGACCAGGACCTGCCCCGCGATGCCGTTGTTGGTGCCGAACATCGACCGCAGTGCCAGCGAGGTGTAGCCCAGCTCCATGGCGAGCTCGACATCTTGCTTCAGGTTCAGCCCGAGCCCGCCCCACTGCTGCGGAATCGCGTAGCCGAACAAGCCCATCTTCCTGGCCTGATCCCGAAGATCATCAGGCACCCGATCGTCGTCGAGGATCTCCTGCTCGCGCGGGACCACGGCAGTGCGGACGAAGTGCCTGGTCTGAGCCAGGATCTCCTGGAAGTCTTCGTCTGAGACCTCAGGGGTTTCAGCGGTGGTCATGGCAGGCGCTCCTCTTGGGTCCATCTTTGGCATTCCTCGATTGGCGAGCCGCGCCGTCTTTGTGGGGTGCCCGGTTCCGCGATGGATCCTATATGAAATACGATATTTGAACGACGGGTACCCCCGGTGGAAGCTAACCAGATAAGGATGCGTGATCCAGGTGTCGTTGCTGAGCGGTCAGACTGCGGTGATCACAGGCGGGGCACAAGGTCTGGGCTTTGCCATCGCGGAACGATTCATCGCCGAGGGCGCGCGGGTCGTGCTCGGCGACGTCAACCTCGAGGCCACCCAGGTTGCGGCCAAGCAGTTGGGTGGCGACGACGTGGCGCTGGCGGTCCGCTGTGATGTGACCCAGGCGGCCGACGTCGAGACCCTGATCCAGACCGCGGTCGAGCGTTTCGGTGGCCTGGACATCATGGTCAACAACGCGGGGATCACCCGCGACGCCACCATGCGCAAGATGACTGAAGAACAGTTCGACCAAGTCATCAACGTGCACTTGAAGGGGACGTGGAACGGCACCCGACTGGCGGCCGCCATCATGCGAGAAAACAAGCGTGGCGTAATCGTGAACATGTCGTCGGTGTCGGGGAAGGTCGGAATGATCGGCCAGACCAACTATTCGGCCGCCAAGGCCGGCATCGTGGGGATGACCAAGGCTGCCGCCAAGGAGCTTGCGCACCTGGGCGTGCGGGTGAACGCGATCGCTCCCGGGTTGATTCGGTCGGCAATGACGGAAGCCATGCCGCAACGCATCTGGGACTCCAAGGTCGCGGAGGTTCCCATGGGCAGGGCGGGGGAGCCGAGCGAGGTCGCCAGCGTCGCCCTGTTTTTGGCGTCGGATCTGTCCTCTTACATGACCGGCACCGTGATGGAGATAACCGGCGGCCGGCACCTATGAGTCTCATCGGCCGAGCAGACGCAAAAGCCCCCAATTCGGGCCGAATTGGGGAGCTTTTGCGTCTGCTCAGCGCAGGAGGTGACGGGTAGCCATGCGTGCAGCAGTCATTTGTGAGCCGGTCCGGACGCCGATCGGCCGCTACGGCGGAATGTTCAAGTCGCTCAGCGCCGTTGACCTCGGCGTCGTCGCACTCAAGGGGCTGCTCGAGCGCACCGGGCTTGCGCCGGAGGCAGTGCAAGACGTTATTCTCGGCCACTGCTATCCCAACAGCGAGGCGCCCGCGATCGGGCGGGTGGTAGCCCTGGATTCGGGGCTGCCGGTCACGGTGCCCGGCATGCAGGTCGATCGTCGCTGCGGGTCTGGTTTGCAGGCGGTCATCCAGGCATGTCTGCAGGTGGGCAACGGCGACCACGACCTCGTCATCGCCGGCGGCTGCGAAAGCATGAGCAACGTCGCCTTCTACTCCACCGACATGCGCTGGGGCGGTGCCCGTAGTGGTGTGCGGATCCACGACGGGCTGGCGCGGGGCCGTAGCACCGCGGGCGGCCGGCACTATCCGGTGCCGGGCGGCATGATGGAGACGGCCGAGAACCTGCGTCGCCAGTACGGCATTTCTCGTCTCGAGCAAGACGAACTCGCGGTGCGGTCCCACCAGCGAGCGGTGGCGGCGCAGAAGGACGGCATCCTTGCTGAGGAAATAATTCCGGTCACGCTGCGCACGCGACAAGGCCAAGAACTGGTCGCCACCGACGAGCATCCGCGCGCCGACACCTCGGTGGAGTCGCTGAGCAAGCTCAAACCCGTTCTGCTGGCTGATGATCCAGGGGCGACGGTCACGGCCGGGAACGCCAGCGGGCAGAACGATGCGGCGTCGATGTGTGTAGTGACCACACCCGACAAAGCGCTCGAATACCGCCTGACCCCGCTGGTTCGCTTGGTGTCATGGGGAGTGGCGGGTGTGGCGCCCAACGTCATGGGCATCGGTCCGGTGCCCGCGACCGAGGTAGCGCTCGCCAAGGCGGGCCTGCAGCTCGGCGATATCGACCTCATCGAACTCAACGAGGCCTTTGCCGCCCAGGCGCTCGCGGTGACGCGCGAATGGAATTTCGGCACCACCGACTTCGACCGAACCAATGTGCATGGCTCGGGAATCTCGCTAGGACATCCGGTAGGGGCCACCGGCGGCAGGATGCTGGCCACCTTGGCCCGCGAACTCACCCGCCGCCAGGCGCGCTATGGGCTGGAAACCATGTGCATCGGCGGCGGTCAGGGACTCGCCGCAGTCTTCGAGCGGGTCGCTTGAAATGACCGGCGCCGTGACACTTGCGTCGCCGCTGAACGGCGTCACCGTCGTGGAGGTTTCCAGCTTTGTCGCCGCACCGCTGTGCGGCATGACGCTGAGCCAACTCGGTGCGCAGGTAATCCGGATCGACCCGATCGGCGGCGCCTCGGACGTGAACCGGTGGCCGCTGACCGCGGACGGTACGTCGATCTACTGGACCGGGCTGAACAAGGGAAAGCGTTCGGCCACAATCGATCTACGCTCCCCGGAGGGGCAAGATCTGGTTCAGCGGCTGATCGTCGAGGGCGACGGCATCGTGGTGACCAACGCCGCGGGACTGTCGTGGTTGAGCCATGATCGCTTGGCCGCCAAGCGATCCGACGTTATCCATGTTCAGCTCCTCGGTCGTGGCGACGGATCGACGGGGGTGGATTACACTGTCAACGCCGGCGTCGGATTCCCGCTCGTCACGGGTCCGGCCGATCATGCCGGCCCGATCAACCACGTGTTGCCGGCCTGGGACGTGTGCTGCGGCCTGTACGCCGCCCTGGCCGTCGTCACCGCCGTTCGCCGCCGTGAACAGTTTGGGGCCGGCGCGTGCATCAGCCTGGCTCTTGAGGATGTCGCGTTGGCCACTGCGGGAAACCTCGGGCTGTTGACCGAGCCGCAGGTGAACGGCACCCAACGCGAGCGCCTTGGCAACGCAATCTACGGCCAGTACGGCCAGGACTTCACCAGTAGTGACGGGGTCAGGTTCATGGTTGTCACGTTGACTGGAAGGCATTTTCGCGACTTGGTCGACGTAACGGGAACCGGGGCGGCGGTGTCGGCGCTCTCGGAGGCCCTAGGCGTTGACTTCGGTGCCGAAGGTGACCGCTATAAGTACCGCGACGTGCTTTCCGGCCTGTTCGCCACCTGGTTTGCCGATCACCCGGCGCAGAAGATCGCCGCCGCACTGTCGGAAACCACCGTCTTGTTCGAGCGTTACAGCACCTTCGCGGAAGCCGCCGCCGACCCGAAGGTGACCGACAACCCACTGTTTTCCCGGCTGCACCAACCCGGTGTCGGAGACTATCTGGCTCCCGGATTGCCGGCCGCATTTGACGGCTCCCATCCCGCCAGCGCGGCCGCGCCTACCGTGGGGCAAGACACCGCCGACGTGCTCGCCCAGTACTTGGGATTGACGGCCCTCGACATCGAGCGCTTGGCGAGCGCAAAAACGATCGCCTGTTGAGCCGGCTGGAAAGCGAAGGGACATACAGCCCATGACCAGACTTGCCCAAACCCTCGGCCTGTCTGAAATTCAGACCGAGATCATCTCCACGGTAAGGCAATTCGTCGAGAAGGAAGTCATCCCCAACGCGGCGGAACTGGAGCGCGGCGATACCTACCCGCAGGATATCGTCGACGCGATGCGCGACATGGGCCTGTTTGGGCTGATGATTCCGGAGGAGTATGGCGGGCTGGGGGAGTCGCTGCTGACGTACGCGCTGTGCGTCGAGGAGTTGGCGCGCGGCTGGATGAGCGTCTCCGGTGTGCTCAACACGCATTTCATCGTGGCGTACATGCTGCGCCAGCACGGCACCGACGCGCAAAAGCAGCGCTTCCTGCCACGCATGGCAACCGGCGAGACACGTGGCGCGTTTTCGATGTCGGAGCCGGAGTTGGGCTCCGATGTCGCAGCGATCCGTACCCGCGCTAAACGCAATCCCGATGGTAACTACACCATTAACGGCCAGAAGATGTGGCTGACAAACGGGGGCAGTTCGACACTGGTAGCGGTATTGGTGCGCACCGACGAAGGCGCGGACAAGCCGCACCGCAACCTGACCGCGTTCCTCGTCGAGAAGCCAACAGGGTTCGGTGAAGTGGTGCCCGGCCTGGTAATCCCCGGCAAGATCGACAAGCTGGGTTACAAGGGCATTGACACCACCGAACTCATCTTCGACGGCTATCAAGCAAGCGCCGACGACATTCTCGGCGACGCCCCCGGACAAGGCTTTTTCCAGATGATGGACGGTATCGAAGTGGGCCGCGTCAACGTGTCGGCCCGAGCCTGTGGTGTCGGCATTCGCGCCTTCGAGCTTGCGGTTCGCTATGCGCAGCAGCGGCAGACCTTCGGCAAGCCGATCGCGGAACACCAGGCGATCGCATTCCAGCTTGCCGAGATGGCGACCAAAGTCGAAGCGGCACATCTGATGATGGTCAACGCGGCCCGACTGAAAGACTCCGGAGAGCGCAATGATGTCGCCGCCGGTATGGCCAAATACCTTGCCAGCGAATTTTGTTCGGAGGTTACCCAGCAGAGCTTCCGGATTCACGGCGGCTACGGATACTCCAAGGAGTACGAGATCGAGCGCCTGATGCGTGATGCGCCGTTCCTGCTCATCGGCGAGGGTACCAGCGAAATCCAGAAGAACATCATCAGCAAACGGCTACTTGCCGAGTATCGGGTGTGAGCCGATGAGCGCCCCGGATTTCGCTGCCCGGCCTCAACTTTCCGACGATGTCGCGCGCTTCATTCGCGGGAGAATCTTCGATGGCAGCTACGCTGCCGGGGCGTACATTCGCTTAGACCAATTGGCCGCGGAATTGGGGATCAGTGTCACGCCCGTCCGCGAAGCGCTGTTCGCTCTGCGGGCCGAAGGCCTGATTTCCCAGCAGCCCCGCCGTGGCTTCGTGGTGCTGCCGGTAACCGGGCGCGACGTCACCGACGTCGCCAACGTTCAGGCTCACGTCGGTGGGGAGTTGGCTGCGCGAGCCGCGGTCAATATCACCGATGAGCAGCTGCGCGAACTCAAAGAAATCCAGGCCCAACTCGAGGAAGCCTATGCCGGCGATGACCAGGAGCAGACCGTTCGACTGAACCACGAGTTCCACCGGGCCATCAATATCGCGTCCGACTCACCGAAGTTGGCCCAGCTGATGTCGCAGATCACCCGGTACGCACCGGAATCGGTGTTCCCGACGATCGAAGGCTGGCCGAATCAGTCGATCAAGGACCACCGCCGGGTGCTGTCCGCACTCGAGAAACGGGACGAGAGCCTCGCGCGCACGGCGATGTCGGAACATCTTGCGGCGGGTGCCGTTCCGCTGATCGAGCACCTTGTTTCGCGCGGCGTGGTAGCGGACGCGAATCGTCCGGCTTCCCATTAGCCGGCGCGATGCCCGTTGCGGCAATTCGGGCCTGGGCATACGCTAGCACTGAGCCGAGCAAACCCTACCGGGAGGCAAAATGCCGCAAGCGCTTGTGTCTCGCACCATGGCTGGATTCGCTGCGTGCGCAGTTGTGGTTGCGTTGGCCCCGCCCGCCTCCGCTGATCCGATGGACCCGATCCCGGGGAACGGTGTCTTCATCGTCGGGCCCGACATTGCGCCGGGCCTCTACCGCACGGCCGGGTCGGCGTCGACCTTCGGGGTTTGGATCAACAATGTGCCGACCCAGGGCTCGATGTGCTCGTGGTTTACCTACAGCACCCCCGATGCGAACAAGGAGCATGTAGTTCAGGCGAATACGTCTGTCGGTCCGATGTTCGCGAGTATTAACGCCACAACGGTCAAGGCCTTCGAGTCGCAGAACTGTCAACCCTGGGAGCGGGTGCCCTAAGGCTTGTTCGCTGCGATCAACGCCTCCCGCAGGCGCCGGGTATCGGGCTTTCCGGTGCCGCCGCGCGGGATGTCGTCGTCGGATCCCAGCAACAGCCACACCGTCGGCACCTTGAAGGCACTCAGCAGCTTGCGTGCCGAGTTGCGCAGCTGTTCGGGGGTAAGCGAGCGGTCGCCGCACACGATTGCCGCACCGACGCGTTCCCCCGCGGCGCCGGGTACGTTGGTCACGAAGGCGTTCTCGACGCCATCGATGGTGCGCAGCGCCCGCTCGACCTCGCTGGGGTAGACGGTGGCCCCGCTGACTTTGAACATGTCGTCGGATCTGCCGCGATAGAACAGGAAGCCATCCGGATCGAGATTACCGAGATCGCCGGTTGGGTAGAAGCCGTCGGAGGTGAACAGTTCTTCCCGGGTGCGGCCGCAAATACCGCGCAGCGTGTGGGGTCCCCGGATCTGGACCATGCCAACGGTTCCCGTGGCAACCGGCTGGCCGTTATCGGGGTCGACGATGCGCACCTCCATCCCAGGGAACGGCTTTCCGCAACTGCCCCAGGCGGTTTGCGGCATATCGGTGTCGGCGGGGTAGCCGCAGTAGGGCCCAAATGCTTCGGTCATGCCGAACAGCGTTGCCCGCGCACCGGGCGGAGCCCGCAGTGCGGGCGGTAACAGGGCCTCCAGACTGCCTGGGCGTAATGCGGAAAGGTCGACACTGATCTCGGCAGCATGCCGCGCCAGTGCTTCGGCCTGGTCGGGCCAGCCGCGAAACAACGTGACCCGTTCGCTTTCCAGCAGCCGCAGGGTGGTTTCGGGTTTCGGCACTTCCTCGGTCACCAGGGTGGCCCCCGCGAGCAGTGCGGACAATATCCCGCTGCCAAAGCCGCCCACCCAGAAGAACGGCATGGGCAGATAGAGTCGGGTATCGGATGTGATGCAGCGCGCCGCGAGGCCTGACTGAACGGCGCCCAACGCGTTGCCGTGGGAATGCTCGACGCCCTTGGGCGCTCCGCTGCTGCCCGAGGTGAACATGATGACCAGCGGGTCGGCGGCGGTGACGGTTTCGGCCATGGCGTCGACGAGCTGGCGGGACCGCTCGCCGGCACCAGCGTGGTTGAGTTGGTCGATCGCCCAAACCTGGCGTAACGCCGGAAGTTCGAGCGGCGGTAGAGCTTCGAGGTCGTCCAGATAGCGGTGCCCGCGGAATTCCTCGACGCTCACCAGGAATTGCACCGCGGCCGCCCGCAACTGCGCGACGAGCTCGCCGGGCTGCAGCAGGGTGCTCAACGGAACCAGTACCGCGCCGATGCGTGTCAGTGCGATCGCGACCTGAACCCAGCGAGCACAATTGGGCATGATCAGCCCGACTCGGGTGCCCTTCCCGACGCCGGCATCGACGAATGCCGCGGCTAAATCTCTTGTCGTTGCCTCGAGTTCGCGGTAGCTGATTCGGGTCTGCGGGTCGATCACCATCGGCTTGGCGTCGTCGTGGGTGGCGCGAAACCGGACAAGTTGATCGACGGTGCGCGCGAGCGTTGGGTCAGGCCCCGGACTAGTCACAGAACAACTTCTTCAATTGCTTTGTGTCGACTTTCCCGCTCGACAGCAGTGGTATTTCGGCGCCGGGTATGGCGAGGAACCGTTTGGGGATTTTGTAGGTCGACAACTCCTCCTTGAGTCGCTCACGCAGCGCGGCTTCATCTAAATCCGGCAGGGCGACAACCGCTGCGACCAGCTCTCCCCGCTCGGCGTCCGGAATGCCAAAAACGTGGGCCTGTGCTCCGGTTAGCTTTGCGATCGCCCTCTCGACTTCGGCGGCCGAAACATTGGCGCCCGCCGTCTTTATCATCGCGCTGAGCCGGCCGACGAAGTACATGAATCCATCGTCGTCGGCCCGCACCAAATCACCGGTGTGGAACCAACCGTCGGCATCAAAAGTCTCTTCGCGACTGCGTTTGTAGTAGCCCTGCATCACGTATGGCCCGCGGATGCACAGTTCGCCGACACCCGCCGCGTCGGGCGCAATGATCATGGTCTGGAATCCGGGCGCGGGCCTGCCGAACGAGCCGCGCCGCTCTTCGGGCTGGTCGGATTCGTCGTCGCTGATCAGCAGCACACTGCCGGCCTCGGTCATGCCCAGCATGTTGTGCCGCAATTCCGGATCGGCCGGCCGGACGTCGGGCGCCATGATCGGGTACAGATTGCCGCGACGCGTCGAAGACAGGTCGCGCGCCGCGAAGCTCGGGTGATCGGCCAGGTGCGCGATGCCGGCGGCGAAACCGTTTGTCATGGTCGGTTGTTCGGCTTCGAGCAGGTCGAGGGTGCTACCCGGGTCGCTGGCATTGGAGCACAGCAGTGTCGACCCGGCGATCAGCGTGGCGAGTAGGCCGAACGCGAACCCGCCGATCCAGAAGAACGGCGAATTACAGAACAACGTGTCGTCGACCGTCAAACGGCGGATGTCATTGAGGTTCCGCTGGTGGCAGAGCAGCGCGGCGTGCGTGTGGACCACGCCCTTGGGGGTGCTCGTCGAGCCCGATGTGTAGATGATGGTCAGCGGGTCCGAGCCGTCGACATCGTCTTCCAGCGCGGACAGCAGGGTGGGGTCGATGGTCTCGGCGAGCCCACAAATCGGGCCGTGGCTGATCGAGATGTGGCGCAATTGCGGCGTCGTGGCGGCGAACAGCGGCCGGGCGGCATCGAAGTCCGGGTCCGACACCGCCTGCGCCAGTCTTTGCGCATAATCGTGGGAGCGAAACGATGCCGCGCTCAAGAGGATCCGGGTGTCGCTGTCGACCAGTTGCTCGCGCATCTCGCGGGCCGTGACGAAGGTCGAAAACGGGATGACCACCGCGCCTATCCGTGCCGCCGCCAGCATCCCGACCACGAACTCGGTGCCATTCGGGTAGAGCAGTCCTACGTGGGTGCCCTTGCCGGCACCGAGCGCTATCAGTCCGCGGGCAAGCCTTGCAGAGCGGCGCTCAGCCTCGGCGTAGCTGATGCGGTCGTCGTCGCAAACAAGAAGCGAGTGCTCTGAACGCGCGCGGGCTTGGTGCCGCAACACCTCGGCGACGGTGGGCGAGTCACCCGGCATGGTCGCTGCGGGCGGATGTGTTGAAGAAGGTCCGGATTGCGCTCAGATCGGCCTTGCCCGAAGGTGTTCGCGGGATCGCGCCGACGATCGCGATGTCGGTGGGAATCTCGTAGCCGGCCAGTCGCATCCGCAGATACTCGAGCAATTCGGCGGTATCCGTCGACGCGGACTTACGCAGTTCCACCATCGCGACGGGTGTCTCACCGAGGCGCTGGTCGGGTCGGCCCACCACGGCCGCGCCGGCTACCGACGGGTGACCCTCCAGCGCGGTGCGCACGTCGTCGGGCATCACTTTGAACCCGCCGCGGATGATCGCCTGGTCGGCGCGTCCGACGATCCAGACAAATCCGTCGTCGTCGATACGCGCCATATCCGTGGTCCGCATCCATCCCGCCGACGGCCCCAGCTGTCCCGGCTTGACCTCCAACAGGCCGACCTGGTCCGCCCCCAGCGGGGCGCCACCCTCATCGACCACCCGCAGTTGCGCGCCCGAGTTGGCCCGGCCGACGCTGCCGCGTTTGGCGTGCCAGTGCTGCTGGTAATCGGCCAGGGTCCAGCCGGCGACGCCGCCGCCGAATTCGGTTGCTGCATAGGAGGTGAGGACGGGGATACCGAACTTCTCGGTGAAAGCGTCGGCATCGTCTGCCGATAGCGGCGCGGTGCCGCAGGTGACCGCGCGGATGCTTTCCAGGTCGGTTGTTGGGAGATCGGAGTGCAATACCGTCCGCAAGGCTGCCGGTACCAACGAAACCGTGCGCGGCCGGTATTTGCGCACCGCCTCGGCCCACGCGTTCAGCTCGAAGCGTTCCAGCAGCACAAAGGATCTCGCCTCGGCGACGCATTGCAGCACCCGGAAAACCCCGCCGATATGCACCAGTGGTGAGTTGACGATCGCGACGCCGCGACGCAGTTCGGTCGGCGCCGGCGCGCGATCGGGCTGGGAGCCCATGACGCTGCGAGCCAGCATGTCGTAGCTGAGGTCGACCCGCTTGGGCGGTCCGGTGGTTCCGCTGGTCAGCATTCGGACCGCGGTACCGGTCGGGGCAGCCGGCCCTGGGGTGTGCGGTGCTGCCTCATCGGCATTGGTCAAAAGACCCGAAATCGACGCCGTTCGGATTCCAGGGGCGACCAGCTTCGTCAGGTCGTCGGGCTCCCCGACGACCAGCGGTAATTCCAGGGCGGCGATGTCAGCCCTGGTCCGTTCGTCGCCGCGAGACGGGTTGATGGTGACCACCGTCCCGCCGCCGAGCAGCACACCGAGGAACGCGGCCACCTGCCCGGGGCGGTTGCGCAGCAACATCCCGATCTGCGGCGCGGCGCCGTATTCGTTCGTCAGGGAAGCCATCTGCCGTGCCGCGCGGCCGACCTGGCCCCACGAATGCCATCGACCGTCGTACTCGATCGCATCCGCGCTGGGCTGCAGCTCCAGCACGGTGGCGATGCGTTGACTCAGCGGGTGATCGTTCATCAGCGGATCGTCGGTTCACTCCTGGCGCCGCTGCCGTTGGAGTTGGTTTGAGCGCCCAATTCGGACTTGCCTAATGGGTTGCCGAGCCGGGTATAGATCAGTCCTTGCTCCAGGGCGGCGCGGTAAGGCTTGTCCAGCGACTCCCAGATCGCTTTGACGGTGCCCTGGGTCGCCGAGGGAGGTTTGGCTGCGATGGTCGCCGCGATCTCGTGGGCCCGCGTCCAAAGGTCCTGCGGGGCGACTACTTCGGATACCAATCCGATCCGCAGAGCGGTATCGGCGCTGACCCGTTCATCGTTGCCCATCAGCGCTATCCGCAGTGTCTCGCCCAAGCCGACGCGGCGCATCAGCCCGATCGGCTCGAGTGCGCAGACCAGGCCGGCCGATACGTGTGAGTCGAAAAATGTTGCATCTGTTGAGCAGATGACCACGTCGGATTCGTTGACGAAGTAAAACGCACCGGCGGTGCACATGCCCTGGACCGCGCACACGACCGGCTTCCACATCTTCTGCCACTTGGGGCTGAGCGCCTCGCCGGGATCTTCGTGGTTCCAGACATTTTCGGGCTGGCCGTACGGAGTCTTGATGTCCAGTCCGGCGCTGAACGCGCGGGTGCCCGCCGCGCGCAGCACGACCGCGTGCACCGAGTCGTCGAGCTTGACCGTGCGCCAGGCTTTGGCCATCTCTTCGCACATAGTGCGGTTGAACGTGTTGAGCTGATCGGGCCGATTCAGCGTGATGGTGGCGACATGGTCAGTAGCGTCGACGTCGAGCAGGATGGTTTCGAAACCGTCGGCGCTCACTTGCATTGCCAATCCGGTGCCCGTTTTTCCACGAAGGCTTTGGGGCCTTCGGCCGCGTCCTCGGTGCGCAGGACGCGCTCGCGGAAGGTCTCGGCCATGATCTCGGCTTCGTGCAGCGGCACATTCAGGCCTTTGATGATGGCGAGCCGCGTCCCCCGGACCGCCAGTGGTGCGTTGGAGTTCACGATGTCCGCGATCTCGTGCGCCCGCTCGAGAAGATGGTCATGCTCGACGACTTCGCTGATCAATCCGAGTTCGTAGGCGCGCTCTGCGCTCATCCGCTCGTGCTTGCCCATCAATGCCATTCGCAGGGCGATGGAGCGGGGCAGCACCCGCGACACTCGCACCATCTCCCGTCCGGCCACCAATCCAATGCTCACATGCGGGTCGAAGAAGGTCGCGCGATCGGATGCGATGACGATGTCGGTCGTGGTGACCCAATCCATGCCGGCACCACAGCACAACCCGTTGACCGCGGTCAGCACCGGCTTGGCCGCCGTGCGAAATGGGGGTGTGCCCTCCTGCGGCGCCTCCCACTGGTCGTGAGTCGACAGGTAAGGCCGTTCGTAGATGACCTTGCCATCCTCGGGAATGGCGTTGACGTCGGCCCCCGTGCAGAACGCCCGACCCGTACCGGTGACGATGGTCAGCCATATTTTGTCGTCGTTTTCGGCCTGGTCGTAGGCCGCCCGGAGTTCGGTCACCATGTGCGGGCTGAGCGCATTGAGCGCGTTCGGACGGTTCAGCGTAATAGTGGCGGTATGCCCATCGACTTCGTATTTGATGGTGTCGAACGACTCAGTAGGCATCCGTGTTCCCTTCGTCTTGCGCCCGGTGCGACCGAAAGCCTACCCGGTCAGCGGCCATCGAAATTCGGCGTGCGCCGTTGCCGAAATGCTTCCAGGCCTTCTTTGAAATCTTTTGTCCGACAGGATAGTTCCAGGTTATAGAGTTCCTGTGTCATGGCTTGATTGAGCGATGTGTCCTGGCCGAAGTTCATGGCTTGCTTGGCCAATCCGATCGCCACCGTTGGTCCGCAAGCCAGTTTGGTCAGCAGCTTCTCGGTTGCGTCGTCGAGTTCGGGCGGGCTCACGGTCTGGTGAATCAGCCCCCAATCGGCCGCGTCGACTGCACTCACCTTCTCGCTGAGCAGCAGCATTCGCCGGGCCCGCGCGACGCCGACGAGTCGGGGCAGCAGCCAGGTGGAGCCCGAATCCGGGCTGAATCCGCGGTCGATGAACGGCTCCCAAAACACGGCGCCCGTCTCGGCCACCGTGAAGTCGGCGGCCAGCGCAAGATTGCAGCCAATGCCGGCGGCCCACCCCCGCACGCTGCAGACCACCGGCAGCTGGATGGTGTGCACGAGTTCGATCAGGCGATGAGCGGCGTGCGGAATCCTGCGCACCAGGTCACCGGTGCGGGGACGTTGTCCACTGCCGCTGTTGGTGGTCACCCAGTCGGCGCCTGCGCAAAAGTCATCTCCAGCGCCCCGGATGTGAATCGCGCGCAACGAGTCGTCCGCGGCGGCATCGGTCAGCTCGCGAACCAACGTTTCGATCATCGGGTGGGTCAACGAGTTACGCCGCGATGGGCGATCGAGCGTCAGTCGCAGAAGCGCGCCATCCCTGACTGCGGCAACCGAACCCTCGGCATCGGCCGTGTCGACCTCGTGGCTCACCGTCGAATCCGGCCTTTCTCACCGATATGGTTACCCATACAGTAGGCAATACGATTGCTACGCTGTATAAGTTAGCAAGGAAACGCTGTCGACGGAAACAACAGGGTGAAACCACCTGAAAGAGGGATACATGGTCGAGGGCACCGGTGACGCCAGATTCGGCGAAGCGCCCCTTGCCCAGACCGTCGCCGCGGCCGCCGCGATGCGACGCCTCAGCTCGACGTTGCTCGCGTTGGAACACCCGCACCCGGCCGTGGACGCCATGCTGGTCAAGTTCGCTGAGTGGGAGAGTGAGCTCGCCGACGCGGCTCCCCGGGACAACGCGCCGCGCATCGGTGAGGTCGAGGGCGACCCCCGCCGGGTCTATCTGAACCACGCGACCGACATCGGCGCCTACAACCCGTCCTTTCCGGAGTACTCCTTTGATTACATCGACGCCGATAAGGCCGGCGGCAGCGTCTTGTTCCCGCTCGTTTACGAAGGGCCGCCCGGATTGGTGCATGGCGGCTTTCTCGCCGTGTTCTTCGACTGCGTTATTCAGCATCAGAGTTGCGTCACGGGTCTTTCCGGCAAGACCCGTTCACTTAACGTGACCTTCCGCCGGCCCACGCCGATCTTGACTGAGCTGCGCTTTGACATCGTCCGGTCACAGGCCGAGCGGGGCGTCATGTCAACGGCGCGGGTGCTGCATGCTGACGAGGTGCTTTGCCTGGGTGAGGTCAACACGTTGGCGTCCTCGCCGGAAAAACTGTCCGTATTTCAATTCGGCCGCCGGCGAAAGGAGTCCGACAGATGACTTCCTCTGACACTTCGGACGATCGTGTGCTTTTTGACGTGGATCCGCAGGGGCGCATCGCCACGATCACCCTGAACAACCCAAAGCAACGTAACTCCTATGACGCCGCGATGCGCGAGGCTGTCGGGCGCTGTCTGGATCGCGTAGCAGAGGACGACGACCTCACGGTTGTGTTGTTGCGCGGCGCCGAAGGAGTTTTCAGCACCGGGGCCGATATGAACAACGCGTACGGCTGGTACGGCTCCAAAGGCCAGGCCCCCGACGACGCGGCGGCCAAGCGCCGCCCCAGTCAGCGCCGACGGCTTACGTTGGACCGCAAGTCATTTAGCTTCTACCACAACTTCATGGGATTCCCCAAGGTGACGGTGGGGGAGATCTCCGGCTACGCACTCGGCGGCGGCTTCGAGATGGCGCTGATGACCGACATCTCGGTCATCGCCCGGGACACCAAAATCGGTATGCCGGCAACACGCTTCCTTGGTCCCGCGCTGGGCAGCCTGCATATGTTTTTCCACCGGTTAGGGCCGGTGCTGGCCCGCCGGATGCTGTTGACCGGGGACATCATCGAAGCGGGCGAAATCGAGCACCTCGGAATCTTCACCGACACCTGCGACCCCGGCGCCGTCACGGCGCGCGCCCGATACTGGGCGGAAAAAGCAGCGAAGATGCCCGCCGACGGCGTTGTCATCGCCAAAGAAGCTTTTCGGCTCGTCGAGCAGACCCAGGCGTATCAGGGCGAGGAAGTTGCGAGCTACCTGTTCCACGCTTACGGCACCAACCTGCAATTCTCGCCGGGCGAATTCAACTTCGTCAAAACCCGTGCGCAGCACGGAACCAAGGAAGCCTTCCGGCTACGCGACGAACACTTTCACGTGCCGGAACCCGAAGCCTGACAACGCGATTTAGCGCGCCGCTGCCGATCGGGCTGGTCGTCGCTGGACCGGAGACTTGGCCTTGCTCTGCCGGGATGCTGCCGATTTTGCGGCTTTGGAATTCTCGTCGATCAAGCGGCCGGCATGGTCGAGGATGCAGTTGAGGCCGTATTCGAAATTGGTTTCGTCGGGGGCTCCGATGCGGTGTCCTTGCCCGCTCACCTGAGCGATCAGCGGCGTGGTGCCGGGATCGATAGCCACGGCATCTTCGATTGCGCGCGAGTCGCTCTCGGCTGACTGATTCTTTTCGTAGAGCCGATGCAGTACCACTGATCCGCGGACGTGAATCGAAACCGCGGAGTAGGTGTCGAACGCATCTTCCGGAGATAGTCCCGCCTCCACCAGGTTGGCGATCGCCCGTTCCATTTCCTGCGCGCCTACGCGTGCGGCCCTGGGGCTCAGTGCCGCTCGGATCAAAATCAGGTCGCACAGAATTGGGTTGCCCATGAACGTCTTACGCATCAAGCGTGCGTGATTCCGCAGGGTTGCGCGCCAGTCGCTAACTGCGACGTATGGGGTGGCGAATACGTACTTGCTCAGTGCGCGGTCAGTCATCGCGTTGAGTAAGTCGTCCTTCTTGCGGAAGTACCAGTAGATGCTGGTGACACCGACGCCAAGGTGTTTGCCGAGCAGGGGCATGCTCAGGTTGTCGATCGAAACCTGCTCTGCGAGTTCGAATGCACCGCTGATGATGTCTTCGGGATTGATGGACCCGCGTTCGCGCCGCTGCCGCTTGTCTGGGGTTGCCTGCTTTGCCACCGCTGGCACCTCCATTCCTGTCTAACGCAGCCTGGTGCAGTTTTTCACCTGCTACTGTAATACCTATCGTAGGCGTTTTGGTAAGTACAGCCGGGTGGGCGCACCGGACCGGGCTGGGGCCTAGATCTAGGGCAGGCAGACGCGGGATTGACCGCGCGGCTAGAAAAATTCCGACCAGTAGGGTTCGTCCTGGATTATCCGCTCCAGGTATTCCAGGATGTCTTGGCTGTCTTTCCCGGGATTGTCACCGTGCGCAAGTGGGCATGATCTCGGGTCGACCTGCACGATCCACACCGCTTCCAGCCCTTGCTCCCGGCCGCCGGACAACGGCGAAACCAGATCGGTGGCATATGCCACCGCACCGGGCTCGGTGAGGCCGTCGCTGTAGTCCAGTAACCGCCCGTCGAATTGAGTCACGACGTGGTAGTGCGGCATACTCGCCAACTGCTCCGAAAGCGTCTGGCGCTTGTGATCGTCCGTACCCACAACTACATGTTTACCCAAAACTCAGCCGGCGGCACCACGTGTTGGACGATACCGGCCGGCCGACCCGACGTATCTCGCTGAAACATTTTGGGCCACAGGCAATCATCCTCGCCGACGGCAGGGCCCCAGCCGCCGACGGCGACCGGGGCCCGCTGCTAGCAGCAAGTCACTTATCGTGCGGCCTTCTGCCGTGCTTCCTGAACCTTGGCTTCGGCGCGGGCCTTCTCGGCGGCGGCCTCTTTTTTCGCGACGTCGCGCTGCGCTTTCGCCTTGTCCTGCTGGGCCTTGCCCTCGCTGATCAAATCGCCGCGCCCGAAAAATGTGCCGATGACCTCTTTGGCCTTGCCCTTGACGTCCTCCACGATGCCCTTGATGGCTTCGACCGGGCCGTTATTCATGTCGAAGTTGATGTCCATCACTTCGCCCCCTTCACTGATAACTGGATCATCTGGTTTTTCCCTGCCGCCCGGTCGATGAAACCGCATTCGTGACGTGTCGCTCGCCACAGGGACGGGTGTGCCCTTAGAACCTCGGTGTGGACCCGGAGAAAATTGACCCGAGTAGTGGTTCAACCTGCGGGAATTAGCCGCGTCATGGAGCCGTCAGCGGGCGCGGCGGCGGTTGTGGAATGCGCTACCGATAGGTATACAGTATGCGTACAAAGTAAGCTGGATCCGACGGTAGACGCCGAGAAAGTGGGGCGGGAGATGTCCGGCAGCGACGGTGCTTCCAGCGCCGAAGACGCTGTGCTCTACGAGGCTACGACTACCGGCGTCGCGATCGTCACTTTCAACCGCCCGGAGCGCCTCAATGCCTGGGGTCCCGACATTGCCGCCGGCTTTTACGCCGCCATCGACCGTGCCGAAGAGGACCCGGCCGTCCGGGTGATCGTCTTGACCGGGCGGGGACGGGGATTCTGCGCCGGTGCCTATCTCGGCGCGCCGAGTTCGGCCGGCACGATGGGCCAGACCATGCAGAAGGCGGGCCAGGCGAATCTGGCCGACCTTGTCGGCGAACGGCCGCCCCATTTCGTCACCACGCTGCGCAAGCCCGTCATCGCGGCGGTCAACGGAGCCTGCGTCGGCATCGGTCTGACCCAGGCGCTGATGTGCGATGTCCGGTTCGCCGCCGCCGGGGCCAAATTCGGCGCCGTGTTTGCTCGCCGTGGACTGATCGCAGAGTTCGGCATCTCCTGGATACTTCCGCGCCTGACCAATTGGGGGGTCGCACTCGACTTGCTGTTGAGCGCACGCACCTTCCTCGCCGAGGAGGCCGCCGAACTGGGCCTGGTCAAAGAAGTCGTTGCGGGCGAGGATCTGATGAAGCGTGCCATGGAGTACGCGGAGGACATGGCCGCCAACTGCTCGCCGGCTTCGATGGCGGTGATCAAACAACAGGTCTATGCAGACGCCACGCGCGACGTCGTGGAGGCCACTTCGCGCGCCGAGGTCCTGCTGCACGAGGCCATGCCACGGCCGGACGTCATCGAGGGCATCACCAGCTTCCTGCAGAAGCGGCCACCGCAATTTCCCCCCTTACTTGGAAAGCTAACGTCTTCCGACTCTTCGCCGGTGTGACCGAAAAGGATGATCATGGGTAATTTGAGCTACAAAGCAATTGACGTCGACAATCACTACTACGAGCCGGTGGATGCCTTCACCCGGCACCTGGACAAGGCCTTCAGGACCCGCGGCGTACAGATGCTCACTCAAGGCAAGCGCACGTCGGCCGTCATCGGGGGCCGCATCAACAACTTCGTCCCCAACCCCACCTTCGACCCGATCATCGTGCCCGGCTGTTTGGACCTGTTGTTCCGCGGTGAAATTCCGGAGGGCGTCGACCCGGCGTCGCTGATGAAGGTCGAGCGACTGGCCGAACACCCCGAGTACCAGAACCGCGGCGCCCGCGTTGCGGTGATGGACAACCAGGACATCGAGACCGCTTTCATGCTGCCGACATTCGGGTGCGGGGTGGAGGAGGCGCTCAAGCACGACATCGAGGCGACGATGGCGTCGGTGCACGCCTTCAACCTGTGGCTGGATGAGGACTGGGGTTTCGACCGGCCCGACCACCGGATCATCGCCGCACCGATCATCTCGCTGGCCGATCCGGTCAAGGCGCTCGACGAGCTCGAGTTCGTCCTGGCGCGCGGCGCCAAGCTGGTGTTGGTTCGGCCTGCGCCGGTGCCCGGCTTGGTCAAGCCTCGGTCGCTGGGCGATCGCAGCCACGACCCGGTCTGGGCCCGTTTGGCGGATGCGGGGGTGCCGGTGGGATTCCACCTCAGCGACAGCGGCTACCTGCACATCGCGGCGGCGTGGGGCGGCAAGGCGACGTTTGAGGGATTCGGTGCGAAGGACCCGCTGGACAACGTACTGCTCGACGACCGCGCCATCCACGACACCATGGCCTCGATGATCGTGCACGGCGTCTTCACCCGTCATCCGAAGCTGAAGGCGGTGAGCATCGAGAACGGGTCGTACTTCGTGCACCGTTTGGTGAAGCGGCTGAAGAAGGCCGCCAACACCCAACCCCGTGATTTTCCGGTGGATCCGGTGGAACAGTTGCGCAACAACGTATGGATCGCGCCGTACTACGAGGACGATCTGCGCGAGCTGGCCGACGTCATCGGCGTCGACAAGATCCTGTTCGGTTCCGACTGGCCACACGGAGAGGGCCTTGAGACGCCGGTGTCGTTCGCCGAGGAGCTTCAGGGTTTCAGCGAATCCGATGTCCGAAAGATCATGCGTGACAATGCGTTAGAGTTGCTCGGCGTAAAAGTCGGTTCGGCCGTCTAGTCGCCATGAGCGAATGGACCATTGGCGCGGTTCTCGACGCAATCGCAGATGTCGTTCCCGACCGCACGATGACGCTGTGCGGAAGCCGCCGCAGCACCTTCGCTGAGTCGGCAGACCGTACCCGCCGGCTCGCGAACTTTCTGGCCGGCAAGGGATTCGGCGCCCACCGCGAGCGTGACACGCTGCAGCGCTGGGAGTGTGGGCAGGATCGTGTCGCGCTGATCATGCACAACGATCTCTACACCGACATGGTGATCGGTTGCCTCAAGGCACGCACCGTCCCGGTCAACATCAACTATCACTACACGCCGCGCGAAGTCGCCGAACTCCTGGACTACCTGCAACCACGGGCGGTCATCTACCACCGCTCGCTGGGCGCCAAGTTCGCCGACGTGTTGCCGCCCGATAGCGCCGACCTGTTGGTGTCGGTCGATGACGGCAGCACGGCCCCCGAACTGCCCGGTGCCGTGCCGTTGGATGATGCACTGGCGCAGGGCGACACCGACCAGGGTGTGACGGCGTCGCCCGATGATCTGCTGATGATCTGCACTGGCGGCACCACCGGCCGGCCCAAGGGCGTGCTGTGGCGGCAGTCCGACATCTATGTCTCGTCGATGGTGGGCGCGGATCACGAGTCCGCCCAGGAGATTCACGACAAGGTGCGCGCGGGTGGGCAACCGTGGTTCGCCGTCTCACCGCTGATGCACGCCGCCGGCATGTGGACGGCGTTCTCAGCGATCATGGCCGGCACGCCGGTGGTGCTGTACGACACGGCTAAGAAGCTGGATCCGCAGTCGGTGTGGGAGACGGCCGAGCGCGAGAAGGTCGGCTTGATGACCATGGTCGGGGACGCGTACGCCGCTCCGCTGGTTGCCGAGTTACGGCGTGGCCAATACGACCTTTCGTCGCTGTACGGGATCGGCACCGGCGGGGCGGCAACGAACGCGGAATATCAACGGGGGCTGTTGGAATTGCTGCCCCAGATCACGCTCATCAATGGATACGGCTCGTCGGAAACCGGAAACATGGGCTTCGGGCGCAGCCATGGCGACACCCGAACCGACACGTTCACGCTGCGGGAGGGTGGACTGGTGCTCGCCGAGGACTACAGCCATTTTCTTGCTCCCGGGGAGCAGCAGGTGGGTTGGGCCGCGAGGGAAGGCCGGATCCCGCTCGGATACTTTAATGATCCCGACGCCACCCAGAAGACCTTTCCCGAGGTCGCCGGTAAGCGGGTGGTGATTTCGGGCGATCGCGCCAGTCTGGAATCGGACGGCACGCTGCGGTTATTCGGGCGCGACTCACTGGTGGTCAACACCGGCGGCGAAAAGGTGTTCGTCGAAGAAGTCGAAGAGGTACTGCGCGCCTATCCGGCGATCGCCGACGCTTTGGTCGTGGGCCGCCCGAGTGAACGCTGGGGCGAAGAACTGGTCGCCCTCGTCGAAGTGCGCCCCGAATTTGCGAGCGCCGACACCGGTCACGAGCCACTGCACGCACATTGCACGGCGCAGCTGGCGCGGTTCAAGGCGCCCAAGGAGTTCATCTTCGTCGAGACGGTCCAGCGCTTGGGCAACGGTAAGGCGGACTACCGCTGGGCGAAGCGCGTGGCGCTGGAGAAGGCTGCGATTTCGAAATGATGGGGACCGCGAAATGACAGAACACCCAGCAAATCGGGCCATCGACTGCCTGATCAATGTTCACTTCGGTGAGACCGAACAACAACCCACCTGGATGCTCAAGGTCCGGGACGACTACTTCAAGGGCCCTGACTCGATGTTCGCGCCCGTCGACCTGTCCGCGCTGCTCGATGAAATGGACGCCCACGGCGTGCAACGGGCCGTCCTGATGGACAACCTCGCCAAACCGTCGGTGACCGCGCGAAAATTTGTCCAGGAGAAGCCGGACCGGTTCGCGCTGGCAATCGGCGGTTTGAACTTGTTGCGGCCGATGCCGGCGCTGAAGGAACTCGGTGCCATCGTCAGCGACCTACCGATCGCGTATGCCGTTGTAGGACCGAGCTTCTGGGGCGACGGTCAGTACCCGCCCAGCGATGCCGTGTATTACCCGCTTTACACCAAATGCGCGGAGCTCGAGCTGCCACTATGTATCAATACCGGCCTTCCTGGGCCCCCGATCCCCGGCGAGGTGCAGAACCCCATCCATCTGGATCGCGTTTGCGTGCGGTTTCCCGAACTCAAGCTGTGCATGATCCATGGAGCGGACCCGTGGTGGGACGTCGCGATCCGGCTGCTGATCAAGTACAACAACTTGCGGCTCATGACGTCGGCATGGTCGCCGAAGCGACTGCCCGAAAGCCTGCTGCATTACATGCGGACCCGGGGCAAAGACAAGGTGATCTACGCATCGGACTGGCCGGTACTGCGGATGCATCGGGTGATCCCCGAAGCGCGTGCACTGGACCTGCCTGACGAGGTGCTGGACAACTATCTCTATAGCAACGCACAAGAATTCTTCTTCGGCGACTGACTTACGGCGAAGCCTGTTTTAGAGCGAACAAGGAGCACCGACAATGGACCGCTACGAACTGCGCAGACTCGACTACAGCCTGTCCGAGCACCACGTGGATCTGCAGACTGCGTACAAGCAATTCTTCAAAACCCACTGCCCGATCGAAACAGTTCGTGCCGCGGAGCCAACCGGTTTCGACAAGAGCCTGTGGGAGCGGTTGTGCGCCATGGGCGCGACGACGATGGCGCTACCCGAATCCTGCGGCGGAGACGGCGCGACGCTGGTCGATCTCACCCTGGTCGCCGAGGAACTCGGCCGGTCGCTGGCTCCGGTTCCGTGGATCGACCATGTGTGCGCTGCCCGATTGCTGGCCAGCCTGGAAGCACTCGACGCCACGACCGCGGGTGTGGCCCACGGAGAGCAGCTGGCCGCGCTCGACCCGCGGATGGATAACGTGGACGGTGTCCGGCTGATTCCAACCGGCTCAATCGCCGACCACATCATCGTCCGGGATGGTGACCAGATTGTGCGCCTGACGTTCGGCACCCGGCCTGCGAAGGTCGACAACATCGGTCGGCTGCCGATGGCCTGGGTGGATCCGGCAACCGCCGATACTCGCACGGTCGTGGCTCAAGGCTCCGATGCCCTGGCGAAGTACACACGCGCGCTGGATGAATGGCGATTGCTGACGGCTTCGGCGCTGGTGGGCCTGGTCGACGAGACGATGACCATCGCGGTGGAGTTCGCCAAGAACCGCTACACGCTAGGCGTCCCGATCTCGACGCTACAGGGCATTTCGCATCCGCTGGCGAACATGGCCATCACCGTTCAGGGTGGGCGTAACCTCGCCCGGCGGGCCGCCTGGTTCCTGGACAACGAACCCGACGTGCGACCCGAGTTGGCGCCGTCCGCGTTCGTCTTCATGGCGGAGGAGGCACCCAAAGCGGCGACAATGGCGGTGCATATCCAGGGTGGCCTCGGGGTTTCGGCGGAAGCCGCCGCGACGGCGTATCTGGTGCGCGCCAGGGGATGGCCGCTGGCAGGCGGCGACGCGGGAGCCAGCGCAAAGCGGGTCGCCGAGATTGTCGCCGCCCGCGAGAGTGCGCCAGCGACGGCGCGGGTCTAGGCGCGACGACGATGGACTTTTCCCGAGTCGAGCTGTCCGACGATGATTTGGCCTTCCAAGAGGAGGCGCGTGCCATTCTGAAAACGCTTGTGACCGAAGATGTCAAGCGCCGTGACCGCGAGACTGGCGATAACTTCGACGAGGGTGTGCATTTGGCGTTGGGTGCCGCGGGCTATTTGGCCTTGGAGTGGAATCCGGAATCCGACGGCGGGTTCAGCCGAGTGCGCCGGCGTATTTGGGAGCTGGAGAAGCGCCGTGCGCACGTTCCTTGGGTGACCTGGGGGACAACCTCCATGGTGGCACGGTCGGTGGCGAAGTTCGGCTCAGCGGAATTGCGTGAAGAGGTCATGCCCAGGGTTTTCAGCGGCGAGGTGCGGCTGTGCCTCGGCTACACCGAGCCGGAAGGCGGCTCCGACATTGCCACCTGCAAAACCCGCGCGGTGCGCGACGGCGACAGCTGGCTGATCAACGGGTCGAAGATGTTCACCACCGGCGCGCACATGTGTCAGTACGTCTTCCTCATCACCAACACGGCCCCGGATGCGCCAAAACACAAGAGCCTGACCATGTTCTTGGTTCCGCTGAACTCGCCCGGGATCGAAATCCAAGGTCTGCGCACCGTCGATGGTGACCGGACCAACATCGTCTACTACAGCGACGTCCGGGTTGACGACAAGTACCGGCTGGGCGACGTGGACGCGGGCTGGACCGTGCTCCGTGAGCCGCTTAACACCGAACATGGCGCAGTAGCTTCCGCTGCCGACGGCCTGCAGGACACCTCGATCATGATGCACCAAGCCGGAACCATGGCCACTGCGGTCGACAACGCCGTGGCACGCGTGAGCCAGCGCGACCCGAGCGGGCGTCGGCTTCTCGACGATCAGTCGGTCGCGTACCGACTGGGCCGCTGCTTCGCCCGGATAGAAGCATCGCTATCGGCACCGAATATCTATGGGCGCGTGGCCAACGCGCAGACGATGCGAGACGTCTCCCCGGACCTAATGGACATACTGGGGTCCGCGTCAGCCCTCCCGTTCGGGACAGCTGGGGCGGCCGATGACGGAAGCGCTGAGTACGTCTACCGCTTCGCTCCGTTGGTGGGAATCTACGGCGGCACGCTGGAAGTGTTTCGCAACATGATCGGCCAGTACATGCTTGGCCTAGGCAAGCCCAATTACTCGCCGCCTGCCAAGAAGGTCTCCTGACAACCGAGCTGCGAAACGCATGCTCGCGGCGACGCTTCGCTATTGTCGGCGGGCTCCTCATATGACCCTCGCCGGACCGGACGCTTGGTTCGTCCGCACCCGACCACCGACCGTCTGGTTGGACACGCGGCTTCTGGCATACCCCCGGGGGGATAAGATAGAATGGTCACGAGCGAAGGGACCACGATGGTTGGGGACGAAGACAGCATTGCCGCAGTACTGAATCGGCTGCGGCGCGCGCAGGGCCAACTTGCCGGCGTGATCTCGATGATAGAGCAGGGCCGCGATTGCAAGGACGTCGTCACCCAACTCGCTGCGGTGTCGCGCGCGCTCGACCGCGCCGGCTTCAAGATCGTTGCCACTGGGCTGCGCGAGTGCGCAGCTGGACAAGGGGCAAAGGGAAAGAAGCCGCTGACGGAAGCCGAGCTGGAGAAGCTCTTCCTCGCATTGGCCTGACGCCTGCAAGGCCGTACTGGCCCGAATGCTGTTTTACACGCGCAGGTCGGTCGCTGGCGGCGTGTCCATCTTCATAGCGGCTTGAACGCCGGATAACACGCCGCTGCATCCATCGGGTGGGCCGTAACCATCCCGGCCGCCGAGAAATACCCTACGGGGTATAGTATCGAGCTATGTCCGTCGCCGGTACCAATGGGCCGAATGAATCTCGCAAGTCCTGGGCCAATCGCGGCTGGTGCGCCCAAAGGCCATCGACACGGGGGCCAAATGACCCTGTTCGTTACGTCGGCGCCGGCGTGAAGCTGACGGACACAGCCGCAAAACCAACAATGAGGACTGAGGACACCTAGATGCTCACCATTCTCAAACGCGCCTGGGTACCCCTGGTCGTCGTGGCGGCGGTTGCCCTCGGCGGTGTCACCGTCAGCCGGCTGCGCGGCGTTTTTGGCTCCGACGAGATCTTTACAGCAACAGGCAGCAGTGCCGAACCGCTTGAGCCTTCGCATCTCAAGCGCGTGACATACGAAGTTTACGGGCCCAGCGATTCAGCAGGAAGCGTGAGCTACTTGGACAAGAACGCCCAGTCGGAGCAGGCGAACTTCACCAGCTTGCCTTGGACTTACACGATCACCACGACGGTTCCGGCGGTGATCGCCAACATCGTGGCACAGGGCGACAGCGAAAACATTGCGTGCCGCATCACGGTCAACGGTGAGGTCATGGACGAGCAATCCTCCGCGGGGCAGCACGCCCAAACCTCCTGCCTGGTGAAGGCCGCATGAACAGCGACCACGACGCCCGACCGAGATTCATGCGGTTCGTCCGCAGGTTCGCGGTGCCGATCTTGCTGGCTTGGCTGCTGCTCACCGTTGCCGTGAACGTGCTTGTGCCGCCGATCGAGTCGGTCGCGCGAAACCACGCGGTGACGATGTCGCCGCAAGATGCGCCGGCGATGATTGCCGCCAAACGCATCGGCGAGAAATTCCACGAGTCGGACTCCGACAGCATCGCGATGATCGTCCTGGAGGCCGACACACAACTCGGCGACGAGGCGCGCCGCTATTACGACGGCCTCGTCAATAAGCTGCAAACCGACCGCAAGCACGTGGAGCATGTCCAGAACGTTTGGGGAGACCCACTCACTGCGGCTGGTGTCCAGAGCCGGGACGGCAAAGCCGCTTATGTTGAACTCAATCTGGCCGGCAACCAGGGCAGCACCCTGGGAAACGAGTCCGTCAAAGCGGTCCGGGCGATCGTCGACAAGTCAGCGCCGCCGACAGGGCTCAAGGTCTACGTCACCGGTCCGGCAGCGCTGACGACGGATATGAACGAAGCCGCCGACAAGAGCATGTTCAAAATGATGGGCGTGACGGGTGTGGTCATCATGATCATGCTCTTCATTGCCTATCGTTCTATCAGCACGGTGCTCCTGGTCCTCGTCATGGTTGGCTTCGAGATGGGCACGGCCAGAGGGGTTGTCGCGCTTCTGGGGAACTACGATCTGTTGGGCTTCTCGACGTTCGTGGTCGCCATGCTCTCATCTTTGGCCATCGCCGCGGGGACCGATTACGCGATATTTCTGATAGGCCGTTACCAAGAGGCACGTCAGGCCGGTCAGGATCCAGAAACGGCCTATTACACGATGTTCCGAGGGACCTTCCACATCATCTTGGGCTCCGGGTTGACGATCGCTGGGGCTACTTTCTGCCTCCATTTGGCGCGACTGTCGTATTTCAAGGCGCTCGGCATCCCATCAGCGATCGGACTGATCGTCGTCGTTGCGGGCGCGCTGACCGCGGCACCGGCTGTTGTAGCCGTGGCCACACGATTTGGCTTGCTCGACCCGAGACGAATGATCAAGACGCGTGGCTGGCGGCGCATCGGCACCGCCACGGTGCGCTGGCCCGGCGCGGTGTTTGCAGCCTCGCTGGTCATCGCCATAATCGGCATCCTCATCATGCCGAGCATGAAGCTCAGCTACAACGATCGCTTTTATATACCTCGCAACCTGCCATCGAATGTCGGATATGCCGCCGCAGAGCGGCATTTCAGCGCCGCCACCATGAATCCCGACATCCTCATGATCGAGAGCGATCACGACATGCGGAATAGCGGCGACATGATCATCCTGGACAGGCTCGCCAAAGATGTGTTTCGGTCCCCGGGAATTGCGATGGTGCAAAGCATCACCCGCCCGTTGGGCGGCCCAATCGAGCACACGTCAATACCGTTCCAGATCAGTGCTCAGTCGATTCCGATACAGCAGAACCTTCAGTTCATGAAGGACCGGATGGCCGACATGCTCAAGATGAGCGACGATCTCGGCGCCATGATCGGGTCGATGCAGCGGATGCAGGGCTTGGTGGGGCAGATGGGCAGTACGACGCATCACATGGTCGGCGATATGGGCGACATGAAGGCGACGCTGGACGAGATGAGGGGACACCTGGCGGACTTCGACGATTTCGCGCGACCGTTCCGCGGTTACTTGTACTGGGAACCACATTGTTTCGACATTCCCGCCTGCTGGGCGACCAGGTCGGTGTTCGAGGCGATCGACGGTGTGGACAAGTTCAGCCAGGATATGGGCACGCTGATCAAGGACATGAACAATATCGACGCGATAATTCCTCAGATGATGGCCGAGTTCCCGCCAATCATCGCGGTCGCGACGTCCATGCGGGGGACCCTGCTCACAATCCACAGTAGCTTTTCGGGTCTGGTCACGCAGATGTCCCAGATGACCGATACGGCGAGCGCCATGGGTCAGGCATTCGACGCATCGAGGAGTGGCGACTACTTCTACCTGCCGCCGGAAGCGTTCAATAATGCCGACTTTCAGCGCGGTCTGAAACTCTTCCTGTCGCCGGACGGCAAGGCCGCGCGCTTCATCATCACCCATGACACCGACCCGGCAACTCCGGCGGGCATTTCGGCGGTCAAACCGGAACTGGACGCAGCCCATCACGCGGTGAAGGGAACGGCCCTGACGGATGCCAGGTTCTACCTCGCCGGGACGGCGGCCATATATCGCGATATCCAGTCGGGCTCCAACTATGACTTGCTAATCGTCGGAATTGCAGCGCTGACACTAATTTTCGTTGTCATGCTGATCATCACACGAGCACTCGTTGCATCCCTGGTAATCGTCGGCACGGTACTGCTATCGCTGGGCGCCGCTTTCGGGCTCTCAGTGCTGGTTTGGCAGCACATCTTCGGCCTGGATTTGAATTGGATCGCGCCGGTGTTCGGGTTGATCATCCTGCTGGCCGTCGGCTCCGACTACAACCTGCTGTTGGTGTCGCGGTTCCAGGAGGAGATCGGTGCCGGCTTGAAGACCGGCATCATTCGCTCCATGGGGGAAACCGGCGGCGTCGTGACCGCGGCGGGCCTGGTTTTCGCGTTCACCATGATGTCCATGGCCGCCAGCGACCTCAGTTCAATCGGCCAAGCCGGCAGCACGATAGGTCTCGGCCTACTGTTCGACACGCTGATCGTGCGTTCACTGATGACGCCTTCGATTGCGGCGCTGCTCGGGCGCTGGTTCTGGTGGCCGCAACGAGTGCGGCCACGCCCGGCCAGTTATATGCTGCGTCCCTTTGGCCCGCGTCGGCTGGTTCGATCGCTCCTACTGGGCGAGGACGGCGATAGCATGCGCCAGATGCCGGCAATGAGCCCCCAGGGTCATGCGAGTAACCCGGAGCAATCCAGGGTGGATTTAGTGGCTCCGTGATCGAGTGCGGCCACGTTGCTGGTGCTGTGCTTGTCGCACTGGCAGCGCTGTCCCTCGTCAGCCGTGTCCGTAGATGATCCGTAGCATCTTGAAGTTGATACGGACGAAGCGCCAGAACTGCCAGGGCAGGTTTTGACGCATCCGTAGCGTTGCGCGGGTGGGCAGTGGGGCGTCGCCGATGCGCTCGGCGGTCCGCACGTCCACTTCTGAGTAGTAGATGTCGTCGTCGTCCACGGGAGCGTCCTTCACTCGGGAGTCATTCAGGTATCAGCCACCAAAACGGTCTGGCCATGGCCTTGTAGATGAACAGGTAGTGCAGCATGACTTTGATCCAATGACCGGCCAGGCCCAACTCTCCAGAGGTGCCGGCGATGTCACGGCCCGTCTGCGGGTACTTCGCCGGATCGGGGACTACCGGGAACATGGTCATCGCGGCTGCCGAGCCACTACGCAAGCCGGTACCGGCTGAGGCGACGCACGCGGCGCCCATGGTTGCCATTGATGCGCGGTGGGCGGGGGCGGCGGGGTTCTTGATGCGGTCTCGGATGGTCTCGGCGACCGTCTTGGCCATGACTCCTGACGGCATGCCGGTTCGTGGCGGGCTGGGGCTGATAACCGTCCCGCTGGGACTCTTGCGTGGCCGGGAGATAGGGTGCGGCGGCGCGAACGCGATGCCAGGCGCGAAGATGTTCGGGTAGGCCAGGGACTCATAGGTTTTCGGCCAATCCTCGGCGGACCACTCGTCGTAGGGTTTACCCGAGTAGTCTGCGTCGACCTTGAGGAAGCCGGACGGCGCGAACAGCGTGGACGTGATGTCCGTACCGTTCTTGTCGTAGGCGGCCAAGGGGACTCCCGTGAACGGCGGCAACAACATCGCGAAGTCGAAGTCCAGGTCGTGCTCCTTGCCGTCAAGCTGCTCATACCGCAGCTTGCCTTCCATCACTTCATGCACGGCGGCCTGCGTGATGGCCTTGACGCCGCGCTCCCGGAACAGCGACTCCGTCCACATCCGGCTGGACTGCAGGAAGCCCTTGTCGACGAATCTCATACCGTCGACGCCGAAGTCGCCCAATTCGTACTCGTTGGTGAGGTAGACGATCTCAGCGAGGTCGCGCACCCCCGCGGTGCGCAGCGTGTGCTCGACGTTGAAGGTGTACTCGAAAGCTGCGCCCTCGCAGGTACAGGTGCCATGTCCGACGCCGATGACAAGGCGCTGCTTCTCGCCGGTTTTGAGTTTGGCGATGATCCGATCGAGCGCCTTAGCCGTCTCGATGGCGTGACCGGCGGTGCACACCGAGTATGAGTGGCCGTCGGGGCCGAGACCCGGCGTGGCCGCGAAGTTCAGTTGCGGGCCAGTGGCGTTGATGAGGTAGTCGTAAGTCAGGGAACTGGTTTCACCACGGTGCTCGTTATCGGTGTAGCTGAAATCCACCGACGGCGAGGGTTGTTCGCCCGTTCCCTCGGGGCGGATTGCAGTAGCGAACCCCTGGTGGAAGACGATGCCTTTGCGTTGATAGATCGGCTTGAGCGGTATCAACACCTTGCTTGCGTCCATCCGGCCGACGCCGACCCAAATGTTCGACGGGATCCAGTTCCAGTCAGCATTCGGGGAAACGACAACGACCTCATCCTTGCGGGGTAGCCATCGACGCAGGTGTAGCGCGGCGGTGTGTCCGGCGATACCAGCGCCGAGGATGACGACTCTTGCCATTGATGCTCCTCGGTGAGACCAGGGCGACAGGACAGGACCGCCACAGTCTTATCATATACCCTCAGGGGTATATACGCGGTTGCGAACCAGTCGAATGCTCAGATATCAGCATGCCTTGGGCGGCTGAGCCTTTCCTAGGGCCGATATCCCTACCGCGCGGGTGTGGGGGATTCACTCCGAAGACGCCGGCTGCACCTGAATCCCGGGCCGAGTCGGTCACCACGACCGGCGGTGATCTTCTCGGGGATCTTGTTCGGCTGGTCCGCAAGTCGCCACTTTGGCGGCGACCCTGATGGCCGGCCCGACGGTTCAGTTGCCGTGACGGGCACATGCCCGATGGTGGGCCCAGGCGGCATGCCGGGATCCGGGGAAATGGTGCGCCGATGCCACTGCCGAGAAGGCATGCCGAGTCAACTCTTCGCACCCTTATTGGTTGCCGTCGTATTCGACTGTCCCGGTCCGGGATTACCTGAATCAGGCGCCGTCGCTTCCTGGGCCCGCGAACCGTTGAAGCTTCAGGCCGTCTCGGAGCGGGTTATTCTGCTCGAGCGCTTTGGCCGAGTGCGCTGATCACGGCTTGCAGCTTCGCGGAAGCTTCATCAGAGATTGCCTTTAGTGCTCCCGCCCGGCCCGTGACCTGGATCATTAGTTGCGGGTCCATTGCCTCAACCAGGACCGTGTCACCTTGACCGTCCAGATCGGTTCGCACCACGACGTTGCACGGCAACAATTGGCCGATCTGCCGGTCCACATCCAGAGCGCGGTGTGCCAGCGTCGGATTGCAGGCACCGAGGATCAGGTAGTCCTCCATGTCGGCGCCAAGCTTCTGCTTCAGTGTCGCCTTGACATCGATTTTGGTCAGGACGCCGAAGCCCTGATCGGCCAGGGCTCGCGTGGTCCGTTCGACCGCTTCCTCGAACGTACTCTTCAACTTGGTGCTCAGACCCATGGGCATTTTTGCTCCTAATGTATTCCGCTGTAAAGATATTCTGTCGTCGGCCAGCGGGTTTTGATTGTCGCCCGCTTTGCCCTCCGGGATACGCTCCCGTCTTGCGCCATGATACCCCTATGGGTATATCGGACGGGTAGCGGCAGGCTGCAGCAAATTTCACACTCCAGAGGGAATACCCCTATGGGTATTGGTATTATACTAGGCATGAGCGAACAGAGCCACTACCACGAAGTACTCAACGACCTCAACCCGCAACATCGGGCCTTGCGCAAAATGATTCCGGAGGTATATACGGGGTTCTCCGAGATGAGCAACGGCGCGCTGACGTCTGGGGCATTGGACAAAAGGATCAAGGAACTGATCGCCATGGCCATCGGGATCGTAGCTGGCTGCGACGGTTGCATTGCCTCGCACGCCCAGGGTGCGGTTCGCGCCGGTGCCTCCAAAGAGGAAGCGGCCGAAGCTATTGGCGTAAGCATCCTCATGCATGGTGGACCGGCCACCATCTACGGTGCCCGCGCGTACGAGGCCTTCTGTGAATTTGCCGACGCAAGCGCCGGCACCGCAGAGTCACCCCAACGAGCCCAATGACCACGACAACGGCCCTCCGATGGGCGCGGCCCCTGAGGCCGGTGCCTCCCGACGGCTATACCGATCTCAACCGCAGGGTGGGTCTTTACGCCTGCTCCGCAAGTCTGAATGGAGACGCGCAATGCCGGTAAAGGTCCTCACCGCAGTCGATTTCGAAGCGACGATTCTGGAGAACCCGATCGTTCTGGTCGACTTTTGGGCCGCGTGGTGTGGTCCGTGCCGGGGCTTCGCACCGGTCTTCGAAAAGTCGGCGCAGGACCATCCCGACATCGTTCACGCCAAGGTGGATAGCGACGCCGAGCGTGAGCTTGCCGCCACCGTCGGGATCCGATCCATCCCCACCGTCATGGCTTTTCGCGAGGGGATGCTGGTATACAGCCAGCCCGGGGCGATGCGCCCAGCGGCATTGGAAGACTTGATCGGTCGGATCAAGGGTCTCGATATGGTCAAGGTGCGCGCCAAGATCGCGGAGCGCAAAGCTGCGATGGCGTAACGGCCCGAGCACTTTGACCCACGAATAGGGAGTCACGATGTGCTATCCGGTGCGCTGCCGTCGATGCGGCAAGATCACCTGGGCGGGTTGCGGCCGGCACTCCGATACGGTCATGAAGTCGGTGCCTGCTGACCAACGATGCACCTGCGATAAGACCGCCAAATAACGGGAAAGCCGTTGCGGGTGTCCTGACAAAAGACCTAATTTAGGGTAGCCTAACATTATAGATGGTCAGGAGGCCCCGTGGCGACAAACCTCGTGGAAGCATTGTTGCGCAAGAGGCGCGAGGCGGGTCCCTTTCCGCACCAAGCGACATTGATTCTCGACAACCCCGTCCGCCGAGCACTGATGAAACCAGGACGGTTGATCGACAGCCTCGGCCTCACCGGTTCTGAGCGTGTGCTGGAACTCGGCCCAGGTCCGGGCTTCTTCAGCGTGGAGATCGCCCGTCGCCTCACCTACGGGCGACTCGACCTGTTCGACATCCAGCCGGAAATGCTCGAGAAGGCCAGGAAACAACTCGCGCGGGCCGGCTTCGGTGATGTCGGCTTCACTTCCGGGCAGGCGAGCGAGGGACTTCCCTTCCCGGACAACTCTTTCGACGTCGCTTTCCTGGCCGCGGTGATAGGCGAAGTGCCCGACAAACAGACGTGTATCCGTTCGCTCTACCGTGTGCTGAAAGCAGGCGGGCGGCTCGTGTTCCTGGAGATGTTTCCTGATCCCGACCGGCTCAGCGTGCCTGAGCTACGCGACCTAGTTGAGCCCGCGGACTTCGATTTCGTTCAGTCAGCGGGAAACCGATGGAAGCAACTCGTCGCTTTTCGCAGCGTCGCCCCTTCCTGAGGCTCAGGAGTTTGCAAGTGCCGGCGGATTGAGGGCGTTCGGGTCGGGGTTGGCGATCGGCAGGCCCATGAACCGGCGCGCGTTGTCGCCCATGAAGTCGTAGGTGCGCCGCTCGTCCATGCCCTCGGCGTATCTCCAGAAGCCTTTTGGTTCGGCAAGTCCCTCGGGGTGCGGATAATCGGAGCCGAACAGCACCCGGTCCCAGCCGAGGGTCTTGACAACGTCGGCCACACTGCCTTCCCAGAACGGGCTCACCCAGATATTTCGGCGGAACACGTCGTGTGGATGCTCGGGGAAGTTCTGCGGCATCTTTTTGTACAGGTCGGCAAAGTCATTGAACAGCGGGAATATCCACGAGCTGCCGTTCTCGACGCTGGCGATGCGCAGCTTGGGGAATCGCGTCAGCGTGCCGTGGCAAATCAGGCTGGTGATCATGTCCGCGATTTCGCGGTGGCCCAGCGCCATCCAGCGGAATGCGCTCTGGGCCATGAAGCTTTGAGTATGGGGCGGCTCCCATTTGGAGATGTAATCGTCGAGTGGCGGGTAACTGGCGTGCAGCACGATCGGCAGTCCCGCCGCTTCTACATCGCGCCAGAATGGGTCGAATTCGGGCAGCGCCGGCGAGCGCCAGCCGTGAACTCCATTCACCGGGCCAGGTTTGATCAGCGCGGCGCGAACGCCATTGGCCAAGAGGTATTCGAGTTCGCGTTGGGCGGCGTCGACTTCGGACAGATTAATGATGGGCGTTGAGAACACGCGGCCTTCGTAGTTGTAGGTCCAGTGTTCGAGCATCCATCGGTTCAGCGCGTGAATGATCGCGATCGTCAATTCGGGATCGTCGGCCGAGGAGTGTTCGACCAGACTGGCCAACGTGGGGTAGTTGAGGGCCTCCACGACGCCTTGGCGATCGAGTTCGGCTACCCGGTCGGCCGGATTGCGGGTGGCGGCGGGCGCTGCGATCGCCGGTCCCTGCATCTCGCGCAGCGTGAGGCCTTCGGTGTTCTCTCCGGCGAAGAACTTTTCGTGTGCGCCCGGCGCGGCGACACGTTCGAAAGTCGGGTTCGGGATGAAGTCGGTGACCTTGTTGTTGATCACGATGCGGGTCTGCCGCCCGAACTGGGCGAACTGGACCGCCCTCGAATACTTCTCCGGAAGATACTTCGTCAATGAGTCGGGCGTTTCGTACATGTGCTGGTCGGCATCGAAAACCGGCGCCCCTGTGAATTGCGTGACTTGCCCCATCGGGTGGTCCCCTTTCGTTGTGCGAGCAGACGCAAAATCACCAAAAACCTCGGCGTGTCGGGCGATTTTGCGTCTGCTCGCCGAGGCGTCAGGTGGTGAGGATCGTCGCCGCGGCGGTGCCGGGCGCCCCGTACAACTGTGTGAACCCGACCTTGGGATTGCCGGGGACCTGACGGTCGCCCGCCTCACCGCGAAGTTGCCGAACGATTTCGTGAATCTGACGCAGTCCGGAGGCGCCGATGGGCTCGCCGTTGGCGATCAGACCGCCATCGGTGTTGACCGGCATGGTGCCGCCGATCTCGGTGGCACCGTCGGCCAGCAGCTTCTCCTGGTCGCCGTGCTCGCAGAACCCACACTCGGCCATGTGGATGATTTCGGCGCCGGCATCGGTGTCCTGCAACTGGATCACGTCGACGTCGGCGGGAGCCACGCCGGCCTTCTCGAACGCGGCCTGCGCGGCATACACGGTCGGCGCCACGTCTTCTTCGACCGGGGCGAAGGTGGTGTTGACCTCGTACGCGCCGTAGCGGCGGGTGCGAACCTCCACCGCACGGAGATAGACGGGCTTGGACGTGTAGCGGTGCGCGATGTCGGCGCGGCACATCACCACCGCCGCGGCGCCTTCGTCGGGTGCGCAGAACATGTACTGGGTCAGCGGATAATTCAGTACCGCAGAGTTGAGAATGTCTTCTTCGGACATCGGTTTGCGGCGAAATGCGTTCGGGTTCAACGCCCCGTTCCGGAAGTTCTTGGCCGCGACCTTGGCGAGCGTCTGCGCAGAGATGTTGTGGTCGTGCAGATAGCGGTTCGCCTTCATGCCGAAGAACTGGGTGGTCAGATACTGCCCGTTCTCCGCGTACCAGCTCGGCATTCCCACCAGCGCAGGGTCTTCGGTGAACGCCCCGCGCGGGTGCTTGTCCAGTCCGATGGCGATGCCGATGTCGTAATCGCCCAACCTGATCCCGTCGGCACACGCCTTGGCAGCACTGGCCGCCGTCGCGCAGGCGTTGAACACATTGGTGAATGGGATGCCGGTGAGACCGACCATGGCGACGATGGCGTCCGGATTGGCCACCGTCCAACTACCGCCGGTGGCGAACTGGACGTCCTTCCAAGCGATGCCGGCGTCGGCGACCGCCGCGACGATCGCGTCGACGCCCATCTCCATCGCGGACTTGCCTTCGAAGCGACCGAACGGGTGCAGACCTACGCCGATGATCGCAACGTCATTCATAGCGCCGCTCCTTGTCATTGCTCCGCGCTGCATCGTCGCCGGCGTGGTTCACACCCGTCACGCGATAGCTCCCGATTCTTTGAGTTCGTCGATGCGGTCCCAATCCATTCCGATCTCCATCAGCACGAGTTCGGTGTGCTCGGAAGCTTGCGGCGCCCTGGTGGTCACCAATGGTTCGTGGTTGAACTGGACCGGCCCCCGCACAACGCGGAACGGTTTGCCGCCCGCGGCGAGTTCGACTTCGGCGATCATGTCGTTGGCAATGGCCTGTTCGTCGTCGGCCAGGTCGATGAGGCTCTGGAATGGCGCCCACTGACCTCTCATCGTTTTCAGGTGCTGCCGCCAGTAGTCAAAAGGCTTGCCGGCGATAGCCTTGGCAATTAATTCCCCAGCCGCGTCGGCGTTTTGAATCAACGGGAGCACTTCGGAAAAGCGCACATCGTCGGCCGCCTCGGGGATGCCAAGGTGCTCGAATGTGTCGCGGATGTAGCCGGTCGGGCTGATGATGCACAGATTGATCGTGCCGCCATCGGATGCCTGATAGTTCCCCATGAAGGGATTCACCATCGGACCGGCAGCTCCCGGCATCGGGGTGCGCATCACCTCACCGGTCTCCATGCCTTGGGTCACGCTCGCGCCCGCCGCCCACCACGCGGTGCTCAGCAGTGACACGTCAAGTTCCAGCGCTTCGCCGGTTCGTTCCCGATGCAGCAACGCCGCCGAGATGCCTCCGGCGATGAACATGCCCCCGATAGAGTCGCCGAAGGCGGGAATCCCCTGCGATAGTGGCGCGCCCAGCTCTTCGGGGGTCAACGCGTAGCCGATACCGCTGCGCGTCCAGAACGCCGTCCCGTCATAGCCGCCGGCGTCGCGTTCGGCTCCCTTGTCGCCGTATGCCGAGCCCCGGGCGTAGATGATGTTCGGGTTGACCGCACGGATGTGCTCGATGTCGAATTTGTGCTTCTGTCGCACCGACGGCATGTAGTTGGTCAGCAGGACGTCGGCGGTTTTGGCCAGCTCATAGATAACTTCCTGGCCGCCCGGCGTGGAAATGTCGATCCCGACGCTGCGCTTGCCCCGGTTGGGGTGCTCCATCAAAGGATGCCGCTCCGGATCGAGCTGGATTCCGCCCATGTTGATGAAGCCACGTTGGGTATCCCCGCGCAACGGGTGCTCGACTTTGATGACGTCTGCCCCCCAGTCAGCCAGGATGGCTCCCGCGGCCGGGACAAACGTGAACTGCGCTAGCTCTAGGACCCGAAAGCCCGCCATTACTTTGACCAATTCAGCCCTCTTCTGTCCGGAAATCTCCGACGGTTCACATCTTTCCTACGCCGGACGTTACTTGGCGTCGAATGTGACCGGCATGGCCGTCGGCGAACGGAAGGGCTGACCATGGATATGTGGATCGTCGTCGGTCACCAGGTTGAGGTTGGTCACCCGACTCAGTAGGCACTCGAGTGCGACGCGGGTTTCCAGCCGCGAGAGGTGCAGGCCTAAACAGGTGTGCTCGCCCGCGGCAAAGGAGATGTGTGGCGTGGCCTTGCGGAAGATGTCGAAATCCTCGGAACGCTCCCAGCGCTGCTCGTCCCGGTTCGCCGAACCCATACACACGCCGATTACCGCGCGGGCCGGGATCGCAACCCCTTCCAGCTCAACGTCTTCGGTGGTGAAACGCTGCACGGTGGTCAGCGGCGTCTCGAAGCGCAGCGCTTCCTCGATCGCCTGCGGGATCAGCTGGTGGTCTTCTTGTACCGCGGCGAACTGGTCGGGATGGGTGAGCAGCAGGTACAACAGGTTTCCCGAGGACCGGTAGGTGGTTTCCAGCCCGGCGGGCAGCAGCAGTCGCAGAAACGAATAGATGGCTTCGTCGTTCAGCTTTTCGCCATCGATCTCGGCACTGACCAGATCGCCGATGATGTCCTCAGTGGGCTTGGATTTGCGCTTCTCGATCTGCTCGAGAAAGTAATCCTTTAGCGCCGCGGACGCCTCGAACGCGCGTTCGTAGTTGACGTGGTAGCTGATCAACTCCACGGCGCGCTTTCGGAACATGGCCAGGTCTTCGTCCGGCAGGCCCAATAGTTCGGCGATGACGCGGGTGGGGAATTCGAAAGTGAAATTACGGACCAGGTCGGCTTCGCCGGCGTCGATGAATTCGTCGATCAGCTTGTTGCAGATCGGCCGCACGATGGCGGACTCCCACCGGGCCAGCGCTTTGGACTTGAATGCCGCGGACACCAGGTTGCGATGGTCGCGATGCTTCTTCCCGTCCATCGCCAAGATGGTCGGACCCATGAACAGGCCGATTGTCTTGTCGTAGGGCTTGGAGGTGAATACCCGCCCGTCCCGGAACACCTTGTTAACCGCGTCGAACGACACCGCGGAGTACTCGTTTTTGGGCCGCATGGACTCGGGGGTCTTGGAGTAGTCCATGACGGTGCCGCGGAAGACGCCGCCGACTCTGCGCTGCTGCGCGAAGAATGGGTAGGGATCACGCAGGTCAACGGCTTTGTCGCCGGTGCCGGCGGCATCCTGACCGGGTTTGTCAACGTGGGTCGTCACCTGATCTCCAAGCACCTCGGCGCGAACGGGCAGTCCTTGCGTAAGATCGTACTGTAATTCTTACAGTAGGCAATATGGGCACCACCGCAGTTCTATGCTGGGAGTCTCCGGCCGAAAAGGTGAGTCATGAGCACACTCGATGAACGGGCTGACATCAACGTCGCCGAACAACAGCGGGCTGCGCTGGGCGCGATCCTGAATCGACAGCGACAAGCCTTCATGGACGACGGACCGCCGAGCGTCGCCCTAAGGCGCAACCGCATCGACCGGCTGATGGCGCTTGTGCTGGACAACACCGACGCGTTTGTCGAGGCCATGGCCGCCGATTTCGGCACCCGGTCTAAGGCGGCGACGTTGTTCACCGAGGTCATCGGGATGATCTCGGTGATCGAGCACACCAGATCCCATGTCGCTCAATGGATGCGGGCAACCAAGCTGATGCGAATGGCGCGGCTGGGCGGCTTGCGTGCCGAAGTGCAGCCCTCCCCGCTCGGGGTGGTGGGAATCATCGGTCCGTGGAACTTTCCGCTCAACCTCGTTGTCCTTCCGGCCGCGACGGCGTTCGCCGCGGGTAATCGGGTGATGATCAAAATGTCGGAGGTAACGGCCAATACCGCGGACCTGATGAAGGCGACGGCACCGCGGTACTTCGATCAGACCGAACTCGACATCGTCACCGGCGGCCCGGACGTGGCGGCCGCTTTCGCCGGACTGCCGTTCGATCATCTGTTCTTCACCGGCTCGCCGTCGGTGGGTGCATTGGTGCAGCGGGCCGCCGCGCACAACCTGGTTCCGGTGACGCTGGAGCTGGGCGGCAAAAACCCCGTCGTCGTTGGGCCCGGCGCCAACGTTCGCCGATCGGCGGCGCGGATCGCGCAGGGGCGCATGGTCAACGGCGGCCAGGTCTGCATCTGCCCCGATTACGTATTCGTGCCCGACGAGCACGTGGACACCTTCGTCGACACCGCGCGTGACACGCTGCGCGGGATGTTCCCCAGCATCGTCTCCAACGGCGACTACTGTTCGTCGGTCGATCAGGCCAACTTCGACAGGGTCGTCGGCCTGATCGAGGACGCGCGGGCCAACGGGGCCAGTGTGGAAGCGGTGGCCCCGGACGGGGAGCGGTTGCCTGACCCCGCGACCCGCAAGATCGCTCCGACCATCGTCCGCGATATCGACGACCGCATGAAGATCGCCGACGAGGAGATATTCGGCCCGGTTCTGGTGGTGAAGGGCTACTCACGGCTGTCCGACGCGATCGAGTACATCAATCGGCGCCCGTCGCCGCTGGTGGCCTATTGGTATGGACCCGACGATGCCGACTTCCGCACCTTCGTCCGGAGCACCCGCAGCGGCGGCGTTGCCCGCAACGACTTTGCGGCCCATATGATTCCGTCGGCGGCGCCGTTTGGCGGGGTGGGCCGCAGCGGAATGGGGGCCTACCACGGGAAGGCCGGCTTCGACACGTTCAGTCACCAACGCTCCGTGGTGGGAAACGATCTGCCGTTCAGCGTCACCGGAAGCGCCGCCCCGCCGTTTGGGAATTCGTTGCGGATGGGCGCCGACGCCATGATGCGCATGACCCGGGCCCGCACGCGTCGCCGGCTCAAAGGCTGGCCCGGCAGCTAGCGCCCCGAGCGCGCGCTTGTCAGTCGCGAGGCGTGGCCCAGCAGGCCGACGTATCCGGCACCGAGGAGACGGGGCAGCGCTGCCATCACGCGCCCGTCGGGCCCGATGAGGATCCGGGCGCGGTTTCTGTCGGCTCCGTGCAGAATGACCTGGGCCGCTTTCTCGGGAGTGGTGAGTGCCGCGCGGTCGAAATACTTTTTGGCATCTTCCGGGTTCGCCTCCGTCTCCGCGACGCGCATACTCGCTCCGAAGTTGGTCCGTATGACGCCGGGATGCACGCAGTGCACCGTCACCGGGCGGCGTTCCATGATCATCTCTTGCCGGAGTGCCTCGGTGAAGCCGCGCACCGCGAATTTCGAGGTGCTGTAGGCGCCCTGGTAGGGGACCGCCATCAAACCGAAGGCGCTGGACAGGTTGACCAACCGTGCCGGTCGCTTGCGGGTGCCCGATTCGATCAGCTGCGGCAGGAAAGCCTTTGTCCCGTTGACCACACCGCCGATATTGATCCCGATGAGCCAGTCGAAGTCGGTCCAGGACATGTCCGCCACGCTGGCCATCAGGTCAACCCCGGCATTGTTGAACACCATCGACGCGGGCCCGAGGTCACGCCGCACGTCTTGGGCGTACGCCAGCACCGCGGCTCGGTCAGCCACATCAACCCGGTATGTGGTCACCTTGCCGGATCGGCATGCCGCTTGGGTTTTCGCCAGTCCTTCCTGGTCGATGTCTGAGGCAGCGACGTGCGCGCCGTTGTCAGTAAGCGCGAGCGTCAGTGCGCGGCCGATGCCGGAGCCGGCGCCGGTGACTACGGCGATGCGATCTTCGTAGTTCATTGAACTCCCGCCTCCACGATCCCCCGGATCCGGTCGACCGACACTTGAATGTTGTTCTGCAGATCCGGCCGGCGATTCCAAACGAACAGGAAGAGACGCTCGAAGATCAGAGCGCCGAGGGGCAGCGGAACGCACATCCGGCACTCCTCGGTCAGACGGGTGGCGCCGGCTGTTGAACCCGGCTCGATGAGGTAGGTCCACTGCGTCCAGTCCCCGCCCATCGCCTGGACGACGAACGAGAACCTGTGTCCCGGTTCGGCTTCGACCACTCTTGCCGTGGTCCGCCATCTGCCCAGCCGCCGCCGGTTCCATGCGTTGAAACGATCCGGCGCCGACCACTCCACCCGCGCCGTCTCCGGACTCCACTCGGGGATTCGGGTGACATCGGAGACGACCGCGTAAACCTGGTCCGCGGAGGCTCGGACCTCGGTCGACGCGGACAGTTTCTCGTCCTTTTGCAGCAACGACATGTGTTATCCCTTGCTAGCCAGTCAGTGCCTGCTCGCGCGCCCAGCGGTAATCGGCCTTGCCCGACGGGCTGCGCTCGATGACGTTGCGGAACACGATCGCTTTGGGAAGCTTGTAGCGCGCTAACGACAGCGCGGCATGCGCGACCAATTCGTCGGTGTCGGCATCGACGCCGTCGGCGAGCGCGACGACGGCGACGACCTCTTGGCCCCAACGCTCGCTGGGCCGTCCGGTAACGACCACGTCGGCCACGGCGGGGTGCGACGCCAGCGCGGTTTCGACTTCCTCGACGAAGATCTTCTCGCCGCCGGAATTGATCGTCACCGAGTCGCGGCCCAGCAACTCGATCTGGCCGTCGGCGGTGTGCCGGGCCCGGTCACCCGGGACCGCGTACCGCACGCCCTCGATGATCGGGAACGTCGCGGCGGTCTTGGTGGCGTCGCCTTTGTAGCCGAGGGGAACATGGCCCCGTTGCGCCAGCCAGCCGATCCCATCGTGACCACGTTCCAGGATGGTGCCTAGATCTTCGGCCGCGACGAAGGTATCCGGCCCGGCGTTGAATGTGCCGGTCGACACCGCTCCCGACATGGACAGGTGGTGCATCTGCGCGCCGGTCTCCGACGACCCGACGCCATCGGCGACGACAACGTTCGGCAGCACCTCGATCAACCGCTGCTTGACATAGGGGGTCAACAGCGCTCCGCCACTGGCGATCACTGCCAATGACGACACATCGGCGATCCGTTTTTCGATGGCGGCGAGCAAGGGGCGCGCCATCGCATCACCGACCACCGTCACCACCGACACTCGCTCGCGCTCGATGGTGCGGACCACGTCCTCGGCATCGAAATGATCGACGACCGAGGGGAAGACGATGGATTGCCCGGTGGTCAACGCGGTCATTACGGTCCACTGGGCGGCGCCGTGGATGAGTGGCGGCAGCACCATCAACTTGGTGCCGGGTGCCCCCGATTCCCCGGAAGCCGCGGCCACAATGTCGTCGAGGGAACCCACAGGCTCTCCGCTGTAAAGGCTGCGGCCGCCGAACGAGGTCATGAAGATGTCGTGCTGGCGCCACAACACCCCCTTCGGCATGCCCGTCGTGCCACCGGTATACAGGACGTAGAGGTCGTCGGGTGAGTGCTGGACCGGCGCCGGGCTAGAAGCAGCACCGGCGGCGATGGCGGCCTCGTAATCCACCGCGCCGTAAAGTAACTCGTTTCCGGAGTCATCGGCGATCTGAATCAGGACGCGCAGCTGCGGCAGATCCTGCCGGACCTCGGCCACCCGCGGGGCGAACGCGGCATGGTAGATGAGCGCGGTCGCCCCCGAATCGGCCAGCAGATATTGCAACTCACTCTTGACGTACCGGAAGTTGACATTGAATGGGGCAACCCGCGCCTGAAAGCTGCCGAGCAACGCCTCCACGAATTCGTTCCCGTTGAGCGCGTAGATGCCGAGCAGGTCCTGGCCCACCTCGTGCCCGGCGAGTTCGGCGCGATCGGTGTGGCAGCCCAGTCCACGGGATTGCAGGTATGCGGCGAGGTGGTTCGACCGCTCGATCGCCTGCGCGTAGGTGTAGCGCTGGTCGCCCTGGATCAGCAGGTCGCGGTCCGGAATCGCCGCCGCGACGGCCTTAGCGACAGCGGGTACCGTGAATTGTGTTGCGGTGTCTGACATCGTGCCTCTCACGGCTGGTGGGGAAGCAACCGGACCATCAGGCCGGTGGCTTCGCTGAGCAGCTTCCCGTCTGCAGCCGTCATGCTAGCGGAGATGTAAATCTTCCTGCCGTCGATCTCTGTGATGCGGCCTTGGGCGGTCAGCGGCTCGTCAATCGGGGTGATGCTGCGGTAGTCGACGTGCAGGAAGGCGGTGCGGGTGGGGGGCGATCCGGGTTCCAAACCCGTAGATACCACCATCCCGAACAGCCAGTCATAGAAAAGCGGGATCATGCCGCCGTGTACGGCGTCGTTTCCGCCCACGTGGGCTCGGGTGAAGTGCCCCGCCATGGTGACGCCGTCCGGCCCCGAGACCGGCACGGTCCAGGGCGGCATCAAGGGATGCCCCAGCCCGGGCAGTTCGATGACTCGTCCGGCCGGTGCCAGTGCCGCAGGCACTTGGTGGCCGTCCAGCAAGGCGCAGGCGTCTTCGACGAGCCGGGCCGCCGTGGTCCATGCCGAACCGCCCGGGTCGGTGGAGACGGTCAGGTCCTGCAAGCGGCGCAGCGCGGCCACAAACCGCTCAAGGCCGGGGGGTGCGTGCTCGGCGGGCTTGATCTCGGGAAATCCGCCGCGGACGGAATGCGCTTCGGGAGCCGCGTCGGCCGTGTCCGTCACGGAGTTCCTTCGGCGTGCTGCTGCCACACCTGCAGCAGCTCGTCGGTGGTGGTGATGGTCGCCAGTAGCGACAGGGTGTTGGCGATGATCGCAGCGCCGTACTCGGTGGGAATGCCGGCCACCGCATCCTTGGGCACAACGACACGATAGGCGGCGTTGACCGCATCCATGACGAAGTTGGGGATCGCGATATTCAAAGAAACACCCACCACAACGACGGTGGATACGCCCAGGTTTCGCAGCACGGCGTCCAGGTCGGTGCCCCCCATCGGTCCGACGCCGTGCCACCTGCCCAGCACCAGATCGGTTGGTTCAGGCCCTAATTCGGGCAGCAGCGCCCCGCCGGGCGTTCCGGGAGTGATGTCCACGTCGCCGCGTCCAATGGCGAATATCTTCGCGTTGTGGTTGGAGCCGAGTCCATCCGGTCGCCGCTGCACCAGGCAGTGCACGACGTGCACTCCGGCCGCCCGCGCCGCGGGCAACAGCCGAACGATATTGGGCAGCGCGACGCGTCGCGCTTCCTCGGCGAGGGCCGCCAGCCCGGCATTCGGGCCGATGACCGCTCCCTGGCATTCCTGGGTGACGATCGCGGTGTGCCCGGGTGCCGCGAGTTCGGCAAGTTGCGGTCTCATGCCGGCGCCGTGACCGACGGCGGAACGTCATAAAACTGCGTCGCCCATTTTCGAAGCGCCATATACCCTTTCGCGTCCACCTTGGAGAGTGCCGGGTGCTCCACGTACTTCTGGTAGCGCCAGATTTGCAGATCGTCGAAGACGGTGGACAGGAACTGCTTTTCGATGAGTTCGCGCAGCTTGCCGTGCGGCACGTCGGAGTCATCACCGGGGATTCGCGGCCACCAGATCGAGTAGAATAGGTCCGAGCTCTCGTCATCGACCGGCGTGCAGGTGAAGATCAGGCGGTGATTCTGCGCACCCTCGAAGATGCTGATCGCGCCGCCGAGGCCGAACAGGTGGCTGTGGAAACGCAAGGCGAGATCGTCGGGGTTGTCGCTACGAGCGTCCGGCCAGCCCGCGATGAATTGCCATTCCTGGTCGACGATCTTCCAGTCCAGCACCCTGGGCGTCACGGTGGCGTGATGCACGTATTCGAAATGGGCACTGTCGGGGGCGTTTTCCGCGACGATCTGCGGATGCACCGGTTCGCGCTCGGCCCGCCGGGAGAACTCGGGGTAGGCCCGGTAGTAGGCCGCCGGGTCGGTCTCGAATTGCGGGAATTTGTAGAAGATGTCCGGCATCTCCCAGTGCGGCTCCTTCCCGTCCGGGTGGTGCCAGATGAACACGCAGTCGTACTGCTCACGGACGGGGAACACTCGCAGCGTCAGCGCACGATTGGGCCGGTCCGGCTGATACGGGATGTACCGGTTGGTGCCGTCTGGACCCCACCGCCAGCCGTGGAACGGGCACTGGACGCAATCGCCGACTACCGTGCCGCCGTGGCCGATGTGCGCGCCGAGATGTTTGCAATGCGCCTCGAGTACATGCAGCTCACCGGACTCGTCGCGGTAGGCGACCAGATCCTCGCCGAAGTACCGAAGCGGCCGGACCTCGCCGACCGGAAACTCGGGAGACCACCCCACCATGAACCACCCGGTGACCTTCCAGGTGAACGGGACCAACACGGCGGTGCCTCTCCTAATCGTTGATACTAAGACCATTACAGTATAGATTTCAGCAGTTCGTTCGGTGCACGGCAAGGAGCGTTATGCTTGGAGAGCAAGTTCGGGGTGTTCAAGAGCTCCAAGAGCTCCAAGAACTAGAAGAGCTTCGCCGGTTGAAGGCACGCTACTGCCGTTTTCTCGATACCAAAGACATCGAATCTTGGCGGGCCGTGTTCACCAGTGATGTGGTGGTCACCCTGGATATGGCGGTTTCGGTCGGTGGTGCCGATCCGCAAACCGCGCCGCCGCTGCAGGGCGTCAACAACTTCGTTCCGATGGTGATGGGCGGCCTGGAGGGTGTGGCGACCAAGCATCACTGCCATACCCCTGAGCTCACGTTGGCTTCGGCCACCACCGCGACCGGCATCTGGGCGATGGAAGACCTGCTTGTCTTCGCCGACGGCCGCGAGTTGTTCGGTGCCGGCCATTACCACGAGACATATGAAAAGCAGGACGGTTCATGGCGGATCAAGACCCTGCACTTGACTCGAACGATCCTGAAGATGAGCGGTGGCGATGATGGATAAAGGCGACGACGGCTTAGCCGCGCAGGAAGCAACGCGGTTCGACGCGCTGGTGATCGGCGCCGGATTCTCCGGCCTGTACATGCTGCATCGGCTGCGGCAGCTCGGACTGCGCGCCCGGGTGTTGGAGATGGCCGAAAATGTCGGCGGTACCTGGCTCTTCAATCGATATCCGGGCGCCCGGTGCGACATCGAGAGCATCGAATACTCCTACAGCTTCTCCGAAGAGATTCAGCAGGAGTGGGTTTGGACGGAGTCGATGCCGGCGCAGCCGGAGATCGAGGCCTACCTGAACTTCGTCGCCGACCGGCTCGACCTGCGCCGCGACATCGCGTTCGGTACCAAGGTCGTCGGGATGGCATTCGACGAGGAGGCCGCCGCGTGGACACTGCGAACGGAACGCGGCGTTTCCTATACGGCCCCGTTCGTGATCGCCGCCTCGGGCATCCTGTCGGTGCCGCTGGAACCCGACATTCCCGGGATGAGCACTTTCACCGGAACGTCGCTGTTCACCAGTCGCTGGCCGAAGGAGCGCGTCGACCTGACCGGGAAACGGGTCGGCGTCATTGGCACTGGCTCGACCGGCGTTCAGCTGATCCCGGTCGTTGCGCGGGAAGCCTTGCAGCTGTCTGTGTTTCAGCGCTCGCCGACGTACACCCTGCCGTGGCGGGTGCACAAATTCGGGCCAGGGGAGCTGGACGAGATGAAATCCCGGTATGGCGAGATCCGGGCCACCCAACGGGCACACCCGATCGGCGCGGCCCGGCTGAGCGCGTTCTCGGTGCTGCTCGAGATGCTCAGCAAGCCGGCGTTGAAGTCGGCGTCTCGCGAAGAGCAACTGCGTGCCATCGACGAGAACGGCATATTGGGTGCGCTGAGCTGGGGCGATATCTTTTTCGACATCGAGGCCAACCAAATGGCCGCCAAACTGTACGGCGAGGCGGTGGCCCGGATCGTCAAAGACCCGGAGACGGCGGCCTCGTTGGTGCCCGTGCATCCGTTCGCGTGCAAGCGGCCGATCATCGACCAGGGTTATTACGAGACGTTCAATCGGGATAACGTCACCCTTGTCGACCTGCGTAAGTCGCCGATCCGCGAGGTGACACCGACCGGCATCCGCACCGAGGAAGGGTTGCACGAACTCGACGTCATCGTCTACGCCACCGGATTTGACGCCATGACCGGCGCGCTGAGCCGTATCGATGTCCGCGGTCGCGGCGGGATGTCGCTGGGCGAGTTCTGGGCCAGCGAGGGACCGTTGTCCTATCTGGGGTTGGCGGTAGCCGGTTTTCCGAACCTGTTCACGGTCCAGGGACCGGGCGGCCCGAGCCCGGCGAGCAACTTCGTCGCCGCGCTGGAGCAACATGTCGAGTGGATCGGCGACTGCATCGTACATTTGCGCGACAACGGATTCCGCACCATCGAGGCGCTGGCCAGCGCGCAGCAGGACTGGATCGACCACGCCACCGCGATCGTCGCGTCGACGGTGCTGGTCCACTCCTCCTGCAACTCCTGGTACAACGGTGGCAATGTGCCCGGCAAGAAGCGGATGTACATGGGCTACACCGGGGGAATTCCCGAATACCGGCGCCGCTGCGACGAAATCGCGGCAGGCGGATACACCGGTTTCAAGCTGGCTTAATCGGCTAGGGGGGCTGGTTTAGGGTGAGTGGCATGACTGGCTTTTCACTGGCCTCGCGGGGTTTCGATATCGCCCGCGAGCTGGGCATGGTAGTGCCGCGGACGGTCGCCGGCCTCAATGAATCGACCGGCTGGAGCCCTGCCTCGCCACGCGGCGCGCGCCAGTTCGGCGAGGTCATGCTGGACGAGCTTGCCTTGACCGGCTTTTCGCTGCTGGGCGGGACGCCGGCACCGACGCGGCCGCTGAGTGAGTGTGTTCCGGCGGCCGAGGAGTTGTCGGCGCTGGGCATCGACGGTGCGCATGCCGATCCCAAACCTCTGCTGGCCATCGCGATTGAGCAGCGGCGCCTGCCCGGTTTGGGCGCGGGGCTGGCCTATGAGCGGATCACCTTCGAGCATGATCCCGCGCTGCCCAAGACATTGGCGGCCGACGGACGGGGCGGCCCGGCGCGGGCTGTCGTTCACGTGTGCCGGCACCCCGACGGTCCACGGCCGTGGCTGATCTGGATCCATGGCGCCGGCCAAGGCGGCACCGAAGACCTGGTGCTGTCCCGAATCGGCCGCATCCACCACAAGCTGGGTTACAACGTTGCGATGCCGGTGCAGCCCGGGCACGGTTGCCGGCGTCACGACTGGCCGGCCTATCCGGACATGGATCCGCTGGGCAATGTCGCGGGCATGATGCGCGCGGTGTCGGAGGTGCGGGCCGTCGCGCAATGGGTACAACCTCAGGCCACCGCGGTTGTGGTGGCCGGGATTTCGATGGGCACCCCGGTGGCCGCGCTGGTTTCGCATCTGGAGCCACAGGTCGACGGGGTCGCGCTGTATACCCCGATTCTGGGACTCAACGCGATGATCGCGCGACACCTGTCGCGCTGGGGGTCGTCTCGGGACGGGATCCGGGAGCTGCTGGAATCGCCGGTGGTCTCGCAGCTGACCTCGGTGATCGATCCGCTGCGCGTCAACCCGGCGCCGCCGCCCCACCGCCGGCTCATTGTCGGGGCATGGCACGACCGGATGGCGATGCGCGAGCCGGCGCTTGCGCTGCAAGAGCGCTGGGGCGGCGAACTGTACTGGTACGACGGCAGCCACGTCGGTCACATCTTCTCCCGGCGCGTGCACGCGGTCACGGAGCGGTTCCTGCGCGGGGTCGCCGCGCAAAAAGGACCGGACGTGCGCGGCGGATGATGGCTGCAACCCGGACAGCGCGCGAAGTGGTCGAACTGTACAACCTCGTGGTGTGGAATGAGTACAACCTCGATCTGGCGCGGGAGTTGTTCGCTGACAACGTCGTCCGGCACGACGTCGGTGAGGCACACACGCTCACCCGCGCTCAGGCCGTGCAACGGGTAGCCGACGTGTGGCAGCTCATGGACTCGTTGCATTTCGGCCTCAACATCGTTATCGCATCGGACGACGGCGAGCACGTCGCGATCGTCTACGACTCGACCATGAAGACCAAAGACGGCACCGAGACCAACGTTGGCAGCATCGAGGTGTTCCGCGTCGTCGCCGGCGAGATCACCGAAGTCTGGAACTGCGGCTACAAGCAAGGAGTCTGGAATTGACCGGCACAGATCGCACGCTTGACGAGTTGGGCTACTACCTGCTGGCCGGGGCCGGCGGCGAGGGACCGGCGACCTTGATGGACGAGGCCCGCCGAGGCGAGGAGCTCGGCTTTGGCACCGCATTCATCTCCGAGCGCTGGAACGTCAAGGAGGCTTCGTCTCTTGTCGGGGCCGCATGCGCCGTCACCAGCCGCATGCAGATCGCCACCGCCGCAACCAATCACAATACCCGCCATCCGCTGATCAGCGGATCGTGGGCGACCACCATGCACCGGCTCTCCGGCGGGCGTTTCACGTTGGGCATCGGCCGCGGCATCGCGGCGATTTACGGCGCGTTCGGCATACCGGCGGTAACGACTGCGCAGATGGAGGATTGGGCCCACGTCATGCGCCGGCTCTGGCACGGCGAGGTGATCTTCAACCACGACGGGCCGATGGGCAAATACAACATCCTGTTTCTCGACCCGGACTTCAAGGAAGACATCCGACTGGCGCTGGTGGCATTCGGGCCCAACACGCTCGCGCTCGGCGGCCGGGCGTTCGACGATGTCATCCTGCACACCTACTTCACCCCGGAGACGTTGCAGCGCTGCGTCAAGACCGTCAAGACCGCGGCGGAGAAGGCGGGCCGCGATCCGGACAGCGTGCGGGTGTGGTCGTGCTTCGCCACGGTCGGCGACCATCTTCCCGAACAGTTGCGGCTCAAGAAGACCGTTGCGCGGCTGGCTACCTACCTGCAAGGGTATGGCGACCTCCTGGTGCAGACGAATAACTGGGATCCCGCTGTGCTGCAACGGTTTCGGGAAGACCCGGTGGTGACATCGATCGCCGGCGGGATCGATCACAAAGCGACACCCGAGCAGATCGAGCACATCGCCACGCTGATTCCCGACGAGTGGTTGGAACCGTCCGCCACCGGATCGGCCCGGCGGTGTGTTGACCGCATTCGCAAAGAGTTCGAGTATGGCGCCGACGCGGTGATCATGCACGGCGCGACACCCGACGAACTCGAGCCGATCGTCGCAGCCTACCGCGGCTAGAACCCGCCGAGCAGTCGCAAAAGCCCCCATTTTCGGGACGAAATGGGGGCTTTTGCGACTGCTCGCGCAAGGGAAGTCACGGCAGGATGACCGTCCGCGTCACCGGTTCGGCGGCGGCTTGTCGGCTGGACAGGCCGCGTAGCAAGGTCGCCAGCAGCGCGTCACGCGTCTCGCGCGGATCGATGAGTTCGTCGAAGCCCATGTGCTCGGCCGAGCGATAGGACGCCTGCAGCTCGGCGTTACTCAGCTTGACGGAGAGATCCTCATCGGCATGCGACGCGCGGCTCAATGCCGCGGCACTCATCGCGCCCATGGTCGCGCCGGGGTAGGCGAAGGTCGCGGCCTGGTCGTCGAAACCCAGCAGCGACATGACCATGGAACCGAACCCGTAAGCCTTGCGCAGCGTGACGTGCAACTTCAACGTGCTGGCCGCGGTCTGGGCGGCGAACATCCGCGCGCCGGCACGCAGCACGCCGCTGCGCTCGGACCGGCTGCCGGGCAGCATGCCGGGGTTGTCGGCGAGGAAGACGATCGGCAGGTGATACGAGTCGGCGACCATGATGAAGTGCGCCGCCTTGTCGGCGGCGTCGGCGTCGATGGAGCCGGCCAGCACCTGGGGCTGGTTGGCGACGACCGCGACGGGATGACCGCCGAGGTGCGCGAGCGCGCAGATGATCGCCCTGCCGAACCGCGGCTGAACCTCGAACCAGTCGGGCCGGTCAAAGATCACATCGAGCACCGCGCGCATGTCATAGACCCGGCGGTTGTCGCGGGACACGATGTCGAGCAACTCCGGGGTAGACCGTGGCTCGCTGGTCTGGTCGGCGGCCAGCGAAGGCGGATAGGACCACGCGCTCGGCGGGAAGTACGACAGGTAACGGCGGACGTCGTCGAGCACAGCTTCGTCGTCCTCGGCGACATTGTGGATGACCCCGCTCGGCAACGCGACATCCGGCCCGCCCAGATCCTCTTTCGAGATCTCTTCCCCCGTTGACTCTTTGACGACGGGAGGCCCGGCGGTGAAGATCGCGCCCTGCCTACTCATGATTCGGAAATCGGAAACCGGGGCCACCAGCGCGCCATGGCCCGCCGAGGGGCCGAACACCGCGGCGACGGTCGGCACCCGGCCCGAGCACTGTGCCTGGGCGAGCAGGTCGGTCGGGGTACGCCCGTAATGTCCGCCGGTGGGCCGAAAGCCGGCTCCTTCGAGCAGCATTACCAGCGGGATCTTGTTCCGTACCGCCAGCTCGGCGATGCGGTAACGCTTGGAGTTGCCCCCGGGTCCGATGCTGCCGGCCATCGTGGTGAAGTCCTCGGCGCCCAGCATCACCGGCGACCCGTTGATCAAGCCGGAGCCGGTGATGATCGCGTCGGCGGCGACCTCGCCGCCGACCAGCGTGCCGAGTTCGTGGAAGGAGCCCGGGTCGAGGAGCCGCTCGATGCGGGCGCGGGCGTCCAGCTTGCCCTTGGCGTGGTGCTTGTCGAGCCGCTCCGGCCCGCCCATGCTCATCGCGTGCTTACGGCGACGGTCGAGATCCTCGAGCGTCTCCGCCCAGTCCGGGCCTTTTGTCATACGTCGCCTTTTCTCATACTTGGGTCCACCTCGACCGTCGCGTGCCCTGCCTAGACCAGCAGGGTCACATACTGGATTGCTTACTGTAAAGTTACCCACATGGCTAGCGCCCGCCGTCTCAAGGTCGACGGCGGCATTCCCAATCAGCTTGCCCGAGCGGCCGACGCGGCCGGCGCCCTGGAACGGGATGGCTACGACGGGGGCTGGACGGCTGAAACCAGTCATGATCCCTTTCTGCCGCTCCTGCTGGCCGCCGAACACACATCGCGGCTCGAGCTCGGCACCAATATCGCGGTCGCCTTCGCACGCAATCCGATGATCGTCGCCAACACCGGCTGGGATCTGCAGGCCTACTCGGGGGGCCGGTTCATCCTTGGTCTGGGCACCCAGATCCAGCCCCACATCGAGAAGCGATTCAGCATGCCGTGGAGCCATCCGGCACGCCGGATGAGCGAATTCGTTGCTGCGCTGCACGCGATTTGGTCAGCGTGGCAGGACGGCACCAAGCTGCGTTTCGAGGGCGACTTCTACACCCACAAGATCATGACCCCGATGTTCACGCCCGAGCCGCTGACCCATCCCGTGCCGAAGGTCTTCATCGCCGCCGTCGGTCCGGCGATGACCGAGATGTGTGGCGAAGTCGCCGACGGCCACCTCGGTCACCCCTTCGTCTCCCGGCGCTACCTTGACGAGGTGACCATGCCCGCGTTGGAGCGTGGCATGCAGCGCGCCGGCCGTGATCGCAGCGAGTTCGAGCTGTCGGCCGAGGTGATGGTGGCCACCGGTGCGAACGACGCCGAACTGAAAACGGCCACCGACGCCGTCCGCAAGCAGATAGCCTTCTACGGATCGACGCCGGCTTACCGCAAGGTGCTCGAGCTACATGGCTGGGGCGACCTGCAAACCGAACTCCACCGGCTCTCCCTGGAAGGGGAGTGGGACACCATGGGCTCGCTCATCGAGGATGACATGTTGAACGCTTTCGCCGTCGTCGGTCCGGTCGACACGGTCGCCGGCGCCCTCCGAAGTCGCTGCGAGGGCGCCGTCGACCGCGCGCTGCCGATCTTTATGACCGCTTCTAGGACTTGTATTGCCACCGTACTGAAGGAGTTTCGCCAGTGAGTGCACCGACAATGGACGACGCCGCCAAAGTATTCGCGGATCCGTTGGCGTACACCGATGAGCGGCGATTGCACGCGGCGCTGACTCATCTGCGTGCGACCTCCCCCGTGTCGTGGGTCGACGTGGCTGACTATCGCCCGTTCTGGGCGATCACCAAGCACGCCGACATCATGGACATCGAGCGCGCCAACAACCTTTTCACCAACTGGCCCCGGCCGGTCCTGGCCACCGTGGAGGGCGACGAACTTCAGAGCGAGGCGGGTGTACGCACACTGATTCACCTGGATGACCCGCAACACCGGGTGGTGCGGGCCATCGGTGCGGACTGGTTTCGCCCCAAGGCGATGCGGGCGTTGAAGCTTCGCGTCGATGAACTGGCCAAGACTTACGTTGACAAAATGCTGGCCGAGGGTCCGGAGTGCGACTTCGTCCAGCAGGTCGCGGTCAACTACCCGCTGTACGTCATCATGTCGCTGCTGGGCCTGCCGGAGGCCGACTTCCCGCGCATGCTCAAGCTCACCCAGGAGTTGTTCGGCAGCTCCGACAGCGAGTTCAAACGTGGTTCCACCGAAGAGGATCAGTTACCCGCGCTGCTCGACATGTTTCAGTACTTCAACGGGGTGACCACGTCACGGCGCGAGCACCCGACCGAGGACCTCGCCTCCGCGATCGCCAACGCCCGCGTCGATGGTGAGCCGCTGTCGGATCTCGAAACGGTGTCCTACTACTTGATCATCGCCACCGCCGGTCACGACACCACCAGCGCCACGATCTCCGGTGGCCTGCATGCGCTGATCGAGAACCCGGACCAGCTTGGGCGCCTGCGCGACGATCTCGGCTTGATGCCGATGGCCACCGAGGAGATGATCCGCTGGGTCACCCCGGTCAAGCACTTCATGCGGACGGCGGCCAGCGACACCGTCGTGCGTGGAACGCCGATCGCCGCCGGCGAGTCGGTGCTGTTGTCATACGTGTCGGCCAACCGCGACGAGGACATCTTCGACGACCCGTTCCGCTTTGACATCGGGCGTGAGCCCAACAAACATGTCGCCTTCGGATTCGGCGTGCACTTCTGCATGGGTGCGGCGCTGGCCCGGATGGAGATCAACAGCTTCTTCTCCGAGTTGCTGCCCAGACTGAAATCCATTGAGTGCAGTGGTGATCCCGAACTCACCGCGACGACTTTCGTCGGCGGCCTCAAACACCTGCCGGTTCGCTACTCACTGGTGTGAGGGCTAGCTACGGCTCGCCACCCCCTGCGTGCCGTTGTGCTCCCGTACAGGCGCGGGCGCTCAGGGTTGTGATGAATTACATCGACACCACCGCTCCGGCAAGCCACGCTAAGTAGGTGGCGTCTGGTTGGCCCCCCTGGTAGCCAACTCGCCATCACCCACTGCGAGCGAAGGGACGGGGAAACGAATGGCAAATGAGAAGACTGTCCACGAGGTGACCTACCAGCTGCTTCGTGAATTGGGCTTGACGACGGTGTTCGGTAACCCCGGTTCGACCGAGCAGACGTTCCTGAAGAACTTCCCAGACGATTTCACCTACATCCTGGGGCTGCAGGAGGCGTCTGTGCTGGCCATGGCGGACGGGTTCGCCCAGTCCACCGGCAAGCCCACGTTGGTCAACCTGCACACCAGTGCCGGCACCGGTAACGCGATGGGCAGCCTGGTGGCGGCGTTCAAGGGCAACACCCCACTCATCGTCACCGCCGGGCAACAGACCCGCGAGATGGTGTTGTGCGACCCGTACCTGTCCAACCCCGACCCAACGCTGATGCCGGCGCCGTGGGTGAAATGGGCGTACGAACCCAAGCGCGCGCAGGATGTGCCGGCGGCGTTCATGCGCGCCTACACGGTGGCGCTGCAGCCACCGGCGGGCCCGGTGTATCTGTCGATACCGCTTGACGACTGGGAAAAGCCGGCTCTGGGTCCGGCGGTGATCCGAACTGTCAGCAGCCGCGTCGCGCCCGATGCCGAGCGCCTGCGCGAATTCGCCGACCGGATCAACCGCGCGCAGCGGCCCCTGCTGGTCTACGGTCCCGAAGTCGACCGGGCCGGCGGCTGGGACGCCGGGGTGGCGCTCGCGGACAAGATCGGTGCACCGGTTTACAACGGCCCGCTACCCGATCGAGCGTCGTTTCCCGAGAACCACCCGCTTTATCAGGGCATGTTGCCACTCACCGTTGCCGGTGTCACCGAGACGCTGCAGGGTTACGACCTCGTTGTGGTGATCGGAGCGCAGGTCTTCCGCTACTACCCCTACGTGGCCGGCGACTGGCTGCCTGCCGGCACCGAATTGCTGCAGATCACCGCCGATCCGGCATTGGCCGGCGCTGCGCCCGTCGGCGACAGCTTGATCAGTGACTCGGGCCTGGCCCTGGAGCAGTTGGCGGGCCTCGTCAACGAGCGGGACGGGTCCAAACGAGCGTCCGCTCAAACCGCAAAACTCGCCAATGTCGAAATCGCCGACGCGGCGTCGTCGCCACTGACCCCGGACGCCGCGTTTTCCACTTTGGCCAGCGTCAAGCCCGCCGATTCCCCGCTGGTCACGGAATCGACGTCGACAATGGCTCAGCAGATGCGCTGGCTGCCAACCACCCGCCCAGCGTCGTTCTTCGCGACGGCCAGCGGCGGGATCGGCTGGGGCGTGCCCGGCGCTGTCGGCATCGCACTCGGCGACCGCGCCCGCGGGGTGAAACGCACCGTCGTCGCCACCATCGGCGACGGATCGTTCCAGTACTCGGTGCAGTCGATATGGACAGCCGCCCAACACAAGCTGCCGATCGTGTTCGTGGTGATGCGCAACGAGGAATACTCGATCCTCAAGTCCTTCGCACTGCTGGAGGAGACGCCGGGGGTTCCCGGCTTGGACCTGCCCGGCCTCGACATCGCCTCCATCGCAACAGGGTTCGGCTGCCGGTCGGTCAACGTCGAAACCACCGAAAAGCTTGCCGCGGAGTTCACCTCGGCGCTCACCGCGGACGGCCCAACCGTCATCGTGGTGCGGACCAAACCGCAGTTGACGCACCTGGGCTGACTTCGGCGGCGTCCAGCCCATACACTCGTCGCGTGACGTCAAAGACGATTGTCATCACCGGTGCCAGTGACGGCCTTGGCGCCGCGGCCGCGCGTCGGTTGAGCCGAAATGGCAACAAGGTTGTCGTGGTGGGCCGGTCCCAAACCAAGACCATTACCGTGGCCGAGGAAATAGGCGCGGACTATTTCGTTGCCGATTTTTCCGATCTGTGCCAGGTGCGGGCCCTGGCCGAAAAAATTCGTTCCGAATATCCCCGCATCGACGTGCTGGCCAACAACGCAGGCGGCATGAATAAAGAAACGCAAATGACTTCCGACGGCCTCGAGAAGACGTATCAGGTGAACTACGTGGCCCCGTTTCTGCTCACCACGCAGTTGATGGATGTGCTCGTCGAATCCCGCGCCGCCATTCTCAACACCACCAGCTCGTCGCACAGGCTGCTTCCGAAGGTCAGCGTCACCGACCTGGAGAACACCAACCGGCGCGGGCCCACCATTGCCTATGCGCTCACGAAGCTGGCAATTGTGTTGTTCACCATGGAATTACACCGTCGCTACCATGACCGCGGCATTTCGGCGGCGACATTCCACCCGGGCTTTGTCCAATCGAACTTCGGGGACGCGTCGGGATTGCGGTTCCTCTACTTCATGGAGCACCGCGTGCGATTGGTGAACCGATTCATCGCCAGCGCGGACCAGGCCGCCGAACGACTGGTGTGGCTGGCCTCGAGCAGGCCGGGCATCGATTGGCGGCCCGGCGAGTATTACGTGAAGAACAAGATCGCGAAAGCGAACCGACAGGCCTACGATCCGGCGCTGTCGCGCGAGCTTTGGGAACGCACGATGGCAAAGCTCGGCTGAGAGGAATTCGTGACCGGTGTTCATCACTCGGCGATCTGCACGTCCAACGTCGAACGATCGCTGCGATTCTGGCGCGACGGCCTTGGCCTGACCGAGCTGTTCGATCATCACTTCACCGGCGACTGGCCGGAACTGTTCGGGGCCGAAACAGATCGGCTGCGGTCGATCTTCCTGGGCGACCCGCACACTCCCAACTCCGGCATCGTTGAGCTGGTGCAGTTCGCGGGCGCCGCGGAAGCCCCGGCCGTCAGCCGGGTTCCGAGGCACGGATTTTTCCTACTGTCCCTGGAACGTGAGGTCGACACGACGCTATCCGCATTGGCGGCCTTGGGTTTCGCCGACGGCGTCCGTCGCATCACGGTGCCCGCCCCGGCCGGAAAGACGGTAACGATGGCCGTCGTCACAGCTCCCGACGGTGTTCTCGTCGAGTTGATCGGGCCCGCCCAATGACCGCCTCGATCGCGATGGTGACCGGTGGGGCGTCCGGGATCGGGCGCGAGGTCGCCGCGCGGCTGCGCGAGGCGGGCCACGACGTGGTGGTGTGGGACTTGTCCGGGGGCGATATCGCTTGTGATGTCAGCGATCCCGGCGCGGTGTCAGCCGCGATGGAGCAAACCGTGCGCGAGCGCGGTGTGCCCACCCGGGTGGTGACCTGCGCCGGCATCGGCGCGTCGGGCCTGCTGCTGAAGCAACAACCCGCGGAGTGGGAGCGGGTACTGGCGGTGAACCTGACCGGAACCATGCTGACCATCCGTGCCGGAGCGCAAGCGATGATCGACGCCGGCGTGGGGGGCTCGATCGTCGCCGTTTCCAGCATCAGTGGCAGCGTCGCCGATCGAGACATGGGTGCCTACTGTGTGTCGAAAGCCGGAGTAAACATGCTGGTGAAGGTCGCTGCCGTGGAGTGGGGCAGCCACGGCATCCGGGTGAACGCCGTTGGCCCCGGCGTCACCCGCACACCGATGCTGGCGAATCCCGAGGCGCTGCCGGGCTGGGTGGAGGGCATGACCGAGCGCACTGCGCTGGGCGGACTCGGTGCGGCCGCCGATGTTGCGGGCGCAGCCGTTGGCGTTCTCGAGTTGCCTTGGGTGACCGGACAAGTCGTGCACGCCGACGGCGGCTTGGCACTGCACAGCCCCATCGACGCGTACGGCCAACTTCAGCGCGTCATGGCGCAGAGGGCCGAAAAAAGCGGGGGGCCGACGAAAACGTGAAGTCACTCGATCCTGAAATCGATGATGCCCCTGACGATTTTCCCGTTCCTGAGGTCGTCGTAAGCGTCGTTGACGTCGTCGAGGCGATAACGGGTGGTGATCATCTCGTCGAGCAGGAGTTGCCCGGTCTCATACAGCCTGGCCAGCCGGGAGATGTCCGCCTTCGGGTTGCAGGACCCGAAGACGGTGCCGGCGAGCGACTTGTTCATCAGGATGAAGTCCTGCAGGTCGATCTTGACTGACCGGGTCAGCTGAGAGGTCATGCCGGTGAGAACGCAGGTCCCGCCCTTGCGGGTGAGCGCCAGGGCGTCGCGGACATCCTCTGGAGCGATCAGCGAAGGTGATACCACGACAGCGTCGGCCATCACCCCATAGGTCAACTCACGCACCAATTCCAGCGCTTCCTCCGCTGTCGCCGCGCTGTGCGTGGCGCCGAACCGCAGGGCCGACTTCTGTTTGAATTCCACCGGGTCGACGGCGACGATCTGCGCCGCGCCGCCAATCCGTGCCCCCTGGATTGCGCCCGTTCCTATTCCGCCGACGCCGACCACCACGACGGTGTCGCCCACCCGCATCCCTGAGCGGTTGGCCACCGACCCGAAGCCGGTCGGAATTGCGCAGGACAACAGCGCGCTTGGCGCGAGCGGCAGGTGCGGCCCGATCTTGACGAGGGAATTCGTAGATACCACAGTGTGTTCGGCGAAGGCTCCAACTTTGGCTATGTGGCCCAGCGGCTTGCCCGCGGCGGTGTGGTGGCGGTAGGTGCCGTCGGTCGGCATCCCCGGGGTAAGGACGCTGGCCCCCATGTCGCAGATGTACTCCATGCCGCTCGCGCACCAGCGGCATTGGCCGCAGACCGCGACGAATGACATCACCACGTGATCGCCCGGCGCGAAATCGTTTACACCGGAGCCGACTTCACGCACGACACCCGAACCTTCGTGACCGCCGATCGTCGGGAACATGGTCGGCAGCCCCAGCGCGCGGAGCGTCTTGTTGGGCGCCGCCATGTCGCCCTTGAGGATGTGGTCGTCGGAATGGCACAGCCCGGCCGCGGCCATCTGGACCAGAACCTCGCCGGCACGGGGTGGGTCCAGCTCGAATTCCTCGACGGACCAAGGGCCGCCGACGTCGTGCAGGATCGCGGCGCGGCTCTTCATGTCAGGAGGCCGGGGTGAACGTGACCGGCAGCTTGTTGGGCGACCGGAAGGTGAGTCCGACGATTCTGGACGCCTCGCCCGTTCCGTCGTCGGGAGCGAACGCCAGGCCGTTGAGCCCGTCGAGCAGGCTGTCCAACATCACCCGCGTTTCCATCCGGGCCAGGTGCATGCCCAGGCACATGTGGATACCGCCGGCAAAGGCGATGTGCGCGTGCCGCGGCCGCCGGATATCGAACCTGTTTGCGTCCGGCCAACGGCTTTCGTCGCGGTTGGCCGATCCCATGCACATGTCGACCTGCGCGCCGGCCGGGATCGTCCGGCCGCCGATCTCGACGTCTTCGGTGGTGGTTCGCATGACCGTGGTGAGCGGGGTTTCGAAACGGAGACCCTCTTCGATCGCGGCCGGGATCAGCGACCGATCCTGGTTGACCATTGCCAGCTGTTCTGGGTGGGTCAGCAGCAGGTACAGCAGGTTGCCCGAGGAGCGGTAGGTGGTCTCCAGCCCGGCGGGCAGCAGCAGGCGCAGGAACGCGATGATGGCCTCGTCGGTGAGTTTCTCGCCGTCGATTTCGGCGGCGACCAGGTCCCCGATGATGTCGTCGGTCGGTTTCTGCCGCCGCTGCTCGACCTGGTCCAGGAAGTAACCGTGCAACTCCGCCGCTGCGGTCAACCCGGCCATGATGTCGGTTTGGATGGAGATCAGATCGAGCGAGAGCCGCCGGAACATGTCGAGATCTTCCGGGGGGAGTCCGAGCAGCACGGAGATGATCCGGGTCGGAAACTCAAACGTCAGCGCCTTCACCAAGTCGGCGTGGCCGTCGTTTTTGATCTCGTCGATCAGCTGGTCACAGACCGGCCCGATGACCGACGGTTCCCAGCGTTCCAACGCGGTTGCCCGAAAAGCCTTGGCCACCAAGCTGCGGTGGTCGTGGTGTTCTTTGCCGCCCATCGCCAGGATGGTGTGGCCCATCACCAAACCGATCGACTTGTCGTAGGCGGCCGAAGTGAAGATCCGGTCGTCGCGGAAGGCCTGGAACACGCCGTCATAGCCAAACAAGACCCACTCGTCTTCGGGCCGCAACTCCTCGGGCATCTGCTCTTGGTCCATGAAGGTGCCATGGAAGACCGGATCGGTGCGCCTCATGTATTCGAAGTATGGGTAGGGGCTTATTTCACCCGTGGTGTCGAGGGTGACGGGTTGGTCGACGGGGTCGGTGCTGAGCGTCACGAGCGCTCCTTCTGGGCGACGGCCGTGTCCGTAGGCCGGTCGTTGACCGCCCCCGACGTCTTCGGCAGGTGTGTTCCGAGTGGAATATCGCTATTATAGTATAAATAGCAACGAAGCCCAACGGCTTGTGTAGGTGGTGATTCTGCAGTGCCCGAACGCCGATTCGTGTGCTCCCTCGACGAGCTGCCCCCCGGGGGCATGAAGCTGGTCGACGTGGGGAAGTTCGGCGTGGGCGTCTACAACGTGCGCGGTGCGCTGTACGCGGTCGTGAATTACTGCTCGCACGAGGGTGCCCCACTGTGTCTCGGCCTGCTCGGGGGCACCACCGAGTCGGCTCCCGACGAGCCGGGCCGCGTGCGCCGGGTGCGCGACGGGCAGATCGTCCGATGCCCATGGCATAACTGGGAATTCGATATCACCACGGGTCAGAACGTGGCCGATCCGCGACGCCGCGTCCGCACCTATCAAGTCGATGTCACCGATGGGGAGGTGTACCTGAACGCATGAGTACAGCGACGAATCGAATTATCGACACCAACGTGCAACCGCACTTTCGCTACAACGCCGAGATCCGGCGCTATATCTCCGATGTCCACAAGCTGCGGGCAATCCCCGACGTGGAGCAGCAGTGGTACCACGCGCCGGGGGGCGACTACCGGCAAGATCTCTACGGCGAGCACTACCCGGGATCGGACCCCGACACCGTCAGCCGGCACCTCTTTGACGACGCGCCGGGCGGTATGGGCGTCGACCTCGCGATCCTGAACCCGCTGACCCGGGGCAATATCGCTGATTACCTGCTCAACAGCAGAATCTGCGCCGCGGTCAACGACTGGCTGGTCGACCGGTGGCTGGAGCCCGATGCCACCAACGGATTCACCAGCCGGTTTCTCGGCACCATCCGGGTCAACCCCGAAGACCCGAAGGGCGCAGTTGCCGAGATCGAGCGCCTTGCCGGTCACCCCAAATTTGTGCAGGTCGGCGTGCCGATGCAGTCACGCGAGCCCTACGGCAAACCAATGTTCGAGCCCATTTGGGAAGCCGCGGCAGCCCACGGACTGCCGGTTGCGGTGCACATCAATGGCGGCAACGGCGTCGACTATGCGCCCACCTTCGCTGGGCACGCGCACACCTATCCGGGCTACGCGGCTTTCATGCCGTTGAACTACTTCGTGCACCTGGCCACCCTCATCATCGAGGGCGTCTTCGGCCGCCACCCGGACCTCAAATTCGTTTTTGCCGACGGGGGATACGACATCCTGACCCCGCTGATGTGGCGGCTGGACACCTTTTGGTTGTCGATGCGAGACCAGACGCCCTGGGTCGACCGGTATCCGAGCGAATACCTGCCCGGCCATGTCCGGTTCTGTTCGTCGGCATTCGATGGACCCTTAGAGGGCCCGGAGATGGCCGGAAAGATGCAGCGCTGGATGGATTTCACCGGCAAATCCGACCTACTGATGTACGGCTCGAGTTACCCCCATTGGTCCACATCCGAGCCGGATCTTACCGCCGCGGGGCTCGGCGAGGAGCAGCGCGACAAAGTGTTGTGGCGAAACGCCAGCGAGCTTTATGGGCTCGCAATAGAGGAGTCGATCAAATGACAACTATCGAACGCATCGGGTCGCAGACCGGTCAAGAAGACGAAATAGCGGTCACCATCGTCGATACCGACGTACACCCGGTGCCCGTCTCGGGCCAGGTGCTCAAGGAGTACGCGCCGGCAGAATGGGTGGACAAGATCTGGCCGACCGGGAACGAGGCCAACCCGGTGTCGTACTTCTACGACACCCCGGATTCGTACAAGACGTCGTCGGTGCGGATGGACTCCGTGCCGCCCACCGGCGGATTCGCCGGCAGCGACCCAGATTTTGCCGCCAAGCAGTTGCTCGTCGATGCCGGTGTCAGCATCGCGACGTTGGAGCCGATGTGTGACGCGCAGCTGCCGCTGGCCGAGCACGTGCTGAAGTCGACCTATAACGACTGGCTCGCCGACGTCTGGCTCGACAAGTACAACGCGCACGGCCGCTGGCGCGGCTCGATCAGCGTCAGCGCCCAGACACCCGAGCAGGCGGCCCGCGAAGTCGAACGGTGGGCGGGCCATCCCTATATGGCTCAGGTGCTGATGACACCGCAGACTCGTGGAATCCCCTTTGGTAACCCACATTTCGATCCGCTCTATGCGGCCGCGTCGCGCAACGGCTTTCCGGTCGCCACGCATCTGATGGGTCAGACGCCGTTCGAGCTGATTCCGATTTACCCGGTCGGCAATCCCGCGCACTGGCACGATTTCTTTGCGTCGTGGCCGCTGCTGTACGTCTCGCACCTGATGAGCCTGGTATTCGACGGCGCGTTCGATCGGCACCCCGACCTGCGAGTGGTGTTCGTCGAAGGCGGCTTTACCTGGGCGATGCCGGTGATGTCGCGGATGGACCGGATCTGGGAGGCGCGTCGCGCCGACCTGCCGCATGTGCGTCGGCGCCCGTCGGAGTATGTCCGCGAACACGTCCGGTTCACCACTCAGCCGCTCGAAGACGCCGACACCGTGGAGTTCCGCGAATATCTGGAAATGATGGACCTGGGCGACAATCTGATGTTCTCGACGGATTACCCCCACTGGAGTTACGACGCGCCGACCTATGCGCTCAACCGGTTCCCGGCAGAGCAGCGGGAGCGGATCATGCGTGGCAACGCAATGGCTCTGTACGGGCTGCCGTCAACCGTCAAGGCACTTCCCGGAGAAGGGTCTGGCCGCGGCGCCCCACTCGCCAGATAGAGTCGAGGGTATGACGCAAACGAATCTGACACGGCCGCAGGGCCTCAACCGCATCGACCCGGTGCTGCGCGAGGTTGCGATCGAGCTCGGTGTCGTTGAGTTCCGCGCTGAGACGCTGCCCGCCGAACGGGAACACGCTAACCGGCTTGCGGCCGAGCGGGTCGCGGCCGCCGACGTCAAAGCCGCCGAAACCGCTGTATCCATCGAAACACGATCCATCGACGGTCCGGATGGCCGCCCGCTGAGCCTCCGCTTTTACCGGGGTGTCCCTGACGGGTCTGACGCCACCTCAGGGGCACCTCTGGTTGTGTACGCACACGGTGGTGGCTTCGTGACCGGCAGCCTGGACACCGATCACCCGCAATGCGTGGAGTTGGCCCGCGCGGCCGAATGTCTGGTGGTCTCGGTCGACTACCGGCTGGCGCCCGAAGATCCGTGCCCCGCCGCACTCGACGATGTCGAAGCGGGTTTGCGCTACGCCGTCGCGAACTCTGCCGACCTGGCTGCGGATCCAAGCCGCATCGCGGTGATGGGCAGGGGCGCGGGTGCGGCGCTGGTTGTCGGCCTGAGCCAGCGCATGTTCGACGACGAAGGCCCGAAGATTCTGATGCAGATCCTGCACCAGCCGATGCTTGACTGCGACGCCACCGCATCGCGGCGCGAGTTCCAGCGCACCCCGGGTCTCAATGGCCAGGCCGTGAGCCGGGCCTGGGCCCATTACCTCGGTCCGGCAAGCGCGAACGGGCAACACGTCCCCGCGCACCGTGCGAACCTGGAGGGGCTGCCGCCCACGTTCATCAGCTGCTCCGAGATCGACCCCTGCCGCGACGAGGCTATCGACTATGCCAACCGGCTCCTGCATGCCTACGTTCACACCGAATTGCACGTTATCGCAGCGACATTCAACGGATTCGACACTTTGGTTCCGGATTGGGTTGTCTCCCAGGAAAACCGGGCCCTGCACGCGCGATCGCTCCGCCGTGTTTTCGCCATGTAGTCGGTGACCGCCCAGTCGCCGGATGACCGCCTAGATCGGGCTGAACTTGGTAATCAGCCACTTGCCGTCGATCCGGGTCATGGTCACCCACACGTTGCTAATCACCAGCGTGGGTTGGGGGCTGTCCTTGGTGGTGGTGGTCTGATCGACGAAAACCAGAACGACGGCCGAGTCGGGGTGCAGCTCCGACACGGCGGCCCCCGTCACGCGGGCCGTGGTTTTCATCGACTTCTCTCTGGCGGCCGGACCCACACTCTGCTGGGTGAACTGGATGTAGTAGTTCAGGAAGTCGCCGGCCAGGTGAGATTTCGCCGAAGCGAAATCCTGGTCAAGTGTGTCGGCCGAGTAGGACAACAACGCAGTCGTCCCGTCGGACGCCGAGGCGGCCACCGCTCGTCTCACGCTGGGGTCGGTCTGTTGGTCCGGCCGGTACTGCTTGAAGTAGATCCACGACGCAAAACCACCGGAGATCAGCAAAAGCACAACCAGGGTCGCCGCGACGAATCGGGAGTTGCCCAGCACCCGCAGCGCGCGCGGCAGTTGCGGCCGGCGGAACTGCGAACGTTTTATCGCTGCGGGCGCATGGTCTTCGACGTCTGTTTCCAGGTCTTCGACGTCGCTGTCGGGCTCTTCGAGGTCTGTCTCGAGGTCTTCGACGTCCGTCTCGGGCACCTCGATCCCCGTTTGGGCATCCTCAGCCTGGACCTCAGCCTCGATCTCGGCCGCTTCCGCATCGTCCACTTCGTCGGTCACGGGACGTACTCGACTTTCGACATCTTGTAGTGACCGCCGGCATCGGTCACGGTCACCTTGAGCCGCCACGTCTTTGGTGGTTCGTCCTTTCCTGGCGGGGAATTGGTGATGCGTGAAGTCGCCAGAACCAATACCGAAGCCGAATTGCCGTCTACCGAGTCGATAGCCGCCCCGTTCACCGTTCCCTCGGTAATCGATTTCGACTGCGCGACCACCGACGCGAAATCGTCGGCCCGCTGCTGGAAGTCATCCCTGAATTCGCCGGTGGTGGTGTCGATAAGTCGCTGGACATCGGCTCTGGCTTTGTTGAAGTCCAGGGAGGTCATGTAGATGACGCCGAGCTTTGCCGCGGCCACGAATGCCGCTTCGCGCTGCTGGCGCTCGACGGCGACGCGGTGTTGAAGCTCCATGTACACGCTCAGCCAGGCAAACGCGCCGATGACGGCGATCGCGGCCAGCTTGGCGATTGTGGACACCGGCGGGAACCAGCGTCGCCACGCGGCCCTGCTGGTTTCGGATTCGGGTGCTGCGGCTTCGGAGGTCTCGTGGAAGCCCTCATCCGATTCGTCGTCGTATTCGTCGTCGTCGTAGTAATCGTCGTCGTCGTAATCCTCGTCGGCTTCCTCGAGGTCCGCGGCTTCCTCATCGGCATCGGCTGCCGCGGCGGCTGCGTCGCCGTAATCCTCGATGGTCTCAGCCATGGCCAGCGCTTCGCGTCGCAGCCGCGCGGCGCGGGCCCGCGCACGCGCCGCGTCCGCAACTGCTTCGGCCGCGAGGGCTTCTGCCTCGGCCTCTGCGAGCAACGCCATCGCATCAGCTGCCGAAGCCGGCGAATGTGCCGGTGGTTCGCTCGCCTCAGCCATCGCCGTTACTCAGCATCATTATCGACTGCACTCCGGTATCTCTTACGGTATTGCTCGTTGCTAGCATCGGAGTTGCCACCGAACTCCGACGAGGACCGATCAGGCGGATGATCGCCCACCCCAACTTTCTCCTTTACTTATTTTCTCCGTGTTTTCTTCAAGGCGGACGAATGACACGAAAGGTCCCGCCGGCATCATGACCGCTGTCGACTCTCCCGAAAAGATACTCTTCACCTCCACCACCGAAGCCTTTCTACAAAAAGAAGCGCCCCTGCGTCGTGTCCGGGAACTGCATGCCGCGGGTGTGTCCTTCGACCCGACGTGGTGGCGGCGGGCCGCTGAACTCGGCTGGGCCGGTCTGCTCGTTCCAGAGGAATTGGGCGGCGGCAGCGTTTCCGGCAGCGGCGTCGCGGATCTGGCCGCGGTGGCCGAACAACTCGGCAAGACCGTCGCGCCCGGACCGCTTTATCCGGTCAGCGTCGTGCTCGCCGGACTCGTCGGCTGCGCGGAACCCCAGGAGTACGCCGCGATCATCGAATCGCTGGTGTCTGGCGAACAGGTTGCGACTTGGGCGGTTTCCGAACCCGGCCGGGGCTGGGCTCCGCTGGACCCGTCGGTGACGGCGGTCCAGACCGATACCGGCTACCGCATCGACGGGATTAAAGACCGCGTCGAGGCCGGGGCCCAAAGTGCGGTGCTGCTGGTGGTGGCGCGCTGCGCTGACGAGGTTCGGCAATTCCTGGTCCCGACGGACGCGCCGGGCGTCCGGATCAGCCCCCAGCAGTCGGTCGACCTGGTCAAGCAGTACGCGCGGGTGCAATTCGACGGTGTCGTCGTGGAGCGATCCGCAGCCGTCGGCAGCGCCGCCGAGGCCGCCGTGGCGATCGATCGACAGAGCCGGCTGGCCCAGGTCCTGCAGTGCTCCGAGGTGATCGGCATCCTCCAAACGGTGTTTGACTTCACCGTCCAGTGGGCGCTGGATCGGCACACATTCGGGCGTCCGCTGGCCTCCTACCAAGCCCTCAAACACCGATTCGCCGACATGAAGCTGTGGCTGGAAGCGTGCCGCGCGACCACCGCCGCGGCGGTTGCCGACCTGGCCGCCGATTCGCCGTCGGCCGGCCTGTCTGCCAGCGTTGCCAAGTCCTACGTGGGGGAGATGGCCGGTCAGATCGTGCACGGTTGCGTCCAGATGCACGGAGGGATTGGGGTCACTTGGGAACACGACCTACATCTGTATCTGCGGCGGGTTACGTTGTACAGTGCCATGTTCGGCACGCCGGAAGAGCACAACTTAGCGGTCTACAACTGGAACTCTTCGAAGGCTGCCGTGAAAGCGAGCCGTGCGGGCCGGCTGACGGAGACCTCATGACAACCACCGAATCTGTCGCGGAATTCGCTGCCCGGGCTCGAGTGTGGTTGGCGGACAACATGTCCGTCATCGACCCCGATTCCCCGCCGGCCGCTCTGCGCGACGAGGAAAGCTCCTGGCAGCGGGCCCGGGAACTGCAAAAACGGCTCTATCAAGGCGGATTCGGCGGTATCTGCTTCCCCCGGGAGTACGGCGGGCTGGGTCTGGACTACAAATACCAGAAGGCATTCGACAAAGAATCCCTCAGCTACGAGATGCCGCTGATCCTCAACACTCCGACCTTCACCATCTGCTGCGCCACGCTCCTGGACACCGGCACTGACGAGCAGAAGAAACAGCACATCGCAGCGGCCCTGCGCGGCGACGAGGTGCTCGTGCAATTGTTGTCCGAACCCAGTGGGGGATCGGATCTGGCCGGTGTGATCACCCGTGCCGAACGGCAGGGTGACCGGTGGGTGCTCAACGGGGCCAAAACGTGGAGTACCAGCGCGTTTGCGGCCGACTACGGGCTGTGTCTGGCCCGCACCACCTGGGATGTACCCAAGCACGAGGGACTGACGATGTTCCTGGTGCCCATCGCGCATCCGGGAATCACGTTGCGGCGCATCACCATGCTGAGCGGTTCCACCGAGTTCTGCGAAGAATTCCTCGACGGCGTGGACGTTGGCGACGACGCCGTGGTCGGCGAAGTCAACGGCGGCTGGGCGGTGGCGTCGAGGCAGCTCTATCATGAACGCCGCGCGGTTGGGCAGGGCTCCGAGTTCGCCAGCGGTAGCGGCAGTGAGGGCGGCACCTCGAATCCCGTTGACTACGTTAGCTTTCTGGAGAAGACCGGACAGGCCGACAACCAACGCGCGCAGGGGATGGCCGGCCGGGCGCTGGTGCACCGGGCGGTGGCCGAGCAGCTGATCGAGCATGTGTACCACGATGTCCGGGACGGAGTTCTGCCGCCGGCCGCCGGGACGCTGATCAGGCTCTTCCACTCCGAGGCCACAACCCTGGAGATGGACACCGCGCTGGCGATCGCGGGGACGGCCGGGGTGGTCGGGGAGAGCGGTGCGGGCCTGGAAGCCGGGCTACGGTACCTATCGCGGCAGAACGTCGCGATAGGCGGCGGCACGACAGAGATGGCCCGCAACGTCATCGGTGAGCGGGTGCTGAACTTTCCACGCGAATACGCCGCCGATCGCGGGGTGCCGTTCAACCAGGTGCGGCACGGCCAGAGTTCCTGACGCCGCCCGCCTACTCCTTCGCGAAGACGTTCTCGGCGTCGCCGCTGACGAACGGTATCTGGACAAGCGACAAGACGTGGTGCGCCGGGCTTCCGGGCGGGGCAATCAGCACACACTCGCCACCCTGCCTGTGCGCGCGCTCGCGGGCCGCGGCCAGCGCGCTTACGCCGGCCGATCCGAGATGGGTGACCCCGCTCAGATCGATCGTCAAAGGCGCTATGCCGGAGCGGCTTTCGACCGCTATTTGACGGTCCAGGGCGGACGCGGTGTTCGAATCGACGTCGCCGCGGACGATGATGCGGCCGGCATCGCCGACAAGCGAAGCGAACTCGGGATCGATGGACCGCCGGTAGGTTGCTCTGCTGACCAGCGCGTCGGTGACAAAGTTCGCCGGCCGGGACAAGCGATGCGTCAGCGTGGCGGTCGTCCCGCCGGGTCCGTGTTCCACGTGCGCCTCGGTCACCAAGGCTTCGGCCATCGCCAGTCCGCGCCCGCGACCCCGTTCGCCCTCGCGGTAATCCTTCCAGCGTCCGTGGTCGATCACTGCGGCGTGCAGTATTCCGTCGCCGGCCAGCGACGCCTCGACGACAACACCGTCGACGACCTCGGAGGCGTACCCGTGCTCGACCGCGTTCTCGACGAACTCGGAGACAGCGTGCACGACGTCGGAGATATCGTCCGCTTCGGCGCCGAGTTCTGCCAGCCAAGCGCGAAGCCGGCCGCGAACCGCGCGCGCTGCGTGGATCGTTGCGTCCACCGTCATCCGCAGTGGCGGCGTCGGAGTGCGCCGTTGCGCGGCGAGCAGTGTGACGTCGTCGTTATACCCGGTCGACCGCAGCAGCAATTCGAGTGTCTCTGAACAGATTCGGTCGATGGGGCGCGCCGCGGCGCCGATCACGAAGCCGCCCGAGCCGCCCGCGATATTCGCTGCGAGATCGGCGAATTCTGCCGTGCTGGCCCCCAGCGGCCGCCCCGGGCGTTCGATCAGGCCATCGGTGTACAGCAGGATCGTGTCACCGACGTTCAGCACTTCGGTGCGCACCGGAAATCCGGCGCCGCTTCCGAGCGGACCGGCGCGGGATGGCTCCAGATAGCGCGAGCTGGCCTCCGCGGTCACCAGCAATGGTGGCGGGTGTCCCGCGGTGCAGTACTGGAATTCACCGGTGCCGAACTCGAGCGAGCCGACGCATAAAGTGGCCGAACTCGACCCCGGCACATGTTCATGGAAGCGATCCACCGCCTCGAGCGCCTCGACCACCGACCGGCCGGCCAAGATCTGCATCCGGAGCGCGGTGCGCAACTGCGACATCGCCGTCGCGGCTTCGACGCCGTGGCCGACGACGTCGCCGACAACAAGCACCAACCGATCCTCGAGAGCTATCGCGTCAAACCAGTCGCCACCGGCCGCGGTGTCCTCCGCGGCGACGACGTATTCCGCCGCGATATCGGCGCCGGGAACGACGGGAACAGACGGGGCCAGCAACGCCTGCTGCATCACCGTGGCCGAATCCTGGATGCTGCGGAACCGCTCGGACAGCTCCTCCATGCGCGCCTCGGCGGCCAACCGCGTCTGTACCCGATTGGTGACGTCATCGAAGGCGAGCTGGACGCCCTCGATCGATCCGTCCGCGGCGCGGCGCGGGGTGACCAGAAAATCGAAGAACCGTTCCTGTACGCCCGAACCATCGAAGTCGGCCTGCAGCCGCCACTCGGCCCCCGATTGCGCTTCGCCGGTGGTAAACACCCGGTTCAGCATCTCGAAGATCAGCTGGCTCTCGAGTTCTGGAAAGACCTCCCGGGCCGGCAGCCCCACCGGCGTCCCGACCGGACTGAATGCGCGATAGGCGGCATTGACCGCGATGAAGCGATGGTCGGGCCCCTCTAGGCCGATCAGCATCACAGGGATGTTCTCGAAGGTGCGGCGCGCGTTCTCGGCCGTACCGACTAGCTTGTCCCAGTCCTTTTCGGCCACCATCCTGGCCGTCCCTCCTACGGATCCTCCTTCGGACCTTTCTGGGGACCGAGTCACAAAATCGCGCCATATGGGCTGACCTATTTGGCGTGCGCCAGCAATTAGATTATCAACGGGTGCCCGCCGGGCGGTGCATCAGTTTGCTAACGGCTGTCAGACCCGCCCGTGATATGCCGAACGCCGATCAGGCCGGGACCGGCTCGGCGACCTTCATCAGCTTCATCAGGTTGCCGCCCATGATCTTGGCGACGTCCTCTTCGTCGAAATCGGACAACTCGTCAACGAAGCTGATCGGGTCCTTCAGGCCTTCCGGGTGCGGCCAGTCGGATCCGAAGAGCACCCGGTCGGTGCCGACCATCTTGACGATCTCGGTGAACCGGTCTTCCCAGAACGGGGTGATGTACACGCACCGCTTGAATGCTTCGATGGGGTCCTCGGTGAACGCCTGTGGCATCTTCTTGTGGACGCTCTTGAGGCCCTTGAACAGCTCCGGCACCCAATCGGCGCCGTTCTCGATCGACAGGATCCGCAGCTCCGGGTTGCGGGACAGCGCACCGTGGCAGATCAACGCGCCCATCGCGTCTCGGATCGGCCGATTGCCGGAGGCCAGCGACCGGAACGCGGTGGGCTTGAAGGGCAGGTATTCGTCACCGGGTTCCCACACGTTCAGGAACTCGGCGTAGCCGCTGTCGGAGGCGTGCATCGAGACCGGGATGTCGGCCCGAACGCAGGCCTGCCAGAACGGGTCGAACTCCTCCAGGCCGAACGACCGGCTGCCGCGGTAGCCGGGCACCGGCGCCGGGCGGACCAGGACGGTGCGGGCGCCGCGCTCCAGGCACCATTCGAGCTCTTCGAGCGCCCGGTCGACGATAGGCAGGGTGATCACCGGAGTGGCGAAGATGCGCTCCTGGTAGTTGAACGTCCATTGCTCGTACATCCACTGGTTGAGCGCGTGGACGACGTCGTGGGTCATCTCCGGGTCGTCTTTCATGCGCTCTTCGAGCAGGCTGGCCAGGGTGGGGAACATCAGGGCGTAGTCGATGCCGAGCTCGTCCATCACTTCCAGTCGCGCGCCCGGCTCGCGGAAGGCGGGGATCGCCTGCATCGGCTCGCCCAGGATCTCGCGGTAGCTCTTGCCTTGCGCGCCGTTGCGGAAGTAGTCCTCCTGGGCGCCCGGACGGGCCACCTTTTCGAACGTCGGGTTCGGGATGTACTCGCTGATGTGACCGCGCACCACGATCTTGGTGCGACCGCGAACCTGGACGTAATCGATGACGTTCTTACGGTTGTCCGGGAGAAACTTGGTCAGCGCCTCCTGCGGTTCGTACATGTGGTTATCGGCGTCGAACACGGGAAACGAAAGCTTGCGCGACGGCATGGCTGTCTCCTTGTGGAGGTTTTGAATCTCGGTGAGTGGTAATGACGTTACCATTTTTGCGCAACGAGATATACGGGCGTTTAGCCCTCCGCTCGCAGGCCAGCCGTGGGCGTCGCACCGTTGATGATCGCGAAATTCACGGTCGCCGTAGCGGCGAGTTCGTCGTCGCCGCCGTAAATGTCGATCTGCATGACCATCGCCCGCCGTCCGGCGCGCAGCATCCGGGGGACCGCACGTGCCGTTCCTTGCCGGATCGGCCGCAGGTAGCGGACGAACAGGTCGGAGGTCGTCATGGTGGTGTCCGGTTGCAGATAATCCAGCCCGAAATATCCGCCCGCCACGTCGACGAGCGTGGCGATCAGGCCGCCTTGCAGCGCGCCGGACGTGTTGACCACCGCGGGGCTGACCGGCAGCGTCATCGCGAACTCGCCGTCGCGGGTGCCCGGCCGCATTCCGACTTGGTCGAACAGCTCGGACAGCGTGGGGACGGCCGACTCGTCGTCGGTGTCCTCAATGCCGAGGGCGCGGCTGCAGAAGTCATACAGCTGGCCAGCGTCGATCGGCGCTCCGTTCAGCTCGCTGCCGAGCCAGTGCAATCGTTGTGCACCCACGATCGTCTGCATGACGATGGCGGACGCGGCCCCGACGTCCAGTCTCGGGTTGAAGACCCCCTCGACGATGCCCTGCCGCACGATGTCGCAAATCAGTCGGTGCAAGGGGGAGAGCACCCGAGCGTATTCGCGGGGACGAGTCTCGGCCAGGTTCTGGTTGTAGAGGCTCAGCGCCCGATTGAGGCTGTCCTGGGTGCTGGATTCCGCCTGTTGACTGATGCGGTCGAGCACCAGTTTCAACGCGGCGGTGCTGTCCAATCCGGTGGTCTCGGCGCGCCAGGTCCGTGCCGATTGCGCGATGGTCCTGTCGAATAGCGCCAGCAGTAGTTCGTCCTTGCTGCTGAAGTGCTGGTAGAAGGCCCGCAGCGAGGTCTTGGAGCGCGCGACGACTTCTTGCACCGTGAAGTCGGTGCGGCCGGTTTCGCCCAGGATCTCGACGGCCGTCTTGATGAAGCGGTCGCCGCGCGTTACTTCGGCGTCGTCCGCATCGGCCGCCGATACACCCGTGGTACCGGTCATGCCGCCTCCTCCGCAACCAGCCCGTGAGGGACTGAGAATGAGGTTACCGTACTTCGCGGCAGCACAAATCGTGACCGAAATATGCCTTCCGGGCCCTGTACGGCTTGTGCGACGCTTGGACGGACACCAGTTCAGGCACCATTTCAAAGACGAAGGTGGTAGCGCATGTCTGCTCCAACGATGTTGCATCGACTGACAGCGGAGTTGATCGGTACATTCTGGTTGGTCTTCGGCGGCTGCGGCAGCGCGGTTTTCGCCGCGAAGTTCGCTTCAACTGACGGGGCGTCGCTAGGGATCGGCTTTCTCGGGGTGGCCCTCGCCTTCGGGCTGACCGTGCTCACCGGCGTCTATGCATTCGGCACGATCTCTGGCGGGCACTTCAATCCCGCGGTCACGCTGGGCGCGGCGCTGGCGAGACGGGTCGAGTGGAAAGCCGTGCCCGGCTACTGGATTGTTCAGGTGATCGGCGGCCTGCTCGGCGGTCTGGCCGTCTACGTCATTGCCGAGGGCAAGGCAGGTTTCACCGCGACGGGCAACATGGCGGCCAACGGATTCGGCGATCATTCTCCGGGCGGTTACTCGTTGGGCGCGGTGATCATCGCCGAGATCGTCCTGACGGGGGTGTTCCTGCTTGTCATCCTGGGGTCCACCGATGACCGGGCGCCCAAGGGCTTTGCCGGGCTGGCCATCGGCCTCACCCTCACGCTGATCCACCTGGTCTCCATCCCGATCTCCAACACGTCGGTCAACCCGGCGCGGTCGACGGGGGTGGCGTTCTTCAACGGCAATGATGCGCCCGCGCAACTGTGGGTGTTCTGGCTGGCACCGCTCATCGGCGCGGCCATCGCCGGCATCGCGTACCCGTACCTGTTCGGCAGGGCTGAAGAACTTGCCGACCGCCCGGTCCGTGACGACGCGCTCGACCAACCACGGCACGGTAGGCCGGCGCACGGCTGACCCCGTTCTCCGAAATCGCCAGTTGCAGTCAACAGTTGTTGAGTTATAGTCAACAGTTGTGGACATGAGCACGCGGCATCGCGATGCTCGGCGGGTTCCCCGTGCTTCTGGAGGTATCGGATGTCGTTTGTCAGCGTCGTGCCGGATGTGGTGGGGAGCTCGGCGAACGAATTAGCCGGTGTTGGATACGCGCTCGACGAAGCCCGGACGGCCGCCGCTGCCCGCACCACCGCGGTGGTGACCGCGGCCGAAGACGAAGTGTCGATCGCGATCGCGGAGCTGTTCTCCGGTCACGCCCACAGTTTTCAGGCGCTGTCGGCGCAGGCGGCGGCATTTCATCAGCAGATGGTCGAGACGATGTCTGTCAGCGCTGGGTCATACGTGCTCACCGAGGCCGCCAGCTCCAACCCGCTGGCGAACATCGAGCCGGTGTTACTGGGGGTGATCAACGCGCCCTTCGTGCAGTACACCGGCCGCCCACTGTTCGGCATCGGCGCCAACGCGGCTCCCGGCTCGGGGCACAACGGTGGCCCCGGCGGCTGGCTCGGCAACGGCGGCGCCGGCGGGTCGGGAGCGCCGGGGCAAAAAGGTGGCAACGGGGGATCGGCGGGCTTGGTCGGTGTTGGTGGGGCCGGTGGGGCCGGGGGTTCCTCATCGACCGGATCGGGCGGCGACGGCGGAGCCGGCGGGGCCGGCGGGTTGTTATTCGGCAACGGCGGAGTCGGTGGGGCCGGCGGAGCCGCCTGGGGCACCGCGAACCACGGCCTCGGCGGAGCCGGCGGTGCCGGCGGGGCCGGCGGCCTGTTCGGACCCGGCGGCCTGGGCGGGATCGGCGGGGTGAGCGAGGGTGGCATCGGCGGGGCCGGGGGTGCCGGGGGCGCGGCCGGAGCGTTGGCCGGGCTGACCACCGGTGGCGGGGGCCAGGGCGGTGCCGGCGGGGCAGGTCACACCACTGGCGGTGCCGGCGGTGCGGGCGGAGCCGCGGGGCCGTTCGGCGGACCCGGCGGGACGGGTGGAGCCGGCGGAATCGGGCAAAACGACACTGGCGGCCAGGGCGGTGCTGGTGGCAACGCGGGCATGCTCTTCGGCGCGGGCGGATCCGGCGGAACCGGCGGAATCGGCAGCACCGACGGCGGGGCCGGCGGCGCGGGTGGACACGCCGGCCTGCTGTTCTCCAGCGGAGGGTCCGGGGGAGCCGGGGGATCCGGCTTGGGCGGTGACGGCGGGGCCGGGGGCGCGGGTGGCAATGCCGGCCTCCTGGGTAACGGTGGGATCGGTGCGATCGGCGGTGCCGGCCTGGTCGGCGGGAACGGTGGTGCCGGTGGAGCGGGCGGCCGCGCCGGTCTGTTGATCGGCGACGGCGGTGCCGGCGGTGCCGGTGGAGACAGCGCCGCGGCGACGGGCGGTCGCGGCGGGGCAGGCGGGAACGCCGAGTTCTTCGGTACCGCCGGCGAAGGCGGCACCGGCGGATTCTCCGTCACGACCCCGGGGGACGCCGGAGCTGGTGGCGCGGACGGTCCCCTGCAAGGGGTCTTCAACGCCGTCAACGCCCCCACCGAGGCCCTGCTGGGGCGCCCGTTGATCGGTAACGGCGCCAACGCGGCCGCGGGGTCGGGCCTCAACGGCGGGGCCGGCGGGATCCTGATGGGCGACGGCGGAGCCGGCGGATCGGGCGGCGCGGCCGGCCACAGCGGTGGCGCCGGCGGAGCCGCCGGCCTGTTCGGCGCAGGAGGCGCGGGCGGAACCGGCGGCTACGCAACAACTTCCAGCAACGGCGGGGCCGGCGGGGCCGGCGGGGCAGGTGGCCTGCTCTTCGGCAACGGCGGTGTCGGCGGCGGGGGCGGCTATTCCTACCAAGGCGTCGCGGGCTCCGGCGGGGCCGGTGGGTTCGCTTGGCTGCTGGGCGCGGGCGGCGACGGCGGAGTCGGAGGATACGGCGCGCAGTACGTTGGCGGGGCCGGCGGTGCCGGCGGCAATGGCGGACTGTTCGCCGGGTTGCTCGGTTCGGGTGCCGGCAACGGCGGCGGAGGTGGATTCGGCACCGTCTCCGGCGCAGCCGGCGGGCTCGGCGGCAATTCCGGCGTGCTTGGCGGCCCCGGCGGGGCGGGCGGTACCGGCGGTGGCGGCACGATCGCCGGAATCGGTGGCGCCGGCGGAAATGCCGGCCTGCTCTGGGGCGACGGCGGCAACGGCGGCAACGGCGGCGACGGCGTAACCAGTGGTGCGAGCGGCGGCGCCGGCGGCGCGGGGGGTTTCCTGTTCTCGAGCGGTGGGACCGGCGGGACCGGTGGCTACTGCGCCGGCGACACGGGCGCAGGCGGGATGGGTGGGACCGGGGGCGCCCCGATGTTCCTTGGCTTCGCCGGCGACGGTGGCGCCGGTGGGGGCGGCCACTTCGCCGGGGGCGTCGGCGGCACCGGCGGCACCACGACCCTGCTTGGGCTGTCGGGCACCGGCGGCGAAGGCGGACAGGGCGAAACGCTCGGTGGCACCGGCGGCGGCGGGGGGACGGCACGCTCGTCGGCGATGCCGGCAATGGCGGCAACGGCGGCACGACCGCTGCCGGGGGGACACCCGGCAGCGGAGGCGTCGCCGGCAGTGGGGGTCTGCTGTTCGGCCTCGACGGGATGTCGGGGCTGCCCTCTTAGCCGCCTGGAACGGCGGTGGTTCGTCGCCGGGTGAGGGTTTGTGGTGCGCGCCGATACCCATCGGTGCGCGCCGGTACACGGGTTACTCGAAGCGCTGTCCGAAGAAACCGATGAAATCGGCTACCACCGCTCAAAGCAAGTCATCGGAAAACTCAATACCGGAGGTCGGGATCTCCGGGTGGCCGAATTTCTGGTATTTGCGGCTGCGTTAGATGTGCCGCCCGCGTTGCTGTTGTTCGGTGGCTATCCGGATGGCATGGTCGAATACCTGCCGGGCCGCGAGTGCACCAGTAAGCAAGCCGTTGAGTGGTTTTCGGGCGCAGGCCATCTGCCGACCGGGCCAGATGGCGCGCCGACACCGGGTAACGTCGGCACCGATCTGGTCGCGGCTGCGGCACATCAGTCGGAAGTGACTGCCAAGTGCCTAGATTTGGCCGCGATAGTGCGCGCCGGTGACGAACAGTTGCGCACCGAACTCACGGAGCTGTCCATGCGGATCAACGCTTTCAAATCGATCTTGGAGGGTGAAACGTCTCGACAGGTAACCAATTGAAATTTTGTTTTGCTCACGTTAGCCGCCGCGGGCGGCGACCATGGCCGAGCGATTGACTTTGGTGGCCGCCGTGCGCGGAATCGCGTCGACGAACTCGACCGTCTTGGGGGCCTTGTACGGGGCCAACCGGCTCTTGGCGTACTCGATCACCTGTTGCTCGGTGAGCGGGTCGTGGGCATCCGGGTCGGCGAGTTGCACGACGGCGTGCACCCGGCGTCCCCACTGTGTGTCGGAGATGCCGATGACCACGACATCGGCGATGCCGGGGTGGCCGGCAAGTGCGGACTCCACCTCGGCCGGAAAGACGTTGGCGCCACCGCTGATGATCATGTCGGCGCGGCGGTCGACGATGTACAGGAAACCATCTTCGTCCAGGTGGCCGATGTCGCCCGCGGAACGAAACCCGTCCTCGGTCGACGGCAGCGGGGCCGCGCCGCCCAGATAGCGGTACCCGGCGCTCATCGGTGCGCGCAGATATATGTCGCCGTCCTCGCCGGTGGCCACCGGTCGTTTCTCGGCGTCCAGTATCCGGATCTCGGTGTCCCGGAAGCCGCGACCGACACTGCCCTGATGGGCCAGCCACTCGTCGCCGCGCAGCGCGGTAAGGCCGAGATTCTCCGTCATGCCGTAGGCCATCACCACCCGCTCGGGACCGAGCAGGTCGAACCAGGTATGCAGCAGCGCGGGCGGCATCACCGCGGCGCCCTGCAGGATGAAGACGACGCTGGACAGATCCCGCTGCCGGATGTCGGGCAGGGCCGCCACGCGCGCCAGCATCGTCGGTGTGGCGGTGAAGTTGGAGACTCGATATTGCTCGATCGTCTCGACGAACACGGTCGCGTCGAACTTCTCCAGCACAACCAGATGGTCGCCCGCCAATAACATCAGCAACGTGGCGAAACCGTTGGTGTGATACATCGGCGCGGGCACCATGATGGTCTGCGGCTGGGCCACCGGTGTCCAGTTCGATAAGAACGGTTCGCCGTGCTGCTCGGTCCAGAGCGACGGTGCCAAGTTCAGGATTACTTTCGGCACGCCGGTCGAGCCGCTGCTGCAGATGCCATGCGCGGTGGGCGATATGGCTGTGGGCAGTGGGCTCTCGGACTCGCCGGCCGCGCGTTCCTCCAGCTCCCACCGGCTCTTTTCGTCGATGACCACGGCGGGGTCGATCACCGCTCGCACCCGGTCTCGCTCCCATTCGGGCAGATCCCAGTGCATGGGTATGGGAACCGCCCCGATCTTCCAGCACCCCAGCGTGGCGAGCACCAGATGCTGTGAATTCGGAATCGCAAGTGCCACCAAGGAACCCGTTTCAGCACCGGCGGCAGCCAGTGCCCGGCCCCACTGGTTGGCGCGGGCCTCGAGTTCACCGAAGGTCAGCGCCTGGGCGGTGCCGTCCAGCGCGACATTCGTCAGCGCCGGCTGGTCAGGGCGCTGCTCTGCGAGCTTGTGCAGTTTGGACCCGAACGGGATCCCGTCGGCGAGTGGGTTGGGGGCCACCTCGGACCCGGCGGGCTGGGTGCTCATGCCGATACGGGCCCACTGAATAGCGTCTCCAGCGAGCCGTCGGGCACGCCGGGAATCAGGCGTAGCGCGAGTCCCTCTGCGCCCAAAGGCAATCGGATCAGGGGTTGGGTGTGCCGGTCGAGCACGCTGACGTCGGACTCGTCACAGAAACCCAGGGCGCCGAGCAATTGGTGGGACGCGCGCAGCACCTGTCGCGCGGTGTCGGCGGCTTTGAACCGGAGCACGAGTGCATCGGCCGAACGAATCTGCGCCGGCGTCTCTTTCGGTCTCGAGATGGTGTACTTGGCGAGCTCGTGCAGTCCGCGCACCGCGACGGAGGCATCCGCAACGCTGAACCGGACGGCCTGGAAGTCGGCCAGCGGCTTGCCGAATTGAATCCGGGCACGCACGTGCTCGGTGACGATGTGCAGGGACTGCTGCATCGCTCCCAGAATCCGCCACGACCCCAGCACGAGATGAAGGTTAACGTCGTCGATCGGGATGGTTCCATCGGGTGCGCTCAGGGCGGCGGGCACCAGAAAAGGGCCCAGTTTCGCGTTCGTTCGCGAGGCCGGTTGCGGTCGGTAGCGGGTGCCATCGAGGTCGGCGGCGATCCAGTCGCCGGGCAGATCGCCGTGATCGATGCGCGGCGCCTCGGGATTGACCAGGGCCAGGCGGGCGCCGTCGATCGCAAGGATCTCCTCGACCAGCGGATACGGCAGCGCCGTCGCGCCGGCGGCCTGGCAGAGCACCGCGGCGGCCAGGGCGTCGTCGGGCGACGACCGGGCATCGAGTTCGAATGCGCCGACCTCGCTCAGTGCCGCGCGCGCCGCGTCCCGGATGCTGTCGTCGGCCTCGGCGCGCAGCGCGGCCTGCGGCCCGCCGAGCCGGTTGAGCCGCTTGGTCGCGACCGCGGCGAAATCGCTAATGTCCTGCGGTAGTGCGGTTTTCACCGGTGCTCCCCCAAGGCTTCTCGGGCCACCAGCATTCGCTGCACCTCGATGGTGCCCGATGCCACGGTGGCGGCTTGCGCGTAGCGCCAATGGTCCTCGATCGCCCCGTGCAGGGGCGCCGCCGTGCCGCTGTCCAGCGCGATCGGACCCAGCACGTCGAAAAGCAGCTCGGCGACGAGCTGATCGCAGGTGGTGGTGGCGATCCGGGCGGCGCTGGCGGCCGGGCCGGCCGACGGATCGTCCTGCAACGACACGGCGCGATAGGCCAGCAGCTTGGCCACCCGTAAATCGACGAGCGCCCGAACCCAGCGGTTGCGAATCGATTCGGGCAGCTTGTCCCAGTCGTCGCCGAGCTGGGTGCGCATCCGGTCCAGCAGAGATTCGCAGCGCGCGTAGCGTGCGATGCCGACGCGCTCGAACGCCAGCGCTTCGCGCATCACCCGCCAGCCGTCACCCACCTCGCCCAGTACGTCGCCGGGGAATGCCGGCACGTCGTCCAGGAACATCTCGTTGAGGTGATGGGGTCCCAACATCGACGAGATCGGTCGGACGGTGAAACCCGCGCGGTCCATCGGAATCAGAAAGAGCGTGAGCCGCTTGTGCTTTGGGGCATCGGGGTCGGTGCACGTCGCCAGCACACACCACGACGCCATCCCGGCATACGACGTCCACACTTTCTGTCCGTTGATGCGCCAACCATCCCCGTCGGGTACCGCGCGGGTGCGCAACGAGACGAGATCGGATCCGGCCTCCGGCTCGGAGAAGCCTTGGCACCAGATCACATCCCCGGATGCAATCGCCGCCAGATGTTTGGCCTTCTGCTCCGCGGTCCCGTACCGCATCAGCGCCGGGCCGACCCAGTTGATCCCCATGTACTGCGGACCGCGGGGCTCGTGCTGAGCCCACATCTCCTCGCGCAACACCGTCTGATGCCAGACCGAGCCACCCCCGCCGCCATGCTCTTTCGGCCAGGCCAGCGCAAGCAGACCCTCGACGGCCAGCATCTTGCAGAACGTCTCGGTGGTGGCCAGGTCCTGCGGGTCCTCGGTGCACGCACCCAGGAAGTCGGCGGGAACGTTATTGGATATCAGCTCCCGCAGCCGCGTTCGCAGTTCGGCGGCGTCCTCGCCGAGGTCGTAGTCCATCGTCATCCCTTCGGCAGCCCGAGTAGTCGTTCCGCAATGATGTTTCGCTGGACCTCCGACGTCCCGCCGTAGATGGTGGCGGCCAGCGCGTCCTGGCGTTCGAAGAGCAGATCCGGGTCACCGGCCGAACGTGGTCCGGCGGCGGCCGCGCTGAGCTCCCAAACCCGCTGCAATGTAACCGATCCTAATAATTTCATGATATCGGCTTCCGGGCTGGGTCGCCCCGCGAGTTCGTTGCCCAAGGCGCGGTATCCGGTGGCCCGCAAGGCTTCGGCGTCCGCAATCAGGGAGCCGAGCTCGGAGTAGACGTCGTGGCCCCGATCTTGATCCATCTCGCAGCAGCTGCGCACCGAGTCGAGTCCGCGCTTGACTTCCACCCAGTTCATGATCCAAATCATCTGCCGCTCGTGGTGTAGCGACGACAGCGCGACATTCCAGCCACCGTTGAGGGGCCCCAACAGGCTTTCCACCGGCACCTCGACGTCGTCGAGGAAGACCTCGCAGAAGGTCTCGTCGGAGATCGACGACATCCGGATGGGCTCGATCCGTACCCCCGGCGCGTGCAGATCGAGGATGAGGCAGGAGATTCCGCGGTGTTTCGGCGCCTCGGGCTCCGTGCGGACGTACAGCGTGCACCAGCGCGAGAGATGGGCCTGGGTGGTCCAGATCTTATGACCATTGACCCGGAACACGTCTCCGTCGCGCTGGGCCCGGGTGCGCAGACCGGCGAAATCCGATCCGGCCTCCGGCTCGGACATGCCGAGCGCCCACCATTCGTCACCGCGCAGCAGCGGCACCAGCAGCCGATCGACCTGAGCGGGTGTGCCGAACTGGCGGATGCCGGGCGCGGCGACGTTGGGACCGGCGATGTTGGGCAGCTTCGGCGCCGACCTGAGGGCACCCTCGATGCGGATCTCCATCGCGTCCCGCAGGCCCAGCGATCGGCCGCCGTGTTCGCGGGGCCAGGTGGGCTGTAGCCACCCGGCCTCGAAGGCGGCGCGCTGGTAATCGCGCCGCAGCGGAAGGTCCCAGCGGTACTCGCGATAGCGGTCGTAGTAGTCGTTCGGCAGAAATTCGGCCAACCAGGTGGCGAACTCGGCGACCACCTCGGATCGGGCTTTGGTGTTGGTCACGCCCCGACCCCCTCAAGGCCTCCCACGAATCGAGAGCCGACTTCGCGATACAGCGCGCGACTGTCGCCCAGCATCGCCGCGCCCTGCCAGGCGTGCCGAACGTAGAGGTGGACGTCGTGCTCCCAGGTTTGCCCAAGGGCGCCGTGCACCTGGACCGCGGTGCGCGCACAGCTGGCCGCGGCGTCGCCGGCCGCCGCCTTGGCCAGGGCCGCGGCGGTCCAAGCCGTCGCGGGTGCCGTGTCGGGATCGCCGATTTGAGCCGCCGCCGCGTAGGTGAGGCTGCGCGCGCGCTCGACGCTGACGTAGTTGTCGGCCAGCGCGTGCTTGATACCCTGGAACGCGCCGATCGGTGTGCCGAACTGACGCCGTGACTTGGCGTACTCGACGGAGCGGTGCAGGGCCGCGCTCGCCACGCCGACCAAATCGGCGGCCACCGCCACCAGTGGTGCCGTCAGCACCGAATCGATGTCTTCGATGCCGAAGGTAGCCATGGGTTCGTTGTCGAACTCGACGTCGGCGATGGGTTGTGCCGGGTCGGTGCACTCGACGGCCAGCGTGCTCAGCTCGGCACCGCAGCGCGCCACCGCGACCACTGGCCGCTCTCCGTCGGCATCGGCGGCCAGCGTGACGATCAGCTCCGCTCGAGGCAGGTTGGGGACCGCGACCGCGCGTCCGCGCAGCCGTCCCCGGTGCAGCGTCGCGGCCGGCCCGGGGAGTCGCGATCCCGGCGAGTGCACCGCCAGGGTTGCGACCACGCCGCCCGCGATGTCGGCGAGCAGGGGGTCGGCACCCGGCCCGCAGGCCCGCAAAGCGCCCGCGGCCAGTCCAACGCTGCTCAGCAGGGGGATTGGCGCGAGGGCAGCGCCGCACTCCTCCAAAACGACCGCCAGTTCGACCGGGCCGAAATCGCCGCTGGGGTCGGGCGCGGCGAGTTCCGTCCAACCGAGGTCGACTATCGTCTTCCACAGGGAACGCCAACGCTCCGGATCCGTTCCCGCGTCGTCGAGAACTTGGCGGGCGGCGTCCGGGGGACACTCGGTACGCAGGATGTCGCGCACGGTGTCGCGCAGCGACAGCTGCTCGGAATTCAGTCCGATATCCATAAGACCCCTAACATAATAAAGATAGTAAGCTAGCCAACCGGGCGCAATCGCGCAGAACGCTGAGAGCAACATCACGCACGCATAGGTGGCGCATGGTTCACGAGGTTCAGTGGTACCTATTCCTGCCGCAGGTCCGGCTATCGGTGGCCGACATCACCGAGCGCGCGCGCCATGCCGAGGCCGCCGGCTTCGACGGAATAGCGTTCATCGATCACCTCGAGGCGCCGGGGCTGCCCGATGAAACCATTTGGGAGGCAATGGCCATTGCCACTTGGGTGGCGGCCAAGACGGAGCGGCTGCGGATCGGCCATCTGGTTCTCTGCGACGCTTTCCGGCATCCGGCCGTGCTCGCCAAGCAGGCGGTCAGCCTGTCGGACGCGTCGGAAGGGAGATTCGACCTCGGCCTCGGTTCTGGATCTTGGCCCGCGGAGTTCACCAGATTCGATGTGGGTCAGCAGGATCCCGTGGCGCGCGTCGAGCAACTCGACCGCCATTTGGCGCTGATCAGGCAGTACTGGGGCGACGAGACGGTAGAAGCCGGCACCGTCCAACTCCCCAGACGGACCCACCCGATACCGCTGGTCCTGGGTGGCAGCGGGCGGCGAATCATGGAACTCGTTCGCAAGCATGCTGATTGGTGGAACCTGCCGGCGAACCACATTGACCGCCTGCCCAAGCTGGCTCCGACGGCGGGAACGGCCAGGCTGTCGATTCAGCAGATGGTGGGCTTCGTCCGATCGGGCAACGATCCGGCAGCGGTGCGCGAGGTGAGTACCCGGCGATTCGGAAACCTGGGGCCGGGGCTGGTCTGCGGCGATGCCGATGAGCTGGTGAAGCATTTTGCGGGTCTGGCCGCCCAGGGCGTCGAGCGCTTCTACGTGTGGTTCGCCGATTTCGCCGTTCCGGATTCCCTGCACGAATTCGGCGAATCGGTGATCAAAAGGTTCCCCGCCGACGCCGCGTCATAACCTTCGAGTAGCCGTCAACCGCGCTGCTCGGCGCGCCGCCGGGCTTCCGTGGGCACAATCGGCGCACGGGCGAACGGACCGCGCTGCACGGCGCTCAGCCGGATCTCCGGCAGATCGACGGCCGGGTCGACGGTGTCCAGCCACGCCACCGCCTCGGCGATGTCCGACACCTGGATTGCGTACATCTCGAACGGAACGTCCTGCAGCATTTCGGTTTCCACCGGGCCCGGGGTGACGATATGGACACTGATGCCGTCGCGATCGACTTCGAGCGCCAATGCGCGCGCGAAAGCGTTCATGCCAGCTTTCGTTGCGGAGTATGCGGTCCGGGCCGGCATGGGTTCGTGCGCAGCGGACGAGGAGATGAAAATCAGCCGCGAACCCGCGCGCATTCGGGGCAGCACGGCGGCGGTCACCACAAAGCACGAATCCAGGTTGGCCGACATGATCGCCCGCCACTGCTCGAACGTCTGCTTGCGCACGTAGGTACCGCCCAGCACGCCGGCGGCATGAACGACCAGGTCGACGGTCTCGAATGTGCTTACCGCAGCCGAGAATCCGGCCGGATCGGACGCGTCGGCCACGACGTAGCGCGCGCCGATCTCCTCGGCAGCCGCGCGCAACGGGTCTTCGCGCCGCGCCGTCAGCACCACGTCGTATCCGAGCGCGCACAGCTTGCGCGCGCAGCCTTTTCCGATCCCGCCGCTGCCGCCGGTCACTAATGCCGTTCTCATGGGATTTTTGCAGGCTCCTTTAGGAGCGCCGGATATCACGCGAGCGCGACGCGGGACGTGAAAGAGCCTGCGGTGAAAGCGCATAGATCCGCTGATGGGGCCGCCCGGACAACACGTGGGTCTGCGCGTCGGCCAGGTGGCGGCCCGCGATGCGGCGAGCCCGGTCAACGTCGCCCTCCGCGATCGTCTCGGCGAGCTTGACGTGCGTGGCGAGCACCGCGCGGCGGTTGGCTAGCGAAGGATAGGTGCCCTGTGACGCGCTCTCGTCGGCCCATTGCCGTTCGTGGCTGCTCCAGAGTGTCTCTAAGCTGCCGACGACCGCGATGATGGTGCGGTTTCCGCACCCTTGCACGATCAGGTCGTGGAACTCCCGACCGATTTCGGTGAAAAGCCGGTCATCTTCGAGATGTTCGGCCATGGAATCGTTGACCCGCTTGAATTCTGGCACCAAGGTGTCCGCCCGGTCGGCCCGCTGGGCGGCCAGCGCGGCGCAGGCCGGCTCCAGTTCGCGCAGCGCCCTGCCCAGATCGGCGATCTCGACGTGCTCGCTCTGCAACAGCAGACCGAGCATGTAGGCGGCGCTGGTCTTCGCCGGTGCGTGCACGACGGCGCCACCGCGGTTGCCTCGGCGGACCGAGACCAGGCCTTCGGTTTCCAAGATCCGCAGTGCTTCGCGCAACGAGACCAGGCTGACGTTGAACTGTTCGACCAGCACCTCCTGACGCGGCAGGAGATCACCGTCGGCGAGGTCACCGTCGACGATTTGGCGGCGCAGTTCGTCGGCTACAATTTCGGCAATCCTGGGTGCCGACAACCGGCGACGCGCGTCCGGGCCAATTCCCAGGGTGGTCATGACATCCTCGCAACAAGCAGCAGGAAAAAGCGCGCGGCAGGAACCGGGCCCGCGTACTTGACTGGCTTAGCTATTTTAGCAGTAATGGTATAAATAGCATCTCTGGCCGCGTCTTGACCGGGAGGGCGGGTGCAAGTGAGCGATCGGCCGACGCCGCTGCACGGGTTGCGGGTCGTCGAGATCAGTGACCGGATAGCCGGCAGCTACTGCGGGAAGCTGTTGCTCGACGCGGGCGCCGAGGTACATAAAATTGAGCCGCCACAAGGGGATCCGTGGCGGCAATACACGGCCAGCTGTTCGCCGGTGACAGGGACCGCGCCGTTCTACAGCTACCTCAACGCGGGCAAGAGCAGCATGACCTTCGCGCCCGATTCCGAGCGCTACCGCGCCGAACTGGCGGCCGCCGACGTTGTGATCGTCACCGCGGGTCGGTCGCGGGCGGCGGCGCAGGGCATCGATCCGGCCCGGCTACTGGCGGACTCTCCCGAGGCGGTCGTGGTCAGCATTTCCGATTTCGGCTGGACCGGGCCCTACGCCGAGCGCGCGGCCAGCGAGTTCACCCTGCAAGCCTGGTCGGGCTCGCTCGGTTTCCGGGGCGATCCCACCGGGCCCCCCATCTCGATCGGTGGCGATCTGGGCGAGTACATGGGCGGGGTGTTCGCGGCTTTCGGGGCGCTCGCTGTGCGCCGCCGGGTCGAACGCGGCGGTCCGGGCGAACACCTGGACCTGTCCATGCTCGAAGCGATGACGACGATGCAGAGCAGCGAATGGTTGCATTCGCAGCTGCTGCAGGTGCCGCCCGTCCGCCGCACCCTGGAGGTGCCGTCGATCGAACCGGCCAAGGACGGCTACGTCGGGATGACCCTGATCACCGGGCAGCAGTGGCTCGACTTCGCCGCGATGGTCGAGTGCCCACAGCTCGAGGAGATTGAACAGCTGCGTTTTCAGATCGGCCGGTGGGCCTACCGCGACCTCATCCGAGAACAGATCGGCCCCTGGATGGCGGAACGGACCGTCGACGAGATCGTTCAGCTCGGTGAACTGTTCCGGTTGCCAATCGCGGCGCTGGGCAACGGCTCCACGATCCGGGATACGAAGTACGCGACGGACCGCGGGGTGTTTGTGCGCAACCCCGCCGGCTTTCATCAGCCCCGTGCGCCGTGGCTGATGTCCCGCTGCGCGCCCGCGCCCCTGCGCGAGACCGCAGCCCTAGGTGCCGACAACGACAAATTGCCTTGGCAGAAGCGCGAACCCGAGCCCAAGCCCGCATCGAGTGGGCCACCGCTCGACGGCGTTCGGATCGTCGATCTGACCGCTTTCTGGGCTGGCCCGGCCGCAACCCACCTGTTGGCGGCTTTCGGTGCGGACATCGTCAAGGTGGAGTCGATACAGCGGCCGGACGGCATTCGGTTCTCGGGCGGCATGCGCAAGGACGTCGAAGACTGGTGGGAATACGGCTGGGTGTTCCATGCGATGAACACCAACAAGCGTTCGGTCACGCTGGATTTGGGCTCCAGCGAGGGACGCCGGTTGTTCCTCGAGCTGGTAGCCGGCGCCGATGTGGTGATGGAGAACTTCTCGCCGCGGGTGATGGACCATTTCGGTTTGACCGCCGACGTGCTGCTGGAGGTCAACCCCAAACTCGTCGTCGCCCGGATGCCCGCGTTCGGGCTGGACGGCCCGTGGCGCGAGCGGGTCGGGTTCGCCCCCACCATGGAGCAGATCGCCGGCCTGGCCTGGGTGACCGGGCTGCCGGAGAATCCGCCGGTGACGCCGCGCGGAGCGTGCGACCCGTTGGCGGGCGTGCACGCCGCATTCGCGGTGCTGTGCGCGCTGCACTTCGCCGAGAGCACCGGGCAGGGCCAGCAGGTTGAGCTGCCGATGATCGAAACGGTGCTGAACGCCACCGCGATACAGCCGATCGAGGCTGAAGTTTTCGGGATAACGCTGACTCGGCGCGGCAACCGCGGCCAGGGCCGGTCGATTCAGAACCTCTACCGGTGTGCGGGACCCGGCGGCCCGTCGGAAAAAGGCGACGACTGGATCGCGGTGACCGTCCGCGAGGACCGGCACTGGCAGGCATTGGTCGACTTGATGGGGCGCCCCTCCTGGTGCGACGAGAGCCTGTCCACGGTTGCCGCGCGCGGTCGGCTGGCCGACGAGATCGATGACCGGCTGCGGGACTGGTTCGCCGGGCAGCCCCTTGAGTCGGCCGTGGAGCGCCTTGCCGCCGAAGGTATTCCCGCCGCACCGGTCGTGTCGCCGTCGTTGGTGACCGACAATCCGCAACTGCGCGACCGAGGATTCTTCGAGGAGCTGAACCACCCGAGCACCGGGGCCGGCCTTTACCCCTGCCCGCCGTTCGCCCAGCTGGCCGGGCAGCGCCGATGGCTGATGCGGCCCCCACCGACCCTGGGGGAGCACAATGAGGACATACTGCGTGATCGGTGCGGACTGACCGAAGACGAGCTGGCGCGCCTGGCGGCCAGCGGGGTGATCGGGACCCGCCCCAAAGGTATCTAGTGACCTATTCAGTGAGGAGCGGCTCATGCGCGTGACTGTCGACGAGACCTTGTGTGAGGCCAGCGGTTTCTGTGAATCGATGGCCCCGGACGTGTTCGAAATCGGCGATGCCGCGGTGGTACAGATCGCCGATGGCCCGGTGCCCGAGCACCTCGAATACGACGTTCGCGCCGCGGTCGAGCAGTGCCCCAAGGCCGCGCTACTGCTGCACGACTGACTTGTCGCCAGCTCGTCGTCGTGTGATGAGCAGGTCCAGACAATCCGGCTAGCCACCGGCTCGAGCGTTTCTGGCGGCACTCGCGCTTTGCATCGCACCTGTGTCGGTATCACGTCTTAAAGTCGACGCATACTCACGAAGCCGAGGAATTGGAGGCGTTCATGTCGTCGCGAGATATGGCGAAATACGCTGCGATGCGGCCCTACTTCGAGGTTGTCGCTGAGGGCCTGGTGGGTTTGGTCGATGGAAGCAATTTCTTCGATATGCACGCCGAGGATGTGGTGGTCGAGTACATCATCACCGTCCCGGACTATCCGCGCAGAATCCTCGGGCGAGAGGCGCTGGCCGAGCTGTACTCCGATTACGGGGATTCGATCGTTCAGAGCGGCAGCAGCGAGGTGTACCGCTATTACGACCCCGAGAAGTCCGTCGTGGTTCTCGAGTACACCATGCACGGCACGGTGGTGAGTACGGGTGCGCCATACGTCAACCGATTCATCTCGGTAATCACGATCAAGGACCGCAAGATTGTGCACTGGCGCGACTACCTGGATCCGTTGGCGGTGTTCGCTGCATTCGGCAGCACGCCGGCGTCCGGCGCGCACACGTCCTGATGGGGTTCTACCGACCTGCGACCGAGCCTCTGTTGTATGAAAGCCGTTATGGCACAGGGAGAAATCTGGAAGGCCCAACGCGCGGCCATCATCGCTGGCCCCACTCCGGCTGTGCGTCTGACCGTCGAGATGCCACCCGCTTTCGCGCCGCATTGACGTTCTATGCTTAAAATAGTAAAAATAGACGTTAGTCATCGAAGCGCGGTGAGTTGAGAGCGGCCCAGTCGCGCTCGGTCGCGTGGGAAACGGAGTGCTCGTGGCGGATACGATTTCAGGCTCATCGTCGGACTGGGGTTCGGACCAAGACCCCGACGACGGCAGCGACCCGTCGGAGCAGGAGTTCGGGCAGAGCGGCATCGCACTGTCCACCTACCGGTTCCCGACGGGTTGGTTCGTCGTCTCCTTCGCATCGGACCTGGAGCCCGGTCAGGTCAAGCGCGCGCATTACTTCGGTGAGGAGTTGGTGCTGTTCCGCACCGCCTCCGGCAAGGTGCATGTGCTGGACGCCTATTGTCAGCACCTCGGCGCCAACATGGGCGTCGGCGGCGAGGTAGCAGGCGAGAACATCGTCTGCCCCTGGCACGGCTGGCAATGGCGGGGCGACGGCACCAATGCGCTGATCCCGTACAGCAAGATCGGCTGCAAGAACAACGTGCGCATCCGCACCTACCCGTGCGTTGAGTGGTACGGCTTCATCCTGGTCTGGCACGAACGTCACGGCCGCGCGCCCTATTGGCAACCACCGGTACTGCCCGAGCTGGAAACCGACGAGTATTACCCGCTGCACCCGCACAGCCGGATGGTCAACCGGGTCAAGGTGCACGCGCAGATGATCATCGAGAACGCGGCCGACCCCTATCACGTGCAATACGTGCACAAGGCGGCCAACCCGGCGAACACCACCTCATTCGAGGTTTCCGGTTACCACTTGCACGCCACCGTCAACGCCCATTTCGGCGGCGGCCGGGCGAAGACCTGGCTGACCCCGGACGGACCGGTCGAGGCAAAGATCATCTACGACAACTACTCGCTGGGACTCGGGATCGTCCGCTTTCCCAGCGAGCTGGTGGCCACCGTCGAGGTCACCGGACAGACACCGGTTGACGAGGACTACACCGACTACTTCTATACCCAGGCCTCAGTTCGCGAGCCCGGTGACACCGGCGATGAGCCCACCGGCCGGGCCGCCAAGTTCCTTGCGCTGCAGCAGGAGGTCATCAAACAGGACTTCTTCACCTGGGAGAACATGAAGTACCTGGAGAAGCCGAACCTGGCACCCGAAGAGGCGCGCGACTACGCCGCCCTTCGTCGCTGGGCGCACCGCTTCTACCCGGGCACCGAACCGTCGCCCGCCGACTTTGGCTATACCCCTGGGGGCGAGCCTGACCCGGTGGCCGCCAACGCCTGATGGCTGCGGCCCCGAGGAAGGCCCCGAGCAAGGCCCCGGGCATGCCGCTCGGACCCTCCGATTTCGACGTCGAGGGTTTCACCGTGCCGGCCGTGCTGGACCGCCGCGCCGAGCAGTATCCCGACCGGGTGATGATGTCGATCGCCGGCACCGAGGTGACCTTCGAGCAGATGCGGCAGCGGTCTTGCGTCGCTGCGAACATGCTCATCGATCTGGGTGTCGGCCGCGGCGATTGCGTGGCGCTGTACACCGCCACCTGCCCGGAATGGGTTTACTTCTGGCTGGGCGCCGCGCGCATCGGCGCGGTGAGCGCGGCGGTGAACGCCGCGAACAAGGGTGAGTTCCTGTTGCACACTCTTCGGCTGTCGCGCGCCAAGGTGATCCTCACCGACGCTGAGCGTCGCTCCCGCGTCGAGGAGGTTGCCGGCGAACTGGACGCGTTGACCGAGGTTGTGGTGCAGAATGATGCGCTGCGCGCCGCGCTGGAGCGGGGAGCTGCCACGGTTTTGCCCGATGACTCCGCTGCGGTCGGCGAGGTCGGGACGTTGTTTTTCACCTCTGGCACCACTGGACCGTCGAAAGCGGTTGCCACCTCTTGGCACTACCTGTTCTCGGTGGCCGCGACCGTGGCGGCGGCCTGGCAATTCGGGCCGGGGGAGGTGCTGTGGACCGCGATGCCGCTGTTTCACCTCAGCGCCGCGCCCAGCGTGCTGGCCCCGATGCTCGTCGGTGGGACCACTGTGCTCGCCGGGGCCTTCCATCCCGGCGAAGTCTGGGACGAGGTGCGCGCCCACGGGGCCATCGGCTTCGCCGGTGCCGGCGCGATGATTTCGATGCTGCAGAACCTGCCCGCGGATTCGGCCGACGCACGGCTGCCGCTGCGGTTCGTCTCCGCGGCGCCCATCGATGCGCACTCCTACCACGACATCGAACGGCGTTATGGCTGTCGCATCGTCACGATGTACGGGATGACCGAGGCCTTTCCGATCACCGTCAAGGGCGTCGCTGACGATGGGGTTCCTGGGACATCGGGCCGGCCCAACCCGAATTTCGAGGTGCGGATCGTCGACCCCGAGGGCAACCCGGTGCCCGCTGGAACGGTCGGTGAGATCACCTGCCGGCCCAACTACCCACACGTAATGAGCGAAGGCTACGTGCGTGATGGGGCTGGCCAGGTGGCCCTGGATGCCCACCGTGACTGGTTTCACACCGGCGACCTGGGAAAACTCGACACTGAGAACAACCTGACCTATGTAGATCGCCTCAAAGATTCGCTGCGCAGACGTGGGGAGAACATTTCCTCGGTGGAATTGGAGGCCGTTGTCATGCGCCATCCGGCGGTCTTGGAAGCCGCGGCGGTCGGCGTACCCAGTCAGTTGGGCGAGGACGACGTCCTGCTGATCGTGACGGTGAGCCCCGGTGCCGCACTGGACTACCCGGAATTGCTCGATTTCTGCGCTGACCGGATGCCGTACTTCTGGGTGCCGCGGTTCGTCGAGATAGTTAGTGAACTTCCGAAGAACGGCATCGGGCGGATACGTAAAGATTTGTTGCGTACCAGGGGTTTAAAACCCGACACGTGGGATCGCGAAAAACACGGTTATACCGTTATTCGGTAAGTTAAGTTAGTGTTACATGTACGTTTCAAGTGATTTCTGCGAGAGGCTGGGGAGCCAACCATGACCATGACCTACCAGGAGCAGCAAGTGCTGCAGTCGGCCAACGGCCGCGACGCCATCCTGAACCTGACCGCCCGGCACAACCGCGCCTACTCTGCCGGCAACCGCGAAGCCTGGATGGCAACGTTCCGGCACTCCGGCGCCAGCTATGTCCGCGACCATGAGGTGTTTACCGACCTTCGTGCGGCCTTCGATGGCGGCGACGGGCAACGGCTGGTTGCCCTCGATCACGACATCTGCATCGACGGCGTCAACGCCACCCAGAGTTGTGTCGCGGTGCTTTTCGCCGCCATGTATGGAGACACGACGCTGCGGGCCACCGGGATATACCGGGACAAGCTGGTGTACGAGCGTGGCGGCTGGTACTTCACATCCCGTGAGCTGGTATGGGATTCGGTGCCGAGCCGGCACCCGCTCGTCATGTAGGAACCCAGCCAGAATTTTTGGGCTGGCTATATGCCACCTTAGGCAAGGGCGAGGATCGCATCGATGCAGATCTGCCCGGCGTTGCGTCCGTCGCCCAACGGCTTGAACGTCGTCCAGTAGGCTTGGTGCGCCCCGGTGGGCTGCACCACTTGCATAGATCCCGCGGCCATTTGATTCGTGTTTTCGCGCAGCCTCTAGGCTGTCAGCCGAGACCATATGGCTGACGACATCAGTTACAAGTACGCGTTCGGGACCTACCAGGACGCGCTGAAGATGGTGGGCGCACGCACCGAGCCCCGGATTGCCGGAACGGCGGTCAGCGCTGCCCGGATCCAGCATTTCGCCGCGCTGGTGCGCGACGACAACCCGGCGTATTGGGACCCCGAGTTCGCGACCCGCGTGTGGGGCGGTCTCGTCGGTCCGCCGGGATTGCTGATGGGCTGGCTGATTCCGCAGCCGTGGGTGCCCGGCGGTGTTCGGCCGGCGGCGGGAATCGCGATTCGGGTTCCCCTGCCGGGCAAGACTTTTGTCAATGCCTCCAACGAAGCCGAGTTCTTGATTCCGCTGCTGGAGGGTGATCGACTCTCCGTCGTGGAGGAGGTGGTGTCGGTGTCGCCGGAGAAGACCACCAAACTCGGTGTCGGACATTTCATTCAAACGCTGGACACCTTCACGCGCGACGACGCAACTGTGGTTGCGCTGAACCGTAACACCCTGTTTCGATTCAATCCGGCGGTCAGCTTCGAGGCGACAGGGGCGTCTGATGGATGACGCCGGCTTTCGCCGGTTCGACTGGCACGCGTTGACCGTCCCCGTCGACTTGCCCGAGGTAGTCGACGAGATCAGCTACGAACGGGTGGTCATGAATGCCAGCGCGACGTGGGACTATTTCCCCGGGCACTTCGATCCAGAATATGCTCAGCGCCAAGGTCATCCGACGATCTTCGTCAACACGATGCATATCGCCGGGTTCGTCGACCGGATCGGAACGCAGTGGGCCGGTCCCTACAGTCGAGTCGTGCGCCGCAAGATCGTGCTGGCGGGCTCGGTCTACGCGGGCGACACGATGATCGGTCGCGGGAAGGTTATCGGTAAGCGGTGCATCGAGTCTGGATCAACGCCGCAGTATCTCGTCGACCTCGAGATCAATGTTTCCAATCAGCGCGGCGAACTCTGCTGCCCCGCGGAGCTCACCATCGAGGTGCTCGAGGTTTAGCCGCTTAGGGGCGGCATTTTCCCATTGCAGACCACCGTTTGAAGCTCGACGTATTCGTCCAGACCCTCCGCCCCGAACTCGCGGCCGATGCCCGATTGCTTGAAGCCACCGAACGGGGCGCCGATGTCGAGTGTGTACATGTTGATGCCATAGGTACCCGTGCGCACACCGGCGGCTATCTCCAGGCCGCGGGCGACGTCAGCGGTCCACACCGAACCGGCCAGGCCGTAATCGCTTTCGTTGGCGATCCGGATCGCATCGTCTTCGTCGCGGTAGCGCAGCACGGTCAACACCGGGCCGAAAATCTCCTCGCGGGCGATGCGCATGTCATTGGTGGCATCGACGAACAGCGTCGGCCGGACATACCACCCGCGCTCAGCCGGGGTGTCGTCGCCACCGAGCACAATCCGGGCACCCTCTTGCTGACCGGACCGGATGTATTCCTGGACCTGGCGTTGGTGCCGTTGAGCGAAAAGGGGTCCGATGTCGGTGGCCTCGTCGGCGGGGTCTCCGACCTGCAGGCCCGCCATCATCTCGGCCAGCGCGTCGACGACTTCGTCGTGCCGCCGTTCGCTGACCAGGATCCGGGTCTGCGCGACGCAGGCTTGCCCGTTGTTCATCAGGCTGGCGGTCTTCAGGCCGGCCACGGTCTTGGCAACGTCGGCGTCGTCGAGAATGATGGCCGCGGATTTCCCGCCCAGTTCCAGGCTCACCCGTTTCAGTTGCTCTCCGCAGATTGCGGCAATCCGGCGTCCCACGGCGCTGGAACCGGTGAACGAGATCTTGTCGACGCCGGGGTGGCGCACCAGCGCCTCGCCGACGTCCGTGCCGCCGGGTAGCACCGACACCACCCCTTCGGGCAGGCCGATCTGCTCGATCATTTCAGCCAGCCACAAAGCATCCAAAGGTGTTTCGGGCGCAGGCTTGATGATGACCGTGCAGCCCGCGATGAGAGCGGGGATCAGCTTGGGCATGATCAGGAATTGCGGCACGTTCCACGGCACGATCGCGCCGACCACGCCGACCGGCGCCCGGTGCAGGTGCACCTCACCGAGCACGCCCTGGCGACGCTCCTGCCACGGGAAGTCCCGAGCGGCCGCCAGCGCGAGATGGATCAGGGCCATCGCGGCAGCCCCCTGGCCCAGGCGGCTGAAACTGCGGGGAGACCCCATTTCCGCGGTGATCAGATCGGCCATGTCGTCGGTGTGGCCCGCGTAGATGGCCGCCAGTTCTTCGACTTTGGCCATCCGCTCCCGAACGTCCAGCCGCGGCCACGGCCCGTGGTCGAACGCTTGCCGCGCGAGGCTGACGGCGGCGTCGACGTCTTCGGGGCCGGCCGCCTGGACGTGGCCGATGGGTTCTTGGGAGTGCGGCGAGATAACCGTCATCTGTTGGAGGCTGGCGGGTTTGCGCCAATGTCCTCCGATGAACAGCTCGTCATATGAGCGGTGGCTGAGAACCTGTGTCATCGGGCTGACCTCCGTATTTCGCTGTCGTTACTGACGTAAGCCGCCGGCTCTTCCTCGATCGCGGCAGCCCAGGTGATGTGGCGGTGCTGTAATCCGGGTTCGTTGCGTCCGAACACCAGTCGGTCCCGGACGCCCGACTCGAGATTGGCTTGCAGGCTTGCGACCAGTCGGTAGTCCTCGTCGCGGACCGTGGCATGCGCGTATTCGAAGACGGCTTGAGCACCGTTGGCCACGGATTCGTCGGAGACGTCCTGCGGCGTCGAGTTCTGGTGCACGGTGATCGACCGACCGGGTCGGTCACCGGGGTAGACCCGGAACAGTTCGCCGTTGGCGATCGTCACCGACAGCACGATATTGGGAAACAGCGCGTAGATCACGACCATGTTGTGGAATGGGTTCCACTTCTCTTCGGGGACGTTGTCCAGCTCGAGGATTGTGTTCAGCGGAAAGATCAACCGGTGATGGGGGCCGTAGGCGTCGAAGACGGTGCAGTTACTGCGCGCGATGGTGGCAAACGTCTGGCGGTGCACGGTGGCGAAGTGATAGTTCTCGGCAAATGTATCGATCGCCAGTTTCCAGTTGATCGGACAGTCGAGCACCTTCTCGCCCAGCGGCGACCACCGCCCGATGCCCCACGAGTCGAGTTCGTCGGCCAGTGGTCCAAGATGCGCCGGAACGTCCAGGATGGCGTCGGGATCCATTGCCACCCAGAGAAACCCGGCGAATTCGGCAGCGGGGAGTTCGGTCAAACCGTCGGATTTGACGGCGACGTCCGGGAACCCTTCGCGGCCCGGCAGCCCTACCAGCTTGCCGGTGTTGTCGTACGTCCACGCGTGGTACGGGCAGGTGAACCGCTTCGCGCTGCCGCACCCCGTGACCACCTGCGACTGGCGGTGCAGGCAGACATTTTCGAACGCTTTGACCGATCCGTCGGATATCCGAGTCAGCAGGATGGACCGCCCCAGCACCGTTTTGGTGCAGTACGCGCCCGGACCGGAAAGCTCCGAAACGTAGCCGACCAGTTGGGGACTGGCCATCAGCAAGGCTCTGTCGAGGTCGTGTCGCTCGAGGGAGGTGTAATCCCGCGCTTCGACCGTGTGCTGCTGTGGCGCAAGGTCGGTCGTGTTGTCGCGGGCCAGTTTCAAGGCGCGCCGAGTCAGGTCAATGAGCTGGTCATGGTCCATCTGAGATCCCTTGCGGCCGATGTTGAACGTTCTCAGTACAGACCTTCCGTTGCGGTAAGCGCAACCATGCGTCCTTGACGCTAATATTGCAATCTTTATAGTTATAGAAAGTTAAGCGGGTTCACTGCACTGGGGAACGCGGAAGGGTGCTTCTGATGAAAATCGATGACCTGGTTCTGGTGAGCGTTGACGACCATGTGGTGGAGCCGCCGAACCTGTTTGACGGCCGTCTTCCGGCGAAGTTTGTCGAGTTTGCACCGCAGTTCATCACCAACCCGGACGGGACCAATGCCTGGCTTTACAACGGGGAGGTCCTCAACAACGTCGCGCTCAACGCTGTCGCCGGCCGGCCGAAGGAAGAGTACGGGATCGAGCCCACCTCCTTCGCCCAGCTGCGCCCAGGCACCTACGACCACGACGAGCGCGTCAAGGACATGAGTGCCAATGGTGTGCTCGGCTCGCTGTGCTTTCCGTCGTTTCCGCAATTCTGCGGGCAACTGTTCGCGCGTACCGAAGACAAAGCCGTCGCCCTGGCGATGGTGCGGGCCTACAACGACTGGCACATCGACGAGTGGTGTGGGAGCCACCCGGGCCGCTTCATTCCATGCGCCATACCTGCGGTCTGGGATCCGGAAGTCATGGCGGCGGAAATTCGTCGGGTCGCCAAAAAGGGTTGTCACGCACTGACCTTCAGCGAGAACCCGTCCAAACTGGGTTGGCCGTCCGTGCATTCTGAGCACTGGGATCCGGTGTGGCAGGCCTGCAGCGAGGAGTCGGTGGTGGTGTGCATGCACATCGGCTCGTCATCGCAACTGACCATTACCTCGCCAGACGCCCCGATGGACGTGATGATCACTTTGCAGCCGATGAACATCGTGCAGGCGGCAGCCGATCTGGTGTGGTCGCCGACGCTCCGCAAATTTCCTGATCTCAAATTCGCGCTGTCCGAGGGCGGGATCGGCTGGATTCCTTACTTCCTCGAGCGGATCGACTACAACTACGACCGCCACCATGCCTGGACCGGTCAGGACTTCGGCTCCAAGCTGCCCAGCGAGGTCTTCAACGAACACATCCTGACTTGCTTCATCGACGACAAGTTCGGGATGGCCAGCCGTGGCGCACTCGACGTCGACATGGTCACCTGGGAGTGCGACTACCCGCACTCGGACTCCAACTGGCCCGAATCGCCAGAGGTGCTCGCGCAATCGATGGTTGACGTCAGCGACGAGGACATTGACAAGGTCACCCATCTCAATGCGATGAAGCACTACAACTACGACCCGTTCAGTGTGCTCGGCGGTCGGGACAAGTGCACGGTTGGCGCGTTGCGTGCGTCGGTGGAAGGCCACGACGTCGCCATCAAATCGCAACGCCGGGAGGGCGATCAGCGGATCAGCGCGGCCGATGCGGGCGATGTGCTTGCCAAGATGGCGGCCCGCAGCTCGAACTAGGTTCCCACCCTTCCGGCACATTCGAATCACGGATGCACGTGTGGCCCGTGTTACTCACGTGTCTATTGGTGTTTCTGTCGTACCCTGTGGCTTGTGTCGATATCGCGCCGAGACGTGCTCAAATTCGCGGCCGCGACGCCAGGGCTGGTTGGTCTCGGTGTCGCGGCGTCGTCGTTGTCTGCTGCACCAGCATCGGCGTCACTGGGCACCTTGTTGGATTACGCCGCCGGGGTCATCCCGGCCAGCCAGATCAAGGCCTCCGGTGCCGTCGGAGCGATCCGGTACGTGTCCGATCGGCGGCCCGGCGGCGCGTGGATGCTGGGCAAGCCGATTCAGGTCAGTGAGGCACGTGACCTCAGCGGCAGCGGCCTCCACATCGTCTCCTGCTACCAATACGGCAAGGGCAGTACCTCCGACTGGCTGGGCGGCGGCAGTGCCGGCCTGCAGCATGCCCAACGCGGAATGCAGTTGCATGCCGCCGCAGGCGGTCCGGCGAGTGCCCCCATTTACGCCTCGATTGATGACGACCCGTCGCTTGACCAGTACAAAACCCAGATAGTTCCGTATCTGCGGTCCTGGGAGTCGGTGATCGGACACCAGCGCACGGGTGTTTACGCGAATTCAAAGACGATCGACTGGGCGTTGCATGACGGCCTGGGCTCGTACTTCTGGCAGCACAATTGGGGCTCGCCGGCGGGATTCACCCATCCGGCCGCGAGTCTGCACCAGGTCGAGATCGATAAGCGCAGCGTTGGTGGGGTCGGCGTGGACATCAACGAAATCCTGAAGCCCCAATTCGGACAGTGGGCTTAGGCGTCTCGGCGCCGCCTCAGGCATTCCGGGGGCCCGTCGGCCCTTTAGTCGTTCTTGCCGAGCACCCGCGCGCCAGACTTCAGCAAACACTCGTTCGCTGTTGGTCTGGCGGCGACGAGGCGAGCAGGCACGCAACGGCGCGCCCGAAGGGTGACCGAAGGCCCGCCGCAGCTCGGAAATTTTACATAACGATTCGGTAACAATCGGGCTTTGATCTGCGCAGTTATAGCTACTCGACCGTAACCACCAACATGCAGGACGTTTGTTCTGCAGAGGCGGAGTCGCGGTTTAACCGGGTGTTACCCACGACACGGGTTACCCGTGCGTAGAACTCACCAGTAACCGATGAGCACGGCCAAAGGCCCCCGATCCTTATGACACCCTTAATACATCCGATGCAGTCCGCCGCGCCGCTCGACCCAGTAGGGGCTAGACCCAACAGGCAGCCGACAACACACCGGTCAGCCGATTCCCGGCTGCGATTCGATGCCGAATCGAACAAGCCCCGCACAGCCGTGCCTGACCGGACGAACTGAACTGATACGTAAAGACGCACACAGGGAGATACGAAACGTGACGATCCACGAGCATGACAGGGTGTCCGCTGACCGCGACGGGGATGGCCCGCACAAGACCCATGCTCTGGTCGACCGTCTGACTGCCGGCGAGCCGTACGCCGTCGCATTCGGCGGGCAGGGCAGCGCCTGGCTGGAGACCCTGGAAGAACTGGTCTCCTCGGCCGGCATCGAGAGCGAGTTGGCGACGCTGGTCGGCGAGGTGGAACTGCTGCTGGAACCGGTGGCAAAAGAGCTGGTCGTGGTGCGTCCGATCGGCTTCGAGCCGCTGCACTGGGTGCGCGCGCTAGCGGCTGAGGATCCGATTCCGTCGAATAAGCACCTGACGTCCGCCGCGGTGTCGGTGCCCGGCGTGCTGCTCACCCAGATGGCCGCGGTGCGTGCGTTGGCCCGGCAGGGCATGGATCTTGTCGCGACTCCGCCGGTGGCCGTCGCGGGACATTCGCAGGGCGTGCTCGGTGTCGAGTCGCTGAAAGCCCGCGGCGCCCGCGACGTCGAGCTGCTGGCCCTGGCTCAGCTGATCGGTGCCGCCGGAACGCTGGTGGCGCGCCGGCGCGGTATCTCGGTCCTCGGCGACCGCCCCCCGATGGTTTCGGTCACCAACGCCGACCCCGGACGCATCGGGCGCCTGCTCGAGGAATTCGCGCAGGACGTTCGCACGGTGCTGCCTCCGGTGCTGTCCATCCGCAACGGCCGGCGTTCGGTCGTCATCACCGGTACTCCCGAGCAACTCTCGCGCTTCGAACTGTATTGCCGGCAAATCTCGGAGAAGGAAGAGGCCGACCGCAAGGCCAAGCTCCGCGGCGGCGACGTGTTCGCGCCCGTCTTCGACCCGGTCCAGGTGGAAGTGGGTTTCCACACGCCGCGGCTGGCCGACGGCATCGACATCGTCGGAGGCTGGGCCGAGAAGGTAGGCCTGGACGTCGAGCTGGCCCGGGCGCTGACCAACGCCATCCTGGTGGATCGGGTCGACTGGGTCGAAGAGATCACCCGGGTCCACGAGGCCGGCGCGCGCTGGATTCTTGACCTGGGTCCCGGCGACATCCTGACGCGGCTGACCGCGCCGGTGATCCGCGGACTCGGCGTGGGCATCGTGCCCGCGGCGACCCGTGGTGGTCAACGCAATCTGTTTACCGTTGGGGCCGTCCCGGAGGTGGCCCGGGCCTGGTCGACCTACGCCCCGACGGTGGTCAGCCTGCCCGACGGCAGGGTAAAGCTGTCGACGAAGTTCACCCGGCTGACGGGACGATCGCCGATACTGCTGGCCGGCATGACCCCGACCACCGTCGACGCCAAGATCGTCGCCGCGGCGGCCAACGCGGGCCACTGGGCCGAGCTCGCGGGCGGCGGCCAGGTCACCGAAGAAATCTTCGCCGACCGCATCGAAGAGCTGTCCGGACTCCTCGAACCGGGCCGCACTTACGAGTTCAACACGCTGTTCCTCGATCCGTACCTGTGGAAGCTGCAGGTCGGCGGCAAGCGACTGGTGCAGAAGGCCCGCCAGTCCGGCGCCGCGATCGACGGCTTGGTGATCAGCGCGGGCATCCCGGATCTGGAGGATGCCGTCGAGCTGATCGACGAGCTCAACGACATCGGCATCAGCCACGTCGTGTTCAAGCCCGGCACGATCGAGCAGATTCGCTCCGTCATCCGCATTGCGACCGAGGTGCCCACCAAACCGGTGATCATGCACGTCGAGGGCGGGCGTGCCGGCGGCCACCATTCCTGGGAAGACCTCGACGACCTGTTGCTGGCGACCTATTCCGAGTTGCGGTCGCGCCCCAACATCACCGTCTGCGTCGGTGGCGGCATCGGCACCCCGGACCAGGCGGCCGAATACCTGTCCGGGCGTTGGTCCGAGTCGTACGGCTTCCCCTCGATGCCGATCGACGGCATCCTCGTCGGGACCGCGGCAATGGCGACCCTCGAGGCCACCACCTCGCCGTCCGTCAAGCGGATGCTGGTCGAGACACAAGGAACCGACCAGTGGGTTGGTGCCGGAAAAGCCCAGGGCGGCATGGCTTCCGGCCGCAGCCAGCTTGGTGCGGACATCCACGAGATCGACAACGCCGCCTCGCGCTGTGGCCGGCTGCTTGACGAGGTCGCCGGTGACGCCGACGCCGTCGCCGAGCGCCGCGACGAGATCATCGCGGCGATGGCCGACACCGCCAAGCCCTACTTCGGCGACGTCGCGGACATGACCTACCTGCGGTGGTTGCAGCGCTACGTCGAGCTGACGATCGGCGATGGCGATTCGACCGCCGACACGGCGGCACCGGGCAGCCCCTGGCTGGCCGACACCTGGCGGGACCGCTTCCAGCAGATGCTGCAGCGGGCCGAGGCGCGGTTGCACCCGCAAGACCACGGCCCGATCGAGACCCTGTACGACGACTCGGTGTTGCTGGAGAACCCCGAGGCGGCGATCGACCTGCTGCTGGACCGCTACCCCGACGCCGAGACCGTGCAGCTGCATCCGGCCGACGTGCCGTTCTTCGTCACGCTGTGCAAGACGCTGGGCAAGCCGGTCAACTTCGTCCCGGTCATCGACAAGGATGTCCGGCGCTGGTGGCGCAGCGATTCACTCTGGCAGGCGCACGACGCCCGCTACGACGCCGATCAGGTGTGCATCATCCCCGGCACCGCGGCGGTGGCCGGCATCACCCGGCTCGACGAACCGGTGGGTGCCTTGCTGGACCGCTTCGAGCAGGCCGCCATCGATCAGGCGCTCGCCGCCGGGCTGGAACCAAAGACCGTCACGTCGCGCCGGCTGGGCCGCGCCGACGTGACCGGACCGCTGGCCGTGGTGCTCGACGCCCCGGATGTGCTGTGGGCCGGCCGCACCGCCATCAACCCGGTCTATCGGATCGCCGATTCGGCCGACTGGCTGGTGCACGAGGGATCTGAACAACGGGGCCCCGACCACCGGCGCGCCACGAATTCATCCACCGGAGCCCGGTTACAGGTACACGGAGACGACCAAGTGGTTCTCAGCGTGCCGGTGTCCGGCACCTGGGTCGACATCCCGTTTACGTTGCCCGCCAACACCGTTGACGGGGGCACCCCGGTGGTTTCCACCGAAGATGCCACCGCCGCCATGCGTTCGGTGCTGGCGATCGCCGCCGGCGTCGACGGGCCCGATCTGCTGCCGCCCGTCACCGACGGGGTGGCCACCGTAACGGTGGACTGGGATCCCGAGCGGGTGGCCGACCACACCGGGGTCACCGCGATCTTCGGCGAGCCCCTGGCGCCCAGCCTCACCACCGTGCCCGACGCACTGGTCGGCCCTTGCTGGCCCGCCGTTTTCGCGGCGATCGGTTCGGCGGTTACCGACACCGGCGTCCCGGTGGTGGAGGGTCTGCTGAGCCTGGTGCACCTGGACCATGCCGCCCGGGTGGTCGGCAACTTGCCCGAGGTCCCGGCCCAATTGACAGTCACCGCAACGGCTTCGCAGGCCACCGACACCGATGTGGGCCGGGTCGTCCGGGTCGCCGTGACCTTGACGGACTCTGCTGGCGGCGCACTGATCGCGACCCTCGATGAGCGTTTCGCGATCCTCGGGCGCACCGGCGCCGCTGAGCTCTCCGACCCGGTCCGGGCCGGCGGCGCGGTATCCGAGAACGCGACCGAGACTCCGCGTCGGCGGCGACGCGACGTCACCCTGGCCGCGCCGGTCGACATGCGACCGTTCGCGATGGTCTCTGGTGATCACAACCCGATCCACACCGACCGGGCAGCGGCGCTGCTGGCAGGCCTGGAATCGCCCATCGTGCACGGCATGTGGTTGTCGGCCGCCGCGCAGCACGCGGTGACCGCCACCGATGGTCAAGCTCGCCCACCCGCGCGACTGGTGGGCTGGACCGCACGATTCCTGGGCATGGTGCGTCCCGGCGACGAGGTCGACTTCCGGGTTGACCGCGTTGGAATCGACCAGGGTGCCGAGGTTTTGGAGGTTTCCGCGCGGATCGGGGCGGATCTGGTGATGTCGGCGACCGCGCGCCTGGCCGCGCCCAAGACCGTCTACGCGTTCCCCGGCCAGGGCATCCAGCACAAGGGCATGGGCATGGAGGTCCGGGCCCGGTCCAAGGCGGCCCGCAAGGTCTGGGACAACGCCGACAAGTTCACCCGCGAGACGCTGGGCTTCTCGGTGCTGCACGTGGTGCGCGACAACCCGACCAGCATCATCGCCAGCAGTGTGCACTACCACCACCCCGACGGCGTGCTGTTCCTCACTCAGTTCACCCAGGTCGCGATGGCCACGGTGGCGGCCGCGCAGGTTGCCGAGATGCGTGAGCAGGGCGCCTTCGTCGAAGGTGCTATCGCGTGCGGTCACTCGGTCGGTGAGTACACCGCGCTGGCCTGCGTCACCAACATCTACGAGTTGGAAGCCTTGCTGGAGATGGTGTTTCACCGCGGCTCGAAGATGCACGACATCGTGCCGCGCGACGAGTTGGGCCGCTCCAACTACCGGCTGGCCGCGATCCGCCCATCGCAGATCGACCTCCCCGACGACGAGGTCCCGAGTTTCGTCGCCGATATCGCGGCGCGTACCGGCGAGTTTCTCGAGATCGTGAACTTCAACCTGCGCGGCTCGCAGTACGCGATCGCCGGCACGGTGCGCGGTCTGGAAGCGCTGGAAGAAGAGGTTGAGCGGCGCCGCGAAATCAGTGGAGGAAAGCGCTCATTCATCCTGGTACCCGGGATCGACGTGCCGTTCCACTCGCGAGTGTTGCGGGTCGGCGTCGCCGATTTCCGCCGCTCGCTGGAGCGGGTCATGCCGCGGGACAAAGATCCCAACGTGATCGTCGGCCGCTACATCCCCAACCTGGTGCCGCGTCCGTTCACGCTGGACCGCGACTTCATCCAGGAGATCCGCGATCTGGTCCCGGCCGAACCGCTCGACGAGATCCTCGCCGACTACGACACCTGGCGCAACGAGAGGCCGCGCGAACTGGCGCGCACCGTCTTGATCGAGCTGTTGGCGTGGCAGTTCGCCAGCCCGGTGCGCTGGATCGAGACCCAGGATCTGCTGTTCATCGAGGAGGCCGCCGGCGGACTCGGCCTGGAGCGGTTCGTCGAGATCGGCGTGAAGTCTGCGCCCACCGTCGCCGGACTGGCCACCAACACCCTCAAGCTGCCCGAATATGCGCACAGCACGGTGGAAGTGCTCAATGCCGAGCGCGACGCCGCACTGCTGTTCGCCAACGACACCGACCCCGAGCCGGACATTGAAGACGAGGAGTTGGATGATTCCGCCGCGTCCGCGGCGGAGGGTGCCGTCAGTGCCGAGGCCGCACCGGCGCCCGCGCCGGCCGCGTCCTCGGGTGCGGCTCGCCCGGACGACATCGTGTTCGAGGCCGCCGACGCGACCCTGGCGCTGATCGCGCTGTCGGCCAAGATGCGCATCGATCAGATCGAGAAGCTGGACTCCATCGAGTCCATCACCGACGGCGCTTCGTCGCGGCGCAACCAGCTGCTGGTGGACCTGGGCTCCGAGCTGAACCTGGGTGCCATCGACGGTGCCGCCGAGGCCGACCTGGCCGGGCTGCGCGCGCAGGTGAACAAGCTGGCGCGCACCTACAAGCCTTACGGCCCAGTGCTTTCTGACGCGATCAATGATCAGCTGAAGACGGTTCTCGGTCCGTCGGGCAAGCGACCGGGTGCCATCGCCGAGCGGGTCAAGAAGGCCTGGGAACTAGGCGAAGGCTGGGCCAAGCACGTCACGGTGGAAGTCGCGCTGGGCACCCGCGAGGGCACCAGCGTTCGTGGCGGTGCGATGGGCCACCTGCACGAGGGTGCGCTGGCCGACGCCGGCTCCGTTGACAAGGTCGTCGACGCCGCGGTCGCCGCGGTTGCCGCGCGCCACGGAATCTCGGTTGCCCTGCCGTCCACCGGCGGTGGCGGCGGCGCGACCGTCGACGCGGCCGCGCTGAGCGAGTTCACCGACCAGATCACCGGTCGCGACGGTGTGCTCGCCTCGGCGGCCCGGCTGGTGCTGGGTCAACTCGGCCTGGACAACCCGATCAGCGCGGCGCCCACGACCACCGATGCCGAGCTGATCGATCTGGTCTCCGCCGAGCTGGGTGCTGATTGGCCGCGTTTGGTGGCGCCGGTGTTCGACGCCAAGAAGGCCGTCGTCTTCGATGACCGCTGGGCCAGCGCCCGTGAGGATTTGGTCAAGCTCTGGCTGACCGACGAGGGTGACATCGACGCCGACTGGGTGCGGCTGTCCGAACGGTTCGAGGGTGCCGGCCACGTCGTGGCGACTCAGGCCACCTGGTGGCAAGGCAAGTCGCTGGCCGCCGGCCGTCAGATCCACGGGTCGCTGTACGGGCGGATCGCCGCCGGTGCCGAGAACCCCGATGCGGGTCCGCAGTGCCACGAGATCGCAGTGGTGACGGGCGCTTCCAAGGGTTCGATCGCGGCGTCGGTGGCGGCACGACTGCTCGATGGCGGTGCCACCGTCATCGCCACCACGTCCAAGCTGGACGACGAACGGCTCGCGTTCTACCGCACGCTGTACCGTGACCATGCCCGTTACGGCGCGTCGCTCTGGGTGATCGCGGCCAACATGGCTTCCTACTCCGATATCGACGCGCTCGTCGATTGGATCGGCAATGAGCAGTCCGAAAGCCTGGGGCCACAGTCGATTCACATCAAGGACGCGCAGACGCCAACGCTGCTGTTCCCCTTCGCCGCGCCGCGCGTCGCCGGCGACTTGTCGGAGGCGGGTGCGCGCTCCGAGATCGAGATGAAGGTTCTGCTGTGGGCCGTGCAGCGGTTGATCGGCGGTCTGTCCAAGATCGGCGCCGAACGCGACATCGCATCTCGGCTGCACGTGGTGCTTCCGGGCTCGCCAAACCGTGGAATGTTCGGCGGTGACGGCGCCTACGGCGAATCGAAGTCTGCGCTGGACGCGCTGGTAAGCCGTTGGCACGCGGAGACTTCGTGGGCCTCCCGGGTCAGCCTGGCGCACGCGCTGATCGGCTGGACCCGCGGCACCGGGCTGATGGGCCACAACGACGCCATCGTCAGCGCGGTCGAGGAGGCCGGTGTCACCACCTACTCCACCGACGAGATGGCGGTAATGCTGCTGAACCTGTGCGATGTGGAGTCCAAGGTGGCCGCGGCGGGTGCGCCCATCAAGGCCGACTTCACCGGTGGGTTGGCCGCTGCCAACCTCGACATGGCCGAACTGGCCGCCAAAGCGCGCGAGGAGATGTCAGCCGAGGTGGCCACGGGTGACGACGATGACGCGACCGGGGCCACCCCAAAAGTCCTTGCGGCGCTGCCTTCCCCGCCCCGCGGGTTCACCCCGGCGCCGCCTCCGCACTGGGATGACCTCGACGTCGACCCAGCTGACTTGGTGGTCATCGTCGGTGGCGCCGAGCTGGGCCCGTACGGCTCCTCGCGCACCCGCTTCGAGATGGAGGTCGACAACGAGTTGTCGGCGGCCGGAGTCCTCGAACTGGCCTGGACCACCGGACTGATCCGCTGGGAAGAAGACCCTCAACCCGGTTGGTATGACGCTGAATCCGGCGATCTGATCGACGAGGCGGAATTGGTCGAGCGTTACCACGACGTCGTGGTCGACCGCGTCGGTATTCGTGAGTTCGTCGATGACGGCACGATCGACCCTGACCATGCGTCGCCGTTGCTGGTGTCGGTGTTCCTGGACAAGGATTTCGCTTTCGTGGTGTCGTCGGAGGCCGACGCCCGCGCCTTCGTCGCGTTCGACCCGGAGCACACGATTATCCAGCCGCTGCCGGACTCCAGCGACTGGCAGGTCATCCGCAAGGCCGGCACCGAGATCCGGGTGCCGCGAAAGACAAAGCTGTCGCGAGTCGTCGGTGCCCAGATCCCGACCGGGTTCGACCCGACCGTGTGGGGCATCAGCGCAGATATGGTCAGTTCCATTGACCGGCTGGCGGTCTGGAATATCATCGCGACCGTCGACGCCTTCCTGACCGCCGGCTTCAGCCCGGCCGAGGTGATGCGCTATGTGCACCCAAGCCTGGTGGCCAACACCATGGGGACCGGCATGGGTGGCGGTAGATCGATGCAGACGATGTACCACGGCAACCTGCTGGGCCGCAGCAAGCCAAACGACATCTTCCAAGAGGTCTTACCGAATATTGTTGCCGCGCATGTGGTTCAGTCCTACATCGGCAGCTATGGTGCGATGGTCCACCCGGTCGCCGCGTGCGCGACGGCCGCGGTGTCGGTCGAGGAGGGCATCGACAAGATCAAGCTCGGCAAGGCCGAGCTGGTCGTGGCCGGCGGTATCGACGACCTGACGCTGGAGGGCATCATCGGCTTCGGTGACATGGCGGCCACCGCCGACACCGGCATGATGCGCGGCCGGGGTATCCATGACTCGAAGTTCTCCCGGGCCAATGACCGGCGCCGGCTGGGCTTCGTCGAAGCCCAGGGCGGCGGCACCATCTTGCTCGCCCGCGGCGACCTGGCGCTCAAGATGGGCCTGCCGGTGCTTGCGGTGGTGGCCTTCGCGCAGTCATATGCCGACGGTGTGCACACCTCGATCCCGGCCCCGGGTCTCGGCGCGCTGGGCGCCGGCCGCGGCGGCAGGAACTCACCGCTCGCGAAAGCGCTGGCCGCGCTGAGTCTTACTGCGGACGACATCGCCGTGATCTCTAAGCACGACACCTCGACGCTGGCCAACGACACGAACGAGACCGAGATGCACGAGCGGTTGGCCGACTCATTGGGCCGCTCGGAGGGCGCTCCGCTGCTCATCGTGTCGCAGAAGAGCATGACCGGCCACGCCAAGGGCGGTGCGGCAGTCTTCCAGATGATGGGCCTGTGCCAGATGCTGCGCGACGGGGTGATCCCACCCAACCGCAGCCTGGACTGTGTGGACGACGAACTTGCCAGCTCGGCACACTTCGTGTGGGTCCGCGACACGCTGCGACTCGGTGACAAGCTTCCGCTGAAGGCCGGGATCTTGACCAGTCTTGGGTTCGGCCACGTATCCGGCCTGGTCGCGCTGGTGCACCCACAGGCGTTCATCGCCGCACTGGATCCGAGCCAGCGCGACGACTACCAGCGCCGTGCGGACGCACGCCTGCTGGCCGGTCAGCGCCGACTGGCTTCGGCCATCGCCGGCGGTACGCCGATGTATGAGCGGCCACCGGACCGTCGTTTCGATCACGATTCCCCGGAGAAGCGCCAGGAGGCGGCGATGCTGCTGAACCCGGACGCCCGGCTGGGCGAGAACGACGCCTACTAGGTCGCCGCAAGATCAGTCCGTCTATCCGTTAACGTAGCCAGCCATGGGCATCGTCGGAATCGGGATCGATCTTGTCTCGATCAGTGATTTCGCAGAACAGGTCGACCAACCGGGGACGGTGTTTTCCGAGACCTTCACCCCCGGCGAGCGGCGCGACGCCTCCGACAAGAGTTCGTCGGCCGCTCGGCACCTGGCCGCACGCTGGGCCGCCAAGGAGGCGGTGATCAAGGCCTGGTCGGGATCGCGGTTCGCGCAGCGGCCGGTGCTGCCGGAGGCCATCCATCGCGATATCGAGGTGGTCACCGACATGTGGGGACGACCGCGGGTCCGGCTGACCGGGGAGGTGGCCAAACATCTGGCCGACGTGACCATTCATGTGTCGCTGACCCACGAGGGCGATACCGCTGCCGCGGTGGCCATCCTCGAGACCCACTAACCCGGCGAGCAGACGCAAAAGCGCCGCGACACGCCGACGACGAGGGGCTTTTGCGTCTGCTCGCGGCGAGAAAAGGGGTGCAGCAGTGAGTGATCTGGCTGACCGCGTCCGCGAGGTGCTGCCCGCGGTGCGGCGCGATCTCGAGGACCTGGTGCGGATCGAATCGGTGTGGGCCGATCCCGGTCGGCGCGATGAGGTGCACCGCAGCGCGCAGGCGGTGGCGGATCTGCTGTCGCAGGCGGGTTTTGCCGACGTGCGAATTGTCAGCGAGGGCGGCGCGCCGGCGGTCATCGCGTCACACCCGGCGCCCCCGGGCGCCCCCACCGTGCTGCTATATGCCCACCACGACGTCCAGCCCGAGGGCGACCGAGGCCATTGGGTCTCGCCGCCATTCGAGCCGACCGAACGTGGCGGGCGACTTTACGGCCGCGGTACTGCTGATGACAAGGCAGGCATCGCAACGCATTTGGCGGCGTTTCGGGCGCACGAAGGCAAACCGCCGGTCGGTGTGACGGTCTTCGTCGAGGGCGAAGAAGAATCCGGGTCGCCGTCACTCGGGCGGTTGCTCGCCGCCCACCGCGACGCGCTGGCCGCCGATGTGATCGTCATCGCCGACTCCGACAACTGGAGCACCGAGATCCCGGCGCTGACGGTGTCGCTGCGCGGACTGGTGGACTGCGTGGTCGAGGTCGCCACACTGGACCACGGGCTGCACTCGGGCCTGTGGGGCGGTGTGGTTCCCGACGCGCTGAGCGTGTTGGTGCGGTTGCTGGCCAGCCTGCATGACGACGACGGCAACGTGGCCGTGGCCGGCCTGCACGAAACGGACGTCGCGGGACTGAATTACCCCGAGTATCCGGCCGGGCGGGCACGTTCTGACTCCGGCCTGCTGGACGGGGTAGCCGAAATCGGCTCGGGTTCGGTACCCGAGCGGATGTGGGCCAAACCGGCGATCACGGTGATCGGCATCGACACCACATCCGTTGCCGCGGCCTCGAACACGCTCATTCCGCGGGCCACGGCCAAGATCAGCATGCGGGTCGCGCCCGGTGGCGACGCCGAGGCGCACTTGGACGCGCTGACCGCCCACCTGCAGCAGCACGCCCCGTGGGGCGCACACGTCAGCGTTACCCGCGGCGAAAAAGGTGAGCCCTACGCGATCGACGCCACCGGAGCCGTCTACGACGCCGCACGGGCCGCATTTCGGCAGGCCTGGAACACCGACCCGATCGACATGGGGATGGGTGGCTCGATCCCGTTCATTGCTGAGTTCGCTACCGCGTTCCCGCGCGCGAAGATCCTCGTCACCGGGGTCGAAGACCCCGCAACGCAGGCGCACAGCATCAACGAGAGCCTGCATCTGGGTGTACTGGAACGCGCGGCGGTCGCCGAGGCGTTGTTGCTGGCCAATCTGGCCTGACGCACACTAGACCGGCCTGTCGGTGGCGCGTGCCAGACTTGCGCACACAGGCAATGAAGCCAACGAGCCAGCAGCAATGGAGGCGTTCATCATGGCGGACGTTCGACTCGGGGCAATATCAGTCGATTGCCCAGACCCGGCTGTGCTGGGAGATTTCTACAAGAACGTCTTGAGCCTCGAGGTGATGTTCTCCTCCGAGGATTTTCTGGCCCTACAGGGATCGGGCGTCCTGTTGACGTTTCAACGTGTCGCCGACCACCAACCTCCGACTTGGCCAGATGGCCGGGTGCCCAAACAGCTGCACTTGGAGTTGGCGGTCTCCGACCTCGACGCTCAGGAGACGCGAATCCGTGCCTTGGGCGCCACGAAGGCCGAAATTCAACCCAATCCGGATCACTGGCGGGTCCTGATCGACCCGGCGGGTCATCCTTTCTGCATCACCAACCTCATACCGATGTAATCCGGGCCTCGCCGCAAGTGTCCGACTCATTCTGCGACGAGTTCCGGGCAGTAGGCCTGGGCGCTGGCGCTGACGAAATAGGCAGCGCCGTCGGGGCCCAAGTTGCCGTTGCCCTGAAAGAGGGTCGATACCACAGTCTTATATGGCGTTCCCTTCTTCAGCTCGGTGCAAAGTTCGTGCGCCTCGTTGATGAGGCCCGGTCCATCGTTGACCTCTAATCCCATGCCGTCACGGATTTTTTGGAGGAACTCCGCGTCGTTGGGATCTGCGTGGGCGGTTGCCGCGAGGGTCGTAGCGCCCGCCAGGACCGCTGCAATAGATAGCAGGACCTTCATGAGACACGCACCTAGCTCGAAATCCAGCGAATATTGGCACTAGCTTTCCACGCAGCACAGCCCCCTGCCACACCAGAGCGGAGGACCGGTGCGCCTCAGTCAGACCGAAAGATCGCGGCGCAGTTTGGCGACGTGGCCCGTGGTCTTGACGTTGTACTGCGCGACGGGCGGGCGGTAATCCCACCCCGCAACGACTAACGACCAGCACCTGCGGGCTCAGCCACGGTATCGACGCCCGCAATGCCCGCCATGGGTGCAACGGCAAGCCGAAGCGAGGAAGATGATCCGACATGGGTGAGGCGAAAGGCCCGTTCGGTGGGTCGTCCCACTGCTCGGCGAGCGTCGACGATGTATGGGCGCTGTGGACCAACCCCGCCGAGTGGCCAGGCGATGTCATGGTCATGGCCAAGATCGACCGCCCATTCGCGGTGGGGGCGAAGCTCACCATGCGGGTAAGGGGCCATCCGCCGCTCAGATTGACCGTCACGCGAGTAGAAGCGCCGACATTGTGGACGGGAGTGGCGAGAGTGCCCGGATTGACCGAGACCATCGATCATCTCGTCGAGCCCACTGACTCCGGCACATTGATTACTCAGCGCACCGTCTTTACCGGCCCGCTGGCTTCGATCGCGGCGCGAGCACTGGGGGGAATGGTGCGGAGAACTTTCGAGGCGACGACTGCGCACTTTGGGCGGTTGGCCGAGAGACGCGCGTCCCACTAAAGCGTTGATCCGCAGCACGCTCGGCGCCGGCTGCACTATCCCGCCGTTGCGCCTTCAGATTCAGTCACGCGTCCGACGCGAGATCCTGATGTCACGGTCTACGAACCCAGAATTTTCTTCTGGATGAATGTTGTCGTGTGTGCGGCCTTGACGTTGTACTGTGCGACCGCGATCTTCCCTTTCTCGTCCACCACGAACGTGGAGCGGATCACGCCCCGCACGGTCTTGCCGTACATCATCTTCTCGCCGTAGGCGCCCCAGGCCGTCAGCACCGTGCGGTCAGGATCGGACAGCAGCGGGAACGTCAGTCCCTCGGCGTCGCGGAACTTGGCCAGCCTCTCGGGCTTGTCGGGGGAGATCCCGACGACGTCGATGCCGGCTTCGTTGAGCTCGGCCAGGTTGTCGCGGAAATCGCAGGCCTGCTTGGTGCAACCCGGGGTTGAGGCCGCCGGGTAGAAGTAGACGACGACCCGCCGGCCCTTGTAGTCGGCCAGCGACACCTTCTTGCCGTCGGCGTCGGGCAGGCTGAAGGCGGGCGCTTTGTCGCCTGCCGCCAATCGCGTGGTCTCAGTCAACGTGATCCCTTTCTGTTCACCGGAGCGTCGGCATCAGCACCGGCTGATCTAGGGTAGTTCGAGGCGGACGTGCAGGCGGACTTGGAGGACAGCGACGTGGCGGAGCGGGACCCCGACACCATCAAGCGGGACATCGACCTGGCCCGCGACCAGTTGGCGTCCACCGTCGACTCGCTCGCCGAACGCGCCAACCCCCGCCGTTTGGCCGATGAACTCAGGGTCCGGGTGCTCGAGTTCGTCAAAAAGCCCGCGGTTACGGCGTCACTGGTGGGTTTCGGGGCGCTGACGGTGGTCATCGTCGTGCGCCGGGTCCGCAACCGCTGACCCCACGGCGCAAGGTCACGCCTGGCCGACGTGCACCGGAAGGTCATCGGCCCACGGCTGGGTGGTGACCATGTCGTCGACCTCAACGTAGCCACGCTCGAATTCGCCCGTCGCCGCGTCCACCAGCCTGTACCCCTGCCGCTGTTTGTGGATGGGCTGCGCGTCGAGGATCACCACCCGTACATCGCCCGGCTCGAACCCACACCGTTCCTGTAGCGCCTCGATGAGGCATTCGTTGTGCATATGCCCGTCGCCGAAATTCCAGCCGAGAACCATCGCGCAAAGAACTTCGCCCTCGCACAGGTTGTAGTCGTCCTCGTCGTATCCGGCCAGCGCCCGGTGCACCAGGGTGAACAGCGCGCGCCCGTGGGTGTTCATGCCCCGGAAGGCGTAGGCGAGGTGAATCGGAACCAGAGTTTCCTCTTTGCTCTTGTAGAGCCGCTCGAGTTGCAGGTGTTGCATCGGGCCGAGCGCGCGAGAGCCGGTGCGGAACTTCTCGTCGACCGACGGCTTGACGCACCAGACGGTCGTGTCCCAGTTGCCGGCGTAGTAGCGCATGCCGGGCAGGAAGGACACCTTGCGCGGGAACAGGTTCCCGATGACGACGATCCCCGCAATGACGGCGAACAACACGGCAACCGGCACTGGGTTGGTGACGTTCGACAGTCCCAGCCGCGCGTGCGCGACGAACAGCCACAGTACCCCGAAGATCATGAACACGTTCCATTCCAGCGGAACACCCATCGGGAAGGCCAGCAGGATGTTCAAGTGGAACACGATCATCACGAACGCGGCCATGGCCGTCGGCCAGCCGCCGTGCGAGAAGAACAGCACCAGCGGCACCAGACCCTCTACGGCGGTGGAGAAGTGGGCGATGAACCCGGCTAATGCGCTGGGCCGCAGGTCATCCGGATAGTGCTTGAACATCGACCGCTTGAGCGGGCCCGACGGGATGAACGGGTTGTTCGCCAGCATCGTCGAGATGACGAAGGGGAAGTGCCGGTTGAGCTTTGACGTCGCCGCGCCGATCCAGATCACCATGAAGACCACCTTGGCCCCCACGATGATGTCGGCCCCGGAGAACAGGAACACCAGCGCCAGCGGCGCGTACACCTCTGCGCGGGCGGCGAGGAAGATGATCTTGTCGCGCAGGCTGATCACGGCCAGCACCGACAGGATCGCGGCGGTCTGCCACCATGGCAGCACGCCGATCGCTGTGTGCAGAGCGGAAATTGGCCCGCTACCGTCGGACACCAGCGCGATTGCGAGCAACACCAGCAGGGCGCCGTAGAGCAACACATCGAACGGGGTCCTGTTGTTGCCCTTGGTCAGCGGCACCCGGTCCGGCCACGGTGGCAACCGGATGGTGCCGGGTCGCAGCCAGTACAGGATCGAACCCATCGGCGGGAAGTAGCGACCGGCCAGCGGCCCGAAGCAGCAGCCGAGACCGACGACTTCGAACAGCATCGTGTAGAGCACGGCCTTCTGGAACACGATCGGCTCCGACCACCACGCGGCGACGTCGGTGAAACCGCCGATGCCGCTGGTGGACCACGCGAACAGCCAGCCGCCCAGCACGTACAGCGCGATCTTCACGCCGTACATCACGTGCATGATCAACGGGGTGCCGAAGCCGTTCTCGGCGATGTGCCGGGTCATCGGAATGATCCGCTCGGCGCGTGGGCGCTTGCTCCACTCCGCGTCGACAACGGGCAGGTTGGGCTGGATGAAACCCATTGCAGCGCTCCTTCCACGAGCGTGCCAATCAGCGGTCCTGGCACGGTGACAGGAAGAAACTACTCCCAGCAACCACTGGCGCGATAGAAATCGCAGGTCGACCTATAGCTGATGCTTAGAGGCCGACGTCGGCGGCTAACAGTGTTGGCGACCTGATTAGCGGCCTTTTCGTCGTCTCGCGTCCTATGCTGGTGAACTGAGATGTCGGGGGCCGGAACCGGCGGAGGGTCGGATGACCGCAGCGACCGCGTGTCGCACGTGTGGCACCGAAGTGCCCCCAACGTCCAAGTTCTGCAGCGAGTGCGGGTCGCCGATTGGGGTGGCGGGCACGCAGGCGGAGTACAAGCAAGTAACGGTCCTGTTCGCTGACGTGGTGCAGTCGATGGACATCGCAGCGGCTGTCGGTGCCGAGCGGTTGCGCGAGATCATGACCGACCTGGTCGACCGCGCTTCGGCGGTAGTGCGGCGTTACGGCGGCACCGTCGATAAGTTCACCGGCGACGGGATCATGGCGGTATTCGGTGCGCCGATGGCGTTGGAGGACCATGCCGTTCGCGCTTGCCTCGCGGCGCTGGGCATCCAGGAGGACACGGCTCGGCTAGCCGCTCAGGTCAAAGACCGCGACCGTATCGAGCTGCGGTTGCGCGTGGGGTTGAACTCAGGCCAAGTGATCGCCGGCGAGATCGGCTCGGGGCCATTGGGTTACACCGCCGTCGGTGAGCAAGTCGGGATGGCACAGCGGATGGAGTCGGCGGCCCCGTCGACTGGGGTGATGCTCAGCGCGTCGACGGCCCGGTTGGTTGAGGGCGCTGCGACTCTCGGCGACGCTGAGTTGGTTCAGATCAAGGGTGCTGCCGAGCCGGTTCCTGCCCGGCGCCTGTTGAGTATGGGGGAGCGACCTGCTGTCGGGCGTGCTGAATCGAATCTGGTCGGTCGGCGCTGGGAACTGTCCGCCGCTGAGAGCTTGTTGGACCGTGCCGTCGGTGGCCACGGTGCGGTGGTTGAGGTGGTCGGACCACCCGGGATCGGCAAGAGCCGTCTGGTGCGTGAGGCCGCGGCAATGGCTGCCGGTCGCGAGGTGGAGGTATTCAGCGCCTTCTGCGAATCGCACGCCAGCGACGTTCCCTTCCATGTCGTGGCACAGCTGTTGCGGGCAGCCATCGGTGTGCGTGGTCTGGATGGCCCGGCTGCTCGTGACCGAGTGCGCTCCCGGGTACCCGGCGCAGACCCCGAGGACTTGTTGCTCTTCGATGACTTGTTGGGCATCGCCGATCCCGAGGTGCAGTTGCCCAAGATCGATCCCGATGCCCGGCGGCGCAGGCTGACCGCACTCGTCAACACTGCCTCATTGGGCCGCCGCACCCCAGCGGTCTATGTCGTGGAGGACGCGCACTGGATAGATGAGGTCAGCGAGTCGATGCTGGCCGAGTTCTTCACGGTGATCCCGCAGACCCCCTCGCTGGTGCTGATCACCTGCCGTCCCGAATATCGAGGGGCGTTGAGCCGGGTCGCCGGTGCTCAGGCCATCGCTCTTGCGCCGCTAAGTAATTCAGAAACTGCAGCCCTGGTTTGCGAGCTGCTGGGGTCGGACCCCTCGGTCAACGGGTTGGTCACCAAGATCGCCGAGAAGGCCGCCGGAAACCCGTTCTTCGCCGAGGAGCTTGTGCGTGACCTGGCCGAGCGCGGCGTCCTGCAGGGCAACCGTGGCGCCTACGAATCAACCGCCGATGCTGACGCGATCAGGGTGCCCGCCACCCTGCAGGCGACTATTGCCGCCCGCATCGACCGGCTTGATCCGGCGGCCAAGCGCACCTTGAGCGCAGCCGCCGTCATCGGTTCGCGGTTCAGCCGGGACCTCCTGGAAACGCTGGGCATTGATCCTGCCTTGCAGGACTTGCTGAGCAGCGAGTTCATCGATCAGATCCGATTCACCGGGCAACCCGAGTATGTGTTTCACCACCCACTGATTCGCGCCGTGGCGTATGAATCACAGCTCAAATCGGATCGCGCCGAGCTACACCGGAGGTTGGCTGCGACTATCGAAGGACGCGACCCCGAATCCGCTGACGAGTATGCCGCCTTGGTCGCCGAACACCTTCAGGCCGCCGGCGACTTGCACGCCGCCTACGGCTGGCACATGCGTGCGGCAATGTGGGCGACCAACCGTGACATCACCGCGGCGCGACTGAGTTGGGAGCGCGCCCAACGGATCGCCGACGCATTGCCCGCCGATGACCCCAACCGAGCAGCCATGCGCATTGCCCCGCGCACCATGTTGTGCGGGATTGGCTACCGGGTCCATTTGAACGTTGCCGGTGACCGCTTCGAGGAACTCCGCAAGCTGTGCACCGCCGCCGGGGACAAGGCGTCACTGGCCATCGCCCTGGCCGGGCTGGTGATCGATCACGCCTCGCAGGATCGGGTGCGCGAGGCGTCACTGCTGGCATCGGAAACCTGGACCCTCGTCGAGTCGCTCGAAGATCCGACCCTGATGGTGGGGCTGTCGGTTGCGGCCATCTACGCCAAGGGTGAAAGTGGCGAGTGGTCTGACGTGCTGCGATGGTCACAGCGGGTTATCGACTTGGCCGACGGTGACCCGCACAAGGGCAACTTTCTTCTCGGGTCTCCTTTGGCACTCGCCTTCACGGCGCGGGCTCTTGCCCGGTATTGCCTGGGTCGTCCAGGATGGCGCGGCGACCTGCGGCACGGCCTGGCCATGGCCCGCAGCGCCGACCCCATGTCCTACGCCACGGTCGTCAGCTGGGCCTACTCCCTGGGGATACCCGTTGGCGTGCTGAGGCCCGACGATTACGCGGTGCGCGAGATCGAGGATGCCCTACATAATGCCGAACGGTCCAGTGATGACATCGCGTTGACCGTCGCCCGGTGGACGCTGGGCTTTGCGCTCGTGCATCGTCGAACGGTCGCGGATGCTGACCGCGGGCAACAGCTCCTGATGGAAGTCAGCGAAGCGTTCTCGGGGCGGGGACACAACCTGTGCGATTTACCGCTCATCAATGTGTACTTAGCGCGTGAGCGGGCTCGGCGTGGCGACAGCGATGGGGCGATACCGCTCATGCGCGCCGCCGTCGACCATCTGTTCCGTGAGGGGCAGCTGCCGGGGTGGGGCGTCCCGGTGACGCGTGTTCTGGTGGAGACGCTGCTGGATCGCGGGGCCGAGGGTGACCTGGCCGAAGCCGAGGCCGCGATCGAGCGGTTAGCAGCCGCGCCTGCCGATGAGGGCCTGGTGATACGCGACATCTGGCTGCTGCGATTGCATGCACTGTTGGCCCGAGCCCACGGCGATGACGCCGGCTACCGCGACTATCGAGACCGCTACCGCGACATGGCGACATCGCTTGGCTTCGAAGGCCATATCGACTGGGCCGAGGCGATGCCATGACCGCGAGGGATACGCCCCAGAGAATGGGCTTTGAAGTGCGCCGTCAGGGTTTCGAACCCCGGACCCGCTGATTAAGAGTCAGCTGCTCTACCAACTGAGCTAACGGCGCGTTCGTCGGCCGAGACCGCGGTTGCGAGAATAACAGGCGTTCCGTCGCGCAACGAAATCCCGGACCCCTTCCAGGGTATGCGGACACAGGCTCAGGCTCCGAACACTCCATCCCCTGTTGGCTCGATGAGGGGCAATAACCCTTTAGAATGCGTTGAGCCATTAGGGGGTAGTGGTGACTGGCGTAACCAAAAATGATCTGGAAGGTTGCTTGATGACGCCTTTGCGCAAGCGTCGGTTTTCGCTGGCTGTAGCGATAATCTCGGTTGCTGTGTTCAGCGTTGGGTGCAGTGGCAGTCACACCGCGGCGGCGCCGAAGCAAATCGTCGACAAGGGCACCCCATTCGCCGATCTGCTGGTCCCCAAGCTCGCTGCCTCCGTGACCGACGGCGCGGTCGGTGTCACCGTCGACGCGCCGGTGACGGTGAGCGTTGCCGACGGCGTGCTGGCATCGGTCACCGTCGTCAACGAGGGCGGCCGGACAGTAAGCGGTCAACTCAGCCCCGATGGATTGCGCTGGTCCACCAGCGAGCCGCTCGGCTTCAACCGGCGCTACACGCTCAACGCCAAGGCGAACGGGCTCGGTGGTGCGGCGAACCGCCAGGTGACGTTTCAGACCAGTTCTCCCGCGCACTTGACGATGCCCTATGTCAATGTCGCCGACGGCGAGGTCGTAGGCGTCGGCCAGCCGGTGGCGATCAAGTTCGACGAGAACATCACGAACCGCGCCGCGGCCGAGAAAGCCATAGCCATCACCGCCAATCCGCCCGTCGAGGGTGCGTTCTATTGGCTGAACAACCGCGAAGTGCGTTGGCGGCCCGAGCATTTCTGGAAGCCGGGGACGTCCGTCGATGTGGCAGTCAACACCTACGGCGTCGACTTGGGCGACGGGATGTTCGGTGAAGACAATGTCAGGACGCACTTCACGATCGGCGACGAGATCATTGCGACCGCTGACGACACCACCAAGATTCTGACGATCCGCGTCAACGGTGAGGTCGTCAAGAGCATGCCGACGTCGATGGGCAAGGACAGCACTCCGACGGCCAGCGGCTTCTACATCGTGGGTGCGCGGTTCAAGCACATCATCATGGACTCGTCCACCTACGGGGTACCGGTCAACTCGCCCAACGGATATCGCACCGATGTCGACTGGGCCACCCAAATGTCTTACAGCGGCGTCTTCGTGCACTCCGCGCCATGGTCGGTCGGCGCCCAGGGGCACACCAACACCAGCCACGGGTGCCTCAATGTGAGCCCCAGCAACGCCGAGTGGTTCTACGACCACATCAAGCGCGGCGACGTCGTCGAGGTCCTCAACACCGTTGGGCCGCCGCTGTCGGGCACCGAGGGGCTCGGTGATTGGAACATCCCCTGGCCGCAGTGGAAGGCCGGTAACGCCAACACCTGATCAGAGCCCGGTCGGGCTTAGATGCGCAGCACGGGACCCAGGGCCGAGAGCGGGATGTGGGCCTGGACGGTTCCTCCGTCCATGGACCACTGCATGTTTCCGGTGGTGAAGTTGACGGGCTCGTCGTGGCCGACCGGGTAGTCGGGCATGTACAGGATCAACTCGTCGGGAGTCAGTGCCCACGCCTTGTACGCGCCGGAGTAGACCTTGTCCGGAGTCCAGCGGTCGATGACGAACGGGTAGCTGCCCGGATCGTGTGGTGGCGGAGCCTGATTGAGGGCGGTCTCGATGAACGGCTGGGCCAGTGGCGGTATCGCCGTCAGCGGGTTTGACGTTGTCACATCCGACAGTTGTAGCCGGCGCCCGCTGGCCATGTCGAACGTGAAGGTGCGATAGGCGTTGTTGGGCTTGGGGCCGTCGGCGTGGTAGTCCTCGTGGAACACCGCGCTCAACAGATTGCCGTGCTGGAAGATTTGGTAGTTTTCCTCGCCGTAGCTGTCCGCGATCATGTGCTCATTGGCGCCTCGCCAGTTGCTGACCAGGGTGCGCAAGTAATCGCGGATCAGCGGACCCGCGGTTGAGTTGTCGATGAGCTCGCCGGGCACTGCCACCTTGATGTCGCGGACGGCGTTGCGCTCGGAGGTCACCGAGGCATGGCAGTACTGCCCGTCCCAGTCGCCCCCGAGTTCCCCGCAGAACGACGGAGCCGACGCCCGCGCTGTGGGCGCGGCAATCCCGGAAATTCCCGTCGCCGCCACCAAGACGGATGTCGCGATGAGTCTGCTGATCAACATGTGCCGGCTCCAGAACGGTTAGAGTAACTGGACTTTGGCTGCCTTCCAGCGGCCGTCGATCTTCTCCATGGTGATCTTGATCCTGCTGCGGTCAATACGAGGATCGGGCACCTGGGCATTGGTGACGGTCTGGTCGATGAAGAGCAACACGACGACCCTGCCCATGGATTCGGACGCGATCGCCGAGTCCACCACCACACCGTGCGCAGTGGCCTTGTTGTCGATCAGCAGCTGCCGAAGCTGCACGCTGGACTGGGTGTACATGTCCTTGAATTCGCCGGTTGCGCCGTCGAGGACCTGACGGAAATTCTGGTCGACATTGTTGGAGTCGATGCTCGTCAGCACCCCGGCATAGGCGATGGCCGCCTGCCGCGCCTGCTCGCCGGCCTCGTTGAGCTGGTGGGCCTGCCACTGCTTCCAGCCCAGGAAGCCCGAAACCAGAAGTGACGCCGCGAGTAACAGCGGCAGGGCGCTACGACGCAGATACTGCCTCCAGGGACGGCCGCGCCACCTGGCGTCCTTGGACTTGTTGCGCTTGCCCTTGAGCGGCGTGTCTTGGTCCTCGTCGTCGGTGTCCTGGTCGTCGTCCTGGTTCACGTCGTCGGCGTCTTCATCGAGGTCCTCGACGCTTGCGTCTGCTTCGGTTTCCACGTCGGCGGCGTCGGCTTCTTCGGCTTCTTCGGCCTCGCCGGTAGGCTCGTCGGCGGCGGCGGTCTCTGTGACGTCAGCCTTTTCAGCTCGCCGTTTGGCGCGCTTCTCGGCTTTGGTCTCGGCGTCAAGATCTTTCTCGGTTGTCACGACCACAATCATCTCCTAGTGCTGGGCGTGGTTTCGGTCTTAGTGCGGCGGTTCGATAGGCAATGGCGGACCGCCGTAGGGAGTGGGAACGGTGAAACGGCCCCTCGGTGTTGGATCGGTGGTACGGCCCAGGTCCGCCCCGGGCGGCGGGCCGGCCGTGTCGTCGCCCGCGGGCCGAGGCGCATTCTTCGCGCCGCGAATCAACACCCCAGGGTCGGTGTCGCGGCAGTAGGTGTACATGAACGGCTCGTAGTAGTCGGCGGACGTCGCTGAATGAGCCGGCGTCCCATAGTCACAGCCGTAGCGGGGGTAGATGTCCGCGGTCCCCCACACGCCATCGTCGTGAAAGACGCTGGCAAACGCGTCCAGCACCGAGCCGCGGTAGTTCGGGAATAGCGCGTTGAGCGCGGGTACCCGCAGGTACAGCAGCTGTGCCATGGTGGCCGTGCTGCCCAGCAGCTGCACCATGGTGGCAGAGTTGTCGGCGAAGAGGTTGTCGGCGCCCGACAGGGCACGCGGCGAATCCGCCATCAAACGCCGATAGCCACCCTGCATTCTGGCCACGCCGGCCAGAGTTCGGTCGAGGCCCGCGGTCGTCGCAGCCAATCCGGCGTTCTTGTCGGCTGCCAGGGTCAGCACCACTCGGCTGGTTTTGATGATGCTGGTGGTCTGGGGCAGCACCGAATCGAGCGTCGACAGCAGAAACGTACCGCCGTCGACGATGGCGGCCAGCTTGGCCGGACCCTCCTTGCTCAGGCTCAATTCCTTTTTGATCAGCTCGACCTTGTGCGGATCTACCTGCGCCAGCAGCCCGTTGGCGCCCTCGAGCAATTGCGCCAGGTCGACGGGGACGGTGGTCCGATCCAGGGCGATGAAGCTGCCGTCATGCAGATACGGCCCGGCGTCGGATGCGGCTTCGAAGTTGATGAACTGCTCACCTGCCGGAGACAGCGCGGAAACGTGCGCGACGGCTGACGCGGGGATACTCACCTTCGACGTGATGTTGGCGATTGCGTTGACGCCCCGGTCGGTGATCTGCAGCGACTCGACCTTTCCGATCCGGACGCCGCGCAGGGCGACGTCCTGATTCGGTAACAGTCCGCCCGATTCCGGTAAGTGAACCGAGATCCGATACGACGTGGCCAATGGTGCCAGTCGCAACGCGCCGATCAGCAAATAAGCCGTCGCCACGACGAGAATGAGCACCAATCCGGCCACCGACAGCCACGCCTGCCGGCGGTGGCTCGCCCGCACCAGGCGGACAAGGACATCGGCGGAGGTGTCGATCGTGGCGATCATCGCTGTGGTCCCGGAGGGGGAGGGGCGATATCGATTTGGCCCGGGACGTCGGGGTCCGGCATCAGCGGGACCTGCGGCGAGTTCGGTCCGCGTCCAACCACTCGTTCTTGCAGACGCCACAGGGTGTACTTCAACGAGCCGATGAACTGGTTCCAGTTGTACCGGTGCGGTCCGTGGAACCCGACGTCACCGGGGAATCCGATGTCGGGTATTGAACCGAGCACCAGCTTGTCCAGACTCGCGCGCACCGCAACCCCGCTGCCCGCTGTGGCTTTGATCAGCGGCGGGAGCAGCCGGTTCACGGCCAGCCAACTGGTATCCGGGCTCACCGCAATGTCGTTGGCGGCCCCCGCGACGGTGTTCAGGTCACGGACGATGCTTCGGCCGCTGGTGTCGGTCCCCCCGATCGAGGGAAACCGGGCCAGCAGGCGGGAGGTGGCGCCGGCCTGCACCGCCAGGTCGGAGAGTTGAGTCGTGTTGGAGGCGAGCGCATCAGTGGCCGGCCCGGCCGCCGCCATCAGCTCGGTAATGGTGCGGTCCTTGGCGTCGAGTTCATCAGCTATGCGGGATAATTCGGTCATCGCAGTCGACATCTGCCCGGAGCGGGCGTCCAGTGTGCCGAGCAGCCGGCTGGACTTGCGAATCAGCTCCCCGAATGCCGTACCTTGGTCGCCGGCCGCGCTGCCGGCACCATTGATGAGGTTGCTGAAATTGCGCACCGTCCCACCGTTGACCATTACCGCAGCCGAACTCAGTACCGATTCGACGGTTGAGGCCGCCGCTGTTGACTCCAAACCGATGGTGTCGCCGGGATGCAACCACGGCGCGTTCGGGTTGGCTTCGACGGGTGGTCGCAGCGCCACGAACACGTCGCCGAGTGGGGTGGCGGTGCGCAATTCGGCGGTGCTGCCCCTCGGCAGTAGTACGTCGTTTCTGATGAGGAGTGTGGTGACCGCGGTGTAGTTGCGGGCGACCATTGACTCGACCTGGCCAATGTCGGCACCGGCGAGTTTCACTTTTGCGTTCATCGGCAGGTTGAGTGCGTTGGCGAACACGGCGGTCAGCGTGTATCCACCAGAACCCAGCCCAGGAGCCGGCAGGGGAAGGCTGGCAAGGCCGTTCGTGGCGCATCCCGAGCTGAGGATCGCCGTGGCGCTGATCGCGATGGCAGCCTTCGCGCGTGCGCCCATGAACATTGTCGTTGCAGCCACTATTTCTGTCCCATCGCGGCCATGCCGTCAAGCACGTAGGTCAACCCGAAATCGGGGCCGTAGTCCTGCAAAGTCCCGGTGCTGCAGCCTAGTTGCCGCAGGCCCATCATATTGCAGATCTCTTTGTTCAACTGGCTGTCGACGATCGACCGGTCGGTAAGGACACGGGCCCGTACGCTGCCGTTGGTCTGGTCGATCACGTTGTAGACGTTGTCGGCCAACATGGGTGCGATGTCCAGGATCTCAGCAAGGTCGCGCTGCTGGGCGACGACGCCTTCCAATGTCGAGTTGCCGTTGAGGATGGCCTTCTTGAAGGTGTCGCGGTTGGCGTCGAGGAGGTCGCTAGCCTGTTGAACAAGCTGGCCGAGTTTCCTCCCTGTGCTGCCGCTGCCGATCTCCTCGTCGGCCATAATCTCGCTGAGCTGGTGGATGGTTGACGCGAACTCTCTGAGCTTCACGTCATTTGCGGCGGCGGCGTCGAGCAGGGAACTGAGGTTCTTGACAAGCGTGGTGAGCTGCTCGCGGGTGGACGCACCGCCGTCGCTGCTCAGCCGCAGTGCCTTGGATAGCTCGTCGAGCGCGTGCTTGGTCCGCGCGCCGTTGCCGTTGATGATGTCGGTGCCACCGTTGAGGATATCGGCGATGGGGCCACCGCCATGACCGTCGCCTTGGAGGGATTTCGTCACCTTTTCGAGAACGCCTAGCACCCGGCTGAATTCGATTGGTGTCTTGGTCCGGGTCAACCCGATAGTGTCATGATTCTCCAAGATCGGGCCGCCGCGGTAAGGCGGCGTGAGCTCGATCTGGCGGTCGCTGAGGATGGATGTCGACACCGTGACGGCTTGCGCGTCGGCGGGGACCTTGACGTTGCGATCGACGGTGAACTCGACCTCGACGTAGCCGCCCCGTGGGGTGATCCTGGAGATCTTGCCGACCGGCATGCCCAATACGGCCACCACATTGCCTTCGTACAGCCCGGCGGCGCTGTCGAATTGGGCTGTCAGCGTGTTCGGTCCGTCGCCAGGACGCAGGATCCACCATCCGATGCCGGCGGCCGCGATGAGCACTGCCACAGCAGCTGTGATCGCGACGACCGGGGACCTGAGCCTTCTCACTTACAGTCCTTGAAATACTGGATCATCCCAAACTGCTTGGCGCGGCCGCTGATTGCGCACAACCACGAATCGATGATCGCACCGCCGGGGCCGTTGCCGACGATTGCGTTGCCGTCGCCGGTGATGTTGGCCGCCTCGCGCATCAGGATCGGGCTGGCCTGCAACATGTTGCGCATCAGGTCGTTGTGTTGACCCATCAATCCGGTCACATCCCTCATATCCGCGATCAGCGCGTCCAGAGCCGGGCGATCATTGATGGCGATCTTGCCCAACACGTCCGCCAGGCTCTGCAGGGATTGCATCATCGCGTGGAAGACCGCACGCCGCGCGACGAACACCCCTATCAATTCCTGGCTTTGGTTGATCAGGTTGCCGATCCTGGACTGCTGGCTGCGCAATGTGTTGGTGACTCGCTCGGAGTTTTTGAGCAGCTCGCCCATTTGATCGCGCCGCTGCGCAATGATCGACGACAGCGCGTCGATATTCGACAGCGCCTGGGGAACCAGGTCGGGAAGGCCCTTGATCTGGGTGCCCAACACCGTGAGCGACTGCGCAAACCGGTCGGCGTCAACCTGTTCGAAAGTGGTGGTGGCATCCTTCAACGCGGCTTGAAGGTCATAGGGGACTTCGGTGTGCGTCAATTCGAACGTGTCGTGCGGCAAGCGCCCAGGCCCGTCGGGCTCGAGGGCGATGTAGCGCCCACCCAGGATGGTGGCGAGCTTGATCACCGCTTTCGAGTCCTTGCCCAGCACGATGTCGTCGCGGATCTTCAGACCCGCTTCGACGTGGTCGCCGTCGAGCTTCATGCTGGTGACGTCGCCGACCGGGATGCCCGCGAGCATGATCGGGTGGCCGGGTCGCAGCGAGGCTGCCTGCACGAATTCCGCGGTGTAGTGCCGATACCCGGCGCCGAGTACGTGGACTACAAGCATGCCTCCGATCACCGCCGCGACCACCGCGGCGGCGATGAACCCAAGCCAGGTTTTGTTGTAGCTCTCCAGCGGACGACGTTTGAGTCGCTTGAGCCCAAGCCGCTGGGACGAGTCAGCCATTGGCCGTGTTCCTGCACCTCTGGGTGTGCATCGCCTTATTGCCCGGGGTTGCGGCGTTGACGATGATGGGCACGACGTCGTTGAGACCCGGGAAGAATCCGAACAGGTTCACGTCGCAGACGTAGCCGTTGCCAAAGGCGCCCTGGTTGCCGGCGCGAATGATCCCTTTCATCATTATCGGGACGTTGTCAGCGAAGAAGGCCACCTGAGGTTCGACGCTCAGGATGTGCCGAGTGGCACCGGGCTGGCGATCCATGAATTCACGCGCCGCCGGGTACACATCCACCGCGGAGGCCGAGAGGTGGCCCAGGACCCGCGCCAGCGAACCCGCCGAAGACACCAACTCCGGGCGTCGGCGGTTGAGCTCGGCGACCATGTCGCCGGTCTGCGTGATGACACCGTCGAGATTGTCGTTCTGGGCGGCGAGGCTGCCGACCACCTTGTTGAGGTCGGTGATCATTTTCCCGAGGTCTTGATCTCGTCCGGCGAATGTCTCTGTGAGCGTTGTCGTCTGGCTGACCAGGGTGGCCATCGACGAGGTGTCGCCCTGCAGCGATTGGATGACCGCGTTGGTGAGGTTGTCGGCGTCATGTGGGTTGAACAAACTAAATAGCGGCTCGTAGCCGTTCAGAAGCGCGGTGACGTCGAAGGACGGTTCCGTGCGTTCTAGAGGAATGACACTCCCCGGCGGCAGCAGATTCCGGGTGCCCTCCTGACCCAAAGACAGCCCGAGATAACGCTGCCCGACGATGTTCTGGTAGGTCACCGAGGCTACGGTGTTTCCGAACAACCGTTGTTCCTGCTGCACGATGAACGAGACTTTCGCCAATTTCCCGTCGATATCAATCTTTTCGACGCGGCCCACGCGTACCCCGGCCATGCGAACGTCGTCACCCTCGCGCAGCCCGTACACGTCGGTGAATACCGCCGAATACGAAGCCGTTTTCCCGGCCACGTCGCGCCGAAGGCTCCCATATATCAGCCAGGTCAGCACCGACGCGACGACCATGAAAAGTGCAAGACCGATCAGCGGAGCACGGAACTTCATCGAGACCCCCTGGCCGAAGGTGAATGCTGCGGCATGGATTGCGGAGGTGCCTTAAGAGAGGAAGGTGCCTTAAAAGAGGAAGGTGCCTTCAAAGAGACGGTTGTGCCGCGCGCGATCGGACCCAGGAGCAGTTCGGTGGCGGCACTGGCGGGTTGGCCAGTGATCACGGTCAACATGCTTTGCTCGTATTGACTGCCCACTGGTCCGACATTGCCGCCGAAAGACGACGGCGCAACCGTTCCCGGCCCGGGAGGTGGCGGCGGCGCGTTGTCGGGGTTCGCGGTCCCCGGCACCGGCGGAGACGGCGTCAGCCACGAGGGAAGCGGCGGATTGGGATCGGTCAAGTTGGGTATCGGATTGATGAGTGGCGGTCCGACGGCGACGAGGTTTCCGTCCGGGCCGATCACGGTTCCCGGCGGCGGTGCCAGGCTCTTTGGCGGCTGATAGTTCTGCGGCAGCAACACTTCCGGCATATCCACCCGCACCGGAACCAATGGCGCCGTATAGCAACTCGGCCCCTTGAGCTCACCGTACCGCGGGCAATCGGCGCGCGTGTAGCTATATGTGGGGGTGAACGAGAGCATGCCACGCGCGTTGCCCAGGCCATCAGGGGTGACCATCGTGTCCATGAATTTGTTGGCCAGGACGTTCGCTTTGATAGTGGCGGGCAGAAAGTTGTGGGCATTTTGTGCCAGCACACCCAACACCGGCGTGAAGTCGGTAGAGATCCCGATGAGTTGGTCGATGTGATTGTTCAGTGATTGGTATGCGGTGCCGGCCGTGTTGCCGGCGCCGGCCAGCAACGATGTCATTTGCCCGCGCGTCTCGGCGAAGGTCTGCATCGGCTCAACGGCCTGGTGTAGCGCGTCGAGAAGATCGGGCGCGGTGGCCTCTAATCCCCGAGTAGCTTCGACGAGTGCCGATACCGTCGAAGGGCCAGTATCTGTACTGACAATCGAATTAAGTTGATCGAGAAGCTGATTCAGCTGCGCGCCGCTGTTCAAGAGGGCGATTCGGCGGTTGTCGGTCGCTGCCGCGACCGCGGCCAGGATCCCCACCGACTTGTCTTCTCGACCGCGCCCGGACGCGGCAAGCAGATCGCGCAGCTTGCTGACGGTGGTTTGAAACAGCACGGTCGGCAGTCGAGTGTCTTCGGGAATATGCTTGCCCGGCTGGATGATCGCCCCTGGACCGGTGCCCACCAATTGGACCGACGATACCGCGAACACGTTGCTGGGCACGACGCGCGCAGTGACCGCAGCCGGGATCGACTTGGCGTATTCGGCTTTGAGGTCGATGTGGACGAAGTTGGGTTTCCCGTTGGCTGCGGGAACGACGCTACCGACCGTCCCGACGAGCACGCCGTGGTACTTGACGTCGGACTTTTGCGGGAGTCCGTCGCCAACGTTGAACAGGTCGGCGACGACTGGTACGTAGGCTTCGAGGCGCCCCGTCGACTTGGCCAACAGGCCCGTGGTAAGCGCTGCCAGCACCACGACAACCGTCATTCCGAAGCCGAACAGCTGCCGGTCGGATGGGCCGCGCCCGTCCAGTTCAAAGGAATTGGGCATCTGTCACCAACTTCGCCACAACCTAGCCACCGAACCTAGCGCCGTTGTCGACGCCCCACAGTGCCATGGTTAGCAGCATGTTCACCATGATCATGACGGTGATGCTGGCTCGCATACCATGCCCAGCGGCGATACCCACGCCCTCGGGGCCGCCGCTGGCGTAGTAGCCGTAATAGCACTGGATAGTGGCGGAGATCCACACAAAAACGACGGCCTTGAGGAGCGAGTAGGCGATGTCTTTACCGGCCAGCATCAGCGAAAAGTAGTGCAGGTAGGAGCCGGTGGAGCCGCCGCCGCTCAGTCCCACCACCAGCTGAGTACTCAGGTAGCCGATCGCCAGGCACGCTGTGTACAGCGGGATGATTGCGACTACCGAGGCAAGCAGCCTGGTGGTGATCAGATACGGGATCGGCCGGATCGCAATCGATTCCATGGCGTCGATCTCTTCGGAGATGCGCATGGACCCCAGCTGTGCGGTGAAGCGGCAGCCGCCCTGTATCGCAAACGCCATGGCGGCCATCAGGGGAGCCAACTCGCGGGTGTTGACCAACGACGACACAAAACCGGTGGCCGGGCCCAATCCCAGCAAGTCCAGGAAGTTATAGCCCTCGATGCCGACTAGCGCGCCGACGGTGACGCCCAGGACAACGGCCACCCCAGCGGTACCGCCACCGACCACGAGCGATCCATTACCCCATGTGATGTTCGACAGCAGACGCAGAAACTCGCCGCGGTATTGACGCAACACGATTGGTACCGCGGCCAGTGCCTGCACGAAGAAGACCAGCATGTGGCCCAACCGGACGAGCGGCCTGATGGCGCTGCGCCAGAGCCGTGCCAGCTGATTGGTAACCGGCGCCAGCGGCCGGTAGACGGATACTGTCACGTCATGCGCCCTGTCATAGGCCGGTCCTCGGCACCATCATGATGTAGAGCTGGCTGATGGCGACGTTGACGATCATCAGCACCAGGATCGCTTCGACGACGGCCGCGTTGACCGAGTTCGCCACACCGGTCGGGCCGCCCTTGGTGGACAGGCCCTTCTGGGCCGACACGACCGTGACGATGGCGCCGAAGATCATCGCTTTCAGCAGCGCCAGGACCAAATCGTCGGTCGTCGCGAACGAGGCGAACGTTGACACGAAGCTGCCCGGGGCGCCGTTTTGGAAGTACACGTTGAACAGGTAGCTGGCGAAGAACCCGACGAAGCACACCACCCCGGTGAGTGCGACGGCGATCATGATGGCCGCGGCGAACCGCGGCACTACCAGGCGACGGATCACCGAGACGCCCATCACCTGCATGGCGTCGGTTTCTTCGCGCATGGTTCGCGAACCTAGGTCAGCGGTGATCGCCGATCCCACAGCCGAGGCCATCAACATGGCGGCCACCATCGACGCGCCCTGACGGATGACGGCCAGACCGCTGGCGGCGCCGGCCAATGACGTAGCGCCGACCTGGCCGGCCATCATCGCGAATTGAACCGACATGGTGACGCTGATCGGCAGGGACACTAGCACCGTCGGCAACACGGCGGTCCCGGCCATGAACGCGCCTTGCCGGACGAACTCTTCCCATTGGAATCGGCCGGTCACGAGATCGACGAAGAAATACTGCACCGTGCGGATACCGAGGACAAACTGCTCACCGACCGTGGTGAGGGATGCGAGCGGGTGACGTTTGACGTACCCGACGGACCAGTTCTGGATTGCGGCTATGCCGTAGGGTGGGCCGTCCTGCTGGTCATCGGGTGGGCTCGCAGGGGAGACGACGGGAGGGTCGTCATACTCGTGGGCACTGGGCACCACGGTTTCTGGTTGTGCAGTCATCGCAGCGTGGCCGGCAGCTGCTCCGGCAAACCCATGCCAATGGTCATCGCGTACAAATACCCGCCCTCATCGGCGCTCTCCACCATCAATGTCCTCAGTGCCGGACGCATATGTCGGGCACGCCTCAATACAATCTTGGCTACGAAGTTCCGCGACCCTGCAGCTCAACCCGGTTAACGACCAGGCGACAGCTTACTCGACAGGCGCCAGCAATATTGGAAAAGTGCCCAATTAGATCGTCGCGTGACGGTGGATGCGCGTCGATACATCGAGATTGACTATGGTGGCGTCGTGCGCCTAGCAAACGCCCGGCTCGGTGCGGTCGGCACCCGATGACCGGTTTGGTGCCGAGCCCGCACCGAACGACGGCCGCACGGCGTGGCGCGTGGGGTGAGTGACGGGACTCGAACCCGCGACATTCAGGATCACAACCTGACGCTCTACCAACTGAACTACACCCACCATTGCCGCGAGCCGGTCCGGGTGTCCGGGCCAAAGAGCGGCGACGTCGATACTAGCCGCTCGTGGGTGCCCCGTCCGAATCCATGCTCGCATTGCCTGCCCCCGACGCGTCCTCCGGAACGCCAAGGCCGGCGGCCACCGCTGCGATTTCGCTGGTAGCAGGCCCTGGTGGGGGCACAAACGCGGTGCGCCGATAGAACTGCAGTTCGCGGATGGATTCGTGAATGTCGGCCAGCGCCCGGTGCGCCAGTCCCTTGGCCGGCTGGCCGAAATAGATGCGCGGGTACCAGCGCCGGCAGAGTTCCTTGATCGAGCTGACGTCGATCATCCGGTAATGCAGAAACGAGTCCAGTGTAGGCATGTCGCGGGCGATGAAGCCGCGATCGGTCGCGATTGAGTTACCGGCCAGCGGTGCGGTTTTGGGTTGCTTGACGTAGGTGCCGATGTAGTCGAGCACCATCGCCTCGGCGGTCGCCAGATCGACGGTGGATGCTTGCACCTCGCGGGTCAGCCCGGAGCGTGAGTGCATTTCGGCGACCACATCGACCATCGAAGACAGGGCGGCGTCGTCGGCATGGATCACTACGTCGACCCCGTCGCCGAGGATGTTCAGCTCGCCGTCGGTGACCAGGGCCGCGATCTCGATCAACTTGTCCGAGCCCAATTCCAGCCCGGTCATCTCGCAATCAATCCACACCAATTCGTCCCGCACAGCGCTCAGACTAGCCACATTGGTCCCGCCACCGCCTCCGCTGGCAAGTAGTGTGATGCTTTGCCCTTACTGCACGGGAACCACTCGGGGAAGCGAGCCGCGGCACGATGAGCACGGAATCAACGGAGACGCCGGCGAAGCGGATTGCGGCCGGCTATGCCGTCGAAGGCCAGGCGCTGGAATTGGGGACGGTCGTCGTCGACGGCACAGCCGACCCGACCGCGCAGATTCGCATTCCGCTGGCCACCATCAACCGGCACGGCCTGGTGGCCGGAGCAACCGGAACCGGCAAGACCAAGACGCTGCAGCTGATTGCCGAACAGCTCAGCGCGGCGGGCGTGCCCGTGCTGATGGCCGATGTGAAGGGCGACCTGTCCGGGTTGGCTCGGCCGGGGGAGGCCAACGACAAGACCGCCGCGCGCGCGAAAGACACTGGGGATAACTGGGAGGCGACGGGATACCCGGTTGAGTTCTTGTCGCTGGGCACCGGCGGGATCGGCGTACCGATCCGGGCGACGGTCGAGAGTTTCGGACCGATCCTCTTGTCAAAAGTGTTGGGGCTCAATGCTACTCAAGAGTCGACGTTGGGGCTGATCTTCCACTGGGCCAAAGAGGCCGGCCGCCCGTTGGTGACACTGGATCAGCTGCGCGGGGTCATCAGCTACCTGACCAGTGACGAGGGCAAGGCCGCTCTGAAAGATCTGGGTGGGGTGTCGTCGACGAGTGCGGGCGTCATCCTGCGGGCGCTGGTGAATCTCGATGCCGAAGGCGGCGACACCTTCTTCGGCGAGCCCAAGTTGGACCCGAACGATCTGCTGCGCACTGGCGACCAGGGCCGCGGCATCATCTCGCTGCTGGAGTTCACCGGGCAGTCGTTGCGCCCAGTCATCTTCTCCACCTTCCTGATGTGGCTGCTCGGCGACCTGTACACGAAACTGGACGAAGTCGGTGACATCGACAAGCCCAAGCTGGTGTTCTTCTTCGACGAGGCGCACCTGTTGTTCACCGACGCATCCAAAGCCTTCCTCGATCAGGTCGAACAAACGGTCAAACTGATTCGCTCGAAGGGTGTCGGGGTGTTCTTCTGCACCCAGTTGCCCACCGATCTGCCCAACGATGTGCTCTCTCAGCTGGGCGCCCGGGTCCAGCACGCCTTGCGCGCGTTCACCCCCGACGACCAGAAGGCGCTCAGCAGGACCGTTCGCACGTATCCGAAGACCGACGTCTACGACCTGGAGTCGGCGTTGACGTCGCTGGGAATCGGGGAAGCCGTCGTGACGGTGTTGTCGGAGAAGGGCGCGCCGACGCCGGTGGCGTGGACCCGCATGCGCGTACCCCGTTCGTTGATGGGTGCCATCGGCGCCGACGCGGTCGCCGCCGCGGCCAAAGCCAGCCCGCTGCAAGCCAAATACGGTCAGACGATCGAGCAGGCGCCCGCAGCACCAGTGGGCCCGTCGGGCGAGGTGGCCCCGACGTCCGGGTCGGACTTCCCGCCGGTTCCGACCGAATTTCAGGTTCCGCCGATGCCCGAGCCCGCGCAGCCCAAGGAGCCGGCCATGTGGGAAGAAGTGCTCAAGAATCCGGCCGTCAAGAACGCCATCAACACCGGGGTCCGCGAGTTCGTCAAGGGCATGTTCGGTTCCGGTCGCCGCAAGTAAGGCCTACCCGCTGGCGAGCCTCTTGTAGAAACTGCCCACGATCGGCGCGATGATCGCACGTGGCGCGTACCCGCTCGCCACCGACATTGCCTTGGACGTTAAGCCCGGTACGACGCGCATCTTGTTGCGCTCCAAGGCATCCAGCGATTGCCGGGCGGTGTGCTCTGTTGAGATCCAGAGAAAGTCGGGCACCATTTTCTCGACCAGCGAGGCTTCGGCCGCATCGGGTAGGTCGGTGCGTACCGGGCCCGGTGCCAGCAGCGTGACGTGCACACCGGAGCTGCGCAGCTCGCCGTGCAACGATTCACTGAACGTGTTCGCGAACGCTTTGGTGGCGGCATACGTTGCGTTGTAGGGAATCGGCGAATTGCCTGCCGCCGAACCGGATATCAAGATGCCGCCGGCCTTACGATCGATCATTCCCGGCAGCACCGCCAACGTGAGATCGTGCACCGCAACGGCGTTCAGCTGCACCTGAGCTTTTTCGCCCGCTGGGTCGAGTCCCGAAATCGGGCCGAAAGTCGCGGTACCGGCGTTGGCGCACAGGATCGAGATGGGCTGCGCCGCCAGTTCGTCGGCCAGCTTGGCCCGTTCGGCTGGGTCGGCCAGATCGGCCGGGCGCACGTCTACCGTGACGCGATACTTGTCGGCCAAACGGGTGGCCAGCTCGTTGAGCAGGTCTTCACGCCGCGCGGTGACGATCAGGTTGTGCCCGCGCGCCGCAAGTTCGGTGGCCAGCGCTTCGCCGATGTTTTGCGAAGCTCCGGTGACAACGGCACGCGCGTCTGGGCTGGGAGCTGGAACCGGCATGCGCCAATCGTAGACAGTCACCACCCGTAGAGTGCCGGGCATGACTCAGCTGGCGCCGCGGACGCCCACGCGATCCCAGGTAGCGGCTTGGGCGCTGTGGGACTGTGGCGCTGTCGGCATGAGCGCGATCGTGGCGACTTTTGTCTTCGCCGTTTATCTGACGAGCAGCGTCGGGGACGGCATCTCCGGCGGCACCACGCCCGCCAGTTGGTTGGGCCGCGCGGGGGCCATCGCCGGGTTGACCGTCGCGGCGCTGGCGCCGGTGGTCGGCGTGTGGGTGGAGTCCCCGCGTCGTCGGCGGCTGGCGCTTAGCGTGGGGACGGCCCTGGCTGTGCTGCTGACCTGCGCCATGTTCTTCATCCAGGACCGCCCGAGCTACTTTTGGGCCGGGCTGGTGCTGCTGGGAGCCACCGCGGCATGCTGCGACCTGGCCAGCGTCCCGTATAACGCGATGCTGCGCCAGCTGTCGACGCCGCAGACGGTCGGCCGCATTTCCGGCCTGGGTGCGGCGTCGGGTTACCTTGGCAGCGTCCTGTTGCTGATCCTGATCTATACCGGATTTATTGCGGGGAACGGCTCCGGCCCGGACGCGGTGCGCGGGCTGCTGGGGGTGCCCGTTGCCGACGGGCTCTACGTCCGGTGGGCGATGCTGATGACTGCGGCGTGGCTGGCGGTGTTGGCGCTGCCGTTGTTGTTCGTGATAAACCGGCTGCCCGAATCGGGCACCGATCCCTCAGGGGCGGGGCAGTCGACGGGCATGCTGGGTGGCTACCGCCGGCTGTGGGCGGAGATCTCCGCTGAATGGCGGCGCGACCGCAACCTGGTCTACTTCCTGGGCGCCAGCGCGCTCTTCCGGGACGGGTTGGCGGCGACCTTCGCGTTCGGCGCCGTGCTGGGTGTCAGCGTCTACGGCATCTCGCAGGCGGACGTACTGGTATTCGGTGTGGTGGCCAGCGTGGTGGCCGCGATCGGTGCGGTCTTGGGTGGGTTTGTCGACCACCGGGTCGGATCCAAACCAGTCATCGTCTGGTCACTGGTCGCGATCATCATCGCGGGGCTCGTCTTGATGGCGCTGTCCGGTCCGGTCGCCTTCTGGGTGTGTGGACTGCTGCTGTGCCTGTTCATCGGCCCGTCGCAGTCGTCGGCGCGCGCCCTGTTGCTGCAGATGTCAAAGCACGGCAGGGAAGGGGTGGCGTTCGGTCTGTACACGATGACGGGACGGGCGGTCGCGTTCCTGGCGCCGTGGCTGTTCTCCGTCTTCGTCGACATTTTCGGCGCGCCCCGGGCCGGCCTGGCCGGGATCTCGCTGGTGCTGATTGCCGGACTGCTGGCGATGCTGATGGTCCGGGTCCCACCACGCGACGCAGTGCGGCCTGAGACTGTTTAGCTCCTGGCGTCGCAGATCGTCAGGCCCTGGCCGACACGTTGGCGCATCTGCACGCCATCGACGGTGACCGAGCACGTGACGTTGTGGCCGATATTGACGATCGTGACGCTCGGCGGATGCGTGGCCGACTGGGCCAGGGTGACCTCTTTGCTCCACGGCAGCGGGACGTTGAAGGAGGTCTGTATGACGCCGTCGGCGTCGATGTACATGATGCTGATCGCGCGACCCTCGCCGGTGACGTTGTAGACCACGGTCTGCATCGCGCCCGGGCTGCTCGGCTCACTGGGTACGATCGGCGGCGCGGCGGTGGGAAGCGACGGTGCCCTGGATGGCGCCCGAGGCGGCGCCTTGATGGAAGGGGGCGGGACCGCCGAACTCGAGCCGGGCATGGCTGGCAACGGCGGGACGGCAGTCTGGGTCTTGGTCGCGTTGTTCGCGAGGATCAGCGCGCTGACCAGACCGAGGACCAGCAGCACTGCGACGCTGGCGGCGATCCACAACCAGCGCGGCGAACGCGGGCCCTCCGGTGAGGGGGAATCCGGCCCGTCCGGAGGTGGCCCTCCCGGCAGGGATTGATCCTGCCGCCAGTCCGACGGCAAGCGCCTGGTCGGATTGGCTTCGGTCAGGTTCGACTTCCATGGCGGGGTAGTCGACGCCCAAGGCGAGGGGGGCGGGGCAGGCGGGGTGTAGCCGTACCCGCCGTAGCTGGGCGCATAGGGCGTCTGATCGGCGTAGGCAGGATCGGCGGCCGGCTGATGCCCTGGGCCCCACGGCTCGGTCGGCCCAGACCCCGGTAGAGGGGGACTAAATCGCTCGGGTCGACGTGGATCGTTCATGTCCACCTCATGGTTTGCAGGGTACCCGGGCCGGGCGCCCACGCGGGGTGGTTCGCGCTATGACGAGGTTTACCGGGCCTGATCTCCGGCTGTCAGCGCGGCGACGGTCATGGCCCGCATCAGGGCGCGTGACCGCGCGGCCCGGGTCGGCTTGCTGTGCGGTGTCGAATTCAGCAGGCCGAATACCGCGTGCGCGGTCAGCCGGGCGTCGGCTTCGGCCAGCTCGGCGTTCAGTTCGCGTAGCACGCCGACCCACACCTCCACGTACTGCCGCTGCGCCTTGCGCACCTGTCGCTCGGCCGCCACGGGCAGGTGCGCCAGGTCGCGATCCTGAATCCGGATGAGGTCCGGTTCGCCCAGCGCGAAGTCGAGATGAAAGTCGACGAGGCCGTCCAGCGCCACCGCCGCGTCTGGGCCGCGGGCCGTGACATCGCGCGCGCCGGCGAGCAGCCGGGCACTGATTCCGACCAGTAACTCGACCAGCATCGACTCCTTGTTCGGAAAGTGCCGGTAGATGGCCGGGCCGCTGACGCCGGCGGCGGCACCGATGTCTTCCAGCCGCACCGCGACGAAACCTCGCTCGGCGAACAGCCGTTCGGCGGCCGACAGGAGCTGCAGGCGCCGGTCGGATTTCAACCGGCTGCGGCGATTTGGCGCGTCTGGCTGGCCGGCCTGGCCGTCCTGGGCGGACGCTGTCATGGGAACGAGCACCCCTTACTTTCCTGGACTCGACGGTATGGGCGATGGTATTGTACGGCCAGTTAATCAATATTAACTGAAATCTCTGCTGTCTGCGGACGCGCTCGAGGAGGCTTCGGCGGTAATGGACAAAGTGGTGGCTACCGCTGCGGAGGCGGTCGCGGACATAGCCGACGGGTCGTCCCTGGCGGTCGGGGGATTCGGGGTCTGCGGCATTCCGCAAGTCCTGATCATCGCGCTGATCGAGAGCGGCGTGACGGACCTGGAGACGGTGTCGAACAACTGCGGAATCGATGGCGTCGGGCTCGGACTGCTGCTGCAGCACAAGCGAATTCGCCGGACCACCGCGTCTTACGTGGGCGAGAACAAAGAGTTCGCCCGCCAGTTCCTGTCCGGCGAACTCGAGGTGGAACTCAACCCTCAGGGCACCCTCGCGGAGCGGCTACGCGCCGGTGGCATGGGCATACCGGCCTTCTACACACCGGCCGGCGTCGGCACCCAGGTCGCCGACGGCGGGCTGCCCTGGCGCTACGACTCGTCGGGTGCGGTGGCGGTGGTGTCGCCGGCGAAGGAGACCCGGGAGTTCGACGGCGTCACCTACGTTCTCGAGCGGGCGATTCGCACCGACTTCGCTCTGGTGCACGCGTGGAAGGGCGACCGGCACGGCAACCTGGTGTACCGCGAGGCGGCGGCCAACTTCAATGCGGACTGCGCCGCGGCCGGAAGGGTCACGATCGCTCAGGTCGAACACGTCGTCGAGCCCGGAGAAATCGATCCCGCCTCGGTGCACACCCCGGGCGTCTTCGTCCAGCGGGTCGTGCACGTACCCAGTCCCACCAAGCTGATCGAGAGAGAGACGGTGCGGCAATGACCGCGCTGACGACGAGGGGCGGCGCCAGGTGAGTTGGAGTAGAGACGACATGGCCGCACGGGTGGCGGCTGAATTCGAAGACGGCCAATACGTCAACCTGGGCATCGGGATGCCCACGTTGATCCCCAACCACATCCCCGCGGGCATCCACGTAATCCTGCATTCGGAGAACGGGATCCTGGGCGTCGGCCCATACCCCACTCGCGAGCAACTCGATCCTGACCTGATCAACGCGGGCAAGGAAACGGTCACCACGTTGCCGGGCGCGGCGTTCTTCTGCTCGTCGACCTCGTTCGGCATCATCCGCGGCGGACACCTGGACGTCGCTGTGCTCGGGGCCATGCAGGTGTCGGCCACCGGCGACCTAGCCAACTGGATGATTCCCGGAAAGATGGTCAAGGGGATGGGCGGCGCGATGGACTTGATACACGGCGCGCGCAAGGTGATCGTGATGATGGAGCACGCCGCCAAGGACGGCACCCCCAAGATCCTCGATCGGTGTACGTTGCCGTTGACCGGCGTGGGTTGCGTGAACCGAATCGTCACCGAGCTCGCGGTCATTGACGTCTGTGACGACGGCATGCACCTGGTCGAGACCGCTCCCGATGTGTCAGTCGAGGAGGTCGTCGCGAAGACTGAACCGCCCCTTGTGATTCGAGCGGGCATTCAGTGACCGCTGTGACGAGCCCCGTTGCGGCGCCCTCGTTCGCCGACCAACACCGCAGCCTCGTCAGTGAGCTGAACGCCAAGCTCGCCGCCGCGGCGCTGGGCGGCAATGAGCGGGCCCGAGAGCGCCATGTCAGCCGCGGAAAACTGTTGCCCCGCGAGCGGGTGGATCGCCTGCTCGATCCGGGCACCCCGTTTTTGGAGCTGGCTCCGCTGGCCGCCGGCGGCATGTACGGCGACGAGTCTCCAGGAGCCGGAATCATCACAGGGATTGGCCGGGTGTCCGGGCGCGAATGCGTGATCGTCGCCAATGACGCGACGGTCAAAGGCGGCACCTACTACCCGATGACGGTCAAAAAGCACCTGCGCGCCCAGGAGGTCGCGCTACAGAACCTGCTGCCGTGCATCTACCTTGTCGACTCAGGCGGCGCCTTTCTGCCGCGCCAGGACGAGGTCTTTCCCGACCGCGAGCATTTCGGCCGGATCTTCTACAACCAAGCGACGATGAGCGCCAAGGGCATTCCGCAGGTGGCGGCGGTATTGGGTTCCTGCACGGCAGGTGGTGCTTACGTGCCCGCGATGAGTGACGAGGCTGTGATCGTCCGCGAGCAGGGCACGATTTTTCTGGGCGGTCCACCCTTGGTCAAGGCCGCGACCGGAGAGATCGTCTCTGCCGAAGACCTCGGCGGCGGCGACCTGCATTCGCGGGTTTCGGGTGTCACCGACCATCTTGCCGACGACGACGAACACGCGCTGCGGATCGTCCGCCAGATCGCGGCCACCTTCGGCCCGCGCGAACCCAGTCAATGGGAGGTTCGCTCCCCGGTCGAACCCACGCACGCACAGACGGAGCTCTACGACGTGGTGCCACCGGATTCGCGGGTGCCTTACGACGTGCGCGAGGTCATCGTGCGACTGGTCGACGGCGGCGAATTCAGCGAGTTCAAGGCCAAATACGGCAAGACGCTGGTGACGGCCTTCGCGCGCATTCATGGCCATCCCGTCGGGATCGTCGCCAACAACGGAGTGCTGTTCAGCGAATCCGCGGTGAAGGGCGCGCATTTCATCGAGCTGTGCGACAAGCGCAAGATCCCGTTGCTGTTCTTGCAGAACATCGCCGGTTTCATGGTCGGACGTGACTACGAGGCGGGTGGTATCGCCAAGCACGGTGCCAAGATGGTGACCGCCGTGGCTTGCGCCCGGGTGCCGAAACTGACCGTCGTGATCGGCGGATCCTATGGCGCGGGTAACTATTCGATGTGCGGGCGGGCGTACTCGCCCCGCTTTCTGTGGATGTGGCCCAATGCGAGGATCTCGGTGATGGGCGGCGAGCAGGCCGCGTCCGTGCTGGCCACCGTGCGCGGCGAGCAGCTCGCTGGGGCGGACACACCTTGGTCGGCCGACGAGGAAGAGGCGTTCAAGGCGCCCATCCGTGCGCAGTACGAGGATCAGGGCAACCCGTACTATTCGACCGCCCGGCTGTGGGACGACGGCATCATCGACCCGGTCGACACCAGAATGTTTGTTGGACTGGCGCTTTCGGTGTGCGCCCACGCGCCGCTCGAGCCGGTGTCCTACGGCGTCTTCCGGATGTGATTGATGTTTGACACGGTACTGGTGGCCAACCGCGGCGAGATCGCGGTGCGGGTAATTCGGACCCTGCGCCGGCTGGGGATTCGCTCGGTCGCCGTCTACAGCGATCCCGACGCCGGCGCGCGGCACGTCATCGAGGCGGACGTTGCCGTGCGGCTGGGGCCCGCCGCGGCGCGGGAGAGCTACCTCGATATCACTCGGGTGCTTGACGCCGCGGTGCGTACCGGATCCCAAGCGATTCACCCGGGGTACGGGTTTCTCTCCGAGAACGCCGATTTCGCCGCGGCTTGTGAACGCGCCGGGGTGGTGTTCCTGGGCCCGCCCGCGCGCGCGATCGAGGTGATGGGTGACAAGATCACCGCCAAGAACGCTGTCGCCGCTTTCGGTGTGCCGGTGGTGCCGGGGGTGGCGAAGCCCGGGTTGACCGAAGACGATCTGATGGCCGCGGCGCAAGAGGTCGGCTATCCGGTCTTGGTCAAGCCGTCCGCGGGTGGCGGTGGCAAAGGTATGCGACTGGTGCAGGACCCGGCGCTGCTGCGCGAGGCGCTGGTGAGCGCCCGGCGCGAGGCCGCCTCGGCGTTCGGCGACGACACGTTGTTTCTGGAGCGCTTCGTGTTGCGGCCCAGGCATATCGAGGTGCAAGTGCTCGCCGACGCGCACGGCAACATCGTGCATCTCGGGGAGCGCGAGTGCAGCCTGCAACGCCGCCACCAGAAGGTCATCGAGGAGGCGCCGTCGCCGCTGCTGGATGCCGCCACCCGGGCACGGATCGGCGCGGCGGCCTGCGACACCGCCCGCAGCGTCGACTACGTCGGCGTCGGCACGGTGGAGTTCATCGTCTCGGCCGAGCGGCCCGACGAGTTCTTCTTCATGGAGATGAATACCCGTCTGCAGGTGGAACATCCGGTCACCGAGGCGGTCACCGGACTCGACCTCGTGGAGTGGCAGCTGCGGGTGGCGGCCGGCGAGAAGCTGACGTTCACGCAGGATGACATCGAGTTGAACGGGCATGCCGTCGAGGCGCGGGTGTACGCCGAAGATCCGGCGCGCGGCTTTCTGCCGACCGGCGGTCGGGTGTTGCAGGTGGTCGAGCCCGACGGCGACGGCGTGCGGGTGGATTCGTCGTTGCTGGCGGGCACGGTGGTCGGCAGCGACTACGACCCGATGCTGAGCAAGGTGATTGCCCACGCGGCCGACCGCGACGAGGCCCTCGCCATCCTCGACCGCGCACTTTCGCAGACCGCGGTCCTGGGCGTGCAGACCAATGTCGAGTTCTTGCGTTTCCTGCTTGCCGACGACCGGGTGCGTGCCGGTGACCTGGACACCGGGCTGCTGGACGAGCGGCTGACGGACTTTGCCCCGGCGCCGGCGCCCGCGGATGTGCTGGCAGCGGGCGGTCTCTACCGCCAATGGGCGCTGGATCGCATCGCCGAGGGGAACCTATGGGCGGCCCCGACCGGATGGCGCGTCGGTGGCGGCGCGGCGCCGGTCCGTACCGCGATGCGCACAGCGCTCGGCACCGAAACGGTGTCGGTGTGGGGGCCACCCGATACCGCCAGGGTGCAGGTCGGCGCTGGTGAGATCACCTCCGCAAGTGCGCAACTCGGGGCCGACCAGATGAGCGTGACGCTCGACGGGCTGCGCCGCGAATACCGATGGGCCGAAGCCGACCGGCATTTGTGGATCGCCGACGAGCGCGGCACCTGGCAGCTACGCGAGGCCGAGGAGCAAAAGATTCACCGCGCGGCAGGCGAGCGGCCCGCCGAGGTGGTCAGCCCCATGCCGGGCAGCGTGATCGCCGTGCAGGTCGAGTCGGGCGCCGAGGTGAGCGAGGGCGACGTGGTGGTGGTCGTCGAAGCGATGAAGATGGAACACTCACTGGCCGCTCCTGTTACGGGACAGGTCGAGGTGCTGGTGTCGGTGGGTGACCAGGTGAAGGTCGATCAAGTGCTGGCCAGGATCAAAGGTGAACAATCATGACGACAACGATTACCGCGGGTAGCCTGCCCAAGGAGTACGAGGATCTGCGCGATACGGTGGCCGATTTCGCGCGGACCGTGGTGGCGCCGGTGTCGGCCAAACACGATGAGGAGCACAGCTTCCCATACGAAGTCGTCGCGAAGATGGGCGAGATGGGCCTGTTCGGCCTGCCGTTCCCAGAGGAGTACGGGGGAATGGGCGGCGACTACTTCGCGCTGTCGCTGGCACTCGAAGAACTCGGCAAAGTCGACCAATCGGTGGCGATAACCCTCGAGGCCGGAACCAGCCTCGGCGCGATGCCGATCTACCGGTTCGGCACCGAGGAACAGAAGGGCAAGTGGCTGCCGGATCTGATAGCCGGCCGGGCATTGGCGGGCTTCGGCCTCACCGAGCCCGGGGCGGGCTCGGATGCGGGCGGCACCCGCACCACAGCCCGGCTGGACAGCGGCGATTGGGTGATCAACGGCAACAAGCAATTCATCACCAACTCGGGCACTAAGATCACTTCGCTGGTCACCGTCACCGCCGTCACCGGGACCACCGGAAACGCAGCGGGCGACAAGAAGGAGATATCCAGCATCATCGTGCCCAACGGCACACCGGGTTTCACCGTCGAACCGTTCTACAACAAGGTCGGCTGGAACGCGTCGGACACCCATCCGCTCACCTTCGCCGACGCCCACGTCCCGGAGGAGAATCTGTTGGGCGCCCGCGGCAGCGGCTACGCGAATTTCTTGTCCATTCTGGACGAGGGCCGCATCGCGATCGCGGCACTGGCCACCGGAGCGGCGCAGGGCTGCGTCGACGAGAGCGTCAAGTATGCCAAGGAGCGGCAGGCGTTCGGCCAGCCGATCGGTTCCTACCAGGCGATCAGTTTCAAGATCGCGCGGATGGAGGCGCGCGCCCACGTCGCGCGTACCGCGTATTACGATGCGGCGGCAAAGATGTTGGCGGGAAAGCCATTCAAAAAGGAGGCGGCGATCGCGAAGATGATCGCGTCGGAGGCGGCGATGGACAACGCCCGCGACGCCACCCAGATCCACGGCGGATACGGCTTCATGAACGAATACCCGGTGGCACGCCATTACCGTGACAGCAAGATCCTCGAGATCGGCGAGGGAACCACCGAGGTGCAACTGATGCTCATCGCACGATCGCTGGGGCTGTCATGAGCGAGCAAGAAGGAAAGTCAGTTATTCAGCGCGGCTTGTGGTTTGAGGAATTCGAGATCGGCACCACGTATCTGCACCGGCCGGGCCGCACCGCCACCGAGACCGACAACGTGTTGTTCACCACGCTGACGATGAACACCCAGTCGCTGCATCTCGATGCGGCGTGGGCGGCCGAGCAGCCGGGCTTTCGGGGCGAGCGACTGGTGAACTCGATGTTCACGCTCTCAACCCTAGTGGGCCTCTCGGTGGCTCAGTTGACGCTGGGCACCATCGTGGCCAACCTCGGTTTTTCCGAGGTCTCGTTCCCTAAGCCGGTCTTCCACGGCGACACCCTGTACGCCGAGACCGTCTGCACTGCCAAGCGCGAGTCGAAAAGCCGGCCCGGCGAAGGCATCGTGACGCTGGAGCACACGGGGCGCAACCAGGATGGTGACATCGTTGCGCGGGCGGTGCGCACCACGTTGGTGCAGAAGCGTCCCCTTCAGGAGGAGTCTCGATGAACTTGCGTGCCGCAGGTCCGGGTTGGCTGTTTTGCCCGGCCGATCGTCCCGAGCGTTTCGAGAAGGCGGCTGCTGCCGCCGATGTGGTGATCCTCGACCTCGAGGACGGCGTGGCCGAGGCGGATAAGCCGGCCGCCCGCAAGGCGTTGCAGGACACCCCGCTGGACCCGGAACGCACCGTGGTCCGCGTCAACGCTTCCGGCACCGGCGAACTGCCGCTCGATCTGGAGGCCCTGGCTGGTACCGCGTACACGACGGTGATGCTGTCCAAGACCGAATCGGCCGCGCAGGTGGATGGGCTGGCACCGCGGGATGTGATCGCGTTGATAGAGACGCCACGCGCGGCGGTGTTCGCCACCGAAATCGCCGCGGCGGAGCGGACCGTCGCACTGTTCTGGGGCGCCGAGGACCTGGTCGCCACCCTCGGCGGCAGTTCCAGCCGCTTCGCCGATGGCACCTATCGGGACGTTGCCAGGCACGTGCGGTCGACGGCCCTGCTCGCGGCGTCCGCGTTCGATCGGATCGCGCTCGACGCGGTGCATTTGGACATCCGCGATCTCGATGGCCTGCGGGCGGAGGCCGATGACGGCGTGGCGCTCGGGTTCGCCGGGACGGTGTGTATTCACCCGAGCCAGATCCCGGTGGTGCGCGCGGCGTATCGACCCAGCGAGGACGAGCTGGCGTGGGCGCGGCGAGTGCTGACCGCGGCGAAGACCGAGCGCGGCGTGTTCGCCTTCGAGGGGCGGATGGTCGATTCCCCGGTGCTCAAGCACGCGGGGATGATGCTGCGCCGGGGTGGGGAAACACCACCGGCGTGACTGTGGACACGGGGTTCTGTCCAGCGTGATTCCAGACGCAGCCAGGTGAGTCGACGGCTGTTCACCTGGTGTGTGTCCACAGGACGGACTACGTCGAGTGATCGAGCGCAGCCCGCCATAGACTTACCTGCTGTTGTGTAAGGCAAGCTAACTACTCGTTCAGCGCACCAACCCCCGGAGCTTTATGAACAACCAGTACTTTCCGTTAGTCGTCGTGGCTGTGATGCTCGCTCTTGGGCTGACGCTCACGGTTGACGACTTCAAGCGAGCCGCCACGCTGCGGCGCCCGCTGGCGGTTGCACTGATCTGCCAGGCCGTGCTGCTGCCGGCGCTGTGCCTGCTGATCGCCGAAGCTTTGCACCTTTCGCCCACTCTGGCGGTTGGGTTAATGCTGATGGCCGCTACTCCAGGCGGGACGATGGCGAGCATCCTCAGTCATCTGTTCAACGGAGACCTGGCGCTCAATGTCACCCTCACGGCGATCAACGCGTTGCTGTCGATATTTGCCTTGCCGGCGATACTGGCGATTTCGATGACGTGGTTCATCGGAGGGGGACGGTACATCCCGCTACAGATGGACAAGTTTTTCGGGATCTTCGGACTTGTGCTCATACCTACCGCCATCGGCATTGCAATCCGGCACCGCTTCCCCGAGCTGGCGCTGCGACTGCAGAAGCCGGTCAGAATATTCGCAGCAGTCCTGTTGGTAGTCGTGGTCGGTGCGTCGATCGCCGGCGGCCGTACGACGCTGTGGAACAACCTTGGCGTGCTGAGCGCAGCCGTCGCGTCCTTCTGTCTTGTCAGCCTGACGGTCGGCTATCTGGTGCCACGCTGGATGCACCTGGCTCCACGGCAGGCCACCGCAGTCAGCTTCGAGATCGGATTGCACAATGCCGTGGTGGCGATCGGCGTGGCGCTGAGTCCGCAACTGCTGAATAACGCCGAAATGGCCATACCTGCCGGAGTTTACGGTGCGATCGCACCCTTAATCGCCATCGCGTTCATCTTCACGGTGCGCCGCCTCGACCCTGCCTACCGTAACGTCTCGCGCTCCGACGCCGCGGTGACGGAGTCCCCCGCTTAGGGGCGTGCCCTCACGTACGAGGCGCGCGTTTCTATGCGGCGTCGCCGTCGTTGTCTTCGTCGTTATCTTCGCGGAACAGTTTTTCGGGGTGGTGGAAGGTGTTGGTGCGGGGTTGGCCGCGTTCGAGGTGTGGGGGTGGGATCCATTCGGTGTCGCCGCGGGTGTTTTTGCGGGTGGTCCAGCCGCCGGGTCGTACGGTGGCGTGGTTGGTGCCGCAGCCGAAGGCCAGCTGGTTGACGTCGGTGGTGCCGCTGTTGGCATAGTCGATGACGTGATGGACTTCGCAGTAGTAGCCGGGCACGTCGCAGCCCGGTGCGGTGCAGCCGCGGTCTTTGGCGTACAACACGATTCGTTGGCCGGGTGAGGCCAGCCGTTTGGTGTGGTAGAGCGCCAGGGCGTTGCCTTTGTCGAAGATGGCCAGGTAGTGGTGGGCGTGGCGGGCCAGCCGGATCACGTCGCTCATCGGCAGCAGGGTGCCGCCGCCGGTGAGTCCGCGTCCGGCGGCGGCTTCGAGGTCGGCCAGGGTGGTGGTGATGATGATCGATGCCGGCAGACCGTTGTGCTGACCGAGTTCTCCTGAGGCCAGTAACGCACGTAGTGCGGCAGTCAGTCCGTCGTGGTTGCGTTGAGCGGGACTCCGCGAGTCGCGATCGATCCCGTCCTGTGCCGGGGCGCCGTCGACCACCGCGGTGTCGTCGTCGGGATTGCACATGCCGGGCGCGGCCAGTTTGGCCAGCATGGCTTCCAGGGTGGCGCGCAGCTCGGGGCTGACCCAGCCACGCAACTCCGACATGCCGTCGGCGTGTTGTTTACCCAGGGTCAGGCAACGGCGCCGGGCCCGGTCTTCGTCGGTGTAGGTCCCGTCGGGATTGAGGTAATCGGTGAGTCGATCCGCGAACTTGCCGAGTTGCTCGGGTCGCTGCTGGGTCCCGATCCGCGCCAGGTCAACGTCGGCTTGCCCGCGGGTGGGGGCATCGACCCAGCCGGGCAATTGCTTGAAGAAGCGCCGGATCACCGCGACTTGGCCGGTCCCGAGTTGCCCGGCGCGTTGGGCGGCCGCGGTCGCGGCCAGCACCGGGGCCAACGGTTCCCCGGTCAGCCCGTGCCGCGGGCCCAGATCGGCGGCTTCGTGGATGCGCCGGCCGGCCTCAGCACGACTGATCAACGTCCATTCGGCGATCGCATGCGACAACTTACCGCCCAGTTCCTCAGGGGTGGCCTGGCGGGCGACATGATTGATCAGCGGGTGTTCGACCGCGGGCAACTGGCGGCGTATCCGCTCACAGCGGTCCAGCAGCGCCAACCACTCCCGGGTGGTCAACGCGTCAAAGGTCAATCCACACAGCCGATCCAACACGGCCTCGGCCGCATCAAAGACCTCAACGATCTCTTCACGACTACTCGAACCCATGTTCGAAACACTACGCCCGGGCACCGACAAGAACCGCCACCCAGAAACCACTGAAACTGATGTGACGCAAGTGATTAACAGACCACCGCCGAGTGCTACCGACGTTGTGCCGCGGCCAATCGCTCCGCGAATTGCGGCGACTGAATAGAGGAAACCTGCGGCCCAAGCTCTGTGCGCATCGCGAGCTCGTGCTGCTCGTTGTCCAGAGAGCCCGGGCTTGCGGTGGCGCGCATGGTTGCCTTTGTCGCCAATACCACCTCGCGCGGCGCCGACGCGGGTCCCGCGGCCAGCTCCAACGCCGCGGCGACGGGATCTTCGGCAACACTGAGCGCCAACCCATGCCGCACAGCAGCTTCCGCGTCGAAGCGCATACCGAACAACAGGGCGGCGCGAGCGACCGCCGGACCCACCGCCCGTTGCAGCATCCAGGTGACGCCCCCACCGGGGTGCAGTCCGAGCTTCTGGAAACGTGCGTCGAACAAGGCGCCCGGCCCGGCGATGCGCACGTCGGCGGCCAACGCCAGGTTCAAGCCCGCACCGACTGCCGCACCGTTGACCGCGGCGACGGTAGGCAGTCTGCAATTGCCGACGGCCATGAAACCGTCGTACAACCGTTGCAGACCCGCCGCCGGTGTTCCGCCGCCGGCGGCGCCGAGAGCGCTGAGGTCGGCGCCGGCGCAAAACGCTTTGCCCGCGCCGGTAACCACTACGGCGTGCACGTCGGGATCGGCTTCGGCTTGCTGCACGGCGGCGCGCAGCAGCGCCGACATCTCGTCGGTGAGCGCGTTACGTCGATCCGGGTCATTGAGGGTGATGAGTGCGACGTGATTCTCGACGCTGAACAACACAAGATCGGACTGGGCCATCGGGGACCTCCGCGGTTTGGGTTCGCCGTGCGCTGGTGGCACGACTCGAAGGTAGCCCAGCTGCCTAGCCGGCAATCTGGCGCTTAGTCGCTGAAATCGATCCGCACCGACACGGGCGTGGTTTCCAGCGCCTTGACCATTTTGGCTGCCAGTCTGCCGAAGCTGCGACCTCGTGCGACGACATCGTCATCCGGCCGGAATGCCGCAACCCCGGTGCGCCACTGACTGCCCTGTCGCACGCGGACATTGGGGTTATCAACGATGTTTCGGCCCCAACCCGAGCGAGTGCCGTGCTGACTGATGACCCACACGCCTTTGTCATCGAATTGCGCTGAAACCGGAACGCGGCGAACCTGGCCGGTCTTGCGGCCGGTGGTCTCCAGTTCGGTGGCCATCGTGGTACGCAACCCCAGTTTGCTCAGTCCTTTGACTGCCGGGTTGAGCAGATAGTGCCCGAGTGCGCGTTCTCTGCGGAACTTCCGCAATGTCTTTTCGTCGTTGGTGTTCGTCATGGCTATCTCCGCATCCGAGGGTGTGTTGCGTAACGCTAGTAGACCAATCGGTATACTTCAACCCTGACAGGAAGGCGGCGAATCATGTCCGCGCGAGATGCACTGATCACCAGCGTCACTGGGCTGGTTCGACGCCGGGGTGTTGCCGGCACCGGCCTCAATGCGCTGCTGGAAGACAGCGGAGTGGCCCGCCGCACCGTGTACCTCAACTTTCCCGGCGGCAAAGCGGAGCTCGTTGCTGAAGCCACCCGCATCTCGGGACAGGCGTTGACCACTGTGCTCGAGTCGGCCGAGGACGGCAGCGACCCAGTGCAAGCGGTGCAAACGTTCATCGATCAGTGGAAGGTTCAGCTGTGCGCGACTCAGATGGAGGCCGGCTGCCCGATCGTTGCCGCCATCCTCGGTCGCATAGAAGCACCGGCAGCCGCGCGGGCGGCGGCCGAGGCCTTTGGTGACTGGCAGGTGGTTCTCGCCGATCGGCTGGTCAGGGCTGGCGTCAGCGACGAAAGCGCCCGCTCACTTGCAACCTTGACCATCGCGGCCATCGAGGGCGCCATCATCATCGCGCTCGCCACCCAGTCGACTGATGCGCTCGACGATGTCGCAGGTCACCTGATCGAAGTCATCGAATTGCACCTACCGGCCACGGGGTAGCCACACTTCTCAGTCCATTGGTTCGACCCATTGAGCCCGAGATGGTCCCGGCTCGAACGGGTCGGCAAAATACTGCGTCTCGTGGACCACCTGTCCATCCTCGAACTCCATGACGCTGACGACGTAATACGGTTGGGCGTCATACGTCAGCACGAGCTCGCTGACCCAAAGATCGCCGCCGCCAAGCATCCGTCGGACGGTGAAACGTTTCGCGTTAGGCTGGGCTTCGCGGGAGGCCTGGATGCCGGCTCGACCGCGGATGCGTTCGCCCGATTGTGGATAGTCGAGAACGGCATCTGATCGGTAGATCTGGTGCTCTGTCGTGAAGTCGTTAGCGTCTGAAGCCGCCCAGTGCCGCTGCAGAGCGGCCCGCACATCGCTATCGCCCATGGGCCTGGATGCAACTCCTTCATCGAGGGAGTGTCAAGCGTCACGCGGGCGGCAATACCGTAATTTTACGTATGCCAAATTGATATCGGAAAGTGCGCATAACGATAAGAATGTTATGCGACATTACGCATAGTCGCGACGCGCCGAAGTCGATGGTCGCGCCGCAACATGCCTAGCCCTGCCGACGCGCACTGATGTCTTAGCCGAGGGTCGAAGTAACCGTCGCAGCGCTCGCACTTGCGGGCCTTGCTCTGATCGAGCGGGGCGCCAAGCAGGTGATTTCCCACGGCACGCGTGTGCTCGTGCCGGGCTTGGGCCTGCTCGGCCGGTAGCCGGCATTGATGCTCGCAGGTAGTGCAGCCGTCGCACGCGCAGCACGCACTGCGGGTCAGATGAAGCACAGTTTCCCAGTCCACGGAGACAGTTATACCCACAATGCGGGTATTCCTACACATGCAACGTGCAGAATTCTTGTAGCGCAGGAATTTTGTTTTGATCTAGACGCGTATCAAATAGTCGAGCAGATTTATACGTGTGTAAAACAAAGGCTGCCGCGACGCGTTAAAGCTGGCCCGCTACGAAGGTCGCGGCCTGGCTGGGCATCCCGGACTGGCTGTACGACAGGTGCGCGGGGGAGAACAAGTCGTCGTGCGAAGGTTGTACTGACGGACCCCCCGGAGTACAAACCGGATCGCCGGGCGCGCACAAGTCAATGGCCTTATGCCCGTACCACGGGCTGATCTCGCTTACCGGTCCGCCCAGGTATTTGTCCGTCGGGTTCCCGAAGACGGCGACCGCGGCGACGTGGTCGGCCGCCTCCGCCGGTAGCGTCGCGGCGGTATAGCCCGCCAACGACGTTCGGGCGATGGTGATCAGGTCTATCACCATCGCGCCCTGGGAATATCCACCGAGAACCAGCTTCGTGTTAGGACAGGTCGCAACCATGGACAGAACGTGAGCGCTCCCGTCGCTGGCGCCGGCGGACGCTGACGGGGGCCAATCCTCGGTGGCGGGGTAGTTCACGGGATAGACCGCGAGGGACCGACCGCCAACCTGCGAACGCAGCGAATCGATGAATTCCTGCCCGACCGCTCCAACGCCAGGGGCTTCGGCGGTGCCGCGGGCGAACGTTACCTCGATGTCGGGGCAGGGAGCCGCCGATCCGGGGGCAATGAGGATCGGTGCGCACAGCAGCGCGGCCCCGGTTGTCGCCAGCCCGGCACCCAGCAAACGAGTGAAATGGCGTGGATTCATGCCTCAATGCTGACACACCGCGACCGGGCAGTAGCCTGACCCGGGTCACGGCGCATGCGTCAGTCGGCGGCCCCACATGCTATCCACCCAATACATTTAAGCTGGTTAACTTTTTCTGGGTGGGCTTCGTTTTGCCGGGGCCGCCTGGGTAATCGGCCACGCCGGATGTCACGACGATGCTCACTTTCCACTCGACCGTCGGCCGACCCAGGTATCTTCAGGCTGTGCTTGAGTCTTCTCTTCCCGCTGTGCTGCGGGAACTTGCCCGTCTGCGGCCCAACGAGGCGGCGTTCACTTTTATTGACTACGAGCAGGACCGGGCCGGCGTTGCGGAAACCCTGACGTGGTCGCAGGTGTATCGGCGAACGCTCAACGTCGCGCAAGAGCTCAGGGCTTGCGGGACAACTGGTGACCGCGCGGTGATATTGGCGCCGCAGGGACTCGAGTACGTCGTTGCGTTTCTAGGCGCATTGCAGGCCGGTCGGATTGCGGTTCCGCTTTCAGTTCCGCAGGGTGGCGCCAGCGATGAGCGGGTTGGCGCGGTGCTGCGTGACGCGTCGCCTTCCACGATTCTCACGACATCCTCCGTGGCAGGCGGCCTCGCCGAGTACGTAGAGGGCGGGCCCGGTAAGTCCACGCCAGCAGTGCTCGAGGTTGACTTGCTGAACCTCGACTCCCCGAACGCCGCCGCCGCCGAGATCGATGGTCAACCAGAAGTTGCGTATTTGCAATACACCTCCGGGTCGACCCGCACACCAGCGGGAGTTGTGATGTCGCACAGAAACATTCAGGCCAATATCGAACAAATCTTTTCCGGGTACTTCGGGGACCGCGGAGGGGTTCCCCCGCCGGAGACCACTGTCGTGTCGTGGGCACCGTTCTTTCACGACATGGGTTTGACAGTGGGAATCGTCGTGCCGCTTTTCGGCGGACTCCACGCTGTGGTCACGAGCCCAGCGTCGTTCCTGCAGAGGCCAGCGCGGTGGATGCAGTTGCTGGCAAGCAACAGTCAAGCGTTTTCGGCAGGGCCGAACATTGCTTTCGAATTGGCGGCAGCAAAAACATCAGATGACGACTTGGCCGGGCTCGACCTCGGGGACGTGGGCACCATCATCAGTGGTGCCGAACGCGTGCAACCCGCGACGCTCCGGCGCTTCGCTGAGCGATTCGCCCGATTCAATTTTCACCCCAAGGCGTTACGGCCCTCATACGGGCTCGCGGAAGCTACGGTATACGTGGCCACCCGCGAATCGGGCCAACCACCGGCAATCGCGTATTTCGAATCCGAGGAACTGACCGCCGGCCACGCGAAACGGTGCGCAAGCGGAGAAGGTACCCCGCTGGTCAGTTACGGTGTGCCGCAGTCGCCGCTGGTGCGCATCGTCGATCCCGAGACGCGCATTGAGTGCCCGCCGGACACCGTCGGCGAGATCTGGACGCTTGGCGACAACGTCGCTATCGGCTATTGGCAGAAACCTGAGGAGACTGAACGTACCTTCGGCGCAACGCTTGTCAATCCGTCGGTCGATACGCCCGATGGGCCGTGGCTGCGAACCGGGGATTTGGGCATGCTCTCCGGCGGCGAGCTATTTGTCGTTGGTCGCATCAAGGACCTCTTGATTGTCTACGGGCGCAACTACTCTCCCGACGACATCGAGGCAACGATCCAGGAGATCACGGCAGGCCGCTGCGTCGCGATAGCGGTTCCGGATGCCAACGGCGTTGAGAACCTGGTCGCCATCGTCGAACTCAAGATGCGTGACGAATCCGAAGAGGCCGCGGCGGACAGGCTGGGCGCGGCCCGGCGTGAAATCAGCGCAGCAATATCGAAGACACATGGGCTGGGTGTGTCGGATCTCGTTCTGGTAGGACCTCATTCGATTCCCCTCACAACGAGCGGCAAGGTCAGGCGAAGGGATTGTCTAAAACTTTATCTGGCTAATGAATTCAACCGCCTGGACAAGGGGATCCGCCGCCCGACGCAGCGCGTGGTCGATGACCCGGGTGCGGGGGACGCGGCCGAGTCGGGGTTAGCCCAACGCGTGCGCACGCTGCACCAGCAGCAACATGACCTGCTGGTTGGGGTGGTATGCACGCAGGTGGCAACGGTGTTGGGCCGTCCCAGCGCTGAAGACATCGACCCTGAGGATGCGTTTCAGGACTTGGGGTTTGACTCGGTGAAAGCCACCGAGTTGTTGGACCGGCTTAAGACCGTCACCGAGCTGGAATTGCCGCCCACGCTGGCGTTTGACTATCCAACCCCGAACGCGTTGGCTGCCCACCTGGGTCAGCTGCTGACCGGGTCGGTCGCGGCGGCTTTGCCGGTGGCGGCGCGGGTAGCGGTCGACGAGCCGGTCGCGGTGGTGGGGATGGCGTGTCGGTTCCCCGGTGGGGTGGATTCGGCGGCGGCGCTGTGGGATCTGGTCGCCGGTGGCACCGATGCGGTGGGGGAGTTTCCGGCTGATCGGGGCTGGAATCTGGCGGATCTGTTCGACCCCGATCCCGATGCGGTGGGCAAGACCTACACCCGCAACGGCGGATTCTTGGCGGAGGCGGCCGATTTCGACGCGGAGTTCTTCGGGATCTCAGCGCGCGAGGCCCAAAGCATGGACCCGCAGCAGCGGCTGCTGCTGGAGGTGTGCTGGGAAGCGTTGGAAACCGCCCGAATCGATCCGGCCGGGTTGGCGGGCACCGAGACCGGGGTGTTCATCGGGGCGTGGTCGCAAACCTACGGATCCGGCGGTTCTGACGGTGCCGAGGGATATGCGCTGACCGGTGTGTCCACCAGTGTGGCCTCCGGGCGCGTCGCCTATGCGTTGGGGTTGCAGGGCCCGGCGATCACGTTGGATACCGCGTGCTCGTCATCGCTGGTCGCCACCCATTTAGCGTGCCAATCGTTGCGGCACGGCGAGTCGACGTTGGCGCTGGCCGGTGGTGTCACGGTGATGACGACACCGGCGGTGTTCACCGAGTTCGCTCGACAGCGTGGGCTGGCCGCCGATGGGCGGTGTAAAGCGTTCTCCGGTGACGCTGATGGCACCGGCTGGGGTGAAGGCGCGGCAGTGTTGGTGCTGGAGCGGCTCAGCGACGCTCAGCGCAACAAGCATCCGGTGTTGGCGGTCATCGCGGGATCGGCGATCAACCAAGACGGCGCCTCCAACGGGTTGGCCGCCCCCAATGGGCCCGCCCAACAACGCGTTATCGCCCAGGCGGTGGCCAACGCCGGTATCGGGCTCGATGAGGTCGATGTGGTCGAGGCGCACGGCACCGGCACCACGCTGGGTGATCCGATCGAGGCCGGCGCGTTGATCGCCACGTACGGCGCTGCACGTACTGCGGAGCGGCCGCTGTGGTTGGGATCGATCAAATCCAACATCGGCCACACTCAAGCCGCGGCCGGTGTCGCCGGAATCATCAAAATGGTTGCGGCGCTCAACCACGACAGTTTGCCGCCGACCCTGAACGTCGATCGGCCCAGCCCGCACATCGACTGGTCGGCCGGCACGGTGCGGTTGCTCACCGAGCCGGTGGCGTGGCCGGACACCGATCATCTCCGTACCGCGGCGGTGTCCTCGTTCGGGATCAGTGGCACCAACGCGCACCTGATCCTGCGACAACCCCCCACCCCGGCGGCCGAACCGGCCGACGCGCGCCGCCGCGCGCGGCAAGCCCGGCACGGTGATGAGTTCGGGCTGCCGATCTGGCCGGTGTCGGCGCGCACCCCCGCAGCATTGGCTGCCCAAGCCGACCGGCTGCACGAACATCTGCTCGGCCATCCCGACCTGGATCTCATTGATGTGGCCTACAGCCTGGCCACCACCCGCACCCACCACCCCTATCGGGCGGCGATCACCGCATCGGTGGGCAGCGCCGATCTGCGCACAGACCTGCTGGACGCCCTGCATGCCCTGGGCACCGGCGCGCCGCATCCGCAGCTGACCCAACACCATTACGTGGGGCGCCAGCGGGGCAAAACCGTGTTCGTGCTCCCCGGCCAGGGCGGCCAACACCCCGGCATGGGCCGCGAACTTTACAAACACAACCAGGTCTTCGCCGACACCGTCGATGCCTGCGATGAGGCGTTGCGTCCCTTCACGGGCTGGTCGGTGCGCGAGGTGCTGTGCCAGGATCCGGCGGCGCCAGCACTGGATCGAGTCGATGTGGTGCAGCCGGTGCTGTTCACCATGATGGTTTCGCTGGCCGCGGTGTTGGAAAGTTGCGGCATTTTTCCTGACGCCGTGATCGGTCACTCTCAGGGGGAGATCGCCGCGGCTTACATCGCCGGGGTACTGCCCCTGGGCGAGGCCGCCCGGGTGGTGGCGCGGCGCAGTCAAGCGCTGAGTGGTTTGTGCGGTGCTGGCACCATGGCGTCGGTGCTGCTGGGCGCCGACCAGCTGGAGCCGCTCCTGCAACCGTGGGGTGAGGCGTTGAGCATCGCCGCGATCAACGGCCCCACCCACACCATCATCAGCGGCACCCCTGGCGCGCTGGCCGAGTTCATCGCAGCCTGTGACCGCGACGATATCCAGATCCGGCCCATCGCCGTCGATTACGCGTCGCATTCGGCTCAGATCGAGCCCCTGCGTGAGCGCCTGCTGGCCGAGTTGGCTGATCTGAGTCCGGCGCCATCCCGTATCCCGCTGTATTCCACGGTGGGAGATGGACTTTCAGCTGATCCCCTCGACACCACCACGATGGACGCCGACTACTGGTATCGCAACCTGCGTGAGCCGGTCCGGTTCTATGACGCTCTGGTGGGGCGTCTGGCCGTCGGCGAGTGCACGTTTGTGGAGTTGTCCCCGCACCCGGTGCTGGCCCCGGCGATCACCGACACCTTGGCGCAGGCCGTCGGGCGCACCCAGTCGGCGGTGATCACCACGCTGCACCGAGACCGGCACGGCCAAGACGCACTGGCTAGCGCGTTGGCCGCGCTGCACAATCACGGGCACAGCCCGTCCTGGTCGGCGCTGTATCCCTACGCTCGTACCGTCGCGCTGCCCACTTACGCGTTCGAGCACCGCCGCTACTGGCTGGCGGCCGCCCCGGCCGGTGACGCTCGCGGGCTGGGCCTGGATCGTGCTGAGCATCCGTTGTTGGGCGCCGTTGTCGAACTGGCCGACCAGGACCAGGTCATGGTCAGCGGGCGGCTATCGCCGGGCACCCAGGGCTGGTTGGCCGGCCATCGAATCAACGACACCGTGGTGTTCCCGGCGACGGGGTTCATCGAGGTGGTGCTGGCCGCCGGCGAGTTGGCCGGCAGCCCGGTCATCGATGAGCTGGTCCTGCATACCGTTTTGACGCTGTCGGAGCAGGTGCCGACCGATCTGCAGATCTTGGTGGCACCGCTCGATGAGCACGGGCGGCGCCCGTTTACCGTCCATTCGCGCGCCGGTGCCGAGCAGCCCGACGCGTGGACGTTGCACGCCACCGGTGCGCTCACAGCTGAGCAACCCGCGGCCGCGTCCCCGCTGATGCCGGCGCCGTATGTGGCGGCCCTGGACCGGGACGACTTCTACGAGCGGCTCACCGAGCGGGGCTACGGGTACAGCGGTCTGTTCCGCTCGCTGCGGGGGATCGGCACCGACCCCGCCCGACCCGAGGTTATCTCTGCCGAGGTGGCGTTGCCCGCCGGCACCGACATCACCGGCTACGGTATCCACCCCGCGCTGCTGGACGCGGCGCTGCACCCGTTGGCCGCGGTGTTGGACGACACCGGCGAGGCAGACTCGGCGACGCTGCGGCTGCCGTACGCGTTGAGCGGGATCACGCTGTATGCCACCGCGGCCACCCAGCTGCATATCCAACTGACCCGCACCGGCTTGGACACCTACCGGTTGCACGGCACCGACCCGACCGGCGCACCGGTGATCACCATCGGCGCGTTGACGTTGCGTACCGTCTCCGACCTCGGGCAGCCGACGTCGAGGGCCGGGGTATCCGACAGCTTGTTCGAGGTGACCTGGCCGACGGCGCCCGATCTGCCCGATTCGTTTGCAGCTCAACCGGTATGGGCGGTTTGCAGCGATGCGCCCGAGCAGCTGCCGGCCGGCCTGTCCACTGGCACGATTCACACCGACCTGGCCACCGTGACCCCGTGCCCGGACCTGGTGATCTGGCCGCTGCCCCAGCTGGGGGAGGAGGCCGAACCGCAGCGAGTGCACGCTCTGACCCGCCACGTTTTGACCCAGCTGCAGAGCTGGCTGGCCCGGCCTGATACCGCAAACAGCCGCCTGGTGATCGTTACTCGTCACGCGGTCAGTGTCAGCGCTTACGACGGTGCACCCGATCTGGCGCATGCCGCGGCCTGGGCGCTGATCCGCACGGCCCAAAACGAACATGCCGAGCGCATCATCGTGCTCGACACCGATGACACCGCCGCCACCGCGGACGCCCTGCTGGCCATCGCCTCGACGCCGCCCGCCGGCGAGCCGCAACTGGCCCTGCGCAACGGTCTTGCCCACATCCCTCGCCTGGCCCGTACCTCCACGCTCACTCCACCGGAGGAGGGCCCCTGGCAGTTGGGCACCAGCGGCAAAGGTGACTTAACGAACCTGACCCTGGTCCCGGCCGAACCGCCTAGCACGCTGGCGCCCGGGCAGATCCGCGTTCAGGTGCGCGCCGCCGGCCTGAACTTCCGTGACGTGGTCGTGGCATTAGGCGTCATCAGCGACGAAGGCCTGGGCGGGGAAGCCGCCGGGATCGTCATCGACACCGCCCCCGACGTGACATCGTTGCGTCCCGGTGACGCGGTGATGGGCCTTTTCCCGCACAACGCGTTCGCCCCGACCGCGATCACCGATGAGCGCATGGTCGTCGCCGTCCCACCCGGCTGGTCGTTCACCCAGGGCGCGTCCGCGCCGGTGGCGTACTTGACCGCTTACATTTCTTTGGTCGAGATCGGCGGGTTGTCGGCCGGGCAGCGGGTTCTCATCCACGCCGGGGCCGGAGGTGTCGGTCAGGCCGCCATCGCCCTGGCCCGCTACCTCGGTGCGGAAGTTTTCGCCACCGCCCACCCGAACAAACAGCACATCCTGTCCGGGTTCGGGCTCGACGCCGACCACATCGCCTCCTCGCGCACGCTCGATTTCGTCGACGCCTTCGGGCACGCCACCGGTGGGCAGGGCATGGACGTCGTGCTCAACAGCCTGCGTGGGGATTTCGTTGATGCGTCGCTGACATTGCTGCCCCGCGGGGGCCGTTTCATCGAAATCGGCAAGACCGATATCCGGCTGCCCGGCGAGGTCGCCGCCACCCATCCCGGAGTCGACTATGCGGCCTACGACCTGGCCAGCGCGTCGCCGGAATCCCTGCAGCCGGCATGGACGGCCCTGACGAAGCTGTTCGCCGCCGGTCTCGTCAATCCGTTGCCCACCACCAGCTACGGCCTGCTGAATGCCGCCGCGGCGTTCCGCGACATGAGCCAAGCCCGGCACACCGGAAAGATCGTGCTGATCCCCCCAGCAGTGCTCGATCCCGACGGCACGGTGCTGATCACCGGCGGCACCGGCATGCTGGGCGCGCTGTTCGCCGAACACCTCATCACCCACTACGGCGTCGGGCATCTGCTGCTGACCTCTCGCAGCGGCCCCAACGCCGCCGGGGCCGACGACCTGCAGCAACGCTTGACCGGGCTGGGCGCCCACGTCGCGATCGCCGCCTGCGACACCAGCGACCCCGCCCAGTTACGGGCAGCCCTGGACACCATCGACGCCAACCACCCGCTGACCGCGGTCATCCACACCGCAGGCGTTCTCGACGACGCCATGGTCACCGACCTGACGCCAGAACAACTCGACACCGTGTTGGCCGCCAAGGCCGACGCCGCCTGGCATCTGCACCAGCTGACCGCCGACCGGGACCTCGCCGCGTTCGTCTTGTTCTCCTCGGCGGCAGGCATTCTGGGCAGCCCCGGCCAAGCCAACTACGCCGCCGCCAACGCATTCCTGGACGCACTGGCCCGCGAGCGCCACCACACCCAACTCCCGGCGACCAGCGTGGCCTGGGGCTACTGGCAAACCCCCAGCGCCATGACCGCCCACCTCAACACCGCCGACGTGAGCCGGCTGGCCAGCACCGGCCTGACCCCGATCAGCAACGAACGCGGACTGGCGCTGTTCGACGCCGCCCTCACCAGTGCGCGGCCCACCCTGCTCGCCAGCCCGCTGAACACCGGGGCGCTGACCCGCCGCGCACGCCAGCACTCGTTAGACCCGATCCTGTCCGCCCTGATCACCAGTCGCCGCCAAGCCGCCACCGCCAGCCCCCGCACACTGGCCGCCACGTTGGCCGGCCAAACCCCGGAACAACGGCTCCAGACGCTCACCCAGCTGGTCACCGCCACCACGGCTGCCGTGCTGGCCCACCCCGACCCGGCCGCCCTCGACCCCGATCGTCCGTTCAAAGACCTCGGCATCGACTCACTGACCGCCCTTGAACTGCGCAACTCCCTCAACCAACACACCGGACTCGCCCTGCCCGCAACCCTGACCTTCGACCACCCCACACCGACCTCACTCGCCACTCACCTGGCCGGCCTGCTGACAGACACCGTTGCGCCGGCGGTCCCAGCGGCTCAGATCAGCACCAGCGGTGGGGAGCCGGTGGACAATCGGCTGGCGCACCTGGATCAAGCGGGATTTCTTGCGCTGCGAGCGGTTCACGGCGCACTGATTCAGATCACCTGGGTATACGACCGTGCCGTCAATGTTGATGGGCTACGACGTTTTCACCGCAATCTCGGCCACGGGTTGCTGGGGCGCAGGATCGAAACGTCCCCGTTGTGGTTCGCGCGTGATCGCTGGGTTTTAGCCCCGGCGGAGGACATCGATTTCTCCGCAACTCCACGGCGGCGCGCCGATGTGAACGCATGGATCGACGAGCGGGCACGGCTACCCGTTGATCCGGAGTGGGGACCCGCCTGGCATCTCGGAGTGCTTCCCCTCGAGGACGGCGGGACCGCGGTGAGTCTGGTGGCTTCGCACATGATCGTCGACGCGATCGCTTTCGGGCAGGCGATCGCCGATGCTGCCGAGGGCAGGAGGCTCGATCTGGGCTATCCGCCTGCGGGATCGCGCACCCGTGGGAGGGCGTTGCGCGAGGATCTTCGGCAAACCGTCAAAGAACTGCCCGACATTTCGCAGGCGGTGGGCGCCGTGGTTAGAAGGGCCCGGCGCGACAGCCAGGAGCTGAAATCGTCGATCCAGGCGGCGCCGCCTTCCCCGGGGGCGGCCGGTCAGGATCAGGTCGTCGAGATGCCTGCACTGACCGCGTCGGTCGACCTGGCAGAATGGGACGCTCGCGCGAAAAAGCTTGGTGCGGGCGGTAACTCGCTGGTGGCGGGGATCGCGTGCCGACTCGCGGTGCGGATGGGGCGGGTTCATGACGACGGAACGGTGACCCTGCGTTTTCTGGTGTCGCTGCGGACCGAGGGCGATACCCGTGGCAATGCGCTCACCAACGTCGACGTCACCGTCGACCCAACGAGCGCAACGACGGACCTCGGGGAAATCCACGACAAGATCACCCAGACAATTCTCCAAACGATGGAGAATCCCGACGACGAGTGGTTGGCGCCACTCCCACTGGCAGCGATGACACCGAGGTGGGCGGCCAGGCGGCTGGCAAGGATGGCGGCGGGCGGTGACATCCTTCCGGTCACGTGCTCCAACGTCGGTGACCTGTCCGGGGCCGTGAACCGGCCCGACGGCACCGATGCCGACTATGTGTACCTGCGACCCCTTGAGCCCGACATGAAGAAAAGCACGCTCGAGGCCATGGGGGGACAACTGTATCTGGGTTCGGGGCGGGGCAGCGGGAAGATGTCCATCAGAATTTCTGCGTACCTCCTCGGCCGGGAAAACACCAAAGATGAGCTGCGGGAGGTCATCTCGCGCACCTTTGCCGAGTTCGATCTGAACGCGGAGATCGACGACTAACGCGCTGTTAGCCGGACTGGCCAGACTGGCCGGGGCAGTGCCGTTGCCGGTGCGGCCGGTGCCGCCCTTGCCGCCGGCGCCGCCCGTGCCATCAGCCCGCCTGGAGGCCCGCGTCAGATGCTCACTACCGATCCGTCGATGCCGGCAAATCCAGGGGAACCGCCGGCTTCACCCGCACCTGGCGCGCCACCAGAGCCCGCGATGGCCGGGGTTGAATCGGTGATCGCTTCGCCACCGTTGCCGCCGTCGCCGCCGTTGATCAAGGGGCCGAAGCTGTTACCGCCGTTGCCGCCGTCGCCGGCGGTCGTGCTTCCGGTGCCGATGTTGAGCGCGGACCCACCATCGCCCCCGTTCCCGCCGGCGGTGCCGTCGGCGCCGGCCCCTCCGACACCTGCGGTGGCGGCGGAGACGCTTCCCGCGGCAGCGCCAGGCATGGAGGGATCCCCGATAAACGCATTGCCGCCGTTGCCGCCATTGCCGCCGATGCCGGTGGTGGTGCCGCCGGTGCCAGCTGCGCCGGCCGTGGCGGTGGCGTTTCCGGTTCCGAAGTTGTACGCATCGCCGCCATTACCGCCGTTGCCGCCGCCGGCCGGGCCGGTGCCGCCGATCCCGGGGGTGCCGCCGTAGGCGTTTCCGGATCCGTCGTTGAACCCGTAGCCGGCGTTGCCGCCGGCCCCGCCGGTGCCGCCGGTGCCGTTGCCGCCATTGCCACCGGCGCCGCCGGTGGCGTCGGCATTAGTGGTGACAACACCATTGGGTAACACGTCGTTCTGCCCGTTACCGCCGGCTCCGCCCGCGCCTCCGCTGAACCCGTCGCCGCCGTGACCGCCGGCGCCGCCGACCGGCGATACGTTGGAGACACTGTCGACGACTTGCCCGATGCCGCCGGCACCACCGTTTCCACCGCTGCCGCCGGTACCGCTGCCGCCGGCTCCGCCGACGCCCGGGGTGATGGGTCCAGTTCCGGCGGTGCTCGCCATGCCTCCGTCGCCACCGTTCCCGCCGGCGTATCCGCCGGCGCCGGCCCCACCGTGGCCGGCGACGGAGTTAGCCGCCGAAGCGGCGTTTTCGATATCCGCCTCGCCGCCTGTCCCGCCGGCGCCGCCGAAGCCGGCAGGGGAGGAGGCGCCGGTGCCGTCGGCGCCGTTGCCGGCGATGGCGTTGCCGGTTCCCCAGTTAATGGCCTCGCCGCCGGCGCCGCCGCCACCGCCGCCGATGGCACCGGTGCCGCCTTGGCCAGCCGCGCCGGCGAGGGCGTCTCCAGCTCCGTGGGCCACCGCGAAGCCCCCGGTCCCGCCGCTTCCGCCGATCCCGGTGCCGCCGTCACCGCCGTTCCCAGCGGTGCCGCCGATGGCGTTTCCGGATCCGAAGTTCTCTCCGCCACCGCCGTTGCCGCCGCTGCCGGCGTGGCCGCCCGGCACCGTGCTGATGTCGGCCCCGCCGACCCCGCCGACGCCTCCGGTTGCGGTGCCCGTCGCGGTGTTGCTGTCTAAGTTTGCGTAGCCGCCGCGGCCGCCGGTGCCGCCGATGAGCCCGGCCCCGCCTGCGCCGCCGTGGCCGCCGACGGCGTTGCCGCTTGCGGGGTTGTCGGCCAGACCACCGTCGCCCCCGGTACCACCGGTGCCGTCAACGGCGGCCCCGCCCGCCCCTCCGGTGCCGCCTGCAAGAACGCCTTCGCCGCCGTAACCCCCGTGACCGCCGATGCCGCCGTCCCCGCCGCTGCCGCCGTCCCCGGCGTTGCCGCCGGTGCCGGTGTAGCCGACGCCGTTTCCGCCATTTCCACCGGCCCCGCCTTGGGTGCCGGCGATGGTGGCGTTGAAGCCGGCCCCGCCGTTACCGCCGTCGCCGCCGGTGGTGGCGAAGCCTCCGGTCGCGCCGTGGGCGCCGCTGATCACGTCGAACCCGCCGTTGCCGCCGAGACCCCCGTCGCCCGAGTAGCCGCCGTCCCCGCCGTTTCCGCCGTTGACGCCGGGCCCGGTCGCGGTGGTACCGGCAGCGCCCGCCCCGCCGGTACCACCGGGCCCCGCGTTGCCGCCGTTACCGCCGGCGCCGGCCTGACCGCCAAACAACGAGCCCATACCGCCCGTCCCGCCCATGCCGCCACGGCCACCGTCGCCACCGTCGCCGCCGTTGCCGCTGCCGGGCGCGTATGAGCCGGCCGCACCGGTTCCACCGAGGCCGCCGACGCCACCGGCCCCACCGGCTCCGCCATTGCCGCGGAACAACCCGCCGTTACCGCCGTTTCCGCCCGTGCCACCGGTGCCACCCGTGCCACCGGTGCCGAGGCTGCCCCCGGCGTGACTGCCGGTGGCGCCGGTGACACCCGCGCCGCCCGCCCCGCCGTTGCCGCCGTTGCCGAAGAGCCCCGCGGACCCGCCGGCACCACCATCGTGCCCGGGCGCACCCGATCCGCCGTTGCCGCCATTGCCCATCAAAATCCCGCCGGACTGGCCGGCTTGGCCGCTTCCCGCCGCCGCGCTGGCGCCGTTACCGATGAGCGGGCGCCCCAATACGAGCTCGGTAGGCGCGTTGAGCAGACCCAGCGCGTCTTGCTCGAGGGTCTGCAAAGGCGACGCATTAGCCGCCTCCGCGGCGGCGTACGAACCCCCAGCCCCGGTCAACTTCTCGACGAACTCGGCATGGAACCCCGCCGCCTGCGCACTGAGCGTCTGGTATTGCTGGGCGTAGCTGGAAAACAGCGACGCGATCGCGGTTGAGACCTCATCACCAGCCGCGGCGGCCACCACGGTAGTCGCCTGCGCTGCCGCCGCGTGGGCCGCATCCAGCGACGAGCCGATGCCCGTCATGTTCGCTGCTGCGGCTGCCAGGATCTCGGGGTTCGCCACCACAAACGACATCGCCGTCTCGCTCTCTGCCGCTCAACACGGCGTGGCCCCCCCGGTGCAGTGGATATTTCGCGATGCGTCTGTTTGCGGGTTCAGCTGCGGCTGTGCCGTAGATGTGAATTGGTGATCGTGAGGTAGAACGACGCTAGCGGCGCCGTCATTGTTTAGACGGTCTTCGATGCTGCCGAAGCCGAGCTAGCCCGGATACAGGGTCAACTCCTGTGGGGATGAACCTGAGCGTTTAGACATCCAACGCAGATGCCCGCCGTGCGATGCACGGAGGTAGGTGCGGGCGTACCAGTCCGCGTCGCCGGTGCTGCGAAACGCGTCGGCTACGGGATAAGGGCATTGAGGATGGAGTCGAGCACGGCCTCGAGGACGAACGCAGTGACGGCGGTAACCGGATATGTGATCGGCCATAGCGGGAGGGCCAGCGCATCATCCGCGGCCGCGCCCAACTGGTTCCACGCGAGGTTGGGGAAGGAGCCAAACGAACCGACGAAATTGCCTATCGAGGTAGTGAAAGCGCTCTGGTTCAGCTGGAAGAATTCGGCGAGGCTGAGGAATGTAGGCGTCAGCTCTGCTCGGCCACGGCCAGCTCCCTCATCAGGGGAGTGCCAACCATCAGCCGGAACAAGCTGTCAAGCATCAGCCGAAACACTGTCAGGCATCACCCGAAGACAAAATGTCACGCATCAACCGAGGTAATACATCTTTCTCAGCGCCCCCGGGGTGACTCGAACACCCGACCTAGGGATTAGAAGGCCCTTGCTCTATCCACCTGAGCTACGGAGGCAATGCGCAGGTCAGTCTAGCCAACGCCAACCGTTCGGCAGGTCTCGAAGACACGACTCGCGCGAAACCTCTTCCCCCAGCGTCAATATCGGTTATCGTGATGTCTCTCGACACGCGTACAACACCGGTCGGTAATCGGCCGTTAACCGCAACGAGGCGGGTGCTGGCGTCGGGGAGTGGGGGCGTTTGCTATGAGCATGACCATGAACGTCACTTCGCTGCGCTCAAAAGCCAGCGCCGAAGCCCTCCGCCTGGCAACGGACGCCAAAGACAGGTACCGGGCGGGTGCCCTGTTGTTGCGCGGCTCGCCGTTTGCTATGGGCTGGTTCGCGGGCTGGCTGACTACAGAATTTCCGCCGCAGGTCGTCACCGGGCACGCATTGTCTCGGGTATCGCCCCGGATGGGCACCGCCTGGGCCGCACAACGAGCGGACCGAACCCTCACCGCCGCCCTCGAGGAGTCCTTCGGGCCCGACTATCGCGACCAGGTGTGTCACCCGACCTGCGAGCAGGCCGAATGCGCACCCCGCAACGGCTTGTTGCGCATGCCCGGGCCGCACCGCCGGTACGCGGCGCAGACTTCCGACATCTCCTACGGCCCCGGTGGCACGGAACACCTGCTCGACGTATGGCGGCGCCACGATCTGGCGCCCGGCCGCCGCGCGCCGGTGCTCATTCAGGTGCCGGGAGGCGCGTGGGCCCTCAATGGCAAACGGCCACAGGCGTACACGCTGATGAGCCGGATGGTGGAACTCGGCTGGATCTGCGTCTCCATCAACTACAGCAAGAGCCCGCGCAGCAAGTTCCCGGCGCACATCATCGACGTGAAGAGGGCGATCGCGTGGGTGCGCGAGAACATCGCCGACTACGGCGGCGACCCCGACTTCATCGCGATCACCGGCGGGTCGGCCGGTGGGCACCTGGCTTCCTTGGCCGCGCTCACCCCCAACGAGCCGATGTTTCAGCCCGGGTTTGAGAAGTCCGATACGACGGTCGACGCGGCGGTGCCGTACTACGGCGTCTATGACTTCACCAACGCCGACAACATGCACGAGATGATGCTGCCGTTCCTCGAGCAATTCGTGATGAAGGCCCGCTACACCGACGCCCCCGAGAAATTCAAGGCGGCGTCGCCGATTTCGTACGTGCACGGCGAGGCTCCGCCGTTCTTCGTGTTGCACGGCGAGAAAGATGAACTGGTTCCCTGTCGTCAGGCCCGGGCATTCTGCGCGGCGCTCCGGGAAGCCGGAGTCGAGACGGTATCGCACGCCGAACTCGAAAATGCGCACCACGCCTTCGACATCACGCCGACGGTCCGCTCGGGACTGGCCGCCGACGCCGTCGCCGACTTTCTGGGCGTCGTCTATGGGCGGCGCGCGAGTTCGCGGATGGGTTCGTTGCCGCTGTCGGCGACGTCAGCCAGCTGACGCCACGAAGTCTGCGCGCTCGCACCCGGTCGCTGTGCCCGAACCGTGCCTTTCACCAGCGCGTCAACCCGACTAGCGTTGGGTTGGCAGTTCTGAACACAGGAGGCTTGATCAACGGTGACAGGGTTGTTGACGCGTCGAGTTATCCGTGGGGACCACCGGCCCGCGTGGGATTGTGAAAATGCCTGAGTCCGTCGAGGCTGCTGGACGGTCCGACGAACTCGGAGCGGTCGACTATCTGCTGCATCGCGGCGAAGCAAACCCCCGGACCCGGTCGGGGATCATGGCCGTGGAAATCCTTGATTCCACGCCGGATTGGGACCGGTTCAGGACCCGTTTCGAAAACGCCTCCCGGCGGGTGCTGCGGCTGCGACAGAAGGTTGTCGTGCCGACGTTCCCGACGGCCGCACCGCGTTGGGTGATAGACCCCGATTTCAACCTGGATTTCCACGTGCGGCGGATGCGTGTCCCCGAACCGGGAACGCTGCGTGAAGTATTCGATCTCGCTGAGCTGATCCTGCAGTCACCGTTGGACATCTCCCGACCGCTGTGGACCTCCACACTGGTCGAGGGCCTGCCGGGAGGCAAGGCTGCGACCCTGCTGCATGTCAGCCATGCGGTCACCGACGGTGTCGGCAGTGTGGAGATGTTCGCCGAAATCTATGACCTCGAACGCGATCCACCGGCGAGGGCGACGCCCCCGCAACCGATTCCGCAGGACCTGTCGCCCAACGATTTGATGCGCGAGGGCATCAACCACCTGCCCATGGCAATCGTCAGCGGCGTCTTGAGCGCGGTGTCCGGGGCGGTATCGGCGGCCGGGCGAGCGGTCCTGGAGCCCACGTCCACTGCTTCGGGCATCCTCAGTTACGCGCTCTCGGGCATCCGGGTGTTGAACCGAGCCGCCGAACCGTCACCGCTCCTGCGCCGTCGCAGCCTGGCCACCCGCACCGAAGCAATCGACATCCCGCTCTCGGACCTGCACAAGGCCGCAAAGGCCGGCGGCGGATCGATCAACGACGCCTATCTCGCCGGCCTGTGCGGCGCGTTGCGGCGTTACCACCAGGCCCTCGGTGTGCCGATCAACACGCTGCCGATGGCGGTCCCGGTAAGCCTGCGGGTCTCAGATGACGCGACCGGCGGCAATCAGTTCACCGGCGTCAACCTGGCGGCCCCGGTGGGCACCGTCGACCCGGTGGCACGGATCAAGAAGATCCGCGCCCAGATGACCCAGCGCCGCGACGAACCGGCGATGAACATCATTGGTTCGTTTGCGCCGGTGCTCAGTGTCTTGCCGACAGCCGTGCTGGAGGGGATCACCGGTTCGGTGATCGGCTCCGACGTGCAGGCCAGCAATGTCCCGGTGTACCCCGGAGACACTTATATCGCCGGTGCAAAGGTGCTGCGCCAGTACGGTATCGGCCCGCTACCCGGTGTCGCGATGATGGTGGTCCTGATTTCCCGCGGTGGCTGGTGCACCATCACCGTGCGGTACGACAGGGCATCGGTGCGAGACGAGGCGTTGTTCGCGCAATGCCTGCTGGAGGGTTTCGACGAGATCCTGGCGCTGGCCGGTGACCCAGCGCCGCGCGCAACCCCATCGTCGTTTGCCGCCGGGCCCGATGGTTCGCCGTCTCAAACGGTGTCGGGTTCATGAGCGCCTCTCGCGAGCAGAACCCACCGTCGGATCTGCGGTTGCCCGGCTCGGTCGCCGAGATCCGCGCCAGTGCTCCCGGACCCAAGATCGGCGCGTTTTTCGACCTGGATGGGACGTTGGTCGCGGGCTTCACCGCCGTCATCCTCACCCAGGAACGCCTACGTCGCCGAGACATGGGCGTCGGTGAGCTGCTCAGCATGGTGCAGGCCGGTCTGAACCACACGCTCGGGCGCATCGAGTTCGAAGAGCTCATCGGTAAGGCGGCGTCGGCGCTGCAGGGGCGCATGCTGAGCGACCTGGAGGAGATCGGCGAGCGGCTGTTCGTCCAGCGGATCGAGTCCCGGATCTATCCGGAAATGCGTGAGCTGGTGCGGGCGCACGTCGCTCGCGGCCACACGGTGGTGCTCAGCTCGTCGGCGCTGACCATTCAGGTGAATCCGGTGGCCAGCTTCCTGGGAATCACCAACCTGCTCACCAACGCGTTCGAGACCAACGAAGATGGGCAACTCACCGGTGCCGTGCAGGCCCCGATCTTGTGGGGACCGGGCAAAGCCGCTGCGGTGCAGCGGTTTGCGACCACGAACGGCATCGACCTCAAGGACAGCTACTTCTACGCCGACGGCGACGAGGACGTCGCCCTGATGTACCTGGTCGGCAATCCGCGCCCCACCAACCCCGAAGGCAAGATGGCCACCGTCGCCAAGCGTCGCGGTTGGCCGATTTTGGAATTCAACAGCCGCGGCGGCGTTGGCCTTCGCCGGCAACTGCGCACACTCGCGGGCTTTGGTTCCATGTTCCCGGTCGGGGCCGGAGCTCTGGGAATGGGTCTGCTGACCGGCAGCCGGCGTCGAGGTGTGAACTTCTTCACCGCCAACTTTTCCAACTCGGTGCTCGCGGCCACCGGGGTGCAACTGAATGTCATCGGGAAAGAGAATCTGACAGCGCAGCGTCCGGCGGTCTTCATCTTCAACCACCGCAACCAGGTTGACCCGATCATCAGCGGTGCGCTGATTCGCGACAACTGGGTTGCCGTGGGGAAGAAGGAATTACAAAAAGACCCGATCATGGGCACGCTCGGCAAGTTGCTGGACGGCGTGTTCATCGACCGTGACGATCCGGTGGCCGCGGTGGAGACGCTGCACACGGTCGAAGATCGAGCGCGGAACGGCCTCTCGATCATGATGGCTCCGGAAGGCACCCGGCTCGACACCACCTCCGTCGGGCCGTTCAAGAAAGGGCCGTTCCGCATCGCGATGGCGGTGGGGATCCCGATCGTCCCGATCGTGATCCGAAATGCGGAAATCGTCGCCGCCCGGAACTCCACCACGATCAACCCGGGCATCGTCGACGTCGCGGTGTTCCCGCCGATTCCGGTCGACGACTGGACCCTCGAGAACCTGCCCGAGCGCATCGCCGCAGTGCGTCAGCTCTATCTGGACACCCTGGCCGACTGGCCCGATGAGATTCCGGCCGAGCCGCCCAAGGCGGCGGCAAAGAAGACGGCCGCGAAGAAAGCTGTGGCGAAAGCTGCTCCGACGAAGGCCGCGAAAAAGGCCGCGCCCAAGGCGGCGGCGAGGAAGGCCGCGAAAAAGGCCGCCCCGAAAGCCGTCGCGAAGAAGCCGGCGAGCGGAGAACTGTCGTGAGCGACCTGGCCCCGGACGCCGCCGCAATTCTCACCGCGCACGACTCGCTGGTACTGGCGTCCATGGAGACTCCGGTCGAAAAGCAGCTGGTGATGGATTGGCTGGGTCAGCAGCGGGCTCGCAATCCGGAGGTGAAATTCGATCTGTCAAAACTCCCCGAACTGCCCGCTGGTTTGGATTCCGGGGTGCCCCCGGCTGAACTGACCGCGCTGGTAGCGCAGCTCCAATCCGGCCCCGAAACCGGTGACGACCGCTCGGTGGTGCCGGTGCGGGTGTTCTGGCTGCCGGCTCCCGATCGCGGCAGAATCGCCAAACTGTCCGGGCTGTTCCCGGGCCGGGATCCCTACCACCCCAACCAGCGTCAGCAGCAGCACATCCTGCGCAACGATCCCAGCCGCGCGCGGATCGTGGCGGGCGAGGCGGCCAAGGTGTCCGAGTTGCGCCAGCAGTGGCGCGACACCACCGTTGGGGGGGACGAGCGCGATTTCGCCCAGTTCGTCACTCGCCGAGCAATTTTGGCGATGGAACGTGCCGAGTACCGAATCCTCGGACCGCATTACAAGTCCCCGCGGCTGATGAAGCCGGAGATCCTGGCGTCCACCCGGTTTCGCGCCGGCCTGAAAAAGATCCCGGGCGCGACCGTCGAAGAAGCCGGGAAGATGCTCGATGAGCTCGCCACCGGGTGGAGCCGGGCCTCCGTCGACCTGGTTTCCGTCCTCGGCAGGATGTTGAGCCGCGGGTTCGATCCGGAGATCGACTACGAGGAGTATCAAGTCGCGGCGATGCGCTCCCGGCTGGAAACTCATCCGGCGGTCCTGTTGTTTTCGCACCGGTCCTATATCGACGGCGCGGTGGTCCCGGTGGCGATGCAGGAGAACCGGCTACCGCCGGTGCATGTATTCGCCGGCATCAACCTGTCGTTCGGGTTGATGGGGCCACTGCTGCGCCGCTCCGGCGTTATCTTCATCCGCCGCAACATCGGCGGCGACCCGATCTACAAGTACGTGCTGCGCGAATTCGTCGGCTACATCGTCGAGAAGCGGTTCAACCTGAGCTGGTCCATCGAGGGAACTCGCTCGCGTACTGGCAAGATGCTGCCGCCCAAGCTCGGTCTGCTGGCGTATGTGGCCGACGCTTACCTGGACGGCCGTAGCGAAGACATCCTGCTGCAGCCGGTGTCGATCAGTTTCGATCAGCTGCACGAGACCGCCGAATACGCCGCCTACGCCCAAGGCGGGGAGAAGACACCCGAGGGCATCGGCTGGTTATACAACTTCATCAAGGCCCAAGGCGAGCGCAGCTATGGCAAGATCTATGTCCGTTTTCCCGAAGCGGTCTCGATGCGCGAATACCTCGGTAAAGCCCACGGTCCGCTGGCCGAGGACGAGGACGCTAAACGGCTTGCGCTGCAAAAGATGTCGTTCGAGGTCGCCTGGCGGATTCTGCGCGCGACGCCGGTGACCGCCACGGGTTTGGCGTCGGCGTTGCTGCTCACTACCCGCGGTGCGGCGCTCACTCTGGGTCAGCTGCACCACACCATGCAGGGCTCACTCGATTACCTCGAGCGCAAGCAAACTCCGGTTTCAACCAGCGCGCTTCGGCTGCGGACGCGCGATGGCGTGCGTGCAGCGGTGGACGCGTTGTCCAACGGGCACCCGATCACTCGCGTCGACGGTGGCCGGGAGCCGGTGTGGCGCATCGAATCCAAGAATGAGCACGCCGCGGCCTTCTACCGGAACTCGGTCATCCATGCCTTTTTGGAGACCTCGATCGTTGAACTCGCGCTGGCGCATGCGCGGCACGCCGACGGCGACCGGACGGCCGCTTTCTGGAACCAGGCGATGCGGTTGCGCGATCTGCTGAAATTCGATTTCTACTTTGCGGATTCCGCGGCGTTTCGGGACAACATCGCCGAAGAGCTGACATGGCACCAAGATTGGGAAGCCCACCTCGTCGCAGGCGGCGACGAGATCGATGCGATGCTGTTCGGGAAGCGGCCGCTGATGGCGGATTCGATGTTGCGGGTGTTCTTCGAAGCGTATGAGATCGTCGCCGACGTGTTGCGCGATGCGCCCGCCGATATCGGACAGCAGGAACTGACCGACTTGGCGCTCGGCGTCGGCCGCCAATACGTGGCGCAGGCCCGGGTCCGCAGCAGCGAACCCGTCTCGACATTGCTGTTCGCCACGGCGTATCAGGTGGTCGCCGACCAGGGCCTGATCGAACCCGCAGCGGACCTGGCCGAACGCCGGGTCGCATTCCGCCGGGAACTGCGCAGCATCCTGCGGGACTTCGACTACGTCGAGCAGATCGCGCGCGATCAGTTCGTCGCTCGGGAGGTCAACGCGCGTCAGGCCCGGTCCGCGGGCGAAGGCGGGTAGCGCGGGCTCCTCGAGCACCCGGCCATACCCTGTGTAGATGACGGTTACCGTGCCCGAGCGCCGTGCCCTCGTGTGGCCGCTGCTCACCGAGGTTGCGGTGCTGGCCGGTTGCACGGCGGCCGGAATCGGGGTGTTATCGCTGGCAGACGCGCTGACCGCCACCGGTTTGCCTGATCCAGGCCCGGCGACCACGCTCGGCCTGCCGTTTGTCCGGGCGGCGGGGGAGATCGCGGCGGTGCTGGCCGTCGGGTCGTTTCTGTTCGCGGCCTTCCTGGTGCCGCCACAACGCAGCGGAGTGCTGGACGTCGGCGGCTACCGCGCGCTCCGGCTGGGCACGGTGGCGTCGGGGGTGTGGGCGGTGTGTGCCGCCTTGCTGGTCCCGCTGACCATTTCCGACGTGTCCGGTCACCGATTGGCCGATCACCTGAACCCGGTGCAGCTCTGGTCGGTCGCCGGACTGGTCAATACCGCCTCCGCGTGGCGCTGGACGGCGGTCTTGGCGGCGCTGGTGGCCCTGGCAAGTCTGGCAGTGCTGCGCTGGTCGTGGACCCCGTTGCTGTTGGCTGGAGCGCTGGTGACGCTGGTTCCGCTCGGGTTGACCGGTCACTCGTCCGCCGGCGGCTCGCACGACCTGGCCACCAACAGCCTGCTGATCCACCTGGTGGCCGCCAGCTTGTGGGCAGGTGGTCTGCTGGCGCTGCTGGCTCACGCGCTGCGCCGCGCTGACCACACGGCCTTGGCGGCACGGCGCTTCTCCGCGATCGCGTTGTGCTGCTGGGTGGCGATGGGAATCAGCGGCGTGGTGAATGCGTTGGTGCGGGTGCTGCCCGCCGACCTGCTGACCACGTCTTACGGGCGGCTGGTGGTGGCCAAATTCGTCGCGCTGTGCGTGCTCGGCGTGGCAGGCTGGCAGCAGCGCCGCAGCGGAGTTGCTGCGCTGCAAAAAGATTCCGGCGCACACCGGGTGCTGATCCGGCTGGCGCTGATCGAGGCCGCAGTTTTCGGACTCACTTTCGGCATCGCCGTCGGGCTGGGTCGGACGCCGCCGCCACCGCCGCCCATCCTTCGGCCCTCGATCCCCGAGGCCGAAATCGGCTACGGGTTCGACGGGCCGCCCACCCTGGCCCGAGTTCTGTTCGACTGGCGTTTCGACCTGATCTTCGGTACCGCCGCAATCGTCATGGCGGGGCTTTATGTGGCCGGCGTGCTGCGGCTGCGGCGCCGCGGCGACCATTGGCCGCCCGGCCGGATCGTCACGTGGCTGCTGGGCTGCGCGGGGCTGCTGTTTGTGACGTCGTCCGGGGTGGGTCGGTACATGCCCGCCATGTTCAGCATGCACATGGCCGCTCACATGGGGCTCTCCATGCTGGTCCCGATCCTGCTGGTGCTCGGTGGCCCGGTCACCCTGGCGCTACGGGCGCTGCCCGCCGCGGGCCGGGATGATCCGCCCGGTATGCGGGAGTGGCTGTTGGCCGCGCTGCACAGCCCGGTGTCGCGGTTTCTCACCAACCCGATCGTCGCGACCGTGCTGTTCGTCGCGGGGTTCTACGGCCTGTACTTCGGCGGCATTTTCGATTCCGCTGTGGGTAGTCACGCAGGCCATTTGGCGATGAATGTGCACTTTCTGCTGAGCGGCTACCTGTTCTACTGGGTCGTGATCGGCGTAGACCCGACACCGCGGCCCATCCCGCCGCTGGCCAAGGTTGGCGTGGTTTTCGCCTCGCTGCCGCTGCATGCCTTCTTCGGCGTGCTGCTGATGGGCACCAAAGAGGTGATCGGCGCCAGCTACTACCGATCGCTGGGATTGAGCTGGCACACCGATTTGCTGGGTGATCAGCGGCTGGGTGGCGGAATCGCTTGGGCGGCGGGGGAACTGCCGCTAGTCATCGTGATGCTGGCCCTGCTCGTGCAGTGGGCGCGCAGTGATGACCGGATCGCGCGGCGGCTTGACCGCGCCGCCGACTTGGACGATGACGCCGAGCTGGTCGCCTACAACGCGATGCTGGCTGAAATGTCGCGTCGCGACCCGCCGGAGCTCTCGCCTCAACCGGCGGACTGATCCACAGTCGCAGTTTCCTCCACAGGGCCGCCAGACCCGGCGCCGTTCGCCCGCGTTCGCTGTCGGTGCCGGCGGGCTCAATGGGCCGCATACGCATTCGCCTCAGAAAAGGATCAGTCAATGTTCGAAACCCCGCTCACCGTCATCGGTCACATCGTCAATGACCCTCAGCGCCGCAAGATCGGCGATCAGGAGCTCATCAAGTTCCGACTGGCCAGCAACTCGCGTCGCCGTACCCCTGACGGCGACTGGGAGTCCGGAAACTCGCTGTTTATCACCGTCAACTGCTGGGGAAAATTGGTCACCGGGGTGGGCGCGGCCCTGAGTAAAGGTTCGCCGGTCATCGCGTTCGGTCATGTGTACACGAGCGAGTACGACGACCGCGACGGCAATCGGCGGTCCTCCACCGAAATGCGGGCAATCTCGGTTGGCCCGGACCTGTCGCGCGCGATCGTGCGAATCCTGACACCCGTGCCGCAGCCTGCCCCAAGCGCAATTCAGGACTCCGAGTCGAGCCCCGCCACCGCCCCGGACGCGCCGGAGGATTCCTCCGACGCCACCGAAGCCGTCAACGCGCTGCCGGTGCCGGCTTAGCCTGCTCGGGCGATGCCTAGGATGGTTCGCGGAACAGTTCTGGAGACCAGAAGGGCAAAACTGCAGCATGGCTGAGTTCATCTACACGATGAAGAAGGTCCGCAAGGCGCACGGCGACAAGGTGGTCCTGGACGACGTCACGTTGAGCTTCTACCCGGGCGCCAAGATCGGCGTCGTCGGGCCTAATGGCGCCGGCAAGTCGAGCGTCTTGCGGATCATGGCCGGTATGGACAAGCCGAACAACGGCGACGCCTTCCTGGCCACCGGCGCGACCGTCGGCATCCTGCTGCAGGAGCCGCCGCTGAACGAGGAGAAGACCGTTCGCGGCAACGTCGAAGAGGGCCTGGGTGAGATCAAGGTCAAACTCGACCGCTTCAACGAGGTCGCCGAATTGATGGCCACTGACTACTCCGATGAGCTGATGGAAGAAATGGGCCGCCTGCAAGAGGATCTGGACCACGCCGACGCGTGGGACCTCGACTCTCAGTTGGAGCAGGCCATGGACGCGCTGCGCTGCCCGCCGCCCGACGAGCCGGTCACGAACTTGTCGGGCGGCGAGCGCCGCCGCGTCGCGTTGTGCAAGCTGCTGCTGTCCAAACCCGACCTGCTGCTGCTCGACGAGCCGACCAACCACCTGGACGCCGAAAGCGTGCAGTGGCTCGAAGCGCACCTCGCCAGCTACGCCGGCGCGATCTTGGCGGTCACCCATGACCGGTACTTCCTGGACAACGTCGCCGAGTGGATTCTCGAACTCGACCGCGGCCGCGCCTACCCCTACGAAGGCAACTACTCGACCTACCTGGAGAAGAAGGCCGAGCGGCTCTCCGTGCAAGGGCGCAAGGACGTCAAGCTGCAGAAGCGGTTGACCGACGAGCTGGCCTGGGTCCGGTCCGGGGCGAAGGCGCGGCAGGCCAAAAGCAAAGCGCGACTCCAGCGCTACGAGGAGATGGCCACCGAGGCAGAGAAGACACGCAAGCTCGATTTCGAGGAGATCCAGATCCCGGTCGGCCCACGGCTGGGCAACGTAGTGGTCGAGGTCGAACACCTGGACAAGGGCTACGAAGGACGCACCCTGATCAAGGACCTGTCCTTCACCCTGCCCCGCAACGGCATCGTCGGTGTCATCGGCCCCAACGGGGTCGGTAAGACCACACTGTTCAAAACCATCGTCGGCCTCGAGCAGCCGGACAGCGGAACCGTCAAGGTGGGAGAGACCGTCAAGCTGAGCTACGTCGACCAGACCCGCGCGGGCATCGATCCGAAGAAGAACGTCTGGCAAGTCGTCTCGGATGGATTGGACTACATCCAGGTCGGTCAGACCGAAGTACCGTCCCGAGCCTACGTCTCGGCGTTTGGATTCAAGGGGCCCGACCAGCAGAAACCGGCCGGCGTGCTCTCGGGCGGCGAGCGCAACAGGTTGAACCTGGCGCTCACCCTCAAGCAGGGCGGCAATCTGATCCTGCTGGACGAGCCGACCAACGACCTCGATGTCGAGACCTTGGGCTCGCTGGAGAACGCCCTGGAGAATTTCCCTGGTTGCGCGGTCGTGATCTCGCACGACCGCTGGTTCCTCGACCGGACCTGCACGCACATCCTCTCGTGGGAAGGCGACAACGACAACGAGGCCAAATGGTTTTGGTTCGAGGGCAACTTCGGTGCGTATGAGGAGAACAAGGTTGAACGCCTCGGTGCCGACGCCGCCAGGCCGCACCGGGTGACCCACCGGAAGCTGACACGCGACTAGTCTCAGGTCTGCCCCGCGACGATGCGGCCGGAACGAGCGCTGCGGAGTCGGGGTGTTGAGCATCGTGGCAGCGTTGTGAGTTGGGAGCCGTCGGCATGACGATCGATTCCGGAGCAAGGCGGGAAACGAAGCCGTGGACCTCATTCGCCACGACCGCCGATATTCCGGACTGGATCTCGAAGGCCTATGTCGAGAGCTACCGCGGCCCGCATGGCGGCGAGGCGGACGGCCCGGAAGGCCCCGCCACCGACGCCAGCGTCGACCCGGCCGTCCCCGCCGCTCTGGTGACGCTCGCGATGCTCAGCGAGCAATATCGGCTTGGCCAGCGCCGCCCGCCCGGCGAAAGCTGCGTCTGCGTGTACCCGGCCGGCGATCCCGGCGAAATCGGACCCTCACTGCAGGTCGTCACCGATCACGGCGGCATGCTGATGGACTCCATCACGGTGCTGCTGCACCGGCTCGGCGTCAGCTACACCGCCATCATGGCCCCGGTGTTCGACGTCCACCGCAGCCCGACCGGAGATCTGCTCAGCGTGGGACCAAAAGCGCCCGGCGCGTCGGCGCACGAGGGCGAGTCCTGGATCTACGTCCAGCTCGTGCCCTCCGTCGACGGCAAAGCCATCGCCGAGGTCGAACGGCTGCTGCCTAAGGTATTGATCGATGTTCAGGAGGTCGCCAGGGATGCGGCCACGCTCATCGCCACCATGAGCGACCTGGCCGCAGAGATCGAAACCAACTCCGCAGGCCGGTATTCGGCGCCGGACCGCGAGGACGTCGCCGCGCTGCTGCGCTGGCTCGGTGACGGGAATTTCCTGCTCCTCGGCTACCAGCGCTGCCGGGCGCACGAGAGTCAGGTCATCGGCGACGGGTCAGACGGCCTGGGGGTTCTGCATCACCGCACCGGTTCTCGTCCCAGGCTGACCGACGATGACAAGCTGCTTGTCTTGGCCCAGTCTGTGGTTGGCAGCTATCTGCGGTACGGCGCCTACCCGTATGCGATCGCGGTTCGGGAATACGTCGGCGATAACGGGGCCGGCGCCAACGGGGTGGTCGAACACCGCTTCGTCGGGCTCTTCACCGTTGCCGCCATGAACGCGGACGTCCTGGAGATCCCGTCGATCTCACGCAGGGTGCGCGAGGCGCTCGCGATGGCCGATAGCGACCCGATCCACCCCGGCCAGCTCCTGCTCGACGTCATCCAGACCGTCCCGCGCTCTGAGCTTTTCACGCTCAGCGCCGAGCGGCTTTTCGAGATGGCCAAAGCCGTGCTGGACCTGGGCTCGGAACGGCGCGCGTTATTATTCTTGCGCGCCGACCGGCTGCAGTACTTCGTCTCATGCCTGGTGTATGTCCCGCGCGATCGCTACACCACGCCGGTGCGCTTGCGGATCGAGGACATCCTCGTCCGCGAGCTAGGCGGAACGCGACTGGAATTCACCGCTCGTGTCAGCGAATCACCCTGGGCGTTAATGCATTTCATGGTCCGGCTGCCTACTCAGGAGCATGCCGCCACCGCCCCGGTCGACGTGTCGGAAGCCAACCGGGTCCGCATTCAGGCGTTGTTGAGCGAAGCCACCCGAACCTGGGCCGACCGGCTAGTCGGAGCCGCGGAACCACCGGCCGATGCCGAGTATTACGCGACAGCTTTCTCCGAGGCCTACAAATCGGCCGTCAGTCCGGAAGAGGCCGTTGGCCAGATCGCCATTATCGGCGCGCTGAGAGACGATTCGGTCAAGTTGGTGTTCTCTGACCGCGGCGCGGAGGAGGGCGCTCAGCTCACCTGGTTCCTCGGTGGGCGCACCGCTTCGCTGAGCCAGCTGCTCCCGATGCTGCAAAGCATGGGCGTCGTCGTGCTCGAGGAGCGGCCGTTCACCGTCACCCGGCCGGACGGTCTGCCGGTTTGGATCTACCAGTTCAAGATCGCGCCGCATCCGACCTTCCAGCTGGCGTCGACGGCAGCGGAACGGGATGCGAGTGCGGAGCGATTCGCCGACGCGGTCACCGCCATCTGGAACGGCCGCATCGAGATCGACCGGTTCAACGAGTTGGTGATGCGTGCGCGGCTGACCTGGCAACAGGTCGTGCTGTTGCGCGCCTATGCGAAGTACCTGCGGCAGGTGAACTTCCCCTACAGCCAGTCCTACATCGAGTCGGTACTCAACGAATACCCTGCTACGGCACGGTCGTTGGTGACGTTGTTCGAGGCGCTTTTCGATCCTTCGTCGGGTTCATCGGCGAGCCGCGACGCGCAAGCGGCCGCCGCCGCGGTTGCCGCCGACATCGATGCCCTGGTGAGCCTGGATACCGACCGCATCCTGCGCGCCTTCGCGTCGCTGGTGCAGGCCACCTTGCGGACCAACTACTTCGTGGCTCGGGAGGGTTCGGCCCGCGCCCGCAACGTGCTGGCCATCAAGCTCGACGCCCAGTTTGTCGACGAGCTTCCGCTGCCACGCCCCAAGTACGAGATATTCGTGTATTCGCCTCGCGTCGAGGGCGTGCACCTGAGGTTCGGCCCGGTAGCGCGTGGCGGGCTGCGCTGGTCCGACCGCCGCGACGATTTCCGCACCGAGATCCTCGGTCTGGTCAAGGCGCAAGCGGTGAAGAACGCGGTCATTGTGCCGGTCGGCGCCAAGGGTGGGTTCGTCCTCAAGCGAGCGCCGCTGCCCACCGGCGACCCGGCCGTCGACCGCGAAGCCACCCGCGCCGAAGGTGTGGCGTGCTACCAGCTGTTCATTTCGGGCTTGCTCGACGTCACTGACAACGTTGACCACGCAACCGGAAAGGTCAGCCCGCCACCCGAGGTGGTGCGGCGGGACGGCGACGACGCCTACCTGGTGGTGGCCGCGGACAAGGGCACCGCCACGTTCTCTGATATCGCCAACGACGTCGCCAAGTCCTACGGGTTCTGGCTGGGCGACGCGTTCGCGTCCGGCGGCTCGGTGGGCTATGACCACAAGGCCATGGGCATCACCGCCAGGGGCGCGTGGGAAGCCGTCAAACGGCACTTTCGGGAGATGGGCGTCGACACCCAAACTGAAGACTTCACCGTTGTGGGCGTCGGTGACATGAGCGGCGACGTGTTCGGCAACGGCATGCTGTTGAGCGAACACATCAGGCTGCTCGCGGCCTTTGACCACCGGCATATCTTCCTCGACCCGAACCCGGATGTCGGGGTTTCCTTCGCGGAACGGCGGCGGATGTTTGACCTACCGCGGTCCAGCTGGGACGACTACGACAAGTCGTTGATCAGTGCGGGCGGTGGGGTCTACAGCCGCGAACAAAAGGCCGTGCCGATCAGCGCGCAGGTCGGCGCTGCGCTCGGTATCGACGGCGGGGTCACCGAGATGGCACCACCCAACCTGATTCGGGCGATTCTGCAGGCACCGGTGGATCTGTTGTTCAATGGCGGCATCGGCACCTATATCAAGGCCGAATCGGAGTCGGACGCCGATGTCGGCGACCGCGCCAACGACCCGGTGCGAATCAACGGAAATCAGTTGCGCGCCAAGGTCGTCGGTGAAGGCGGGAACCTCGGGGTGACGGCGTTGGGCCGCGTCGAGTTCGATTTGGCCGGAGGCCGGATCAACACCGACGCGGTGGACAACTCCGCCGGCGTCGACTGTTCCGACCATGAAGTGAACATCAAGATCCTTATCGACTCGCTGGTGACCGCCGGAAAGGTAACGGCTGACGAGCGCAAACCGCTGCTGGAGTCGATGACCGACGAGGTTGCGCAGCTGGTGCTCGCCGACAACGAGGACCAGAACGACTTGATCGGCACCAGCCGCGCCAACGCGGCCAGCCTGCTTCCGGTGCACGCTCAGCAGATCAAATACCTCGTGGAAGAACGCGGACTCAATCGCGAGCTGGAGGCGCTGCCGTCGGAGAAGGAGATTCACCGCCGGATCGAGGCCGGCATCGGTCTCACCTCGCCGGAACTGTGCACGCTGATGGCCCACGTCAAGCTGACGCTCAAAGAGGATCTGCTGGGCACCGAACTCCTGGAACTGGATGTGTTCGCGTCCAGGCTGCCGCGATACTTCCCGACGCCGCTGCGCGAACGGTTCACCCCGGAAATCCGCTCGCACCAACTGCGCCGCGAGATCGTCTCCACCATGCTGATCAACGACCTCGTCGACGCCGCGGGCATCAGCTACTCCTTCCGGATCACCGAAGACGTCGGCGTGGCGTCCGTCGACGCGGTGCGCACCTATGCGGCCACTGACGCCATCTTCGGCGTGGACGACATCTGGCGGCGGATCCGCGCGGCGAACCTGCCGGTCGCGTTGTCCGACCGGCTGACGCTGGACACCCGGCGGCTCATCGACCGTGCCGGACGCTGGCTGCTCAACTACCGTCCGCAGCCGTTGGCGGTGGGCGCCGAGATCAACCGGTTCGCCGAGAAGATCAAACTGCTGACACCGCGGATGTCGGAATGGCTGCGCGGTGACGACAAGGCCATCGTCGAACAGGAAGCCGCGGAATTCGCGGCGCAAGGCGCACCCGCCGACTTGGCCTACATGATCGCCGCCGGTCTGTACCGCTTCAGCCTGCTCGACATCATCGACGTCGCCGACATCACCGAGACCAATACCGCCGAGGTCGCCGACACCTATTTCGCCCTGATGGACCGGCTGGGCACCGACGGTCTGCTGACCGCGGTCTCCCAGCTGCCCCGAAACGACCGCTGGCATTCGCTGGCGCGCTTGGCGATTCGTGACGACATCTACGCCTCGCTGCGGTCGCTGTGCCTGGATGTCCTGGCCGTCGGCGAGCCGGACGAGAGCGGCGAACAGAAGATCGCCGAATGGGAGCACATCAGCGCGTCCCGGGTGGAACGGGCCCGTCGCACGCTCACCGAGATCTACGCGAGCGGCGATAAGGATCTCGCGACGCTCTCGGTGGCGGCCCGACAGATCCGCCGCATGACCCGCACCAGCGGGCAAGGGTCCCCGGGGTGAACCAGATGAACGTAGGATTTGTTGCGGCCGTACCGGTGCGTTGGTCGGACATCGATATGTACCAGCACGTCAACCATGCCACGATGGTCACGCTCCTCGAAGAGGCGCGGGTCCCGTTCCTCACGCCCGCTTTCGCCCTCGACATCGCTACCACCGGTTTGTTGGTCGCCGACGTCCGGGTCACCTACAAGGGGCAGCTGCGGCTTGCCGATTCGCCTCTGCAGGTGACCATTTGGGTCAAGCAGCTGCGGGCGGTGGACTTCACGCTCGGGTACGAAGTGCGTTCGGTCGCGGCCGAACCCGAGTCCAAACCGGCCATCATCGCCGAGTCACAGATGGTCGCGTTCGACATCGTGGAGCAACAGCTGATGCGACTCGCCCCGCACCATCGAGAGTACTTGGAGCGGTGGTTACGATAGCCGACCGCGGTTTGTGGCTGGGTCCACAAGACAAGACTGCCCAGCGCGGAAATCTGGCCACCTTCGTCGATCACGTGACGCGGCTCGATGACGCGGCCGTCATCCGGCTTCGTGCTCGGTCCACCGGGCTGCTCACGGCTTGGGTGGCAACGGGTTTCGACGTGCTGGCCAGCCGCGTGGTGTCCGGCACGGTGCGCCCGGCGGATTTGTCGGTCGGCGCGGACGACTTGGCGCGCGGACTGTCGGTAATGGACGACTCGGGCTACGTCGATCCCGGTTTCTCGATGGACTCGGCTTGGCGGGGTGCGTTGCCGCCGGAGTCGGGCTTCACCCACCTCGATGACGTACCGGCCCGGGTGCTGTTCGACTTGGCGCAGCGTGGTGTGCAACTGGCCAAGGAGCACGGCAGTTCCCATGGGCCGCCGGCCTCGCTGCTCGATCAAGAAGTCATTCGGGTCAGCTCCGCTGACGCCCACGTCGGGCTGCCCATGCGTTGCGTGTTTGCTTTGACGGCAATGGGTTTCCTGCCGCAGTCGGCTGACGCGATCGGCGCCGACGAAATAATCCGCGTCCGGATCCTGCCGTCGTGGTTGCGTATCGACGCCCGGTTCGGCTCGGTGTACCGGCGTCGCGGCCAGCCGGCGCTGGTCCTGAAATGAAGGCCGGTTAGACGAGCCAGGCGGCTGCGTCCGGAGCCAGCCGGCCGGTCACCAGAGGCGTGCTGGCCAGAATGAGCTCTCCGTCGGGCAGCGCTATCGGGCGGTCGCCGGTGTTGACGGCGCACACCAGGCCGCCGCGACCCCGGAATGCCAGCGCACCGCTCGGTGCGGGCAGCCACTCGAATCCGTCGACTTCGCTTCCATCGTCTAATCGATCTCGGCTCTTGCGCAATTCGATCGCGCGCTGAAAGAACAACAACGTCGACGTGGGATCGGCGGCCTGCTTTTGCACGGTCAGCGTCGCCCACTCCGCTGGCATGGGTAGCCAGGTGTCGGGGGACGTCGAGAACCCGAACGGGGGAGAGTCGCCCGACCAGGGGATCGGAACCCGGCACTTGTCACGGCCGCGTTCGGTATGTCCGGAGCGTTCCCAGGTCGGGTCCTGCAGCACTTCGTCGGGCAGGTCCAACACGTCAGGCAGCCCGAGTTCCTCGCCGTTGTAGATAAACACCGTGCCGGGCAACGCGAGCATCACCAGCGCCATCGCGCGCGCCCGGCGCAGCCCAATCTCGCCGCCGCCGTACCGGGTAACCTCACGGTCCACATCGTGATTGGACAGTGTCCAGGTGGGAACGGCATTTTCGAGGGCCGTGGCCGTCAGCGAGTTCTGGATCGCATCGTGGATTTCGCCGGTGTCGAAGCCGATTTTGGTCAGCCGGAAATTGAAACCGAGATGCAGCTCGTCGGGCCGTAGATACTCCGCCCAGAGGCGGTTGTCCATCACCCAGACCTCGCCGATCGTCACTGCATCCGGATAGTCGTCGACGATCTTGCGGATCCCGCGGTGAATCTCGTGCACGGTCGGGTGGTTGAAGCGCGGATCGTCGTCGGTGTGAGACAACACCTTGACGACTTCCTTGGTGTCCGGCAGGCCGGGGGGCTTGGCCATCCCGTGCGCCACATCGATGCGGAAGCCGTCCACGCCGCGTTCAAGCCAGAACCGCAGTGTCTTCTCGAAGTCGTCGAAGACTTCTGGGTTCTCCCAGTTCAGATCCGGCTGCTCGGTGTCGAACAGGTGCAAGTAGTACTGCCCCGGGTTGCCGTCCGGCTCCACCACCCGGGTCCAGGCGGACCCGCCGAACACCGAGGTCCAGTTGTTCGGCGGCAGTGCCCCATCGGGTCCGCGACCGTCGCGAAAGTAGTAACGCTCCCGAGCATCGGTGCCCGGCCCGGCGGCCAGCGCGGCCTGAAACCAGACATGCTGGGAACTGGTGTGGTTGGGCACCACGTCCATGGTGATCTTGATGCCGCGCTGGTGCGCCGCCGCGATCAGCCGTTCGATCGCGGGCATCCCGCCGAACAGTGGGTCGATGTCGCGAGGATCGGCGACGTCGTAGCCGTGGTCGGCCATCGGCGAGACGGTGACCGGGCTGAGCCAAATCGCGTCGACGCCCAGCCGCTCGAGGTGATCCAGATGGGCCACCAACCCGTCGATGTCACCGACGCCGTCGCCGTTGCTGTCGGCGAACGAACGTGGGTAAACCTGGTAGAAGACGGCGTCCGACCACCATGCTCCGGGGCTCATGCTGCTCCGTTCAAAGTCTGGGGGCATCACTTCGGGGTTATTAGAACGGGGTGTTGACCAGCGACTGAGCGGCCATCTCAAGATAGTCGAGCAACTCGCTACGGTGCTCGGCGTCCAGGGTGTGCGCATCGATGGACGCGACGGCGGTCCGCATACAGCGCAGCCAGGCGTCGCGCTCGATTTCGGTGATTCGGAATGGGGCGTGCCGCATCCGCAGCCGAGGGTGCCCGCGTTGGTCGGAGTAGGTTCGCGGGCCACCCCAGTACTGCTCAAGGAACATCCGCAGCCGCTGCTCGGCCCCGGGCAGGTCGTCCAACGGGTACAGCGCGCGCAGCACCTCGTCTTCGGGCACCTGCTCATAGAAACGCGACACGATCGTATTGAAGGTTTCGGCACCGCCGACAGCGTCGTAGAAGCTCACCTGATCCATCGCTTCCATTGTGGTGTATCGCGGGGCCGGCAGGGCGAGGCGGGGCGTGCAGCTGGCCGAAGCGCTCCCTCCTGTTCACCCTCTCGACACGCCTCACATATGAAATAGGCGTGCGTACGGCCGCGAATCGTGGTGGACTAATGCGCGGAGGATCTATGGCGCAGGGCAACAGACGCCGCAGCCACCGCAGTTCCGGTGCCGCGGCAGGGTTCACCGGGCCCGCGACCGCGTCATGCCTGCATAGCGTTGATACCCACCCACCCACCCGCCACGACAGCGCATCGATCTGGAATCGCCGACGGGTGTTGTTGCTGAATTCGACCTACGAACCGCTGACCGCACTGCCGATGCGGCGCGCGATCGTCATGGTCATCTGCGGCAAGGCCGACGTCGTGCACCACGACCCGACCGGGCCGGTGATCCACTCGGCTACCAGCTCGATCGTGGTGCCGTCGGTGATCCAACTGCGCACGTACGTCCGGGTTCCGTACCGCGCCCGGGTTCCGATGACCCGCGCCGCGCTCATGCACCGCGACCGTTTCTGTTGTGTCTATTGCGGGGCGAAGGCCGACACCGTCGATCACGTGATCCCACGCAGCCGCGGCGGTGACCACTCGTGGGAGAACTGCGTCGCCTGCTGCTCGAACTGCAACCATCGCAAGGGCGACAAGCTGCTCTCCGACCTCGGCTGGGCATTGCGGCGAGCGCCGATGCCGCCAACGGGGCAGCACTGGCGACTGCTGTCCAGTATCAAAGAACTCGATCCCGAGTGGGCCCGCTACCTCGGTGAGGGCGCGGCCTGAGCGATTGGCCCGGAATCTTGTGTCCAGGTGCGCCATTATCGCGCGGTGGGATACCGTTTGCGTCGTGAGCACTATGGAGATCCACCTGTTCTTTATCGGAATCCCGTTGTTGCTGGTGGCCGTGCTGTCGGCGCTGATCTTTTCCCGCAAAGGACCCCACCCCGCGACCTATAAATTGTCAGAGCCGTGGACGCACTCGCCGATCCTGTGGGCGGCCACCGACGAAGCCGTCGGCGGCGCGCACGGCGGGCACCACGCATCGGAGTTCACAGTCGGAGGTGGCGCCAGTGGCACGTGGTGAGGTAGCGACGATCGAAACGACCGGGCTCCCGAAAGGCTCGGTAATCACCACCAGCGGCCGGATCTCAGGGGTCACCGAGCCTGGAGCCATGTCTTCGGACTACCCCTTTCCGATCACGGATCTCGTCGCGATCGACGACGCGCTGAAATACGGCTCACGGACATCCAACGTGCGGTTCGCCATTTACCTGGGCGACCTGGGCGGCGACACCGCCGCACGGGCTCGCGAGATTCTGGCCAAGGTTCCGACGCCGAACAACGCGGTGCTGCTCGCCGTCTCGCCGGACCAGTCCGCCATCGAGGTGGTTTACGGCTCCGACGTCCGGGGCCGTGGCGCCGAGGCGGCGGCGCCGCTCGGGATTGCCGCTGCGTCGTCGGCGTTCGAGCAGGGTGACCTGGTCGACGGGCTGGTCAGCGCGATCCGCGTGCTCAGCGCTGGTATCGCCCCGGCGTAGCTCCTGGCCCCGCCGCGAGCGTGCGTGTCTGTACGCGACACGCCGCGCAACCGCGTACAAATGCGCACGCTCGGCGGTGGTTCGTCGACCTAATCGACTGCGGCGTCGAATGTGCGGGCTCGCAGCGACCGTTTGACCGCCGCTTGGCCCTCCAGCACCAGCCGCCGCAACGCCGGCGGCACCTCCGACTCCGGGGCGCTCAGGAACTCGTCGGCGGCAGCGATGCCGTCATCGCTGATATCCCAGTGCGGATACAAGCCGATCACTACCGACTGCGCGACTTCGCTGGATCGCCGCGCCCACAATTCGAGTATTGCTTCGAAGTAGCGCTTGGTGAACGGCTTGAGCAGCTCGCCTTGCCCCGGTGCGTTAATGCCGGCGATTATCGAGCGGCCGGTGATGTTAGGCAGGGTGTCGTCCTCGACGACGGTGGTGAAGGCGTTGTCCTTGACGCTGAACTGCGGCCGCGCCGCGGCGGCCTGGGCGCCGTTGCGCTTGCCGGCAGCGGTGGGATCACGTTGCACCTCGGCATCGATCCTCGGCGTGTCCAGACCTGCGGCGTCGATCGCTCCGGCGGCGGCCAGCGCGGTCACGATGCGCCAGCGCAGGTCCGTATCGACCGCAAGGCCGGCCAATCCCAGTTCGGCCGGGTCGCCGTCGAGCAGCCCCGCCAACGTCTCTACATGCCGCGGCGACAAAACCGACGAACACAGGGTATTGAAGAAGGCGAGCTGGTGATCCGACCCGGGTTGCGCGCCACGCGCCAGTTCCAGCAGCCGGTCGGCGAACTGGGGCCAGCCCTGATCGCGGGCCCAGGCCGGGTCGGCGTAGGACGCGACTGCCGTCTGCGCCTGCAACAGCAACCGTTGGGCCACCCCGACTTCGGTCTCGGCCTGCACGCCGGCGGACACCAGCGCCACGAAATCGCGGGCACGGAGCTCGGCCTCGCGGGTCATCTCCCACGCCGCCGACCACACCAGCGTGCGCGGCAGCGGCTCGGCGATGTCGGCGATCCGCTGCAGGGCTGTCTGCAACGACTCGGGGTCCAGCCGCAATGAGCAGTACGTCAGGTCGTCGTCGTTGACCAGAATCAACTTCCCGCGCGAAACGCCAACCAATGCGGGGACTTCCGTGCTCGAACCGTCGACGTCGAGTTCCTCGCGGTGCACCCGCACCAGCTTTCCGGTTCGATCCTCGTCATAGATTCCGATCGCCAGCCGGTGCACCCGCGTTTCACCCGCACCCGGCGCGGCGCCACTCTGTAGCACCGCGAACCGGGTGAACTTGCCGTCGGCGTCGACGTCGAAATCCGGGCGGAGCGTGTTCAATCCGGTGGTTTTCAGCCACTGCCGGCCCCAGTTCGACAGGTCGCGCCCGGATGCCTTCTCCAACGCCGCCAGCAGGTCGTCGAAGGTGGCGTTGCCATATGCGTGGGTGCGGAAGTAGTCCCGCAGCCCGGCCAGGAAATGCTCCAGCCCGACGTAGGCCACCAGCTGCTTGAGTACGGAAGCGCCTTTGGCGTAGGTGATGCCGTCGAAGTTCACCTCGACCGCGGCCAGGTCGGGGATATCGGCGGCGATCGGGTGCGTCGACGGCAATTGGTCCTGGCGGTACGCCCAAGACTTCTCCACCGTCGCGAACGTGGTCCAGGCCTCGGTGAATTCGGTGGCCTCGCTTTGGCACAGCACCGAGGCGAACGTCGCGAACGACTCGTTCAGCCACAGATCGTCCCACCAGGTCATGGTGACCAGGTCGCCGAACCACATGTGCGCCATCTCGTGCAGCACCGTCTCGGCGCGCCGCTCGTACGAAGCCCGGGTGACCTTGCTGCGGAAGACGTAGTCCTCCAGGAACGTCACCGCGCCGGCGTTTTCCATCGCGCCGGCGTTGAACTCGGGAACGAACAGCTGGTCGTACTTGCCGAACGCGTACGGCAGCCCGAAATTCTTGTGATAGAAGCCGAATCCCTGCTTGGTCTGGGTGAACAACCGCTCGGCGTCCATGTGTTGGGACAGCGAGGACCGGCAATAGATGCCGAGCGGTATCTCGCCGTGTTCGTCGGTGTAAGCGTCTTGCCATTCGGTGTACGGCCCGGCGATCAACGCCACCAGGTACGTGCTCATCCGCGGGGTGGTGGCGAAGGTGTGCACGCTGCCGCCATCGCTGTCCGAAACGGACGCAGTCGCGCCGTTGGAGATGACCTTCCAATGCTTGGGCGCGGTTACCCGGACATCGAACGTGGCCTTGAGGTCGGGTTGGTCGAAGCACGCGAACATGCGCTTTGCGTCAGCGGTTTCGAACTGCGAGTAGAGATAGATCTCGTTGTCCACCGGGTCGGCGAAGCGGTGCAATCCCTCGCCCGTGTTGGAGTAGCGGCAGTCGGCGTCGACGACGACCACGTTGCGACCGGCCAGGCCGCGCAGTGGGATCCCGGTCGCTTCGTCGTATCCGGAGACGTCGATGTCGACACCGTTGAGGCTGGCGCTGCGGATGGTGTCGGCGGCGATGTCGATGACGGTATCGGCGCCGGCGAGTGCGTCGAACGCCACGGTGGTGGTGGAACGAAAGGTTCGTTCCCCCGGCGCACCGGCACCATCGGTGATGTCGAGGCTGATCTGGTAGCTGCCGACGGTAATCAGTGCCGCGCGTTCGACAGCCTGATCCCGGGTGAGGTTAGGAAGTGCCACGCCTCCAACTTAGGGCGTCGGACGTACGTCGGCACTTGAGCGCCTCGCAACGGGAACATGCGCGCGGCGACTACGGTTGTGCTGAACGGTGCTGAGCCCGTCTGTGCCTCACTGTGACCTTTCCAAGAGAGGACCAAATATGTCCCAGAAAGCCCCCGAAAAATCCGTCGCCGATTTCTGGTTCGACCCGCTGTGCCCCTGGGCGTGGATCACCTCACGGTGGGTTCTCGAGGTGGAGAAGGTTCGCGATATCGACGTGAACTTCCATGTCATGAGCCTGGCGGTGCTCAACGAAGGCAAGGGGGATCTGCCCGACGAGTATCGCGAGAAGCTGGCGAAGGCGTTCGGACCGGTGCGGGTAGCGATCGCCGCCGAGCAGGCGCACGGCGCCGGCGTCCTGGCCCCGCTGTACACCGCGATGGGAACGCGCATCCACAACGAGGGCAACAAGGACGGTGACGAAGTCATCAAGTTGGCGCTTGCTGATGCGGGTCTGCCGGCGGAGCTGGCCGCCGCCGCGACCAGCGACGCTTACGACGACGCGCTGCGCAAGAGTCACCACGCCGGGATGGACGCGGTCGGGCCCGACGTCGGAACCCCGACCATCCATGTGAACGGGGTGGCGTTCTTCGGCCCGGTGCTGTCGAAGATTCCGCGCGGCGAAGAGGCCGGCAAGCTCTGGGACGCCGCGGTGACCTTCGCGGCCTACCCGCACTTCTTCGAGCTCAAGCGGACCCGACACGAGAAGCCCGAATTCGACTAATCCTGATGGTGGCGACCCGCTTCGCCCGGCTGCGCCGCGCTCGCGATCGCCACTGGCCCTGATGGTGGCGACCCGCTTCGCCCGGCTGCGCCGCGCTCGCGATCGCCACTGGCCCTGATGGTGGCGACCCGCTTCGCCCGGCTGCGCCGCGCTCGCGATCGCCACTGGCCCTGATGGTGGCGACCCGCTTCGCCCGGCTGCGCCGCGCTCGCGATCGCCACTGGCCCTGATGGTGGCGACCCGCTTCGCCCGGCTGCGCCGCGCTCGCGATCGCCACTGGCCCTGGTAAGGGCGGCTCGCGTTGCGTCCCTCACTTCCGGCAGGGAAGGATGGCGGGCATGCGCGTCTACCTGGGTTCTGACCACGCCGGATTCGAGCTCAAGCAACAGATCATCGAGCACCTGACGAAAACGGGACACCAGCCGATCGATTGTGGCGCGTTCAGCTACGACGCCGAGGACGACTACCCGGCGTTCTGCATCGCCGCCGCGACCCGCACGGTGGCCGACCCGGACAGCCTGGGCATCGTGCTCGGGGGATCGGGCAATGGTGAGCAGATCGCCGCGAACAAGGTTCCCGGTGCGCGCTGCGCGCTGGCGTGGAGTGTGGAGACCGCGTCGCTGGCTCGCCAGCACAACAACGCGCAGTTGATCGGGATCGGCGGGCGCATGCACACGGTCGAGGAGGCGTTGTCGTTCGTGGACGCGTTCCTTACCACGCCATGGTCAAAAGCCGAGCGCCACCAACGGCGCATCGACATTCTCGACGAGTACGAGCGCACCCACCAGGCACCGCCGGTGCCCGGCGCTCCGGGCTGAGCGGCTCCCGTGCCTGAAGGGCACGCCTTGCACCGGTTGGCCCGGCTGCACCAGCGCCGATTCGCCGGTCAGCCGGTCGCCGTGTCCAGCCCGCAGGGCCGGTTCGCCGATTCGGCGGCGCTGCTGGACGGCCGGCTGTTTCGGCGTGCCAGCGTCTGGGGGAAGCACCTTTTCCACCACTACGGGCCTTTACGGGGGCCTGTTGAAGGCGGCCCAATCGTGCATGTGCATCTGGGTCTCTACGGCACCTTCACCGAATGGCAACGCGGCCTCGAGCTCCCGGAGCCGGTCGGACAGGTGCGAATGCGGATCGTCGGCGACGCGTACGGAACCGACCTACGCGGCCCCACGGTCTGTGAGGTGCTCGACGAAGGGCAGGTCGGTGATGTCGTGGCCAGGCTGGGGCCTGACCCGTTGCGCGCCGACGCTGACCCGTCCGGGTCGTGGGCCCGGATCGCGAAGTCCGGCAGGCCCATTGGCGCGCTGTTGATGGACCAGACCGTCATTGCCGGGGTGGGCAACGTCTATCGCAGCGAGTTGCTGTTCCGGCACCGCATCGACCCGTTCCGGCCGGGCCGGGGAATCAGCCAGCCGGAGTTCGATGCCGCGTGGATCGATCTGGTCGCGTTGATGAAGGTCGGCCTGCGCCGCGGCAAGATCGTCGTGGTGCGCCCCGAGCATGACCACGGCGCCCCGTCCTACCGGGCCGGGCGGCCTCGTACGTACGTCTACCGGCGCGCGGGGGACCCGTGCCGGGTGTGCGGCACGACTGTGCGCACGGCGGTGCTGGAAGGCCGCAACGTGTTCTGGTGCCCGACCTGTCAAACGTGACCTATGTTTTCACTTCGCTGAATTGGGTAGGCTTGGGGCGTGAGAACCATTCCGCGTTTTGCTGCAACGATCTTCGCGGGAGCCGCTGTCTTGGGGTTGGCCGGTGTCGGTGTCGCCGCCGACGTTCAAGCGCAACCAGGCCCGTTCCCGCAGTGGTGCCCGGGTGAGTTCTGGGACCCAGGCTGGGGCAATAACTGGGATTGGAACGGCTGCCACGACTGGCGGGGTGGACCACCTGGTTGGGGTCCTGGACCGCAAGGCTATGGGCCGCCTGGGTATGGCCCGCCGGGATATGGCCCGCCGCCGCCGCCGCCCGGTTGGCATCCCTGAGCCAAGGGGTTAGTCCCCTGCAACTCCCAGAGCCGCGTAGACCTCGTTGCTGAGCGCGAGGCTGCGCGGGTCGGCATTGGACTTGGTGGCATCGAAGCGATTCGCCACGTACGCGTAACCGATTCGGTGTTCCAGGTCGACGAATCCGAATGAGCCACCCAGGCCGCCGTGGCCGAACATCCGCGGGTTGGGTCCATTCACGCGGCGCTGGTTGAGCATGTAGCCCAGACCCCAGCCGTGGTCGGCGACCCGCGGTCCGAGCACTAAGTCGGTCTCGTCGCCGCCTTGACATACCCGGATCAAGTCCATGTGCTCCCGGCTGAGGAGTTTCTCCTGGGCCAGCGCGTTGTAGAACGTCGCCAGCCCGAGCGCGGAAACTTGGCCGTTGGTGCCGGGAAATTCAAGTTGGCGCCACAGCTGCAGATCGTTGGAGGCCAGTTCGTCGTCGGGTGCGAATCCCATCGCGATCGACAGTCCCGCCTTGGGATGCTCGGCCAGGCTGGTGGGGTAGCCCGGGGCTTTGACCTCGGCCAGCAGGTCTCGGGCGTGCGGCTTGTTCACCCGCTCGGCGCAGCGGAGTTGTTCGGCCGGCGACAACCCGATGTGGACGTCGGCGCCCAGCGGCCCGGCGATCTCGGTACGCAAGTGCTGCCCGATCGTGCGACCGGTGATCCGGCGGAATACCTCGCCGAGGATGAAACCAAACGTAGTCATGTGGTAACCCTGGGCCGTGCCCGGTTCCCACCACGGCTCCGCGGCCGCCAGCTGTTCGCAGACGAAGTCCCAATCTGCGACTTTTTCCCAGGTCATCCGGGTGCGCGGCCCGATCACGCCGGATCTGTGGCTCATCACCATGGCCACGGTGATGTCTTGCTTACCCGCCTGCCCGAACTCGGGCCAGTACCGCGCCACCGGTGCCTGCAGATCCAGCTCACCGCGATCGGCGAGTTGGTGGACGCACGTGGAGCTCAGGCCTTTGGTACCGGACAACACTGTGGTCAGGGTGTTTTCTTGCCAGGGCCGCGTTTTGGCATCGTCTGCCGAGCCGCCCCACAGGTTGACAACGAGGTCCCCATCTACCCACACCGCGACCGCTGCGCCGACCTCTTTGCCCAGCACAAAGTTGCGCTCGAACGCGTCGCGTACCCCGACGAAGTTCGGCGCGCACGAGCCCTTGATTGCGGCGTCCGTTCGAGCGTCGCTCATAGGGCCTTTCTTTGGAGAGCGATACCTAGCCCGAGCGGGCGACGGGAATCGAACCCGCGTAGCTAGTTTGGAAGACTAGGGCTCTACCATTGAGCTACGCCCGCATGCATTAGTCGAGCGAGACGATACGTGGCGGGAGACATCAAATCTAATCGAGCCCGTTACGTGACCGCTTTGTGAGGTCTGCGCGGTGCCCAGTGGGTCACTACCAAGCCGGTGGCCGACCTGGCTAAAACGGGCCGTAGGATCGCGAGGTCAGTGCGGGGTGTAGCGCAGCTTGGTAGCGCATCCGCTTTGGGAGCGGAAGGCCGCAGGTTCAAATCCTGTCACCCCGACCCAGTACTGCGCCTTTTCAACCGGTCACCGACCGCAACAGAGACCAGCAAAGACGAGACCAACGAGGAGCACACCCGTGAAGAGCAGCGTCGAGCAGTTGACCCCTACGCGGGTGCGCATCAGTGTCGAAGTGCCGTTCACCGAACTCGAGCCCGAATTCCAGCGGGCCTATAAAGAGCTGGCCAGGCAGGTGCGGCTGCCCGGGTTCCGGCCCGGCAAAGCGCCCATGAAGCTGCTGGAGGCCCGCTTCGGTCGGGAGTCGATGCTGGACCAGGTTGTCAACGAGGCGCTGCCCGCCCGGTACGGACAGGCGGTCGCGGAATCTGAAGTACAGCCGATCGGCCAGCCCGAGATCGAGGTGACCAAGAAGGAGTACGGCCAGGAGTTGGCATTCACCGCAGAGGTCGACATCCGCCCCAAAATCACCCTTCCGGACCTGAGCACGCTCAAAGTCGAGGTGGACCCGATCGAGGTCGGCGACGACGACGTCGAGGCCGAGTTGCAGGCGTTGCGTGGCCGGTTCGGCACGCTGACCGCGGTGGAGCGACCGGTGGCCCTCGGTGACGTCGTGACGATCGACCTCTCGGCGAGCGTGGACGGCGAAGATGTGCCTGACGCTGCCGCCGAAGGGATGTCCCACGAGGTTGGCTCCGGCCGGCTTATCGAGGGTCTCGACGACGCGCTGGTCGGCGCGTCCGTCGACGAAGCCCGGGAATTCACCGCGAAGTTCGCGACCGGCAAACACGCCGGGCAGGAGGCGCAGGTCACCGCCACCGTGCGGTCGGTCAAGGAACGCGAACTGCCGGAGCCCGACGACGAGTTTGCGCAACTGGCGAGCGAGTTCGACACCATCGACGAATTGCGGGCCAGCCTTCGCGACCAGGTCGGCCAGTTCAAGCGCGCCCAGCAGGCAGATCAGATTCGCAAGGCGACGCTCGACGCTCTGCTTGAGCAGGTCGACGTGCCGGTGCCCGAGGCCGTCGTCCAGTCTCAGTACGACAGCACCGTGCACGACGCTCTGCACGGACTCGACCATGATGAGGCCAAGTTCGCCGAGATCCTCGCCGAGCGCGGCACGTCGCGCGAGGAATTCGAGGCCGACACCCGCAGCGCCGCGGAGAAGGACGTCAAAACGCAGCTGTTGGTGGATGCCCTGGCCGATGAGCTCGAAGTCCAGGTGGGCCAGGACGACCTCACGGAACGACTGATCGCGACATCGCGGCAATACGGCATCGAGCCACAGCAGTTGTTCGGCTACCTACAGGAGAACAACCAGCTGCCGGCGATGTTCGCCGACGTGCGTCGCGGGCTGGCCATCGGCGCGGCGGTCGAGGCGGCCACCGTCACCGACACCGACGGGAACACGATCGACACCAGCGAGTTCTTCGGCAAGCGCGGCCAGGCCGGCGAGGACGAAGACTCCGCTGACGCCGACTTCGAAGACGACGACTTCGACGCTGAGATCGAGGACGTCGAGGATGACGACGACGACATCGAAGACGATGCAGACATCGAAGACGAGGCTTCCCACGAAGCCGCGAAATGAACTCGCCAAATGCCTCGCGAAATAACGAGCCATGACGCTGTGAGCGAACGGGCCCAGTTCAGGGGTGCGTGGCCGCGAATCGGCGGGCTCGGTTGGCTAGTGTCGGGATTACAGAAATCGAGAAAGCAGGTAACTCAGTCGTGACTGACATGCGTGGAAGCTCGCAGGGTCTCAACCTCACGGACTCCGTCTACGAGCGCTTGCTCTCCGAGCGCATCATCTTCCTGGGTTCGGAGGTGAACGACGATGTCGCCAACCGGTTGTGCGCGCAGATTCTCCTTCTCGCCGCCGAGGACGGCGAGAAGGACATCAACCTCTACATCAACTCGCCAGGCGGATCGATCAGCGCCGGGATGGCGATCTACGACACCATGGTGTTGGCGCCCTGCGACGTCGCCACCTATGCGATGGGCATGGCGGCATCGATGGGCGAGTTCCTGCTCGCGGCGGGCACCAAGGGCAAGCGCTACGCGCTGCCGCACGCGCGGATCCTGATGCACCAGCCGCTGGGCGGGGTGACCGGCAGCGCGGCCGACATCGCCATCCAGGCCGAGCAGTTCGCCGTCATCAAAAAGGAGATGTTCCGGCTCAACGCCGAATTCACCGGCCAGCCGATCGAGCGCATCGAGGCGGATTCCGATCGTGACCGCTGGTTCACCGCGCCGGAAGCCCTGGATTACGGATTCGTCGACCACATCATCACCCGCGCCGCCCACATCACCAACGGAGAAGCCCGATGAATCCCCAGCATCCCCAGCATCCCCAGCATCCTCAGACCCAACCCCAGGCGCGGTACATCCTGCCGTCGTTCATCGAGCACTCCAGCTTTGGTGTCAAGGAGTCCAACCCCTACAACAAGCTGTTCGAGGAACGCATCATCTTCCTCGGGGTGCAGGTCGACGACGCGTCGGCGAACGACATCATGGCGCAGCTGCTGGTGCTCGAGTCGTTGGACCCGGACCGCGACATCACCATGTACATCAACTCCCCGGGTGGCGGGTTCACCTCGCTGATGGCGATCTACGACACGATGCAGTACGTGCGGGCCGACATCCAGACGGTATGTCTGGGTCAGGCCGCCTCGGCGGCGGCGGTGCTGCTGGCCGCTGGGACGCCCGGCAAGCGGATGGCGCTGCCGAATGCGCGGATTCTGATCCATCAGCCGTCGCTGTCCGGAGTGATCCAGGGCCAGTTCTCCGACCTGGAGATCCAGGCCGCCGAGATCGAGCGGATGCGCACGCTGATGGAGACCACCCTGGCCCACCACACCGGGAAGGACGCCGAGGTGATCCGCAAGGACACCGACCGAGACAAGATCCTGACCGCCGAGGGCGCCAAGGAGTACGGGATCATCGACACCGTTCTGGAGTACCGGAAGCTGTCTGCGCAGAACGCTTGAGCCGGAGTGCCTTGCGTCTCGGTCGGGTAACGACCGCGACACGCCAGACGCTGAAAGCGCGTCTCGGCCAGTGGAGGCGGCATTCGGGCTATATGTTCGTTCGAACGCACGGCATGAATAACCCAGGCATACCGACGAAATACCTTCGAATACCCACGAATATCAAGGACGCGATTCGCGCTAACGGGTGCGGTCGGCCCGAACGAGCGGGTAGCGTCGGGGGATACACGCGACAGAGCTAGATCGGCGAACAGGAAGTAGGCACTGAAGCACTATGGCGCGCATCGGAGACGGCGGCGATCTGCTCAAGTGCTCGTTCTGCGGGAAGAGCCAGAAGCAGGTCAAGAAACTCATTGCCGGCCCCGGGGTCTACATCTGCGATGAATGCATCGACCTGTGCAACGAGATCATCGAAGAGGAGTTGGCTGACGCCGACGACGTAAAACTCGATGAGTTGCCCAAGCCCGTTGAGATCCGGGAGTTCCTGGAGGGCTACGTCATCGGCCAGGACACCGCCAAGCGGACGCTGGCCGTCGCCGTCTACAACCACTACAAGCGGATCCAGGCCGGCGAGAAGGGTCGCGACTCCCGGTACGAGCCGGTTGAGCTGACCAAGTCCAACATCTTGATGCTCGGACCCACCGGCTGCGGCAAGACCTACCTGGCCCAGACGCTGGCCAAGATGCTCAACGTGCCGTTCGCCATCGCCGACGCCACCGCGCTGACCGAAGCCGGTTACGTGGGTGAAGACGTCGAGAACATCTTGCTCAAGCTCATTCAGGCCGCCGACTACGACGTGAAGCGCGCCGAGACCGGCATCATCTACATCGATGAGGTCGACAAGATCGCCCGCAAGAGCGAGAACCCGTCGATCACCCGCGACGTCTCCGGTGAGGGCGTTCAGCAGGCCCTGCTGAAGATCCTGGAGGGAACCCAGGCGTCGGTTCCCCCGCAGGGCGGCCGCAAGCACCCGCACCAGGAATTCATCCAGATCGACACCACCAACGTGCTGTTCATCGTTGCCGGCGCCTTCGCCGGGCTGGAGAAGATCATCTACGAGCGGGTCGGCAAGCGTGGCTTGGGCTTCGGCGCCGAGGTGCGCTCGAAGACCGAGATCGACACCACGGATCAGTTCGCTGACGTGATGCCTGAGGATCTGATCAAGTTCGGCTTGATCCCCGAATTCATCGGCCGTCTCCCGGTGGTCGCCTCGGTCACCAACCTGGACATGGACTCGTTGGTCAAGATCCTGTCCGAGCCGAAGAACGCCCTGGTCAAGCAGTACACCCGGCTCTTCGAGATGGACGGCGTGGAGCTCGAGTTCAGCGACGACGCGCTGGAAGCAATCGCCGATCAAGCGATCCACCGGGGCACCGGGGCCCGTGGCCTGCGGGCCATCATGGAAGAGGTCCTGCTGCCGGTGATGTATGACATCCCGAGCCGTGACGACGTCGCCAAAGTCGTGGTGACCAAGGAGACCGTGCAGGACAACGTCTTGCCGACGATCGTGCCGCGCAAGCCGTCGCGAAGCGAACGCCGCGACAAGAGCGCGTAAGCAGTTCGTACACAGCCAGGCGGCCTGCAAGGGAGTGACCAATACCACAGTTTATTGGTGTTCACGCTGCCGCTACCTTGCTGACTTGGGCTTTTGCTCAGAAATTTAGTGCGGGTAAGTATCCCGAGACGTCCATGCATAGCGGCAAGCAGTGCCATAATTGATACCGCGAGTGACACACATGCGTGACCGCGCGGGAGTCATTCCAGTGGTGCGCACTTTATAAGCTCCAGCGGAGGGCCCGTCCGGGCGAAATGGAAGGCGGAGACGTGGATCCGAGCGGCAGCGGAGCCGGGTCAGATTCTCACAACGGTTCGGCCCGTAACGGGTCCAACCGGCAGCGTCTGGAACAAGTCGTCATCCGATTCGCCGGGGACTCCGGCGACGGTATGCAGCTGACCGGAGACCGGTTCACCACGGAGGCAGCACTTTTCGGCAACGACCTGGCGACCCAGCCGAACTACCCCGCAGAGATCCGGGCTCCTGCAGGAACGCTGCCCGGAGTGTCGTCCTTCCAGATTCAAATCGCCGATTACGACATCTTGACCGCCGGCGACCGACCCGACGTGCTCGTCGCCATGAACCCGGCAGCGCTCAAGGCCAACATCGGCGACCTGCCGCGGGGTGGCATGGTGATCGCGAATGCCGACGAATTCACCAAACGCAACCTGACGAAAGTGGGCTACATAACCAACCCACTGGAGTCCGACGAGTTGGCCGACTATGTGGTGCACTCCGTCGCGATGACCACGCTGACGCTGGGCGCCGTCGAGTCCATCGGCGCATCGAAGAAAGACGGTCAGCGCGCCAAGAACATGTTCGCGCTGGGCCTGTTGTCGTGGATGTACGGGCGACCGATCGAGACCAGCGAGACCTTCATCCGGGAGAAGTTCTCCCGCAAGCCCGACATCGCCGAGGCCAACGTCCTCGCCCTCAAGGCGGGCTGGAACTACGGCGAAACCACCGAAGCTTTCGGCACCACCTATGAGGTCTCCCGGGCGACGTTGCCGACCGGGGAATATCGGCAGATCTCGGGCAACACCGCGCTGTCCTACGGCATCATCGCGGCCGGTCAGCTGGCCGGTATCCAGGTGATGCTCGGCAGTTATCCGATCACACCCGCGTCGGACATCCTGCATGAACTGTCCAAGCACAAGAACTTCAACGTGATCACCTTCCAGGCGGAAGACGAGATCAGCGGCATCTGCGCCGCGCTGGGCGCCGCCTACGGTGGCGCGCTGGGAGTCACCAGCACATCGGGGCCGGGTATTTCGCTGAAGTCCGAAGCGATCGGGCTGGGCGTGATGACCGAATTGCCGTTGCTTGTCATCGATGTGCAGCGCGGCGGTCCGTCGACGGGCCTGCCCACCAAGACCGAGCAAGCTGACCTGTTGCAGGCGCTGTACGGCCGCAATGGGGAGTCGCCGGTGGCTGTGCTGGCGCCCCGGTCGCCGTCCGACTGCTTCGACGTCGCGCTCGAAGCGGTGCGCATCGCGCTGTCGTATCACACCCCGGTGATCGTGTTGTCCGACGGCGCCATTGCCAATGGTTCCGAGCCATGGCAAATTCCGGACGTCGGCGATCTGAAGCCCATCACGCACACCTTCGCCAAGACGGGCGAACCCTTCCAGCCGTACGCTCGCGACCCGGAAACGCTGGCCCGCCAGTTCGCCGTCCCGGGCACACCCGGTCTCGAGCACCGCATCGGCGGCCTGGAAGCCGCGAACGGCTCGGGAGCCATCTCCTACGAGCCCGTCAACCACGACCTCATGGTCCGGTTGCGCCAGGCCAAGATCGACGGCATCGAGGTGCCCGATCTGGAAGTGGACGATCCGACCGGAGACGCCGAGCTGCTAATTATCGGATGGGGCAGCTCGTACGGTCCCATCGGTGAGGCTTGCCGGCGGGCCCGGCGCAAGGGCATCAAGGTCGCGCACGCCCACTTGCGCTACCTCAACCCATTCCCGGCCAACCTGGGCGATGTGCTGCGGCGCTACCCGCAGGTGGTGGCACCCGAAATGAACTTGGGCCAGCTGGCACTGCTGCTGCGCGGCAAGTTCCTGGTCGACGTACAGTCGGTTACCAAGGTGCAAGGTGTGGCATTCCTGGCCGATGAGGTGGGGCGCGTTATCCGCGCCGCACTGGGCGGGACCCTGGCGGAAATTGAGGACGACAAGACGGTGGTCGCCAGAATGTCGGCGGCAACAGTTGGAGCGGGAGCGCACGAATGACGACAAGCGCCATTGGCGATTTGGTGGGCACTGACCTGGGGTTGACGTCCACGCCGACCAAGAACGACGGCGTGCCCACGTTATCTGCTGGAGACCAGCCGCAGAAGGCCAAGGACTTCACCAGCGACCAAGAGGTGCGCTGGTGCCCCGGCTGTGGTGACTACGTCATCCTGAACACGATCCGCAACTTCTTGCCCGAGCTTGGCCTGCGCCGCGAGAACATCGTCTTTGTCAGCGGTATCGGCTGCTCCAGCCGGTTCCCGTATTACCTGGAGACCTACGGGTTCCACTCGATCCACGGCCGGGCGCCGGCCGTCGCGACCGGTCTGGCACTCGCCCGCGAGGACCTGTCGGTGTGGGTGGTCACCGGCGACGGTGACGCTTTGTCGATCGGTGGCAACCACCTGATCCACACGCTGCGCCGCAACGTCAACATCACGATTCTGCTGTTCAACAACCGGATCTACGGTCTGACCAAGGGGCAGTATTCGCCGACCTCAGAGGTCGGCAAGGTGACCAAGTCGACGCCGATGGGATCGCTGGATCACCCGTTCAACCCGGTGTCACTGGCGCTGGGCGCCGAGGCGACCTTCGTCGGTCGCGCACTTGACTCCGACCGCGCCGGGTTGTCCGAGGTACTGCGCGCCGCCGCCGCGCATCGCGGCGCGTCCGTGGTCGAAATCCTGCAGGACTGCCCGATCTTCAACGATGGTTCCTTCGACGCGCTGCGCAAGGAGGACGCCGAAGACCGGGTGATCAACGTCCGGCACGGCGAACCAATCGTCTTCGGCGCCAACGGCCAATACTGCGTGGTGAAGTCCGGCTTCGGCCTCGAGGTGGCGAAGACCGCCGACGTCGCTGTGAACGAGATCGTCGTGCACGACGCGCACGCCGACGATTCGGCCTATGCCTTCGCGTTATCCCGGTTGTCGGACCAGAACCTCGAGCACACCGTGCTGGGGATCTTCCGCAACATCAGCCGGCCCACCTACGACGACGCGGCCCGTGCTCAGGTCGTTGCCGCCCAGTCGTCGAAACCGTTCGATAACGCCGCGCTGCAATCCCTGTTGCGCGGGCGCGACACCTGGACCGTCGACTGAGGTGGTTGAACGTATGCCTGATGCAGTGGGACATGCCGGGTCACTGGCCGGAGTAATCCTCGTCGGAGGTGAATCGCGGCGGATGGGCCGCGACAAGGCCAGCATGCCGGTGCCGGGGTCGGTCGGAGGATCCGGCGCCACCACACTGGCGGAGTTTGTCGCCGGCGTCGTCGCGCAGCGCTGCGAACCGATTTTCGTGATGGCCGCCCCGGGGCAACCGGTCCCCGCAGTAAAGGGTCGCGTCATCCGCGACGCGGTTCGGGGGCTGGGACCGCTATCGGCGACCGGGCACGGACTGCGCGCGGCCGCTGAAGCCGGCGCCAAGTACGCCTTCGTGTGTGCCGTCGACATGCCGCTGCTGACCGTCGAACTGATCGACGAACTCGTCCAACTCGCCACCGAGACCAACGCCGAAGTGGTGCTGCCGTGGGACGGTCGCAGTCACTACTTGGCCGCGGTTTACCGCACCGACCTGGCCGACCGCGTCGACGCGTTGGTCGCGGCCGGCGAGTACAAAATGAGCGCCCTGATCGACGCTTCCGACTCCCAGCAGATCGTACTGACGGACTCCCGGCCCGTCACCAACGTCAACACGGACGCCGACCTGCGCGCGCTGGTGCGCCCCGGCGCCTGAGCATTAATACGCGCAATTCATTTCATTTGTCCGTTGGAATCTGGGTTTTGAATATCGCGACATTATGCCATTCTTTAATTTGTGCTAACTCGCGTTTCCGGGGCCCATTCGATTGGCCTAAGGTCGATATCCGCTTTCGCTCCGTCGGTAGTTCGTAATACGTTGGTACCGTGTTGATTTGGTAGCATCGCGCGTTTTTCGGCCGACTCCGGTGAGGTGACGCCGCTGACTCGCGGGATGCTCCACACGGTTTCTGGCAACAATGCGCGGACCCGTTTCACCCTCTCGTCCGTCGCCGTGACGCGGGTCGTGGTGGCTGGCCGTACCGTCGCCACGAGGAGCCTGAAAATGGTTGGTGCATATATTCGTTCAGCGAAAGATATTGCGCTCCTGAGGCTTCATCGCGGCGGCCCGAGGTGATGAGCATCAGCTCGAATACGGCTCCTCGGCTGCTGCTGAATAGATTGTTGGACTAGGCATTTCACGCAAGACACAAGCGCTTGGCGATGCATTGGCGCCGCACGTGCCAATCCGCGAAAATTGCTGTATTTTGCGCAAGTCGGTTCGGGCGGAGGCCGGCCGACCATGTGCTTGCGCATGAGCGGCAAACGGTGATCCAGGCCACAATTTATGCGTGAGTTGGCTCACAATTGCGCAGCGATCGCGACGGAGTGAAGTCAGCGGAACATGCCGAGTTGACCTGCGGAGACAATTCGTGCGCCCGCCCGTGATTGGCTCGTTATCGAACCGAGATATGTCGATTCTGCATATGACGAATGCGCTTCCGTCTCGTACGGTCCCTCTGTAGCCCAAAACGGGGCTACATACAGTAAACAAAAATTAATCCACGGACCCGCGCGTGTGAGCGGGGCTGCGGACGGCGACAGCCGCCGCGCAGGCGGGCACCAGCCCGTCGGGCCGAACGCCCCCCGCTGTTGTGCCAGAACGAGACGGCACGCCCCAGAGCGCCTCGTCGAACCCGATCCGATCCGGACCGGTCGAACAAGGTACGTCCACCCACAGCTGTGGGTTGCTTTGGCGCGCGCGCACCGCGAAAGGAACATAGTTGAAGAACGTCCGCAAGACGCTCATGCTCGCCGCGATCACGGGGGCGCTCGTAACTGTGCCCACCGCTACCGCCAGCGCGGAACCGATGGGCATCGATCCGAACGTTGTCTCCGCCGGGTCCGCCCCGGACGCGCCCCCAGCACCCGGCGCCCCGGTAGACGTTGTCCCGGCGCCGGCGCCAGTGGGCTTTGACCCGAATGTTCCGCCGCCCCCCGCGGCCCCGGCTCCGGTCGACGCGCCGCCGCCGCCCGCGCCGGCTCCGGTCGGCTTCGACGCTCCGCCGCCTCCGGCTCCTGACGCTCCGCCGGTCGACGCGCCGCCCCCGGTCCACCGCACATACAGCGTGAACTGGGACGCCATCGCGCAGTGCGAGTCGGGTGGCAACTGGGGCATCAGCACCGGTAACGGCTACGCCGGCGGCCTGCAGTTCACCTCGAGCACCTGGCGTGCCAACGGTGGCTCGGGCTCCCCGAACGGCGCCAGCCGTGAGGAGCAGATCCGCGTCGCGGAGAACGTGCTGCATTCGCAGGGCATCGGCGCGTGGCCGGTCTGCGGCCGACGCGGCTGACGACCTCTTACTAAACGATAGGGATGCCGGGCCTTGTGCCCGGCATCCCTTATCTGTCGCGATCGTGGACGTTGCCAAGATGAATGCGCCGGCGTCACCGCCGGCCCCGCCCAGGCTGAAATCGTGGCGGCGAACCTGCGCACAGACCGCGGTTCGGTCGCCGCGCCACGCCCTGTGCGCAGGCTCGATGTAAGGCATTAGGTGCGGGTAGGGTCGGGCCGGTGACCGCAACGCCGCGCGAATTCGACATTGTCTTGTATGGCGCGACCGGATTCGTCGGGAAGCTGACCGCCCAGTACCTGGCCCAGGCCGGGAAAGACGTGCGGGTCGCGCTGGCCGGGCGCTCCACCGAGCGACTGCTCGCCGTCCGCAATTCCCTCGGGGAATCCGCGCAGTCCTGGCCGCTGCTGGCCGCCGACGCGTCGTCGCGGTCGACACTCGACGACATGGCCGCCCGGACACAGGTCGTCGTCACCACGGTCGGGCCCTACGCCCGTTACGGGTTGCCGCTAGTGGCCGCGTGCGCCGCCGCCGGCACCGATTATGCCGATCTCACCGGTGAGGCGAACTTCATCCGTGAGAGCATCGACCTCTATCACAAGCAGGCCGCCGACACCGGCGCCCGGATCGTGCATTCCTGCGGATTCGATTCCATCCCTTCGGATCTGACCGTGTACGCACTGTACCGGGCGGCGCAAGACGGCAGCGCGGGCGAGCTCGTCGACACCGACTTCGTCGTCCGCTCGTTCTCCGGCGGGGTATCCGGGGGAACCGTCGCTTCGTTGATCGGTGTGCTGGATGCCGCCTCGAACGATCCCGACCTTCGCCGTGACCTTGCCGACCCGTACACGCTTAGCACCGACCGCGGCGCCGAACCCGAGCTGGGCCCGCAACCCGACCTGCCCTGGCGGCGTGGCGGGCAGATTGCGCCAGAACTGGCCGGCCTCTGGATGGGCGGTTTCATGATGGCACCGATCAACACCCGAGTCGTGCGACGCAGCAACGCATTACTGGACTGGGCCTACGGCCGCCAGTTCCGGTACACCGAACACATGAGTCTCGGTTCGTCACCGGTGGCGCCACTGGTGTCGGCGGTCATGTCGGGCATCGGGAACGCGACTAACGGATTGGGCGGCCGCTACTTCCGGCTGCTGCCGCGCCGGCTGGTGGACAGGGTGGCCCCCAAACCCGGCAGTGGCCCCAGCGAGGCTGCGCGCGAGCGTGGTTACTACCGCATCGAGACGTACGCCAGCACAACCAGCGGTGCCCGCTATGTGGCGAGAATGGAGCAGCGAGGCGACCCTGGTTACAAGGCGACCTCGGTGTTGCTGGGCGAGTGTGGAATTGCCCTCGCTGCCGACCGTGACAAGCTCTCTGACCTGCGGGGCGTGCTCACTCCGGCCGCCGCGATGGGTGACGCACTGCTGGCGCGGTTCCCGGCCGCCGGGGTGTCATTGCGGACCGAACGGCTGAACTGACCGAGGTACCTGACTCCGGTTGAGGTTAAGGCTGACGCCGAGATCGCAGGGGGCTAATGTCGTAATGGCTTGCCTCTACTTTGAAGCGACGAAAACACAGCAGCGAAGACGCAAACATTCCAGCGACGAAGGTGGACCCACCGATGGCCGGTCTCGACGACCTCTACTCTCAGATTCCTACATCCGACATTGCCGACAAGCTCGGCGCCGACCAAGGCGAGGTCGACAGCGCTATCCGCACATTGGTGCCGGTGCTGCTTGGTGGGCTGCAGCACAACGCGCAAAATCCCGAGGACGCCAGCAAGATCGCATCCGCCGCGAATGAGCACGCCGCGAGCGGCCTGCTGGACGCCGGCGGTGTCGGTCACGTGAACGAGGACGAAGGGCACCAAGCGATTTCGGCGCTGTTCGGCGGGCAGGACTCGGATCAGGTTGCCGCGGCGCTGGCCGGCGGTGGCGGCAACAGTGGGCTGCTCAAGCAGTTGATGCCGATTCTGCTCCCGATCGTATTGGCGTACGTCGGCAAACAGCTCACCGGCGGCGGGGGCGCGGCGCCGCAAAAGGAGGCGGCGTCCGGTGGCGGCCTGGGTGACATTCTGGGCAGCATCCTCGGTGGTGGTGGCTCCAGCAACAACGCCCTGGGCAGCATCCTCGGCAGCGTGCTGGGCGGCAAGGGCGGCGGACTTGGCGACGTCCTCGGCGGCCTGCTCGGCGGCAAGAAGTAGCTCACCGCGGCACCCACCCCGAGTGTTCACCGTCAGTTCTCGGATGGTTTCGATTGCGTCGAGGGAGGGATGCACCGACCGCACCAAGATTCAGTAGGCTCCCGCGCCCGAGTTGGTGATGGGCATTGGGAAGACGACGAAAACGACGTCGGGTGCTAACCGCCCGAACCACATCATGACGAGAGGCAATGCAATGGCAGACACTGCTAACGAAGGACAGAAGCTCACCAAGGGGGAGTCGCTCACCTCGGAGAACGGCGCGTACACCCTGACGCTGCAAGACGACGGCAACCTGGTGCTGGCCGCGCGGGGCGAGCCTCGCTGGTCCACCCAGACCAACGGCCAGAATGTCGAGCGTGCCGAAGTGCAGAAGGACGGCAACTTCGTCCTCTACACACCGGACAAGCCGGTCTGGCACACCAACACCAAGGGCCGCAAGAACGTACGGCTGGTAGTCCAGGACGACGGCAACCTGGTGCTCTACGCGGCCAACGGGGCAGCATGGTCGACCCACACGGAGTCGGACGCCCCGCCGCCGCCGTTGGTCGAGCCCGAAGAAGCGGCTCCAGAGGGCATCCAGGAGGAAACCGGCGGCGCGCGGACCTACACCGTGGTCTCAGGCGACACGCTGTGGGCCATCGCGGAGCAATACCTCGGTGACGGCAACAAGTACCAGGAGATCGCCACCGCAAGCGGCATCGCCAATCCTGACCACATCGAACCGGGTCAAATCCTCACCATTCCCTGATCTGCTCCCTGATCCTTGCTAGTCCGGAACTAGCGAACCGCCGCCTGCGCGCTCGGGCGATTACACGTGCGCAGGCGGCGGTTCCTAGAATTGACCGGTGACCGTCACCCGCAGCTCCGCCGCCGACCTGCCCAAGTCGTGGGATCCAGGCGCGGCCGAGGACGACATCTACCGGCAGTGGCTGGATGCGGGCTACTTCACCGCGGACCCATCCAGCGACAAACCCGCGTACTCGGTGGTGCTACCACCGCCGAACGTGACCGGCAGCCTGCACATGGGCCACGCGCTGGAACACACCATGATGGACGCGCTGACCCGCCGCAAGCGCATGCAGGGCTACGAGGTGCTGTGGCAGCCGGGCATGGACCATGCGGGCATCGCGACCCAGAGCTTGGTGGAACGCCAGCTTGCGGTCGACGGCAAGACCAAGGAGGACCTGGGCCGCGAGCTGTTCATCGACAAGGTCTGGGACTGGAAGCGGGAGTCCGGCGGTGCGATCGGCGGCCAGATGCGCCGGCTTGGGGACGGCGTGGACTGGAGCCGCGACCGGTTCACCATGGACGACGGCCTGTCGCGAGCGGTGCGGACGATCTTCAAGAGGCTCTACGATGCGGGCCTGATTTACCAGGCCGAGCGGCTGGTCAACTGGTCGCCCGTACTAGAGACGGCGATCTCGGACCTCGAGGTCAACTACGTCGACGTCGACGGTGAGCTGGTGTCGTTCCGGTATGGCTCAATGGAGGATTCGCAGCCGCACATCGTGGTGGCCACCACCCGGATCGAGACGATGCTGGGCGACACCGCGATCGCGGTCCATCCCGACGACGACCGGTACCGCCATCTCGTCGGTACCAGCCTGCCGCACCCGTTCGTGGACAGGTCGATGGTTATCGTCGCCGACGATCACGTGGACCCCGAATTCGGTACCGGTGCCGTCAAAGTCACGCCCGCGCACGATCCTAACGACTTCGAGATCGGGGTGCGGCACAAGCTGCCGATGATCTCCATCCTGGACACCAAGGGCCGGATCGTTGACACCGGAACGCAATTCGACGGCATGGACCGCTTCGAGGCCCGCGTTGCGGTGCGCGAAGCGTTGGCGTCCCAGGGCCGGGTCGTCGCCGAGAAGCGGCCCTACCAGCACAGCGTCGGACACTCGGAGCGCAGCGGCGAACCGATCGAGCCGCGGCTGTCGCTGCAGTGGTGGGTCCGGGTGGAATCGCTGGCAAAGGCCGCCGGAGATGCGGTGCGCAACGGGGACACCGTGATTCACCCCGCCAGTCTGGAACCACGCTGGTTCGGCTGGGTCGATGAGATGCACGACTGGTGCATCTCACGACAACTGTGGTGGGGACATCGCATCCCGATCTGGTACGGGCCCAACGGCGAGCAGGTGTGCGTCGGTCCGGACGACACCCCGCCGGACGGCTGGGAACAGGATCCCGACGTGCTGGACACCTGGTTCTCCTCTGCGCTGTGGCCGTTCTCCACCATGGGTTGGCCGTCGCGCACGCCGGAGCTGGAAAAGTTCTATCCGACAAGCGTTCTGGTGACCGGCTACGACATCTTGTTCTTCTGGGTCGCCCGGATGATGATGTTCGGCACCTTCGTCGGCGGCGATGACGTCATCACCCTGGGCGGTAAACGCGGGCCACAGGTGCCGTTCACGGATGTGTTCCTGCATGGGCTGATCCGCGACGAGTCCGGCCGCAAAATGAGCAAGTCCAAGGGCAACGTCATCGATCCGCTGGACTGGGTGGACATGTTCGGGGCCGACGCGCTGCGGTTCACCCTGGCTCGCGGCGCCAGTCCCGGCGGAGACCTTGCCGTCGGCGAGGATGCCGTCCGTGCGTCGCGCAACTTCGTTACGAAGCTGTTCAACGCCACCCGGTTCGCGCTACTCAACGGGGCAAGCCTGGCGCCCTTGCCTGACCTTGCTGACCTGACCGACGAGGACCTCTGGATCCTGGGTCGGCTGGAAGAGGTTCGGGCCGAGGTCGATTCGGCCCTCGACCGATATGAGTTCGGCCGGGCCTGCCAGGCGCTCTATCACTTCACCTGGGACGAATTTTGCGACTGGTACGTCGAATTGGCCAAGACCCAGCTGACTGAGGGGATCACGCACACGACCGGCGTGCTGGCCGCAGTACTCGATACGCTGCTGCGGTTGCTGCACCCGGTGATTCCGTTCGTCACCGAAGCGCTGTGGCAAGCGCTGACCGGCGGAGAGTCACTGGTGATTGCCGATTGGCCCAAACCGTCGGGCATAGCGTTGGATCCGGGTGTCTCGCAACGGGTCGGTGAAAAGCAGAAGCTGGTGACCGAGGTTCGCCGATTCCGCAGCGATCAGGGCCTGGCCGAGCGGCAGAAGGTGCCGGCCCGCATGGCTGGTGCTGGGCAGCTGAGCGTACAGGTGATGGCTCTGACCTCGCTGACCCCACCGGGTCCCGAGTTCAGTCCCACGGCATCGCTGGAGGTTCGGCTCGGTGCTGACACGGACATCGTCGAGCTGGACACCTCCAGCACCATCGACGTGGCCGCCGAGCGCCGCCGCCTGGAAAAGGACTTGGCCGCAGCGCAAAAGGAATTGGCGTCGACCGCCGCGAAGCTGGGCAACGCGGACTTTCTGGCCAAAGCCCCGGACCACGTCGTCGGCAAGATCCGGGACCGCCAGCAGGTGGCCCAAGAGGAATCCGACCGGATCAGCGCCAGGCTGGCCGGGCTGCAATGAGTTTCGATGCCTCCGAGTGGCCCGAGGATCTCGACCACGACCTCGACGATGAAGTGATCGCCACCGAGGCTCCCACACTGGACGAGATCGCGTCCCTTTTGCAGGTCGAGCATCTGCTGGACCAACGCTGGCCGGAGACCCGCATCGAGCCGAGCCTGACCCGGATCAGCGCGTTGATGGACCTGCTCGGGTCGCCACAACTGGGTTACCCGTCGATCCACATCGCGGGCACCAACGGCAAGACCTCGGTGGCGCGAATGGTTGACGCGCTGGTGACCGCGCTGCAACAGCGGACCGGGCGGACCATCAGCCCCCACCTGCAGTCGGCGACGGAACGCATCGCGATCGACGGAAAGCCGATCAGCCCGGCTCAATACGTTGAGACGTACCGCGAGATCGAGCCCTTCGTGCAGATGATCGACGAACAGTCGCAGTCTGCCGGGGGGCCGGCGATGAGCAAGTTCGAGGTGCTCACCGCGATGGCGTTCGCCGCGTTCGCCGACGCGCCCGTCGACGTCGCGGTGATCGAGGTCGGCCTGGGCGGGCGCTGGGACGCCACCAACGTGGTCAATGCCCCGGTGGTGGTCATCACCCCGATCGGCATTGATCACGTCGAGTATCTCGGTGCCGACATCGCCGGGATCGCGGGCGAGAAGGCGGGCATCATCCAGCGCGCCCAGGGCAACTCGGATGAGGACGACACGGGTGCACCCGACACCGTCGTCATCATCGCACGCCAGCTGCCGGAGGCCATGGAAGTGCTACTGGCGCAATCGATTAAGGCCGATGCCGCGGTGGCCCGCGAGGATTCCGAGTTCGCGGTGCTGGACCGTCAGGTCGCCATCGGTGGCCAGGTGCTGCAGCTGCAGGGTCTAAGCGGGGTGTACTCCGATGTCTACCTGCCGCTGCACGGCGAGCACCAGGCGCACAACGCGGTGGTGGCGCTTGCCGCGGTCGAGGCCTTCTTCGGCGCCGGTGCCCAGCGCCAGCTCGATGTCGACGCCGTCCGGGCCGGTTTCGCCGCCGTCACCAGCCCCGGGCGGCTGGAGCGGATGCGCAGCACTCCCACGGTGTTCATCGACGCGGCGCACAATCCGGCCGGCGCGGCCGCATTGGCGCAGACGCTGGCGGGCGAGTTCGACTTCCGAACGCTGATCGGGGTAATCAGCGTGATGGCCGACAAGGACGTGGACGGTATCCTCGCCGCACTGGAGCCGGTGTTCAATTCGGTGGTCGTGACGCACAACGGGTCCCCACGGGCGCTGGATGTCGAGTCGCTGGCGCTGGTGGCCATGCAGCGATTCGGACCCGACCGGGTGCTGACCGCCGATAATCTGCGCGACGCCATCGACACGGCGACCGCGCTGGTAGGCGACGCCGTCAGGGACGGCGAACTGGATGATCAAGCCGGGGCGTTCTCCGGCACCGGGATCGTGATCACCGGCTCGGTCGTCACCGCCGGGGCCGCGCGCACCCTGTTCGGTCGTGATCCGGAATGACCGACCCGCAGGCGCCTGATGGCGCCGCCGAACAGGCCCAGGCACCGCGGGCCGATCCGTGGCGGGCTTTCCGAGGAGTGATGGCGGCGACGCTCTTCCTGGAGGCGATCGTGATGCTGCTGGCGATACCGGTGGTGGGCGCGGTTGGCGGCGGCCTGACGACGGCGTCGCTGAGTTACCTGATCGGCCTGGCCGCGCTATTCATCCTGCTTGCCGGCCTGCAGGGCAGGTCGTGGGCGATCTGGATGAACCTGGGCGTCCAAGTGCTACCGCTCGCCGGCTTCGCCGTGTACTCGGGTGTCGGATTCATTGGTGTGCTTTTTGCCGCGGTATGGGCGGTGATCGCCTACCTGCGCTATGAGGTCCTGCTGCGACAACAACACGGGCCCGACTGATCTCCGAACGATTCTGTACGCTGTCGGCCGTGACCGAACGGACCCTCGTACTGATCAAGCCCGATGGCGTCGAGCGCAAGCTGATAGGCGAGATCATCAGCCGCATCGAGCGAAAAGGCCTCACCATCGCGGCGCTGCAGCTTCGGCAGGTCAGCGAGGCGCTGGCCCGCCAGCATTACGCGGAACACGAAGGCAAGCCGTTCCTGGGATCGCTGCTGGAATTCATCACGTCGGCGCCCCTGGTGGCGGCAGTCGTCGAGGGACCGCGAGCAATCGCGGCGTTTCGGCAGCTCGCCGGTGGGACCGACCCGGTCGAGAAGGCCACACCCGGCACAATTCGGGGCGATTTCGCGCTGGAAACGCAGTTCAACGTGGTGCACGGGTCCGACTCGGCCGACTCGGCCAAGCGCGAGATCGCGCTCTGGTTTCCCGACGCATAAGGCCCAACCGGATGGGGCCACGCGGCGCACGTGCGCGGCGGGCCGGAACGGGGTTTGCGGGGTGTCCGGATCGGGCCTGGACAGCCGCGCCACGTGATGTGGGATACTAGATGCCGGGTGAACGTCGCCGGACCGGTGTCGGACACCCGAGTGAAGACTTGGACAAGCGCGAGACCATCGCTATCCGTGATGTTGCGCCGCATGTCAGGCCCTCATTCAGTACAGCGCCGAGTGCGTTCGAATCCTGAGCCGCTCGGGGCGAGACCATCACAAGCCCGGGAGAAGTGACCCGGGCACATAGCGAAGCCCTCGCGTGGCCGCGTCGAATTGACGCGCCCGAGGGCTTGAGGAGATTACGTGGTAGACGGTGCCCCAACTTCAGGCCATCCGGAAGGCTCGACCGAGCATGAGGACCTGCCGGATCGCATAAGGGTCCATCAGCTCGCCCGGTCGTTGGGCAACACCAACAAAGAGGTGTTGGACGCGCTGGCCGAGTTGGACGGCCGGGTTCGTACAGTGCATTCCGGCGTCGACCGTGATGATGCGATGCGGGTGCGCGAGATCCTCTTCGTCAAACCCCTGGAAAACATCCCGGGCTTCAGTCACGCACCTGTCCGGGTGGCCCAGAAGCCCCAGGAACCCGGATCGCAGCCGCTGCAGGCGCCCCCTGACAACGCGGCGGACGAGCCGCGGTACATGCCGTTGTTCGTTTCCCCGCAACCGGTCGCGGTGGGCAAGGTTCGGGACGCGGACAGCGATGACGCCGTGGGCGGCGGCGACGATTCCGACGATTCGGAAGAAGACGACGACGACGAGGACCAAGACCAGGACCAAGACCAGGACCAGGCCGGCCGCACCGGTAACCGGCGTCGTCGGCGGGGCCGGCGGGGTCGTGGCCGCGGGCGTGGGGAGCAGGGCGGAGCCGACGGCCAGGGCGACGGGAGCGACGCTGACGGCGGTGCTGCCGAGTCCGATGACGACGGCGAAGAATCCGACGACGACAGCGACGATGACGACGAGAACGGTTCGTCGGAGGCTGGCACTCGCCGTCGCCGCAGGCGCCGCCGGCGTAAGTCGGGCGGCAGTGACGACAACGGGGAAGGTCCCTCGCCGGACGATCCGCCCAACACCGTCGTGCACGAGCGTGCGCCCCGCGGCAAGTCCGGCGGCGGCTCAGGCTCTTCCGGTTCGGGAGGCTCGAGCAACGCCGAGATCAGGGGCATCGACGGTTCGACCCGCTTGGAGGCCAAGCGGCAACGGCGCCGCGACGGGCGCGACGCCGGACGGCGCCGTCCGCCGGTCCTGACCGAAGCCGAGTTCCTCGCGCGCCGCGAGGCAGTCGAACGAGTAATGGTGGTGCGCGACCGGGTTCGCACCGAGCAACCGCATCAGGGCGCGCGATACACCCAGATCGCGGTGCTCGAAGACGGCATCGTCGTCGAACATTTCGTCACGTCGGCGGGGTCTGCGTCCTTGGTGGGCAATATCTACCTCGGAATCGTGCAGAACGTGTTGCCGTCGATGGAGGCGGCCTTCGTCGACATCGGCCGCGGCCGCAACGGCGTGCTTTACGCCGGCGAGGTCGATTGGGAAGCCGCCGGACTCGGCGGGGCGGACCGCAGGATCGAACAGGCCCTCAAACCCGGCGACTACGTCGTCGTCCAGGTCAGCAAGGATCCGGTCGGACACAAGGGCGCGCGGCTGACCACGCAGGTGTCCTTGGCGGGGCGCTATCTGGTTTATGTGCCGGGTGCGTCGTCGACCGGAATCAGCCGCAAGCTGCCCGACACCGAACGCCAGCGGCTCAAGGAGATCCTGCGTGAGGTGGTGCCATCGAACGCCGGCGTGATCATTCGCACCGCATCCGAGGGTGTGAAAGAGGAAGACATCCGCAAAGATGTGACCCGCCTGCAGGGCCGTTGGGAACAAGTCGAGACGAAGGCGACTCAGACCAGGGAACAGGCCGCGGGCGCGGCGGTCACGCTCTACGAAGAGCCCGACGTGCTGGTCAAAGTCATCCGCGACTTGTTCAACGAAGACTTCGCGAACCTGATCGTCTCGGGTGACGATGCCTGGACCACCATTAACGACTACGTGGATTCTGTTGCACCCGAACTGGTTTCGAAGCTGACGAAGTACGAACCCCCCGCTGGGCCGGACGATCAGGCAGGGCCGGATGTATTCGCCGTCCATCGCATCGACGAGCAACTGGCCAAGGCGATGGACCGCAAAGTGTGGTTGCCCTCAGGCGGCACGCTGGTGATCGACCGCACCGAGGCGATGACGGTGGTCGACGTCAACACCGGCAAATTCACCGGGTCCGGGGGCAACCTCGAACAGACCGTCACCAAGAACAACCTCGAGGCGGCCGAGGAGATCGTGCGCCAATTACGGCTGCGCGACATCGGCGGCATCGTCGTCATCGACTTCATCGACATGGTGCTGGAGTCGAACCGCGACTTGGTGCTGCGCCGGCTGACCGAATCGCTGGCCCGAGACCGCACCCGACACCAGGTGTCCGAGGTGACGTCGCTGGGCCTGGTGCAGCTGACCCGCAAAAAGTTGGGCACCGGGCTGATCGAGGCGTTCTCGACGTCGTGCCCGAACTGCGCCGGTCGTGGACTTCTCCTGCACGCGGATCCGGTCGACTCCGGCGCGGCGAGCGCGCGCAAGTCCGAGTCGGGTGCTGGTCGGCGCGGCAGGCGGTCGAAGAAGAAGGGGTCTGAAGAGGAGCAGCCCGTGGCCAAGGTGCCCGTGCATGCTCCCGGCGAGCATCCGATGTTCAAGGCGATGGCGGCCGGCACAACGGCGTCGGATGACGAGGACGATGAAGCCGACGAATCGGACGAACCCGACGAGGAACTCACCGCCGAGATCGATGACCAGACCCGAGGCGGGGGTCTTTCCGATTTGGACGACACCGAAGAGGACGCCGTCGACGAGCTCGATGACGACGACGAGGACTTGGACGAGGACGACGACCTTGTTGACGACGACGATGAGGATGCCGAAGAGGATGAAGACCTAGACGACGACGATGACGACGACGTAGAAGACCTCGACGACGAGGTGAATTCCGTCGGCTCCATCGAGGCATCGATGGTCGGCGACGCTTTCGGCCGACCGCGCCGGCGCCGCGCAGCGGGCCGGCCGGCCGGACCACCGCTGCACGTGGACTGACCTGCGCCGCGTGCTGCGACACCGAGGGCCGGTTTGACCCTGTAGCTGCTGGTCACGTACCCTGGATTGGTTGTCGCCAGGCGCATACTTCGGCCGGTGACAGGCGGGACAGATTCGCCCGCCGCCCCAGACCCACCCAGACCACCCAGCGCACGCCGTTACGCGCGCGAGCGCTCACCAGAGTTAAGGCAGGAGCAACGATGGCGACCTACGCAATCGTCAAGACCGGCGGCAAGCAGTACAAGGTTGCCGTTGGTGACGTGCTCAAGGTCGAGAAGCTCGACACCGAGCCGGGCGCCAAGGTTTCGTTGCCGGTAGCGCTGGTTGTTGACGGCGCCACCGTCACCAGCGATGCCCAGGCTTTGGCCAAGGTCGCGGTGACGGGCGAGGTGCTCGAGCACACCAAGGGCCCCAAGATCAAGATCCACAAGTTCAAGAACAAGACCGGGTACCACAAGCGGCAGGGACACCGTCAGCCGCTGACGGTCCTGAAGGTCACCGGAATCAATTAGTAAAGGCGACGAGACATGGCACACAAGAAGGGCGCTTCCAGCTCGCGCAACGGTCGCGATTCGAACGCTCAGCGCCTTGGCGTCAAGCGGTTCGGCGGCCAGGTCGTCAAAGCCGGCGAGATCCTGATCCGGCAGCGCGGCACCAAGTTCCATCCTGGCGTCAACGTCGGGCGTGGCGGCGATGACACGTTATTCGCCAAGGAGTCCGGAGCCGTTGAATTCGGCGTCAAAGGCGGACGCAAAACCGTCAACATCGTCGCGGCCGGGCAGACCACCGACTGAGCGTCGCGAGTGTGAACCCGCAGAATCCACGGCGGGAACACGCTCTGCAATTTAAGGGGAAGCCCGATGCCTCGGTTTGTCGATCGGGTCGTAATTCACGCGCGGGCAGGTTCCGGCGGAAATGGCTGCGCCTCGGTCCATCGCGAGAAATTCAAGCCGTTGGGTGGTCCCGACGGCGGTAACGGTGGCCGCGGCGGCAGCATCGTCTTCGTCGTCGACCCAGCCGTACACACCTTGCTCGACTTCCATTTCCGTCCGCACGTCACCGCGGCCTCCGGCAAGCAGGGGATGGGCAACAATCGCGATGGCGCCTTCGGCGCGGACCTGGAAGTCAAGGTTCCCGACGGCACGGTCGTCCTGGATGAGAACGGCCGGCTGCTGGCCGACTTGGTCGGCGCGGGTACCCGTTTCGAAGCGGCGGCCGGTGGACGCGGCGGGTTGGGTAATGCCGCGCTCGCGTCGCGCGCCCGCAAGGCGCCCGGCTTTGCGCTGCTTGGCGAGCCGGGCCAATCCCGCGATCTCACCCTGGAGCTCAAGACCGTCGCCGACGTCGGCCTGGTCGGGTTTCCCTCCGCTGGAAAGTCTTCGCTGGTTTCGGTGATTTCGGCGGCCAAACCGAAGATCGCGGACTACCCGTTCACCACGCTGGTTCCCAACCTCGGCGTGGTCTCGGCCGGTGAGCACACGTTCACCGTCGCCGACGTGCCGGGTTTGATCCCGGGCGCGTCCGAGGGCCGCGGGCTGGGCCTGGATTTTCTGCGCCATCTCGAACGGTGCGCGGTGCTGGTGCATGTCGTCGATTGCGCTACCGCGGAACCGGGCCGCGACCCGATCTCCGACATCGATGCGCTGGAAGCCGAACTCGCGGCATATACGCCCACGTTGCAGGGCGACCCGGCGCTGGGTGATCTTGCCGAGCGACCCCGCGCGGTGGTGCTCAACAAGATCGACGTGCCCGAGGCGCGCGAGCTCGCCGAGTTTGTTCGTGACGACATCGCCGCGCGTGGCTGGCCGGTGTTCTGCGTTTCGGCGGCCACTCGGGAAAACGTACAGCCGCTGATTTTCGGGCTGTGGCAGATGGTCTCGGCTTACAACGCCGCGCGGCCGCAAATCGTGCCGCGGCGACCGGTGATCCGTCCGGTGCCGGTGGACGACAGCGGCTTCAACGTGGAACCGGATGGCGAGGGCGGTTTCGTCGTCACCGGAGCGCGGCCCGGACGCTGGGTCGGGCAGACCAACTTCCTCAACGACGAAGCGGTTGGCTATCTCGCCGACCGGCTGGCGCGGCTGGGCGTCGAAGACGAACTGCTGCGGCAGGGGGCGCAACCGGGTTGTGCGGTGACCATCGGCGAGATGACGTTCGACTGGGAGCCGCAAACGCCTGCGGGACAACACGTCGCGTTGACGGGCCGCGGTACCGACGTGCGACTGGAGCAGACCGATCGCATCGGAGCCGACGAGCGAAAGGCCGCCCGGCGTCAGCGCCGCGAACACCGGGACGAATCAACGAGCGATGAAGACACGTGAGCGAACATCGCAAAGCCATCCGAACCGCGCGCAGTTTGGTCGTCAAGGTCGGGACCAATGCGCTGACCACACCGTCGGGGGTTTTCGACACCAGCCGGCTGGCGGGGCTCGCCGATGCGATAGAGGCCCGGATGAAGGCCGGCACTGACGTCGTGATCGTCTCTTCGGGCGCCATCGCCGCGGGCATCGAGCCGCTCGGATTGACGCGGCGCCCAAAAGATCTCGCGACCAAACAGGCCGCCGCCAGCGTCGGGCAGGTCGCGCTGGTGAACTCCTGGAGCGCGGCCTTCGCCCGGTACGGCCGCACGGTCGGGCAGGTACTGCTGAGCGCGCACGACATTTCGATGCGGGCCCAGCACACCAATGCCCAACGCACCCTGGACCGGCTGCGGGTGCTGCATGCGGTGGCGATCGTGAATGAAAACGACACGGTGGCCACCAACGAGATCCGGTTCGGTGACAACGATCGGCTTTCCGCGCTCGTCGCGCACCTAGTGGGGGCCGATGCTTTGGTGTTGCTCTCCGACATCGACGGGCTCTACGACGCGGATCCGCGTAAGAATCGCGACGCACGCTTTGTTCCCGAGGTGGGTGGCTCGGCGGATCTGCACGGCGTGGTGGCCGGACCGGGCAGCGCCCTGGGCACCGGGGGAATGACGTCGAAGGTGTCTTCGGCGCTGCTGGCCGCCGACGCCGGGGTGCCGGTGCTGCTGGCTGCCGCGGCCGACGCTGGGCCCGCGCTCACGGATGCCTCGGTGGGCACGGTGTTCGCGGCGCGCCCGGATCGGATGTCGGCGCGCCGGTTCTGGGTGCGTTATGCCGCCGAGTCGGCCGGCTCCCTGACGCTCGACGAGGGTGCCGTGCGCGCGGTGGTGCGGCAACGCCGCTCGTTGCTGGCCGCGGGTATCACCGCGGTCTCGGGGCGGTTTCACGGCGGAGACGTCGTCGAATTGCATGGACCGGAGTCGACGATGGTTGCCCGTGGCGTGGTCGCCTACGACGCGGCCGAGCTTGCCGCCATGATCGGCCGGTCGACATCCGAGCTACCCGATGATCTGCGCCGCCCGGCGGTGCACGCCGACGATCTGGTCGCCGTTTAGCGCCGGACGCGGTACGTGGGGGCAGCTCAGCATCCTGACGCTGTCTTGAGATACAGTGTACCCCAGACAATTTCGGCCAACACCGCCACCAGCTCGGGATCGTAACCGGGTGGCTCGGTGGGCAGGCTCTGCTGACACACCCGCTCCACCATCCAGGTCAGGGCGGCGGCGGTGGTGGTTGCCGGCAGCTCACGACGGATTGAGCCGTCGGCCTGACCGTCCTCGATGACCCGGATCAATCGCTGCGTGATGCCGGTCAGCAGGTCGCGGTAGGACTGCGCCATCGTGGGGTCATAGGCGGCCATCTCGTTGAGTGCGGCGAGAACGGCTTGATGGCGCCGATAGATTTCCACGATGCCGGCCAGCGCGGCCCGCAGATCGTCCGGATTGTGTTGCCAGGCCGCGCCCCACCATCGTTCGGCGCTGGTGGCGAGCTCGCTGAACACCTGGCCGGCGAGCCGGCGCAGTAGGTGCCCTTTGTCGTCGAAGTAAATGTAGAAGCTGGCGCGCGAAATGCCCGCTTCGGTCGCCAGCCGGTCCACGCTGAGCTCGGTGAAAGTGGCTCCGTCGCGCATCAGCCGGTCGGTGGCTTCCAGCAGCCGTTGTTCCAGCTGCTCTCGCCGCTGCCGGCGGTCCTGCTCGCGATTGCCCTGCGGCTTACGGGTGACCGACGGCATCTGTGTCTCCTGGCCCTCCGTGTTCGGGACTTGTCATCTATGACTTGCCGAGCATAGCCGAGCGGTTGACATATTGACTAGACATTATGTCTAGGAATAGTGTCATCTTCGATTTCAGTTGGTTGGAGGAGTTCGATGCGCGGTACGACAGGGACGCCCGGGGTTTCCCGTGCCTACGACCCCATCGATCTGTCCTCGCGCGCATTCTGGTCCGGTACGGCGGCGGAGCGGGAGCGCTCGTTCGCCGTCTTGCGGGCCGAGCGCCCGGTGAGCTGGCATCCGCCAGTCGAGGACGCCTTGCTGGACGATCCCTTGGACCGCGGCTATTGGGCGATCACCCGGCGCTCCGACATCGCCACGGTCAGCCGCAACAGCGACGTGTTTCGGTCCGGCAACGGGGTCCTCTTCGAGAACGTCCCGGTGGAACTGCTCGAAGCCTCGCAGTCTTTCCTGGCGATGGACCCGCCGCGGCACACCACGCTCCGCAAGCTGGTGAGCGCCGCCTTCACGCCGCGGCAGGTACGCCGCATCGAGGACTCGATCAAGACGAACGCCAAAACCATCGTCGACGAGCTGCGCGCCGTCGGCAGCGGTGCCGATTTCGTCCAGCACTGCGCCAAGCAACTACCCATCCGCAGCCTCTCGGACATGGTGGGAATTCCCGTGTCCGAACGGGAACGCGTCACCGAGGCCACCGATGCGGCGGTGTCGTGGGCCGACGCGGTGTTCCTGAACGGCCGCAACCCTCTGGAGGTTCTGGTCGAGAACCAGATGTACCTGCACCAAGTCGCTGGCACGCTCGCCGCGGAGCGCCGTGCGCACCCCGGTGATGACCTGATCAGCAGCTTGGTACACGCGGAGGTGGACGGCGAACGGTTGACCGACGCGGATGTGGCCGCGTTCTTCGTGTTGCTTGCGGTAGCTGCCAACGACACCACCCGGCAAACCACGAGTCACGCGATGAAGGCTCTCACCGACTTCCCCGCTCAAAAGGAGTGGCTGATGGCCGCTTTCGAGAACCGGATCGGCCCCGCCGTTGAGGAGTTCGTCCGCTGGGCCACTCCGGTCATGACTTTTCGCCGCACGGCCGCAACGGATTTCGAGCTGGGGGGACGGAACATCATGGCGGGGGAGAAGGTGGTGATGTTCTATTCGTCCGGCAACTGGGATACCGAAGTATTCGACCACCCGGAGCGGTTGGACCTGAGCCGCAATCCCAACCCGCATGTCGGCTTCGGCGGCGGAGGACTACATTTTTGCCTCGGGGCTCACGTGGCCAGGGCGCAACTGCGCGCCATTTTTGGCGAGTTGCTCGATCAGCTACCGGATATCCAGGCCGGCGATCCGGTATATGTGCCAGGCAATTTCGTGCATGCCATCCGCAGCATGCCCTGTACTTTCTAGATGTCCTGTACTTTCCAGCAGGTAGCCACCGGGGCCAGCTCGTTTACAAGCAGCGTCAGCAGTTCGGAACATCCGCCGTCGACCTTGACGGTGGCCATCTCGTCACCGCGCGTGGGGCCGCGGTTGACGATGGCGACCGGGATCCCCCGCGCGGCCGCGTGCCGGACGAACCGGTAGCCGGAGAACACCGTCAGCGACGAGCCCGCGACCAACACCGCCTCCGCGTCATCGACCAGTGAATAGGCCTGGTCTACAACTTCTTTGGGAACACTTTCGCCGAAGTACACGATGTCGGGCTTGAGCATGCCGGCGCACTGCGGGCAGTCGAGATAGCGGAACGATGCGGTATCGGCGACGACGGCGTCGGCGTCCGGAGCGACCGCCAGCCTGCCGAGTGCCGCGGCGCGCTCGATGAACCCCGGGTTGAGTGCCTCCAGCCGTGCGGCCAGCGCGGTGCGGCTGATGATGTGGCCGCAGCTCAAACAGATCACCCGCGCGTAGCTGCCGTGCAGGTTCACCACGTTCGCGCTGCCGGCCTTGGTGTGCAGTAGATCGACATTCTGGGTGATTACACCGGTCACCACTCCGGCGTTCTGCAGCGCCGCCAGAGCCCGGTGTCCGGCGTTGGGCAGGGTGTCGTCCATGTGCCGCCAGCCGACATGATTGCGCGCCCAGTATCGCTGCCGGAACGCCGGGTCCGAGGTGAACTGGCGGATGGTCATGGGATTGCTGGGTGGCGAATCCGGGCCCCGGTAGTCGGGAATGCCCGAGTCGGTGGACATCCCGGCACCGGTGAGCGCCGCGATCCGGCGCCCGGACAGCACCGCGACGAGTTCGGGGGATTCGGCGGAGTTCACTTACTCCAGCCTAGGCTTCGCGGCCCGGAAGCCCGCCCGGAAGCGGCGCCCAGACCTTTTCAAGCTGGTTTTGCCAGCTGATTGGGGGGTTACGGCCTGGCTGGGCGAGAATAGAGGGGCGATGAACTTCTATTCGGCTTATGACCACGGGTTTGTCCGCGTCGCCGCGTGCACCCATCACGCCGCGATCGGTGATCCCGCGGCCAATGCCGCCTCGGTGTTGCGGCTGGCCCGCGAGTGCCACGAGGAGGGTGTCGCCCTGGCGGTCTTCCCCGAGTTGACGCTGTCCGGTTATTCCATCGAGGACATCCTGCTGCAAGACGCGCTGCTCGACACCGTCGAGGACGCCCTACTCGACGTCATCGCCTCCTCGGTCGACTTGTTGCCGGTCCTGGTGGTCGGCGCCCCACTGCGCTACCGCAATCGGGTCTACAACACCGCCGCGGTCGTCCACCGTGGTGTGCTGCTTGGAGTGGCGCCCAAGTCGTATCTGCCCACCTACCGCGAGTTCTACGAACGCCGCCAGATGGCGCCCGGCGATGACGAGCGCGGGACCATCCGGATCCGAGACATCCAGGCCCCTTTCGGTCCCGACCTGCTGTTCGCCGCGTCGGATCTGCCGGACTTCGTGCTGCACGTCGAAATCTGCGAGGACATGTTCGTGCCGATTCCGCCCAGCGCGCAGGCGGCTTTGGCGGGTGCATCGGTGCTGGCCAATCTGTCCGGGAGCCCGATCACCATCGGCCGCGCCGAAGACCGTAGCCTGCTGGCCCGCTCGGCGTCGTCGCGATGCCTGGCCGCCTATGTCTATGCCGCTGCGGGGCAGGGTGAATCGACAACGGACCTGGCCTGGGACGGCCAGACCATGATCTGGGAGAATGGGGTGCTGCTCGCCGAATCCGAGCGGTTCCCCACCGGCGAGCGCCGATCCGTCGCCGACGTTGACACCGGGCTGCTTCGTTCGGAACGCTTGCGAATGGGCACGTTTGACGACAACCGGCGGCACCACCGGGAGTCGGTGGAGTCGTTCCGGCGCGTCGAGTACCGACTTGACCCGCCGGCCGGCGACATCGGACTGCGACGCGAGGTCGAGCGATTCCCCTTCGTGCCGGCCGATCCCACCCGGCTGGAACACGATTGCTACGAGGCCTACAACATCCAGGTCGCCGGGCTGGAGCAAAGGTTGCGTGCCCTGAGCTACCCGAAGCTGGTCATCGGCGTTTCGGGTGGGCTGGACTCTACCCACGCGCTGATCGTCGCCGCTCGCGCGATGGACCGGGAAGACCGGCCGCGCAGCGACATTCTCGCGTTTACGCTGCCCGGCTTCGCGACTGGAGAGCACACCAAACGAAATGCGGTCGAGTTGTGCCGCGCACTCGGCGTCACCTTCGCCGAAATCGACATCACCGACACCGCCAGGCTGATGTTGAAGGAGATCGATCATCCCTTCTCCCGGGCCGAGAAGGTCTACGACGTCACCTTCGAGAACGTCCAGGCCGGCCTGCGCACTGACTACCTCTTCCGGCTGGCCAACCAGCGGGGTGGCATCGTGCTGGGCACCGGCGACCTCTCCGAGCTGGGGTTGGGCTGGTCGACCTACGGTGTCGGAGACCAGATGTCGCATTACAACGTCAACGCCGGCGTGCCCAAGACACTGATCCAGCACCTGATCCGCTGGGTCATCTCATCGGGGGAGTTCGGGCCCGCGGTCGACGAGGTGCTGCAGTCGGTGCTCGATACCGAGATCACCCCGGAATTGGTGCCAAGCGATGCGGACGATGAGCTGCAGAGCAGTGAGGCCAAGGTCGGGCCCTATGCCCTGCAGGACTTCTCGTTGTTCCAAGCGCTGCGCTACGGGTTCCGGCCCTCGAAGATCGCCTTCCTGGCCTGGCACGCCTGGAACGATCCCGAGAGCGGCAACTGGCCACCGGGATTCCCCGACGACAAGCGCCCGTCTTACTCGCTCAAGGAGATCCGGCACTGGCTGCAGGTCTTCGTGCAGCGGTTCTACTCGTTCAGCCAGTTCAAACGCTCGGCATTGCCGAACGGGCCCAAGGTATCCCGCGGCGGCGGGTTGTCGCCGCGCGGGGATTGGCGCGCGCCGTCGGATATGTCCGCCCGGGTCTGGCTGGACGAGATCGACCGCGAGGTTCCCAAGGACTAGTCCGAGCCCGCCGCGAGCGTACCGCCACGGCGAAAAACCCGGCCCAATTTCGCCGTGCCGTTACGCTCGCGACAGTGTCAGACTATTAGCCATGTCGACGGCCATTCCTCGCAAGGCGCTGATCTCGATCAGCAGCTATCACGGAGTGATTTATCCCGACGGGACAAAAACCGGTCTCTTTTTCACGGAAGCCCTGCATCCGTTCGAAGTGTTCACCCAGGCCGGCTTCGAAGTGGATCTCGCCAGCGAAACCGGCACGTTCGGACTGGACGATCTCTCGCTTACCGATCGTTTTCTGGCGGGCGATGACAAGGCCGTCTTCGAGAACCCCCAGCATCCCTTCAATGTGAAGCTGAATTCGCAGCTGAAGAAGGCGTCGGATTTGCGAAAAGAAGATTATGGCTTGTTCTTTGGCTCGGCCGGGCACGCCGCGCTCTACGACTATCCAACCGCCCGAGGGCTTCAGTCGGTCGCGACGGACGTCTGGGCGCGCGGGGGAGTCGTGGCAGCCGTGTGCCACGGACCGGTGATCCTGCCCGGAGTAATCGACGCCACGACCGGCACGTCGATCATCGCAGGGGAAGACCGTCACCGGATTCACGGTTGAGGGCGAGATCGTGTTGAAGGTTATGGACAAGCTGATGTCCGACGGCGTCGTTCCGGTAGTCGACGCGGTGACCAAGGCGGCCGCCGACTACAGCTCTCCCATGCACCCTTTCGACGACTACTCGATTACCGCCGGACGGCTCGTCACCGGCGCCAATCCCGCGAGCGCGCGTAGCGGAGCCGAAAGGGCCGTGCAGGCCTTCGAAGGGCTGGCTTAGCGCCCCCAACCCTGCGCGAACGTCGACTTGTCGGGCCGGAAGCCCGATTTTCGCCGCAACAACTCGACGTTCGGCCGGAACCTGGCCTAACGCTCGTAGGTGCCGGTCAGCGTGCCGCGGGCCAGCACGTGGCCGGCCATCGTTGCCAGCAGAGCTTTGGCCTTGGTCATGCTGTCCGGGATGGGCTGATCGATCGCGAACACGTGGAACCGGTAGCGGTGTGGTCCGTGCCCGGGTATCGGGCGCGGACCGGCATAGCCGCGGTTGCCCAAATCCGCTCGGATGAAACGGATACCTTCGGTGCCCGGTTGCAATAGACCAGCGGCGACGCCGTCGACCGTCGGTTCGATCACCGCGATGGCGTGGTACAACGGCCTGGTCAACGGAACGTCAACGTCGTCCATGATGAGCACCAACTGCCGGGTCGCTGGCGGCACTCCGGTCCAGCGCAACGCGGGCGAGGTGTCGGCGCCGACGCCTTTACCCGCGCTGGACCGCGGCATCGGGGCACCGTCGACGAATGCGGAGCTGGTGACGGTGATGGTCGCGGGCGCGGCAAAGGCGCTGCCGGCCAACGGGCCGCGGTGTTCGCCGGCCCGGAGACGACGGAAAAGCCTGCCCAGCGTGGCCATCAGGCACCGCTCCCGGCGCCGCGCATCGCGACCGCGCTGGAGCGCAGCAGGTCGCCGAGTTCGGCCGGCAGATAACCCTGCGCCGCCAGCCGGGGCATGACGCCGCCGCTTTCGATGATGTCCAGGATCAGGTCGGGCAGCGTGGAGACCGTACCGCCGGCGCCGGTGCTGTCGTTGCGCCACGTGCCCGCGCTCAGATCGAAGGTTCCGACGTCGCCCTCGGCGAACACGGCGGTGGCGTCGGGCACAGTCATCGCCGGCAGGCCGGCGTTCACGGCGTTGCGGAAGAACAGCGAGTTGAACTCCTCGGCGACCAAACCCGCGACGCCCAGCTCGCTGAACAGTGACGCGACCGGGCGTGACGATCCGAGCCCGAAGTTCTTGCCGGCCAGCACGATGTCGCCCGGCGACACCTGATCGGTCCAGCCGGGACGCAGCTCATAGAAGATGTACTTAGCGGCCTCCGGGGGATCCATCTTCATGGCAAACGCCGGGTACATGGCGTCGGTGTTCAGGTTGTCGCCGAATACCCATACTTTGCCGCTAAAGACCACGGTCACGTCGTCACGTTCCTTGAGTCGGTCGTATTCCTTGGGTCGGTGATGTATCCGGTGATCGCCGAGGCGGCGACGGTCGCCGGTGAGGCCATGAAGATCTCCGCCTCAGAGCTTCCCATGCGTCCGGTGAAGTTACGGGTGCTTGACGTGATGCACACCTCGCCGGGTCCCACCACACCCATGTGGTAACCGAAACACGCGCCGCAGGTCGAGTTGGTGATGACGGCGCCGGCGTCGGCGATGTCCTGCAAATAGCCCAGCCGCATGGCTTCCCGGTATACCGCCTGAGAGGCCGGGGTGATCAACAGCCGCACCCCCGGAGCCACGGTCTTGCCACGCAGCACCCGCGCGGCGATCTCGAGGTCCTCCAACTGGCCATTGGCGCATGACCCGATGAACGCCTGGTCCACCTTCTGCTTGCCTAGCCTCGAAACCGGCAGCCCGTTGCGGCTGACCGTGCCCGGCCGCGCGACATAGGGCTCCAACGCCGCCAGATCGATGTGCCGGACGTCGTGGTAGCCGGCGTCGGGATCCGGTGCGGCGGAAACGTACCCGTGCACACCGGTGCAGTCGAGGAAACCGGTCAACACGTCATCGGCTTCGAACGTGCTGAAATCGGCCGATACCTCGGCGCCCTGAGTCGCGATGGTGCGCCGATCGTGCATGGGGATGCCGGCCAGCCCGGATCCGCCGAATTCCAGGTTCAGATTTGCGGCGTCGCCGTATTCGTTGGCGATGTGCAGGAAGATGTCCTTGCCGCTCACGGTGTTCGGTTTGACGCCGTCGAGCTCGTACCGGACCGTCGGCGCGATCTGGAACCACGTTGTCCCGGTACACATGATCGAATAGATCTCGGCGGGCCCGAGCCCGCGGGCCGCGGTATTGTAGGCGCCCGCGGCGCAGGTGTGAGAGTCGGTGCAGGCCAGTACTTCTCCCGGCCGCGCGAGCCCGTTTTCGGCGATGACCTGGTGGCAGATGCCGTGCCGGCCGACGTCGTAGAAGCGGTCGATACCGAAGTCGGCGACGAATTTTCGGGCATGCGGACCGCCGGCAGCGTCCTTGATGGTCGGTGCGGGCACGGCGTGGTCCATCACCACCGCGAGCTTATCGGGGTCGTGGATTCGGTTGGGCTGGATCCACATCGTGGCGAACTGCAGGTCGATCAGAACGGTCATATCGACGTCGACCACTACGGTGTCACCCGGTGACACCGAATCCAGACCGGCCTTACGCGCGAGGATCTTTTCGATGATGGTCATGCCCATGATGAGTCCTTGCCCGCGTCCCTCGCGTGGAGTTCCAGCTTTGCGTCGAGTTCCAGCCACTCGGCCATGCCGACCAGGTTGAAGAAGTCCGCGGGGCTGCTGGGCAGATGGGGGGCGATATCGGTGCCGTTGAGTGCGCAAAGGCTTTGCAGCATGCCGAAGGTTGCGCTGGTCAGCAGGTTGCTCGGATGGATCGCGATCGCGTAGCCCAATTCCTGTAGCCGTGCCGCCGGTTCCAGCGGCGTCATACCGCCGAGCACCAGGTTGATCAGCAGTGGGGCGTCGACTTCGCGGCCGATGCGTGCGATCTCGGCGGTGTCCTGCGGAGCCTCGACGAATATCACGTCGGCGCCCGCCTGCGCGTACCGGTTGGCCCGCTCGATCGCCGCGTCCAGTCCCAGCGGCGCGCGCGCGTCGGTGCGGGCCACGATGAGCAGATCGTCGTCGGACCTGGCGTCCAGGGCGGCCGCCAGCGTCTGTTCGAACACCGCCGCTTCGACGACCTGTTTGTCCGGCAGATGGCCGCATCGCTTGGGGAAAACCTGGTCCTCCAACTGAATCGCGGCAACCCCGGCCGCGTCGTAGGCCCGGACGGTGCGCACCACGTTCATCGGCGCGCCGTATCCGGTATCGGCATCGGCGATGAGCGGCACGTCGCCCAGCGCGCCGACGATCATCCGGGTTCGTTCGGCCATTTCGCTCGCGGTGGCCAGGCCGATGTCGGGCAACCCGAACCCGGACGCGGCCACGCCGGCACCGGTCATATACGCCGCGACGTGACCGGTCCGTTTGGTCAGTTGCGCCGAGATTCCATCGAAAACCCCTGGCGCGATGATCAGTTCGCGCTGGTTCAGTAGATCTCTCAGCCGCTGTCGGGCTCGTGTGGTTGCCATGATTGGGAAGCCTTTCAGTCCAATGCGCCCGCGACGGGCGCGGCGAGCAGATCGATCAGGGAGTCGATGTCATCGAGGTTCTCGAGGTCCAGCACCGCGCGCTCGATGGCATCGGCCCGACCGGTGCTGGTGACCCGGTCGGCCAGCGCATGGAATTTCGCGACGAGCTCGGCATTGGTGACCGGATCGGTGGGTGCGCCGTGTGGGACCAGCACGGTGGCACGGTGTACGTTGCCGTCCCGCGTGGTCACCGCGACATCCGTACGGAACTTCTCGGTGATGTCGGCGTGCGCCAGCGACTCGTCGAGGTGCACCGTCGTGGCCCCGATCAGCGACCAGACGTCGTCGGCATCGAGGCGGGTGGCAGTGAATTGTTCGGGCAACACGTTGCCGTCCAGCAACGCGGCGGCGGTCGCGTACCCGATGTTCATCTGGGCGCCGATCGCCGTGAGTGGGCGCTGCGGTAGCCACCAGCCGTGTTTGTACACCGTTTCGCCGACGGTGATGTCGATCGTCGAGATATCCTCGGGTGCAACGGAACTCCGCACCTTCCTGGCTGCATCGATCGCTCCGTGCAGGCCGCCCATCGCGGCGTAGGACTTGACCATGATGAGCGTGGTCTCCCAGCGCTGGCCGAGTTCGCCGGTCAGCAACGATGCGTCGGGATCGTGCCCCTCGCCGAAAACGCTGAGGAATCCGCCGTATTCACGCTCGAAGACCCGCTTGATGCCGGTATAGCCGGCCGCGGCCAGCCCCGCGGCGTAGAACCCGTTGCGGGCGGCCAGGCCATGGTGCATTCGCTTGCTCATGGCCTCGTACTGCGCGGCCATCAGCCCCGCGGACTGGGTGCCCGCCAAACCGAGGGCGTCCTCCAACTGCGCTGGCCGCAGGCCGCGTAACTTGCCGGATGCCATTGCGGCGGAATGGGTGCCAAAGACCGGGCCCGAGTGCCAGCCGCGGTCGAGCATCTGGGTGCCGTGCAGCGTGTAGCCCACCCGCGGACCCACCTCGAAGCCGGCGATCGCCGCCAGCAGTAGTTCGGCGCCCGTGCTGGTTTCCGGCCGCACTTCCCGGCGAACAGAAGCCGTCGACAGCAGCGCGGGGATGAGCAACGAGCAGCTGTGCAGGGGGGCGAGCGGATGGAAGTCGTCGAGCTCGAAACCCTGAATGAATGTGCCGTTGAGCACCGCGGCGGCGGGCGCACCGGTGGTGTGGCCGGTACCGATAACGACGGTGTCCCCGGCGCTTTCCAGGCCCAGGACGGCGCTGGTGGCGACGCGCGACCACGGCAATTGGGCCCCGATCAGCGCGCACCCCAGGCCGTCGAGAAAGAGATGCTTTGCCCGGTCGATGACGTCTTGCGGAACATCGTCGAACTTCAGGTCGGCGACCCAGGTCGCCAGCTTGCCGGTGGGCCCGTCGGGATCGGTGGCGGACTCTTGCTCCCGGGCGGTCATCGCGTCGTCCCCTCCTTGCGCTCCAACCTGACTACTTGTTATACATATATAACAAGTAGTCGAACGACGCAAGTGAGCAGGTGTGGAACCATTGATCACCGTGCGCGAGACCAGCGATAAGACCGCCTCGGTGTCGACCGCCGCCGGGGTGCCGTTGCACCGGCAACTCTTCTTGGTGCTGCACGACGAGATCGACCGCGGCGTGATCGCGCCCGGCGACGCGTTGCCCACCGAGCAGACGCTGTGCGAGCAGTTCGGGGTTTCCCGCATCACGGTGCGGCGAGCGTTGGCGGACCTGGCCGACCAGGGATATATCGAGCGCAGGCAGGGCGTCGGATCCTTTGTGCGTGACCACGGTCGGACCGGGGAGTCCCCGGCGGGGCGTTCCTACGTGGGGGGGCATTCGCATCCGGGGGGGCATTCGCATTGGGACGGGCATTCGTATTTGGATGGGCATTCGTATTTGGACGGGCATTCGTATTTGGACGGGCTACGTCAGACCCAGTTCGAGACCCAGGTGGACGTGGTCGAACTCGGCCCGCGGCGCCCCCCGACGGCGGTCACTGAAGCGCTGGGTGCCGCTGGCGACCTGCTGCACATCGTTCGGGTGCGGCGTCAGCGCAGGACGGGCGAGCCGCTGATGGTGACCGATGCCTGGCTGCCGGTCGAATTGGCGGACACGTTCACTGAGTCGGCCTTGCGGCGGACCCCGCTCTACGAGTTGCTGGCGGACGCGGGGATCACGGTGGAATGGGTGCGGCATGAAATCACCGCCGAGATCGCGGGCCCACGCAACGCGCAGCTGCTCGACACCCCGATCGGGGCTGCGCTGTTGCGGGTAAACCGCCTGGCGTTTGTCGACGGCGAGCCACACCATCAGCTGTCGGTTCTGTTGTCGCCGAACCGCAGCCGGGTGCTGCTGAGTCAGCCGGTGGGCGAACTGGACGCTGCGTTCGGCCTGACGATCGCCCACGACGTGCGCCGGGATTCGCGCTAGCGCGCGGCCAGGACTCGAGACTGCGGCCAGGGCTAGATGATGTCCCGCGGGACCCGCGCCGTGCGCAGTTTCGGCGCCACCGGAGCAGGCTCGGCTGGCGAATCAGCCCTCAACGACGTGTGCCCGCTGCAGGATTGGCGCGCCCACCAACCGTCAGCGCGATGACGGAGCCGACTCGGCGGCGGGTCTAGTGGGCATGAGCCAGCGCCGCGTCGATGGCGTCGGCAGTCCGGTGCGCAGTCACCGGCGCCGGGGACCAGTGTGGCCAGCGCGCCCGCGGCACAGGCGCGCTGCAACGCGCGCAGCCGTTGCGCCTTTAAAGATGGACTTGCACCTGCGTCGGATGGCCAGTTCGCGGCAAGCACGCCGGCGAACACGTCTCCGGCGCCGGCGGTGTCAACAGCCTGGACTGCCGGTGCTGCCACGTCGAACTCGCCGTCGGCGCCGGCATAACGGGCGCCCTGGGCTCCCCGGGTAACCACCAGGTGGGCGGGCCGCCATTTCCATTCGTCGGCCTCTGCCTCGTTGGCGATTACCACCTCCGCGACAGTCGCCAGTTCGGCTAGCGCACCGTGATTCCGCCCGGCCGGCGAGGCATTGACGATCACGACCGCACCGCTGGACCGGGCTTGCCGCGCTGCTGCCGTTGCCGTCGCCACCGGAATCTCCAACTGGGTTAACAACACATCGCAGTCGGAGATGACCGCGCGCGCGGACGCGGCGTCCGCCGTCAGCTGCCCGTTGGCGCCAGGCGCAACCACGATGGTGTTTTCGGCGGTCGAATCGACCACGATTATCGCGGTGCCGCTTGGTCCGGACAGGTTGACGGTGCCGTCCAGCCCAACCCCGTTGGTCAGCAGGTGAGCTCGCAATTGTTCGGCCGCGGGGTCATCGCCGACGGCGCCGACGAACTGCACCTGCGCGCCCGCCCGCGCCGCGGCCACGGCCTGATTAGCGCCCTTGCCACCGGGGGCGCGGCCCATTGACGACGCCAGCACGGTCTCGCCCGGACGTGGCAGGGCGTGGACGTCGAGCGTGAGGTCCATGTTTACGCTGCCCACCACACAGACACGCGCCGCCATTCTGCCGACGGTAGTGGCCCACGCGCTGATTGCGCTAACGAAATCGGCCATGTCCAGCATTTTGGTATCGGTCGCATGGCGACAAATGCGAGCTATCTTAAAGTCCCGCGCGTAGTCTGCTGCGGTAGTCGGTGCTAAATCCTGTCGGAGAGGGAATGCGTTTGACGTCGAGCGGACTAACAGAACCGGAACCCGAGGTCGAAACAACTCCGGCTCAAGCGACTCAAAACAAGGCGCGCCGGCCTCGGTTGTGGAAGCGTTTCCGTTTCGGCATCCAGTCCAAGATTCTGATCGCAATGGTGCTGTCTGGCATCCTGGGCGTTGCGGTGATTGGCCTGATCGGGGCGATATCCGGGCGGAACGCGTTGCGGCAAGTCGAGTCAGAGCGCTTGATCGAATTGCGCGAGACGCAGCAGCGACAAGTGCAGTCGCTATTCCACGAGGTGACGAATTCGCTCATCGTCTACAGCGGCGGATTCAGCGTTGTCGAGGCAACAAGCGCGTTCACCGCAGGTTTCAATCAGTTGGCCAACGCCACCATCACTCCTGCCCAGCAGGCGTCGATCGTCGATTACTACACCAACGACATGATCAAACCGATCAAGAAGCTGACCGGTAACGAGCTCGATATCAACGCGGTTCTGCCGAGTTCCAACGCGCAGAAGTATCTTCAGGCTAACTACACCGCCGGGCCGAGGTCGATGCCCGATTCGCTACCTGTGCAGGACGCCGGCGATGGCAGCCCATGGTCGGCAGCCGACGCCCGATTTGACTTCTACATGCGCAATATCACCAAGCGCTTTGACTATCAGGACGCGTTGCTGTTGGACACCCAGGGCAACGTCGTCTACACCGTCAAGAAGGGCCCGGATCTCGGTACGAATATCCTGACCGGTCCATATCGCGAATCCAATCTGCGGGATGCATACCAAAAAGCTTTGCGCTCCAACGACGTAGACTTCGTCTGGATCACCGACTTCCAGCAGTATCAGCCAGAACTCGACGCCCCCACGGCGTGGGTGGTATCACCGGTCGGCATGAACGGAAAAGTCGACGGCGTCATGGCTCTGCCGCTCCCGATCGCCAAAATCAACAGGATCATGACCGCCGACAAACAATGGCAATCCGCCGGCATGGGCGCAGCGACCGAGACTTATCTAGCCGGCCCCGACGATTTGATGCGTTCTGATTCAAGGCTTTTCCTGGAAGACCCGAAGGAATACCGGCGCGAGGCCATAGCTGCCGGGACCCCGCCCGATGTCGTGGATAAAGCGATCCGGTTGGGTGGAACGACGCTGGTGCAGCCGGTTCCGAGTTCAGGTCTTCGCGCCGCTCAACGCGGCGAGACCGGGACCGTCACCGGCACCGATTACACGGGCAACAAGGAAATGGAAGCCTACGCCCCGTTGACGATTCCAGACTCGGACCTGCACTGGTCGATCTTGGCGACGCGAGACGACTCCGAAGCATTTGCGCGGTTGGGAAAATTCAGTAAAACGCTCGTGATCGCGGTAACAACGGTGGTTTTCGTCATCAGCGTGGCCTCGATGCTCGTCGCCCAGTCGGCGGTGCGACCGGTCCGGCGCCTCGAGGCCGGTACCCGGAAGGTCAGCTCTGGCGACTACGACGTCAAGATCCCGGTAACGTCACGGGACGAAATAGGGGACCTTACTGCGGCTTTCAACGAGATGAGTAAAAACCTCGGGATCAAGGAAGAGCTACTTAAAGAGCAGCGGAGCGAAAACGATCGCCTATTGCTGGCGCTGATGCCCGAGTCGGTTGTGCAACGGTACCGCGGCGGCGAGGAGACTATCTCCCAAAAGCATCAGGACGTCGCCATAATCTTTGCCGACATCGTTGGGCTCGACGAGGTATCCGGCGATCTATCGGGCAACGAGTTGGTCGGGACCATCGACGAACTATTTCGGCAGTTCGATTCGGCGGCCGAAGCCCTTGGCGTCGAACGGATTCGCACGTTGCACAACGGTTACCTCGCCAGCTGCGGTGTAATAACCCCGCGGCTGGACAGCACGCACCGCAGCATCGACTTCGCCCTCGAAATGCACCGCATCATCGAGCGTTTCAACAGCCAGAAGGGTCGCGAGCTGCGCCTTCGAGTTGGCATCAACACCGGCAATGTCGTCAGCGGTCTGGTGGGCCAATCAAGCCTGGTCTACGACATGTGGGGGGCAGCGGTAAGCCTGGCATATCAAATGCACAGTGGTGCACCGCAGCCCGGCATCTATGTCTCATCGGAGGTATACGAAGCGATGCGGGACGTGCGGCAGTTCACACCGGCCGGCACGATTTCGGTTGCCGGCACCGACCAGGCGATCTATCGGCTCTCGGAGCGATGATGAACCTGCTCAACTCATCGTGGTTCTACTGGGCCCTCGGCATTGCGATCGGGTTTCCGGTTGCGGTGGTCATTCTCACCGAGCTGCACCACACGCTCGTCCGCCGCAATAACCGCCTGGCCAGGCAGGTAAACCTGGTCCGCAACTTCCTGCTGCCGCTCGGCGTGCTTTTGCTCCTGCTTGTCAAGGCCTCGCAGATTTCGGCCGGCGATGCTCCGGTTCGACTGCTCACCACGGTTTTCGGCTTCGTGGTGTTGGAGCTATTGCTGTCCGGCTTCAACGCCGCCGTGTTCGAAAGCGCGCCCGAAGATAGCTGGCGCAGAAAGATACCCACCATATTTCTCGATGTTGGACGCTTCGCGACGATCGGCGTGGGTCTTGCCGTGATCTTGTCGTTCGTGTGGGGTGTTCGGGTGGGCGGCCTGTTCACCGCGCTGGGTGTGACATCCGTGGTCATCGGCTTGATGCTGCAGAATTCCGTTGGTCAGGTCGTGTCGGGCCTGTTCATGCTTTTCGAGCAACCGTTCCGGCTCAACGATTGGCTGGACACCCCCAATGGGCAGGGTCGCGTCATCGAAGTCAACTGGCGGGCCGTGCATATCGACACCGGCAACGGAATGCGGATCACGCCGAATTCGGTGCTGGCCGCAACGGCGTTCACCAATCTCAGCCGGCCGCCCGGCGCGCACAAATGTGCGATCACGACCACATTTTCCGCCGCCGACGCCCCGGACAAAGTGTGCGCGATGCTGACGCGGGTTGCCGGCGGCCTTCCGCTGCTCAAGCCGGACACCGTGCCGACCACGGTTCCCCTCGGTAACGCCGAATACCGCACCACCGTCAGGCTGAATTCGCCGGCCGACGACAGCGCCACGCGGTCGGCATTCATGCGATGGATCTGGTATGCCGCCCGGCGGGAAGAACTACACCTCGATGGTGCGAACGACGACTTCTCGACGACAGAGCGTATCCAGGCCGCCTTGCGCTCCGTGGTCGGTCCCGAATTGCGGCTGAGCCTCAGCGATCAGCAATCGTTGGGTCCGTACGCAAAGGTGGTGCGGTACGGGACCGACGAAATCGTCCAGCGCGAAGGCGTTGTGCCCCAGGGGATGACGTTTTTGATCTCCGGCAGCGTCCGCCTGACCACATTGAGCGATGACGGTGCGGTGGTGCCCATAATGACGCTCAGCAAGGGCGCATTTCTGGGGGTGACCACGCTGACCCGCCAGCCCAGCCCTGCGGGCGCATACGCGCTGGACGAGGTCACCGCGCTGGAACTCGATCGCGAACACCTCGAAGAGATCGTCGCGCGTAAGCCGACGTTGGCGCAGCACCTCGGCCGCATCATCGACGACCGGCAAAGCAAGGCGATGCGGGCAACCCGCCGGGACCGGGTCGGGGCCGAGTCCACCGTCAAAAGCGGGTCGCATTTTTCGGCCGGCTAAAGCCCGCTACCCTGGATCAATGAGTCTGCAAGCACCAGCGCGTCCGGACTTGTGCCGGGAGGTCCACGACGCCGCGCGCCGCGCTCGGGTGGCCTCCCGCGTCCTCGCGTTACTGCCGACAGTCGCCAAGGACCAGGCGCTGCAGTCGGCGGCGACGGCCATCGTGGCCAACGCCGGGCAGATATTGGCGGCCAACGCAGAAGATCTCGAAGTTGCCCGGTCGGCAGGCACGCCGCCGCCGATGTTGGACCGTTTGGCGTTGGATTCCGAGCGCGTCGACGGAATCGCGGCCGGTCTGCGTCAGGTCGCGGGCCTGCCCGATCCGGTCGGTGAGGTGCTGCGCGGATATACCTTGCCCAACGGCCTGCAGTTGCGTGAGCAGCGGGTTCCGCTCGGCGTGGTCGGAATGATCTACGAGGGCAGGCCGAACGTCACGGTCGATGCTTTCGGTTTGGCGCTCAAGTCGGGTAACGCCGTGCTGCTGCGCGGGAGTTCTTCGGCGGCGAAGTCCAACCAGGCGCTCGTCGATGTGTTGCGCGCCTCGTTGGCCAGCGAGGACTTGCCCGCCGACGCGGTCCAGCTGCTTTCGGCCTCGGATCGGTCCACCGTCACGCACTTGATCCAGGCCCGCGGGCTTGTCGACGTGGTGATTCCGCGCGGGGGAGCGAGCCTGATCGATGCGGTGGTCCGCGATGCCCGGGTGCCCACCATCGAGACCGGTGTCGGGAACTGTCACGTGTACGTCGATGAAAGCGCCGACCTGGACGTGGCCGAACGAATCCTGCTGAACTCCAAAACCCGACGGCCCAGTGTCTGCAACGCCGCCGAGACGCTGCTGGTGGACGCCGCGATCGCCGAACATGCCCTGCCGAGATTGGTGGCTGCCCTGCAGGACGCCGGTGTGACGGTGCACGGTGGACTTTTCGGCAACCCCGACGAGGCTCACCTGCGTCGCGAATACCTGACGATGGATATCGCGGTCGCGGTGGTCGACGGCGTCGACGCCGCGATCACCCACATCAACGAGTACGGCACCGGACACACCGAAGCCATCGTCACCAATAATGTGGCTGCCGCACAACGGTTTACCGATGGAGTCGACGCGGCCGCGGTGATGGTGAACGCATCGACGGCATTTACCGATGGTGAGCAGTTCGGTTTCGGCGCGGAGATCGGAATTTCCACCCAGAAGCTGCACGCGCGCGGCCCGATGGGTCTGCCAGAGTTGACCTCGACCAAGTGGATCGCCTGGGGCGACGGCCACATTCGCCCGGCCTGACCCCCGGACCGACAATCCCGTGTTTGGGAAACCTAGGAGAATTCGATTGTGAGCGTGCCCGCCCGGCCCACGCCGCTGTTCGCCGACATCGCCGACGTCGCAAAACGACTGGCCGAGACCGGCTACCTGCCGGACACCGCCACCGCGACGGCGGTGTTTCTCGCCGACCGGCTCGGCAAGCCGCTACTGGTGGAAGGCCCCGCCGGTGTGGGCAAGACCGAGCTGGCCCGGGCGGTGGCCCAGTGCACCGGGTCCGGCCTGGTTCGGCTGCAGTGCTACGAGGGTGTCGACGAGGCTCGCGCGCTATACGAGTGGAACCACGCCAAACAGATCCTGCGCATCCAGGCCGGCTCGGGTGACTGGGATTCGACCAGAGACGACGTCTTCAGCGAGGAGTTCCTGCTGCAGCGTCCGCTTCTGACGGCCATCCGGCGCACCGAGCCCACGGTGCTGCTGATCGACGAGACCGACAAGGCCGATATCGAAATCGAAGGCCTGCTGCTGGAGGTGCTGTCGGACTTCGCGGTAACCGTGCCTGAATTGGGCACGATCGTCGCGACCCGGACTCCGTTCGTGTTGTTGACCTCCAACGCGACTCGCGAGCTGTCCGAGGCGCTCAAGAGGCGTTGCCTGTTCTTGCACATCGACTTTCCCAGTCCCGATCTGGAACGCCGCATCCTGTTGTCCCGAGTGCCCGAGCTGCCCGAGCGCCTCGCCGAGGAGTTGGTACGCATCATCGGGGTGCTGCGCGGAATGCAGCTCAAGAAGGTGCCGTCGATCGCCGAGACCATCGACTGGGGCCGCACAGTGCTGGCGCTGGGCCTGGACACCATCGATGACGCCGTCGTCGCGCAAACACTCGGGGTGGTACTCAAGCACCAATCCGACCAGCAACGCGCAACCGGAGAACTTCGACTCAACTAAGGAAGGGGCCTGAATTCGATGGCTGCCCGCCGCATCCGCCCCACCCGGCCGCTCGCCCCGCACGGCTTGCCCGGCCACCTGGTGGGGTTCGTGGAAGCCCTTCGTGGCAGCGGGATTTCCGTGGGACCGTCGGAGACGGTGGACGCCGGGCGGGTGATGGCCACGCTGGGGCTGGGGGATCGTGAGGTGCTGCGCGAGGGCATCGCCTGCGCGGTACTGCGCCAGCCGGACCACCGCGACACCTACGATGCGATGTTCGACCTGTGGTTTCCAGCGGCAATGGGCGCGCGGGCGGTGGTCCTGGACGAGGAAAGTGGCGAGGCTGGCGATCCCGGTTCCCTGCCGCTCGATGACGTCGAGGCAATGCGCCAGATGCTGCTGGATCTGCTGACCGAAAACCCGGACCTGGCCGACATGGACGAGCGGTTGGTACAGATGATCGCGCGAATCGTCGAGGCTTACGGAAAATACAATTCCAGCCGGGGTCCGTCGTTCTCGTCGTATCAGGCGCTCAAGGCGATGGCATTGGACGAGTTGGAAGGCAAATTACTGGCCGGGCTGCTCGCCCCCTACGGTGACGAGCCCACACCCACCCAGGAGCAGATCGCCAAAGCACTTGCCGCGCAGAAGATCACACAGATGCGCAAGATGGTCGACGCCGAAACCAAGCGGCGCACCGCCGAGCAACTCGGCCGCGACCACGTCCAGATGTACGGCATCCCGCAGCTTGCCGAGAACGTCGAGTTCCTGCGGGCTTCCGGTGATCAGTTGCGTCAGATGCAGCGGGTGGTGGCGCCGCTGGCCCGCACCCTGGCGACTCGGCTGGCGGCCCGCCGCCGCCGCACCCGCGCGGGTTCGATCGATATGCGTAAAACGTTGCGCAAGTCGATGTCCACCGGCGGCGTGCCCATCGATGTGGTGCTGGCCAAACCCCGCCCGGCGCGCCCGGAGCTGGTGGTGCTGTGCGACGTCTCCGGATCGGTCGCCGGGTTCAGCCACTTCACCCTGCTACTGGTTCACGCGCTGCGCCAACAGTTCTCGCGCGTTCGCGTCTTCGCCTTCATTGACACCACTGACGAGGTGACCCACATGTTCGGCCCGGAAGCTGACTTGGCCGTGGCGATCCAGCGGATCACCCGCGAAGCGGGCGTCTACAGCCGCGACGGCCATTCCGACTACGGCAACGCGTTCGTCTCGTTCATTCAGGCCAATCCGAACGTGCTGTCGCCGCGCAGCTCGCTGCTGGTGCTCGGCGACGGGCGCACCAACTACCGCAACCCCGAAACCGATGTGCTGGCCGACATGGTTACCGCCAGCAGGCACGCGCACTGGCTCAACCCCGAGCCCCAGCATCTGTGGGGCAGCGGCGATTCGGCAGTGCCGCGCTACCAAGAGGTGATCACGATGCACGAGTGCCGGTCGGCTAAGCAGCTCGGCGGGGTGATCGACAAGCTGCTGACGGTCTGACTCGCCGCCATCGGCTAGCGCGTCTTTTGGAACACCAGCCAGCGCAGCTCGATCGGGCTCTCGTCGCGCTCGACGGGGAATATGTCGAGGCCGCTGATCCAATTGGCGTACCAACTGGTGGGCGGCCAGGCGCCGTCGGGTAAATGCTCTTTCTCGTAGTCGTACACGGAGTCGTCGGCAACGAGCTCGAGAGGCAATCCGGCTGCCGCTTCTGACATTTCGTATCGGGTGAATATGCTCGTGTACTCCTGCTGCCCGAACTCACGCGCGGCGCGGTCGGGTGCATAGCCCCGATGCGCCAAGAAGACGTTGAAGACCATGCGTGCACCGGGAGCCAGGCAATGGGCGGCGAGTTCGAACAGAGCCCGCAACTGCTGCGTCGTCCGGAAATCCGAAACCACCTCGGACAGCACAATCAGCTGATAGTCCTGTCGCAGATCATCCATGGTCGAGAAGACGTCACGGGTGAAGACCTGCACATCCAGGGACTCCCGCGCACTGTCGGAGCGGATCATCTCGGCGAACTTCGGGGTGATCTCCACGACGTCGACCGGGTGTCCACGTCGCGCCAGTGCAAGTGCGTTGCGCCCGGTTCCCGCCCCGATTTCGAGTATCCGATGCACCTGGGGGTGGGCGGCTTCGTTGGCCAGCGCCCACACCCGAGCGTCGGGTTCGGTCCCGAACAGCGGCGGCTCCCGGGTGCTGATCCATCGCTCGTACGCGCCCTCCAATGTCCACCATTTGGCTTGGACGTGGTAGTTCAACGTCGGGCCTTGGGGTGCGTTGTACGAGATGGTGATGGTCGAACGTGGCGAGATCGAGTAAGCCTCAGTCAACTGCTCTTGGAGTACCGCCCTGAGGTGGGCGAGCTCTTCCGCGGTGAACTCTCTGCCCACCGTCGCGAAGAGCCCGCCGCACATTTTCACGTACTCGTCGATCATGCTCGGGACGGCCGGCAGCGTGATCTCGCCGGTGACCTCCGATCGGCTGTAAAACCGTCGGGTCATGGAATCGTTCGGCAGCTGTGTCGGCTCGTCGGACAAGAGCGGGGCATCATCCACAGAACACTTCATACACACAACCGAGTGCGCTGGCGAGGGTTAATGGGCCAGGGCGGGTCGCCCGGCCACGGGTTGGGTCCGGAGCGCTGCCCGCAGCCCCGGCCCGCTCCGCGCAGCTGAGCTGCGTCATGTGCTCAAGTAAGCTGGCAAACCGTGCCAAAGCGTCTTCGCCGGATGGGAGTGATGGGTGGGACGTTTGATCCCATCCATTACGGTCACCTGGTTGCCGCCAGCGAGGTTGCGCACCTGTTCGAGCTCGATGAAGTGGTGTTCGTGCCGAGCGGCCAGCCCTGGCAAAAAGGCCGGCAGGTCTCCGCCGCCGAGGACAGGTACCTGATGACAGTGATCGCTACCGCGTCGAATCCCCGTTTCTCGGTAAGCCGCGTCGACGTCGACCGCGCCGGCCCCACCTACACCAGGGATACGCTGCATGACCTGCACGCCCTCAATCCCGACTCCGAGCTGTATTTCATCACCGGCGCCGACGCGCTCGCTTCCATTCTGTCGTGGCAAGGCTGGGAGGAGCTGTTCGATTTGGCGCGATTCATCGGGGTCAGCCGGCCCGGTTATGAGCTGCGACAGGAGCACATCACCGGCGTTTTGGGTGAGCTGCCCGAAAACGCGCTGAGCCTGGTCGAGATCCCGGCGCTGGCGATCTCCTCGACCGACTGCCGTGAGCGCGCCGAACAGCGGCGTCCGCTGTGGTATCTGATGCCCGACGGCGTGGTGCAGTACGTCTCCAAGCGGCTGCTCTACCGGCAGCCGCGCGACGGCGAGACCAAGGCCAGCGTGAGCCCGCCGTCGAGTCCGCCCCGGCCCAGCCTGGCCACCGGAAACAACACATGAGCGCCACGCAGGAAGCGATCGACATGGCGACGGTGGCCGCAGTGGCGGCCGCCTCGAAGCTCGCCGACGACGTGATCGTCATCGATGTCTCCGGGCAACTGGTCATCACGGACTGCTTCGTGATCGCCTCGGCGTCCAACGAGCGGCAGGTCAACGCGATCGTCGACGAGGTTGAAGAGAAGATGCGCGAAGTGGGCTACAAACCGGCACGCCGCGAGGGGACCCGGGAGGGCCGCTGGACGCTGCTCGACTACCGCGACATCGTCGTACACGTCCAGCACCAGGACGACCGCAACTTCTACGCCCTGGACCGGCTGTGGGGTGACTGCCCGGTGGTGCCGGTGGACCTTACCGCCAACTCCGACCGCTCCGATGGTGCCGCGGACCCGGCGAGCCCGCAATGAGGGTCCGTCGTCTGGTGATGTTGCGGCACGGGCAAACTGACTTCAACCTCGGTAGCCGGATGCAGGGCCAACTGGACACTGATCTAAGCGAATTGGGCCGCACCCAAGCGGTGGCCGCGGCCGAGGTACTGGGCAAGCTGCAGCCGTTGCGGATCGTGTCGTCGGATCTGCGCCGTGCCTATCTCACGGCGGTCATGCTGGGGGAGCGGACCGGCTTACCCGTCCAAGTGGACCAGCGCTTGCGGGAGACCCACCTTGGCGACTGGCAGGGCTTGACCCACAACGAGGTTGACGCCGAGGCCCCCGGTGCCCGACTGGCTTGGCGCGAAGACGCGACATGGGCACCCCATGGCGGGGAGAGCAGGGTCGACGTTGCAGCGCGCAGCGTTCCGCTGGTCGCCGAGTTGGTATCCGGCGAACCGGACTGGGGTGACGCTGCCGAACCGGATCGCCCGGTGGTGCTGGTGGCCCACGGGGGCCTGATCGCCGCGTTGTCGGCGGCGGTTCTGAAGCTGCCCGTCGCCAACTGGCCGATTCTGGGCGGCATGGGAAATTGCAGTTGGGTGCAGCTTTCTGGCCATTTGGATGATTTAGGCGATTCAGAATCTGACACCCTCGATGCCATTCGGTGGCGCCTGGACGTCTGGAATGCCTCCGCGCAGGTCTCCAACGATGTCCTCTGAAAAGAGGATGTCCTCTGAAAAGAGGATGTCCTCTGAACAGAGGCCCGCCCTGCTGGTCTTCGCCGACTCGCTGTCGTATTACGGGCCGACCGGCGGGCTGCCTGCCGACGATCCACGCATCTGGCCCAATATCGTTGCTTCGCAGTTGGGTTGGGATCTGGAACTAATCGGTCGCATCGGCTGGACCAGCCGGGACGTCTGGTGGGCGGCAACCCAGGATCCGCGGGCATGGGCGGCGCTGCCCAGAGCGGGCGCGGTGATATTCGCCACCAGCGGGATGGACTCGCTGCCCTCGGTATTGCCCACCGCTTTGCGTGAGATGATCCGTTACGTCCGGCCGGCGTGGCTGCGGCACTGGGTCCGTGATGGGTACGGCTGGCTGCAGCCCCGGCTCTCACCAGTGGCCCGGTCGGCATTGCCGCCCCACCTGAGTGCCGATTACCTCGAACAGACGCGTGGTGCAATCGATTTCAACCGCCCGGGCATCCCTATCGTGGCATCGCTACCGTCGGTGCACATCGCGGAGACGTACGGAAAAGCGCACCATGGTCGCGCCGGGACCGTGGCGGCGATCACGCAATGGGCGCACAACCATGACGTGCCGCTGGTTGACCTCAAAGCCGCTGTCGCCGAGCAGGTTATGAGCGGGCACGGCAATCCCGACGGGATTCACTGGAATTTCGAGGCCCACCGGGGGGTCGCGGAGTTGATGCTGAAGGCGCTGACCGAAGCTGGTGTGCCCAACGAGAAACCACGCGGCTGATTCATGACTGTCATCGTGGTGACCGATGCCTCGTCGCGTCTACCTGGCGATCTGCTGGAAAGATGGTCGATTCGCGTCGTCCCGCTGCACATCCTGCTCGACGGCATCGACCTGCGCGAGGGTGTGGACGAGATCCCCGATGACGTCTACAAGCGCAACGCCACGACCGCAGCGGCCACTCCGGCCGAACTCGATGCGGCCTACCGGCAGGCGCTGGTCGACAGCGGCGGAGACGGCGTTGTCGCGGTGCATATTTCGTCGGCACTGTCGGGAACTTACGGCGCTGCCGAACGGGCCGCCGCCGAGCTGGGCACGGCCGTGCGTGTTATCGATTCGAGGTCGGCCGCGATGGGCACCGGCTTTGTCGCGCTGGCCGCGGCCCGAGTCGCGGCCACCGGCGCAGACTTGGACACCGTTGCCGACGCAGCCAGTTCCGCCGTGTCCCGCAGCCACGCGTTCATCGTGGTGCACCGGCTGGACAACCTGCGCCGCAGCGGGCGCATCGGTGGCGCTAAGGCGTGGCTGGGCACTGCGCTGGCGCTCAAGCCGTTGTTACGCATCGAGGATGACGGCAAACTCGTTCTGGCCCAACGCGTCCGTACCGTCAACAACGCGACGGCTGCGATGATCGATCGGGTCTGCGAGCTGGTCGGCGATCAACCGGCCGCCCTGGCGGTGCACCACGTCGCCAACCTGGACGGCGCAAACGAAGTAGCCGCAACACTGGCGCATCGGCTACCGGCCTGCGAGCCCGCGATCGTTACGCCGTTGGGGCCGGTGCTCGCGCTGCACGTCGGCGCCGGGGCCGTCGCGGTTTGTCTGGACGTCGGCGGGGCGTGATGTCACCCCGAGATTGCGCGGCGGGATTACGCCGACGGCGCGGCGTTGGCCGGCGCCACGGCTTTCGGTTTGGCGTAATCACCACGCGCGTAGACCACTTGCGGCCACCAGAACCAGCGGCCCAACAGGGTGGCGATCGACGGCATCAGCAACGTGCGCACGATCAGCGTGTCCAACAGCAAACCGATACAGACGGTCGATCCGAACTGACCGAGCACGCGCAGGTCGCTGCCGAGCATGGAAGCCATTGTGAAGGCGAACACCAAACCCGCGGCCGTCACCACCCCGCCGGTGCCGGCCATTGACCGGATGATGCCCGTCTTGAGCCCGGCATGGATCTCTTCTTTGAATCGGGAGACCAACAGCAGGTTGTAGTCAGAACCGACGGCCAACAGGATGATGACCGACAGCGCCATCACGATCCAGTGGATCTTGATGCCGAAAAGATCCTGCCAGATGAGCACGGACAGCCCGAACGACGCGGCAATCGAGCTGGCCGCGGTGCCGACGATCACCAGCGCCGCAACCACACTTCGCGTCAGCAGCAGCATGATCATGAAAATCAACGTGAGCGCCGACAATACCGCGATCATGAGGTCGTATTTCGCGCCGTCGTGCATGTCTTTGAAGGTTGCGGCGGTACCGCCGAGATAAACCTTCGCGTCCGAGAGGGAGGACATCTTCAGCCCCTCCTGTGCGGCGGTCCGCTCCGACTCGACCCGCGAGATCCCCTCCGGGGTCATGGGATCGCCCTGGTGGGTGATGAAGAACCGCGCCGATTTACCGTCCGGCGACAAGAACATTCGCAGGCCCGTCTGAAAGTCCGGGTTTTGGAATGCCTCCGGCGGCAGGTAGAACATGTCGTCGTTCTTGGCCGTGTCGAAGCTTTGCCCCATCACGATCGCCGTATTGCTCATGGCCTCCATCTGGTTGATCATCGCCGAGAAGGTGGAGTACATCGTAAGCGTGAGGCCATGGGTGGTCTCGAGCGTCGAGATCATAATTGGTAGGAGCGCCAGCATCCCGTGCGTGGCCTCGGCCGTGCGGCCGATGTCATCCGACAAGGTGTGGAACTTTTCGGCCAGCTTGTCGAAGCCGTCCAACGTATCCCACAGGCCACGGATGGCCCAGCAGGACGGAATGTCGAAGCAATGCTTGTCCCAGTACCAGTAAGCCCTGATCGGCCGGAAGAAGTCGTCGAAATCGGCGAGATGGTTCCGCAGATCGTCGGTGACATCTCTGGTTTCCCGCGTGGTTTTGGCGCTGTCGTCCGCGGCCTGGGACAGATCCTGTGTCACCTTCAACATCTTCTTGGTGGTTTCGGTCATGATCTGCAAGTCGTCGGCCATCTTGAGCATGTCTTTCATACGGTCTTTGAGGAAGTCCATATTCTGCATGGTCGTCTGGCTTTGGATGCTGTTCTGAAACGGTATGGAGCTGTGCTGAATCGGAATGCCCAGCGGCCTGGTGATGTCCTGGATCATGGCGATGCCCAGCGTGCGGACGACGTTTTTGGCCACTTTGTCCAGAACGAGCATGTCGGCCGGATTTCGCATGTCGTGTTCGGATTCGACCATCAGCAGGTCCGGGTTCATCCGCGCCTCTGAGAAGTGCCGGTTCGCGGCCTCTTGTCCCTGATTGGACGGCGCGCTCATAGGTAAGTAGTGCCGGTCGTTGTAGCTCGTAGTGAAGCCGGGTAGGGCCACCATACCGACGAGTACGACGGCGGCGCTCACAGCCAGAATCGGTGCGGGCCAACGCACTACCGCGGTGCCCACCCGCCGCCACAGCCGGCCCTGGGACGCCCGCTTAGACTCGAACAGACCGAAGCGGCTGCCCAGGAAGACAACGGCCGGACCCAATGTGAGGCCTGCCAGGACTACGACGAGCATGCCGATCGCCACGGGTGCGCCCATGGTGTTGAACCAGGGCAGCCGGGCGAAACTGAGGCAGTAGGTGGCCCCGGCAATGGTCAGACCCGACCCGAGGACAACCGGAGCTACCCCACGGAATGTCGTGTAGTACGCGTCTTCTCGCGACTCACCGGCCCGGCGTGCCTCTTGGTAACGACCCACCAGGAAGATGCCGTAGTCGGTTCCGGCCGCGATCGCCAGCATCGTGAGGATGTTCGCGGCGAACGTGGTGAGCCCGAATGCGTTGGCATTCCCGAGAAGCGCGACAACTCCACGCGAAGCCAACAACGCGACAAACGTCATGAACAGCTGGATCAGCGTGGTGACGATGGAGCGGTAGACCAGCAGCAACATGAGCGCGATCGCACCCAGGGTGAACAGCGTGATCTTGGCCAGGCTTTTGTTGCCAATGACGTGCATGTCGTCACTGAGCGCCGCGGGACCGGTGACGTAGGCCTTCACCCCGGGCGGTGCCTGCATATGGTCGATGACCTTGCGGATCGCCTCGACCGACTCGTTTGCCAGAGTCGTGCCCTGGTTGCCGGCCAGATTCACCTGAACGTAGGAGGCTTTGCCGTCGGCGCTCTGGGCCCCGGCCGCAGTCAGCCGGTCGCCCCAGAAGTCCTGGATGTGCTGGATGTGCTCGGGGTCCTGGCGGAGCCGACGAATGATCTCGTCGTAGTAACGGTGCGCGTCGGGGCCGAGGGGTTGTTGGCCTTCCAGCACGATCATGACGGTGCTGTTGGAATTGAATTCCTTGAAGTTGTGACCCATCAGCATCATCGCCTTCATCGACGGTGCGTCCAGGGGTGCCATCGGTGCCGAGTGCGCTTCCCCGACCTTTTCCAGACTGGGAACGGCGACGTTCAGCAGGACCGTTAAGACGACCCAAATCAAGATGATTGGTATCGCAAAGATGCGGATGGCGTGCGGGAGGTATGGTCGGTGGCCGCGCTCGGGGCGGTTGGCCTTCGGGGTGTTGATCGGCGCTGTGGGATCGGTGCCGCCGGCATCCTCTGCCCCGACCCGGCTCCGATGGTTCAGGTCGCTCATGCGGACTTCACCAGGCAGAACGTCTGGGCGTTGTGGCCGTCGAAGTTCTGTTGTTCCCGCACCACACCATCAACGGTGATCTTGCACCCGATTTGATCACCATCGGTTTGGGCCATGATATTGGCGCTGACCGATGGCAGGGTGGTCGAGATAGTGAACGACCAGGGCAGCGGCGCCGCGTTGACCTGGTGGGTGTTGGCCTCGGCGTCCCAGTAATTGATGTTCGCGGTGCTGCCCGGCGTGCCGGAGATCTCGTAGACCACAACCTTGGGGTTGAACTGCACGATCTCGATGCCCTGCCCGGCGTTGGCATTGAGGTCCTGGGAGCCGAAGATCTTATGCAGCCGGAGAACGCCCATGGCCGACACGGGGAGCACAACCAGCAAGACCAGGGGTATCCATGCCCGTTTGCCCGCTCGGGCAATTGACGAAGTAACAGTCACCTGACCGCCTTCCCCTCATAGATCCAGGTGCAACGCCCAACCGGAAGGGTTGCTTCCAGTCACCCGAAATCAGCGATCCGTAGTGATGTCGGGCAGAACCTTTGCTCAGCTAAGAACTCTAAACCTTAGTGCACGGCAGCGTTCCTCCGGGTCTTTCGATGTGGCGGGCGCCACAGGCCTATCGCGTCACGCGGCCGGTGACCGGCGGAAGATCTGCCAGCGTCAAAATCCCCGGTCTGGCGGCGACCACCGCGGGAACCGCGTTGGTGACCGGCATCGCGGTGTAGATCATGCCCAGGCCCATAAACCCGGGCTCAGTCCAGTCCTTCGGCGGCAGACAGTGCACGACCGTACGCATATTGGGCAGCCCGAAAACCTGTATGACGTGACCGTGTTCGAGCGGTTTGGGTGGGACCACGTGACTGCCCATCGTCCAGTTGAATCCGACGCTGACGATGTTGCGGTCGCCTACCCATCCGCGGTGGAAGCCGTAGACGCCGCCGATGGTTCCCGCCGGGATCTTCATGAAGCCCAGATCAGAGTCGGCGGTGGCGGCGGTGAAGGTGACGTCGAAGGTCATCTTGTCCAGCTTCGCCCCGATCGCATCGGCCATCATCGCGGCCGACTCGGCGAAGACCTCGCTTTCCCGCCGTACGCTCTCCGCCAGCCCTGGGGTGTCGGGGTCCTGAGAGAACCCCATCGCCGTCTGAGTTTCCGCGGATTCGTAGGTCGAGCAGTCCACCGACTCGGTGATTCGGATCTCGTCGACGCGCTCGCACGAAGCCGTCAGCACCATGCCGATCATATTGGTCATTCCCGGGTGCGCGCCGCTGCCGAAGATCGTCGAGCTGCCGCGCTTGCAGGCGTCTTTGATGCGTTCGAGGTCCTGCGGGGTCTGCTTACCGCCGGTGATCCAGGCCGCGCTGGTACATACGTTGACGCCCGATTCCAGCAGGCGCACCAGTTCGTCGATGTTGGGCCACAACGGGTTGTAGCAACACGCGTCGGCGCCCAGGGCGATCAGCGCGTCGATGTCGTTGGTCGCCTGCACCCCGGTTGGCTCCGGCCAACCCGACAACTCGGCGGCGTCGACACCGACCTTGTCCGCCCCGTGGGCGTACACGCCGACCAGCTCCATGTCGGGTCTGCCGATGATGGCGTGCAACGACCGCCTGCCGATGTTCCCGGTCGTCCATTGGATTACGCGTAGGGGATGGTCTTTGCTAGTTGCGCTCATCGGGGGCTCCTTTGCCGGTGCGGTTGGACCCATTATGTTCAACCCGGCCGATGTATACGCGAGCCGCCCGTCCCGGCCGGCTCAGGAGTCCAACCGGGTGAATTGGTCCTGGCAATAGTGCTCGGCACAGCCGGCGCGCCGGATCTTGCCGCTCGTGGTGGTCGGAATTGACCCGGGCGCCACCAGAACGAGGTCCTCGACCGTCAAGCCGTGTGCTTTGGAGATCGCGGCGGTGACGTCGCTTTTGACGCAGGTGAGCCAGTGCATGGTCGCTTGCTTGGAATCCTCGTCGGGCTCGTCCCGCTTCTTGAGCTCGATGATGGTGACGAGCGACTCGGTGCCGTTCACCGGAACCGATATAGCAGCGACCCGCCCGCCTGTGATCCCGTGGACCGTCGCCTCAATGTCCTCGGGATAGTGATTGCTCCCACGGATGATCAGCAGATCCTTGATGCGGCCGACAATGAACAGCTCGCCCTCGTAGATGAAACCCAGGTCGCCGGTTCTCAGCCAGGGTCCGTCCGGCGTACCCGGCGACGGGTCGACGAGCGTTGCGCGAAAGCAGCGCTGCTCCTCCGGCGGTTTGCGCCAGTAGCCGTCGGCCACGTTGGCGCCATGGACCCAGATCTCGCCGACCAAGCCATGCGGACTCTCGCGGCTGGTGTTGCCGTCGACGATCCGCAGCGTGGGTGATTGCGGAACTTTGTATTTGACCAGCGCTGTGCCGGTGCCGGCTGCACATCGCTGAGCGCGGCCGATGGACAGTTCCCTGACATCGAAGCGAACCGTCGATGAGTCACCCCAGATGCCAGCTGCCGCGAAGACGGTCGCCTCCGCCAAGCCGTATGACGGACGCACCATATGGTCCTGAAAATTAAAGTGCGCAAACCGATCGGTGAAACGTCGCAAGGTGCCCGGCTCGACGCGTTCGGCGCCGCTGATGATGCCCAGTACCCCCCCGAGGTCGAGGCCGGCCAAGTCACTGTCAGTTGTTTTGCGGGCTGCCAAGTCAAAGGCGAAGTTGGGCGCCGCCGACCACGCGTGCGGATTCCCGGCCAAAGATCGCACCCATCTGGCGGGTCTCTCCAAGAACGAAATCGGACTCGTCAGGTCGCCACGCCAGCCGTTGAGGATTGGTGCGCACACCCCCAGCACCAAACCCATATCATGGTAAAAAGGCAACCACGAAACCACCGTGGTATCTGCGGGGGCTTTCACGTGGAAGTCCGCGAAATAGCCGCGCATCAGCTGATCGAAATTCACCTGCAGGTTGCGGTGCGAGATCATCACTCCGGTCGGCAGTCGGGTCGAACCTGAGCTGTACTGCAAATACGCGATGCTGGGCAAATCAACTGTCCGAATGGTTGATTCGCCACCGGAGTCCAGATTCAGCGAATCGATTTCAACGATCTTTGGAACAGCGTCCAGGCGTGCTTGATCGACGTATTCGGTGATGTCTTCCGCAACGGCGGATGTTGTCAGAACAACCGAGGGCGACGTATCGGCCAGGACTGCACTTACGCGGTCATGACTCGAGCCGCGGTGGGGCAAAGGGAGCGGAACCGCGATGAGCCCAGCCTGCATGGAGCCCAGGAATGCGGTGACGTAGTCAAGGGACTGGGGAGCCAGGATTACTGCCCTGTCTCCGACCGCCCCATGAAGGTCGAGCTCGCGTGCCACATTAAGCGTTCGGCGGGATAACTGCGACCACGTGAGACTCTCGGGAACACCCGCCCAGTCGTCCTCATAGTTGGTGAAAGTGAACGCCACGTCATGAGGCCGCAGGCTGGCACGTCCATGCAGCATCGAGAGAATAGATGACTGGGGACTAAGCGTCACATTATGTCCGTACTAGTTCGTCGAATCCGTGGAGCCGTGGGGCCCGGGATCAGTGGTCGGCTTCGCCTGCGCCGTGCGACAGCACGGACATGGCGCCGCTGAGGATCTGCGAGAAGGGGTCTGCGCCGCCGCCGAATGTCGCCTGGTTGGCCGGCGCGGTGACCTCCGCTGGGTCGAAGCCGTGCACCGGGTCCACCTGAACCGGAGCGGTCGCCGGGTCGTCGTTTCGTGAATAGCCCGCGTTCACCCGGGGCATCAATATCGCGTCAAGCTTGTTCAGCGTGTCCTCCGGGATCCCGATGTATTTCAGCGGCATGACGAGGGGAACGTGCTTTTCGGGGACCATGATCGTCGTGTCTTTTGCGCCGCGGGAGTTGATCGTGGTTCTGATGTTCTGCGGCGGCACCATGCCCGGGTTCGTGAAGGCCACAGCGGTGTGTCCCGTGGCCAGGCCCATCAGCGTGTTGGCCAGAGCGAACAAGTTGTCCGGCCGGTCGGGGAAGTCCGCGATCGAGTCGTAAGCAGACACGAACCTGTTGGTGTCGTACTGGCTCTCGTATGGCGGTGGCATGGTGTAGTCGAGCGCGGGAACGACGCTGCCGACCGGGAACACGGCGGTCAGGAAGCTCTGACCGAAGGCGTGATGCCCGATCGGGTCGCCGAACGTGGCGAAGTTCAGCATGTCCGGCGGGGGAGCGGTCGGGTCACTAGCGAGCCGAGCCTGCGCGCCATCGACGACGAACCCGCCCTCGGACAAGCCGATCGCCGTGCCGGGGCGACCGGTGGCGCGGATCGTCGCATCGAGATTGTCTATTCCCACGTCGACCGACTGGCCGACGCTGGGCCCGTCCAAACCCAAGCCCGGATAGACCTCACCGAGCTTGCCTATGCCTGGAAAGAGTCGTTCCAGAACGTGGCCCTGAACCTGCCCGGCCGGGTAGCGAACGATTTGTCGCTGCTGGCCGGGGAACCATTCAGCGCCTTCCATGCGGATGTATTGGTCGTAGGGCACGCCCAGGACGTGAGCGCCTCCGAGGGCGTAGGCGGTCTGGTCGCCCGGGGCCCCGGGACTCGGCGGCCCGCTGATCGGCGTGTCGTCGGCCAAGGCGGCTCCGATGCCGAAACACCCTGTGGCGCCGACCGTTACCAGTGCCGAAACTCCCGCGAGTAGTTTCTTCATCCCTACTCCTGACCGCTTGTTCTTAGCCTCGTAGTTTCACATACATCACCCCCGCGCGCGAACCCGTCCCGGCCACCAGTTTGCCTGCCCGACCAGGGCCGCGATGGCGGGAACCGTGATCGTGCGTACCAAAAAGGTATCCAGCAGGATTCCAACGCCGATCACAAACCCCCCCTGCACCACGGTACCTATGCTGGAGAACAAGAGGCCGCACATCGAGGCGGCGAAGATTAGACCTGCCGCAGTGATCACACCGCCTGTCGAGCTCAAGGTGCGAATGATCCCGTAACGCATGCTGTGCGGACACTCGTCACGCATTCGCGATACGAGCAGCATGTTGTAGTCGGCTCCCACCGCGACCAACACCACGAACGCTAGTGGGGGCACGCTCCAATTTAACTGCTGGCCGAGTATGAACTGAAATACCAGAACGCCGATGCCCACCGCCGATAAATACGAAATAACCACGGAGGCAACCAGATACAGGGGAGCGACAATCGCGCGCAACAGCGCGATCAACGTCAGCAGCACGACGAGGAGGGTCACCGTGATGATGAACCGGATGTCGTGTTGGTAATAGTCGCGCGTGTCCTTCAGGCCTACCGTGAATCCAGCCATCGAGACTGTAGCGTCGGTCAGTGCGGTATTCGGTTGGGCTCCCCGAGCGGTCGTACTGATCGCGCTGACCTGATCCATGGCTTCGGTGCTGAACGGATTGAGTTTGGTTTGCACCAAGTACCGGACCGAGTGACCGTCCGGCGAAATGAACACCTTGGCGGCCTGCTGGAATTCCGCTAAATGCAGCAGCTGGGCCGGGATATTGAACCCGGCCATCGCCGGTTGTGCCGCGTCATGTTTCAGTGACAACAGAAACGCCGCGGACTCACTGAGCCCGGCACCGAGCCGCTTGACCTGGTCGACGAGCTGAGCCACCGCGTCGGCCACTTTGCGGCTCCCACCGGCGAATCGGTCCGCGTCGGTCTGCAGGCCGTTGAGGTTCGACTGCAAGGCACCGGGTTTGTCCATCCCCATGGAGCGCAGCACGTTGGTGAGCTTCGCCAGTGCAGCTCGCATTCGGTCCGTCGACGCCTTCAGGGCCGCTTTGTCCGGTTGATCCTGCAGCTGGTGGGTCAACTCGTTGATCGCGTCCACGTCCGCTTGATCGCGCGACCCGACCAGCTGCTCAAATGTTCCGCGGGTGGCGCTGCACGACGGATCGGCATCACATATTGGGTTACCCTGCAGTGCTGGCAGCACCGGGCCTATCCACGCAAACATGTTCTTGACCGTTGAGAAGTTCCAGCCCATGGCATTGCTGAGCGCGTTAACGTGGTCGACGAGCTGAGCTGCGATCTCGACCTGTTTAACCAGCGCGTCGCCGCTGTATTGGTTCTTCCCCGACGCGAAGGCATTCTCCAGTTCGTGCACGCTGGCAGCGAGCGTACTGACTTGGGCGCGCACGTCGCCAAGGTTGTCGGCGAGCGTGCCCGCCCCTTCGGCCAGCCGGTTGAGATCATTGGTGTGGTCGTTGATCAGGGTGGATCCGCCGGCCAGAAAGCTTCCGATAGCCCCTGCCTGATAGGTGGCCCTGAATTGTTCTGGCACATTTCCGGTGGGACGAGTGATGCCGCTGACTGCGGCGATATTCGGCAGTTGGCTGACGCGCGCCGCCATTTGTTCCAGGTCAGCAAGGGCCTGCGGCGTGCGAAGGTCATGCGGCGATTGAACGAGGATGTACTCCGGAATCGACTGATTAACAGGGAAATGGCGATCCAGCGCGGCATACCCGATGGAGCTCGAAGCAGAAGACCGCAGAGCCTTGCGATCGTCGTAGTTATAGCGCACCAGGCCGGCGCAGCTGGCCAAGATGATCAACACAAGCAAACTGGCAACCAGATGTACCACCGGCCGGCGCACAATGCGGATGCCGGAACGCCGCCAGAACCGGGCGGTCAGTTCGCGCCGTGGCTTGACCCAGCCGCGTGGCCCGGCGAGCACCAAGATTGCCGGCAGCAAAGTCAGTGCGGCCAGGAATGCCACGCCGATCCCAATCGCCGACGACACTCCGACGGTTTTGAACACTCCCATTCGGGCGAAGCTGATGAGGAGAAAAGTGATTCCCACGGTGGTGGCTGATGCTGTGATCACTTTCCCGATCGAGATCATTGCCTTCTTGACTGCTTCGTCGAAATCCGCGCCTGACCGCAGATAGTCGTGATAGCGGCTGATCAGAAAGACTGCGTAATCAGTTCCGGCGCCGGCCATGATCGCGCTCAGAAATACGATGGACTGGTTCGAGACGCCGGAGCCGGTCAGCTGGGAGTAGCCGGCCACCAGCGCCTGTGCGATCACCAGGGACAACCCGATCGTTGTCAACGGCAGCAGCATGGTGACTGCGCTGCGGTAGACCACCAGCAGGACGATGAGCACCAAAACGGCGATTGCCAGCTCGATCGGAAGCCGATCCCGATCGCCGGCGACCGTGAGGTCGGCGACGGTTGCGGCGGGGCCCGTGAGGTTTGCCGTCAGGGGCGTTCCGGAGACGGCATGTTTGACAATGTCGCCGATCTGGTTGAAAGCGGCGTAAGACCGTGGCGTGCCCAACTCGCCCGCAACGCCGACCGGCAGCACCCAAGCTTTGTGGTCTGCGCTGGTCACGACCGATCGCAGTGGCGGCGTGCTGACGAAATCCTGCAACATCGAGACATCGCGGGTGTCCTGGCGCAGCGCGTCCACCAGTTTGTTGTAAGTGGCTTCGTCGGCGGGACCCAGCCCCTTGTCATCGGTAAGCACTACCAACAGGAGGTTTTCCGAGCCCGATTCGTGAAACGCCTCTGTCATCTTTTGCCCGGTGACGCTCGAAGGTGCGTCACCGGGCAAAATAGCCAGCGGATGCTTCTCGGCCATCTCGTTGAGGGATGGCAAAGTGAGCGTTAGGGCCACCGCAATCGCGGCCCACAGCCCCACGACCATCCAGGGCCACCGCACCACGAAATCGGCTAGTCGTCGCATGTCACCCCACCCCCGGCCGCCCGCTACGCAACGCGCCCCCAATGCCCGAATTCGGCGACCCGCACGCACACCGACCTCATCGCTTCCAAATAGCGGCCGACTGATTTCTCGGCGACCGGATTATCGGGAAACATGATCGCCATCGCCGTGCCCTCGCCGTATCGAAATACGTAGATGGTCAGTTGGTATGAGTACCGGCCGTCGGAGCAGATTCCGATGTTGTTTGCATAACCCAGGTCGGCCGCGGCAAGCACAGTGTTAAGCGGAGCAGCGCCGCCATGAAAGAAGTTCGACACCGGGAAGTTCGGCTGGGGCCAGCTCAACCATGGCGCCAACTCCAAGACGCGGTAATAGGGCACCTTCGTCATGCGTAGGCCTGAATCGAAACAGGTTTGCGCCGCCCACGCGGCCTCGCCGAAAGATGCGGCAGCTATTGGCACGGTGATCGGGATCAAGCCGGTGAACCAGCCCTGCGTCATAAAATTGTCCGCGGCCGTGCGCGAATCCCTGGGAGTGAGGCCGTAGTAGGTCAGAGCGCCGGTAAATTCATGCTCTATCAGTGCGAGGCAAGCGAACAGGCCACCGACGAAGCGCGCGCCGGCCGCCGTGCAGGCCGACTCGAATCGTTGCGTCTGCTGTTCGCCCATCAGGAGTTCGGAGACCATTCGACTGCTACTCGACTCCAAAGGATTGCCCAGCGGGAGTGGGAATTCAGGAAACCCGCCATCGTTGTTCTCGGCGAAGTCAATCCACGCGCGTACCTCAGGCGAATCTACGGTTAATGTTGACGTGTACTCGCGTTCGCGGATGCAGAAGTCGTCGAAGCTCCCGGCATCGGGAAGCGCAAGAGGTTCACCGCCTCCGCTCAACGCCGCGTACATTCCGTTGGCCTCAAGCATCGTTGTGCCAATCAACGTCGCATCTCCGTGGACATGATCCATGGCGGCGAAGAACGTGAACTGGCTCTCGCCTTGAATGATCCCGAAGGTGAAGCAGCCCCACTCCAGCGGACTCGGTATCGCCACTACATGAGCGCGTATTTCGTCGACTGTCATGTTCCCATGATCGATTGGCGCGAATTCGATAGCGGCAGGATCGCTGATGGAATGCCTGACGAACTCCCCTTCGCCGGTGTGCTCGAACCAACTGCGGAACGTGTCATGCCGGCGCAGATATGCGTTTACGGCGTGATCCATGGCCGAAACATCACACTGGCCCCGTACGTCACAGCTGGCGATGATTTGCCGGGAAAAGCTCAGCCCCGCGGCTGTCCGTTCGTAATAATTACGAAGATGCTGGCCCTGCATGTAGCTGGCCGGCACCGAACTCGCCGGCGCTTGTCGGGCCTTTTCGGCAGCCTCGGCCGTCGGATGCCAGGAGATGACCACGCCCGGGATCGGCGTCCAATCAGCGAGTGAGCCGATCGTGATATGCCCGATTCGCAATCTTTTCTCCTCGGTTGGACGGCCGCCGTTCGGCCCGCTGGTAGCGCCACCAAGATAACCCGCTCGGCTATGACCGGTGCCGACATGCGCGGATAGGCCCGCAACAACCCGTCACGGCGGCGGTCGGAGGTTCTGGAACCGTCCGGAGTGGAAACTGGGCCGGTCGCAACACATGGCTGTACTCGCGCAATACAGCACGGCGAAGCGCCCAAATTTGTCATACTTGCTGTTGGAGGTGATTTGGCTGCGCAACCGGGCCGGGCATGTGTACATTCGCCACGACGGTCGCTGGAGGCAGCACTCCCGGGGGAGTTCCGCCAGAGGTGGTGCTGGGTGTGTGCGTGCAGTCTAGGGCGTTGTCGGGAGCAGCCAGGATCCCGGCGTCGCAAGGGCGCGATGGCATCGAACCTTCACCGGCCGACGCAAGGGAGGAAAACGGGATGGCATCCGTCGAGGGGCTGATGGAGCCGGTATCGGGGTTCGCGATCGTCGGCTACGCGGCACGTTTTCCGGGGGCCGCCGACGCGGACGAATTCTGGCAGGTGCTGCGGGAAGGCCGGGATGCGGTATCGGAGGTGTCCGAGGACCGATGGGACGTCGACGAGTTCTACGACCCGGATCCCGACGCGCCCGGAAAGATTGCGACCCGTCGGGCAGGGTTCGTCGATGACGTAACGGGGTTCGACGCGCCGTTTTTCGGTATGTCCACGCGCGAGGTCACGATGTTGGACCCGCAGCATCGGATACTGCTGGAAACGGCTTGGCGGGCGGTGGAGCATTCGGGCACCGCGCCAACGGCTTTGGCGAACACCAACACCGGCGTGTTCATCGGTTTGGCGACGCACGACTACTTGGGAATGGTGTCGAGCGAGCTGTCTTACCCCGAGATCGAAGCCTATCTGGCAATCGGGACCTCGGCGTCCGCAGCCGCGGGTCGGATCAGCTACCGACTGGGGCTGCAGGGTCCGGCCGTCGCCGTCGACACAGCGTGCAGCTCGTCTTTGGTGGCAATCCATCAGGCGTGCCAGGCGCTGCGCTTGGGGGAGTGTGACCTTGCGTTGGCCGGTGGGGTGAACGTCATGCTCAGCCCCGCGACCATGATCACCTTTTCCCACGCGCACATGCTGGCGCCCGACGGCCGGTGCAAGACCTTCGATGCGGCCGCGGACGGCTACGTGCGTGGGGAGGGTTGCGGCGTCATCGTGGTGAAGCGGCTGCCCGACGCGATCCGCGACGGTGACCGGATTCGGGCCGTGATCCGGGGCAGTGCGATCAACCAAGATGGCGCATCGGGTGGCTTAACGGTGCCGAACGGCGGTGCTCAGCAGCGGGTCATCGCCAAGGCGCTGGATTCCGCCGGTCTCTCCGCCGCCGACGTTGGATACCTGGAGGCGCATGGGACAGGCACATCGCTGGGCGATCCGATCGAGGCGCAGGCCGCGGGAGCGGCGTTCGGTGCGGGGCGCGAGGCGAGCCGACCGCTGTTGATCGGCTCGGTGAAGACGAACATTGGGCACCTGGAAGCGGCCGCCGGCATCGCGGGCGTGATCAAGGTCATCCTCTCGCTCGAGCACGAGTTGTTGCCCCAGCACCTACACTTTCGCGATCCGTCGCCGCACATTCCCTGGGAGCAGCTAGCACTGGAAGTGGTGCAGGAGGCGACCCCTTGGGAACGCACCGCGCGACCCCGTATTGCGGGAGTCAGTTCGTTCGGGTTCTCCGGGACGAATGCGCACGTCATCCTTCAAGAAGCGCCTGCTGACGCAGGCCAGGACGCAGTGCCACCTGGCCCGGTCGACCGACCCGGCGACCGACGGTTCAGCGTACTTCCGCTGTCGGCGCGCAGCCCCGCCGCGCTGATGCAGGTCGCCGACCACTACCGCAGCTGGCTGGGCACGCACCCGGACGCCACCTTGGCGGACGTGTGCTTTACCGCCGGGGTCGGGCGAGCGCACTTCGAGCACCGGGCCGCGTTGGTGGTCAATTCGAAGGAATCCGCCAGGGAGTTGCTCGGTGCGCTCGCGGACGACCGCCCGGCACTCGGTCTGGTGCGCGGAATATCCGATGACACGCCGAAGACGGCGTGGCTGTTCACCGGTCAAGGCAGCCAGTACGTCGGCATGGCTCGCGAACTGTTCGAGACCGAGCCGGTATTCGCCCAGACACTGACCCGGTGTGCCGCGGCGGTCGCTGGCGTTCTCGAAAAACCATTGCTGGACGTTATCTTCGGCCTAGACGGCCCGGATGACGAAGAGACGTTGCGGCAAACCTCCTACGCCCAGCCCGCCTTGTTCGCGGTGGAGATGAGCTTGGCCCGCCTGTGGCAGTCATGGGGTTTCGAGCCCGATGTCGTACTGGGCCACAGCGTCGGCCAGTATTCGGCGGCCTGCGTTGCGGACGTGTTCAGCATCGAAGACGGAATGCGGCTGATGGCTGAGCGCGGCCGCCTGTTCGGCAGTCTGCCCGCGGGCGGTCGGATGGTCGCGGCGTTCACCGATGCCGCGCGCGTCGAGGGACTCACCGACGATTTCCCAACTCTGTCGGTAGCTGCCTACAACGGTGCCAATACCGTGCTGTCGGGACCCGCGCGGGAGCTGGAGCGGGCGGTGGCCGCGTTGACAGCCGACGGTGTCCGGTGTGACTGGCTAGACACCAGCCACGCGTTTCATTCGGCGCTGCTGGATCCGATTCTCGACGAATTCCAATCCTTTGCGGATCGTTTCAGTTTCGTTTCACCACAACGGGTTCTGGTGTGCAACCGCACCGGCGCTCCGCTGGGCAGGAGCGTGAAACTCGATGGCACCTATTGGCGTCGCCACGCGCGTCAGCCCGTCGAATTCGCTAAGAGTGTGCGCACGCTGGCCGATCTCGGTTGCAAAGTGTTGCTGGAGGTTGGTCCGCAGCCGGTGCTCACCGCAGCAGCCATGCGGGCATGGCCCGACCCGGCCACCGCGCCGCGGGCGATCGCGTCGCTGCGTCGAAACACCCCCGACCACCGGCAGATGAACGAGGCCATCGCCGACGCTTATGTCCTAGGCCACCTGCCCGATTTCGACGCCGTCCGGCAGGAACCGGGGCGGAAGATCGACCTGCCGACCTATCCGTTTCAGCATCGCCAGTACTGGTTCCGTGAGCCGCGGGTCCGGCCCAGCGAAAGAGCCCGCCCCGCGACCAGCGAAGCCGTCCGGCTGCTCGAGGACGGCCGGATCGAAGAACTCGCTACACTTCTCGACGGGGTGAGCGGCGACCAGCAGACCATTGATGTGCTGACAAGGCTTGCCGCACAACACAGGCAACACCGCGACACCCAGTCGATCTCGGACGCGCGCTATCAGATTCGCTGGGAGAAAGCCGGTGCCGCCGTCCCAGTTGCGCAAGCCGGTGAGGCAGCTGCCGAGATCCAGGGAACCTGGATCGTCGTCGGGGATGCTGCCGATGCAGTTCAGCCGTTGGCCGACGCGCTGACCGCGGCTGGGCACCAGCATCGCATTCTCGGTTTGCCGGCATCCGATGCGGACGAGGAACAGCTCGAGATCACTCTGCGCGCTGCGGCGGCGGACGAACCGACACTGCATATCGTGCATGTCGCCGCCCTCGACTCCGACGCCGCACCTCCGATGCAGTCGCTATTGCGGATGCAACACAGGGTCCTGGGCGGAACACAGCGGCTCTTCCGCGCCGCCGTCGCCGCCGGACTGCGCAGCCCGATCTGGTTGATAACCCGTGGGGCACAACGAGTCACTGACGCGGACACCGTGTCACCAGATCAGAGTTGCCTATGGGGATTCGGTCGGGCCGCGTCGCTGGAGTATCCGCAAGTGTGGGGCGGATTAGCGGATCTGCCCGAACGCACCACCTTGGCGGACGGGGTCGACGGGGTATGGTCACGGTTCATCGAGGTGGTGGCGGCACCGCGGGACACGGCGATGAGGGAAGACCAAGTCGCGCTGCGTGATCAAGCAGTCTATGTTCCCCGGCTGGTTCGTCGGGCCGCGTCGCCGCGCGCAACGCCGCTGGCACTGCGTGCTGACGCAACGTATCTGATCACCGGAGGGCTGGGTTCGATTGGACTGGAAATCGCCCGATACCTGGCCGCACACGGCGCCGGGCATCTGGTGCTCACCGGCCGACGCTTGCCCAGCGATGCCGCGCAACGGCGTATCGACGCGCTATGCGAAGAGCACGGCTGCGAAATCCGCGCCTTCGCAGCCGATGTCGCGGATGCGAACGAGGTCTCACGACTGCTAGCCATGGTGCACGCAGAACTACCGTCGCTGGCCGGCATCGTCCATGCCGCCGGCGAGATCGGCACCACCCCGCTGCGCACCCTCGATGATGCCGAAGTGAATCGAGTTTTCGCCGGGAAGGTCTGGGGCGCATGGCATTTGAGCGAAGCCGCTGCTGAGCTGCAACTAGACTTCTTTCTCAGCACCTCCTCGATCGCCTCGGTATGGGGTGGATTCGGTCAGGCTGCTTATGGCGCGGCTAACGCCTTCCTCGATGGGCTGTCCTGGCGACTGCGCGAGCAGGGCGTCTTGGGGATCAGCGTTAATTTCGGTCCATGGTCGGCGGGGATGGCCGACGCTGAAGCTCGTGCGCGACTGGATCAACGCGGGGTCCGGACATTGTCACCTGCCGACGCACTCGCGGGCATGGCTGATCTCATGGCGGCTGACGGCCCCGCGCAAGGAATTGTGGCCCGCATCGACTGGGCCCGTTTCCTGCCGCTCTACCAACAAGCGGGGAACCGATCATTCCTGGCGGAGTTGGCGCGTGAGGTGCCCATCCAGCCGACCGGGGTGCCGCCGTCCGCGGCCATCTCCGGTAAGACACAGCTGGTCGAGCGGCTCACTAGCGCTCCAGTGCAGCAGCGCAAGAAAATCTTGGCGGATTTCCTGCGCGGCGCGGTCGCGGAGGTGACGCGCGTCGATGTCGCCGAGATCCGCGTCGATGCGGGGTTCTTCGATCTCGGCATGGATTCGCTGATGGCCGTCGAACTGCGGCGACGCATCGAGCAAGCAGTCGGCAAGGAGGTACCGGCGACGCTGGCGATGGATTACCCGCGTCTGGCCGACGTGGTGGATTACCTGCTGGGAGACGTGCTCGGACTCAGCGAGCAGGCAGCCGCCAAGTCTGGAACCGAGCACGCCTCGGCGGTGCCGACACGTACGGATGAGCCAATCGCGATCGTCGCCGTGGCGTGCCGTTTTCCCGGGGCGCCCGATCCCGAAACTTTCTGGGAAGTGTTGTCCGGCGGTGTCGATGCGATCCGGGAAATCCCGGACGACCGATTCGATATCGACGAGTTCTACGACCCGGATCCGGCGGCTCCGGGCAAGATCTACAGCCGCTACGGCGGGTACCTCGACGGAATCGACGGATTCGATCCGGAATTCTTCGGTATCTCTCCGCGCGAAGCTATTTGGATCGATCCACAGCAGCGACTCGTGCTGGAAACTGCATGGGAGGGCTTGGAACGTGCGGGGTATTCCCCGGCGGCGTTGCGTGGTAGTCGGAGTGGCATCTTCGTGGGCGTGGGCGTCAACGAGTACTCGCATCTGCTGTCGGCCGACTCGGTCGACAACATCGAGCCGCACTTCATCACCGGCAACGCGCTCAATGCCATTTCCGGTCGGGTCGCCTTTACGCTTGGACTAGAGGGGCCGGCGGTGGCGGTCGACACCGCGTGCAGCTCGTCGCTGGTGGCCGTGCACCAGGCCTGCCAGGCATTGCATTCCGGTGACTGCGATTTGGCGTTGGCCGGTGGGGTAAACGTCTTGCTGAGTCCGGTATCCATCATCGCCGCCTCGCGCGCCAGGATGCTTTCCCCCGACGGGCGTTGCAAGACCTTCGACGCCGGTGCCGACGGCTATGTGCGCAGCGAAGGTTGCGGGATCCTGGTGCTCAAGAGGCTAAGTGACGCTGAGCGCGACGGCGATCGGATTTGCGCCGTCATCCCGAGCAGCGCGGTTAACCAAGACGGCGCTTCCAGCGGTTTGACCGTCCCCAATGGTGGCGCTCAGCAACGGCTTATCGCGATGGCGCTGACTCGCGCCGGCCTGGTCGGCGGGGATGTCGACTACCTCGAGGCGCACGGGACGGGTACCCCGCTCGGAGATCCCATCGAGGTGCAGGCGGCGGGTGCCGTCTACGGTGCCGGCCGGGACGCGGACCGGCCGTTGCTGATCGGATCGGTGAAGACCAACATCGGTCACCTCGAGTCGGCATCGGGGGCCGCCGGTCTGATCAAGGTCGTGTTGTCGCTGCAACACGGAGTGCTGCCACAGAGCCTGCACTTTGACACACCCTCGCCGCACATCCCGTGGGACTCGCTTCCGGTGCGGGTCGTGGACAAGGCGATCCCGTGGCGGGCCAGCGGCAGGCCGCGGCGCGCCGGCGTGAGTTCCTTCGGATTCACCGGCACCAACGCACACGTGCTGATCGAAGAGGCGCCGGCGCACGCGGCTGCCCCCGATGAGGCCTCGGCCGACGTCGCCGACGACGTGAGGGCGGCCGCCGCGTTGGACACGCAAGACCGACCGGTCAATGTGCTTCCGCTGTCCGCGCGTTCACCGCAGGCGTTGGTGGCGTTGGCGCAGCGATACGCGGCGTGGTTGGACATTCACCCCGAGGTCGACATCGCCGATGTGTGCCGTACGGCCGGGACAGGGCGTTCGCATTTCGAACACCGGGCCGCGTTGGTGGTGGATTCGGTCCAAAGCGCCCGCGCGGGCTTGACCGAGTTGGCTGACAACCGGCTGCGGCCCGGCGTGTTGCGTGGCGAGTGTACTGACCGGCCGATGACGGCATGGTTGTTTACCGGACAGGGCAGCCAACATTCGGCGATGGCGCGTGAATTGTTCAGCGCTGAGCCAGTTTTCGCAGATACTGTGACGCGCTGCGCGGACGCGGTCAGTGAGATACTGCCGCGCCCGTTGCTGGAAGTGCTGTTCGCCACCGATCGCGAAACCGGCGGCGAGGCTGGGGAGACATTGCGGCACACCTCGTTCGCTCAGCCGGCGCTCTTCGCCGTCGAGATGGGCCTGGCGCGGCTGTGGCAGTCGTGGGGGGTGGAGCCCGACGTGGTGCTGGGGCACAGCGTGGGCCAGTACGCGGCGGCATGCGTGGCCGGGGTTTTCAGCCTCGAGGACGGAGCTCGGTTAATGGCCGAGCGCGGCCGGCTGTTTGGCAGTCTGCCCGACGGTGGGCGAATGGTGGCGGTTTTCGCCGACGCCAACTATGTCGAGGAGATCGCCAACGAATTCCCCCGAGCGTCGATCGCCGCCTACAACGGGCCCAACACCGTGCTGTCGGGCCCTGGCGCGGATCTCGAACAGATCGTCGCCAGGTGTGGCAAGGACGGAATCCGGTGCAGCTGGCTGGAAACCAGCCACGCCTTCCATTCCGAGTTGCTGGAGCCGGTACTTGGCGAATTCGAGTCGTACGCAGCGCGGCTGCACTTCGCTGCGCCGACGTTGCCGCTGGTCTGTAACCGCACCGGCAGCGTGCTCACGGCGGAAACCCCACTAGACGCACCATATTGGCGGCGGCATTCCCGCCAGCCGGTGCAGTTCGCCGACAGCGCGCGCACGATCGCCGCGCTGGGCTGTTCGGTGTTGATGGAGATTGGTCCGCAACCAGTTCTGACCGGGGCCGCGGTACAGGTCTGGCCGGAACATTTGGCGGCACCGCGTGCGATCGTTTCCCTGCGCAAGGGCGTCGGTGACCGGCGCCAGATCGCCGAAGCGCTGGCCGCGGCCTATGTCAGCGGCCATCGGCCCAACTTCGCGGCGCTGCATCACCGGCCTCGCCGTGGACTCGAACTGCCCACCTATCCGTTCCAGCGCCGTCGCTTCTGGCCCAAGACTTCCGGCATCGCCGGTATCGACGGTCGGGGGGCCAGCGCGTCCGGAATCCTGGGTAGTGCAAAGGAGCTCGCCACCGGCGACTCCGTCTACACCAGTCGGCTGTCGATCAAATCGCAGCCGTGGCTTGCCGATCACGTCATCTATGGCACCGTGGTGGTTCCCGGTGCGACGTATGCGGCGATGGCACTGGCCGCCGTTGGGCCGCCGGCGCGGGTGCAAGATGTCTTCTTCTATGAGCCGATCATCCTGGCCGAGAAGACTTCTCGCGAGGTGCAGTTGACTTTGCATCCGCTGGACGAGGGCATGCAGAACGGGGGGGCATGGAGCTTCCGTATACACAGCCGCCCATACGGCGTCAGTGATGCTGAATGGTCGTTGAACGCCGATGGCACGGTGTACGCCGGGGCCACCGGCGTCGATGCCGCGGTCGATGACCAGGAAGAAACTGATCCGGCGGACTCCATCGACGCGACAATCGAGCGGTTGGAACGCACTCGTCCGCAGCAGCTGTTCGAGACCTTCGCCGACATGGAGTTGGCATGGGGGCCAACCTGGTCCACGTCACTCAAATCGCTATGGGTGGGCGATGGTGAGGCGATCGGTGATGTCATCGTCGGCGAAGAACTCGCCGAACACCTCGGAACCGAGCCGATCCATCCGGTGCTGCTCGACCTGTGCACCGGAGTCGCCTTCCCGGCCTTCCCGGCGCTGCTGGCGGCCGAACAGGGCGTAGCCGACCTGTTTCTGCCGTTGCGGTACGGGCAGGTGGAGCTGCGGGAGAAGATGCCCCGGCGGTTCTACTGCCGGGCGAGGTGGCACACCAGCGGCCTCGACAGCGAAACCCAAGTCTTCGACCTCGATTTCATCGATCGGGATGGCCGCCGTCTGGGTGGGATTCGCGAGTTCACGGTCAAACGCGCGCCCCGAGAGGCGTTGTTGCGCGGGCTCGGCGGCGATGCCAGCCGGCTGCTCTATACCCTGGGCTGGCACGAGCTGCCGGCGCCGAGCGGCGATACCGGGACCGCCGGAAATGCTGTCGGTACCTGGCTGGTCGCCGGATTCGACGAACTCGCGGCCGAGCTGCCAGGATGCATCTCTTTTGATCGCGCCTCGAATCCGGTGGATCAGGTCTCCTTGGGACAACTGTTGGCGCAGGCGCAGGAGCGTGGTATGCCGTTCTCCGGCATCGTCTGGCGCGGCACGGGACCGGGTGCAGACGAGTCGGGCGCTGGAGCTGCCGAGCGGCTGGAGGCCGACGTCGCGCAACTGCTCAGCGCCGTGCATACCGTGCAGGCCGACAAGGCGCTCAAGCTTCCCAACGGGCTGTGGATCGTCACCGAACGCGCCGTGGCGACGGAATCCGGCGAACCGGTCGACCCGATGCAGGCTGCACTCTGGGGACTCGGGCGCACCATCATCAACGAGGAACCTGCCCTGCGGTGCAGGCTGGTCGATTACGACGGATCCGAAGGAGCCGTGCACTCGCTGGCCGGTCTGCTCGGTGCACCGGGCGCACCCATCGAGGAGCCTGAGTTCGCTTTGCGGCAAGGAAGATTCCTGACGTCGCGGTTGCTGCCATGGGCGCGCAGCGGTCATCTTGCGGTACCGCGTGCCAACGATTACGTCCTGGCGCCCACGGAACGCGGGGCGATCGACAACCTGCGTCTAACGGAGACGGAAGTGGCGCCGCCGGGCGACGGCTACGTGCAGGTCCGGGTGGAGGCCGCCGGCCTGAATTTCCGGGACGTGCTCAATGTGCTGGGCCTCTACCCGGGCGATCCGGGCCCGATCGGCGGCGACTTCGCCGGCATCGTCACCCAGTTGGGCACCGGCGTCACCGGACTCGAGGTCGGCCAACGCGTCTTCGGCTTCATGCAGGGCGCATTCGCCAGCCGGTTCAACGTGCCGGTCCAGTTGCTGGCGCCGCTGCCCGACGGGCTGGGCGCGGTAGCGGCGTCCACCATTCCGGCTGCGGCACTCACGACCCGACTAGCGTTCGACTGGGCGCAGCTGAAGCCTGGTGACCGGGTGTTGATTCACGCCGCCAGCGGTGGCGTCGGACTGGCCGCGATACAGATGGCGCAGCAACACGGCGCGATCGTCTTCGCCACCGCCAGCACGTACAAACGAGCAGCGCTGCGCAAGCTCGGCGTGAAATATGTCTACGATTCGCGCAGCACGGACTTCGCCGACCAGATCCTCGCTGACACCGACGGTGCCGGCGTCGACGTGGTGCTCAACAGCCTGACGAACGAGGGCTTCGTCGAGGCGACCGTGCGGGCCACCGCCCAGAACGGCCGGTTTGTCGAGATCGCCAAGCGGGAGATCTGGACGCATGCGCAGATGGCCTCGGTCCGTCCCGATATCGCCTACGAGATCGTTGCGCTTGATGCCACCACAGTGCAAGACCCGGAGCACATCAAGCGGTTGCTCACCGAGGTGTCGGACGGCTTGGCCGTTGGCGAGTGGACGGCGCTTCCCGCCGAGATCTACCCGTTGACGGAGGCCAAGAGTGCGTTCCGTCGCATGCAGCAAGCGCGGCATACCGGAAAGATTGTCCTACAGATACCGAAACCGCTACAGCCGCATGGTGATCGGAGTTACCTGATCACTGGTGGGCTCGGTGCTCTCGGCCTGCACACGGCGGCGTATCTAGCCCAGCTCGGGGCGGGTGACATCGTGTTGGTCAGCCGGCGCACGCCCGATGCGGACGCAGAACGGGTCATCGCCGATATCACCGAGCGTTACCGGTGCCGGATCCACACCTTCGCGGCCGACGTCGGCGATGAGTCCCAGGTCGATGAATTGCTGGGGCGGATCCGTGCGGACTTGCCGCCGCTCGCGGGAGTAGCGCACTTGGCGGGCGTGCTCGACGACGCCCTGCTACCGCAACAGAGTGTCGAACGTTTCCGGACGACGTTGGCGCCGAAGGCGTTCGGCGCCTACCACTTAGACCGGTTGACAAAGAAAGACGATCTTGACTTCTTTATCGTTTATTCTTCGGTCTCGAGCGTGCTCGGTCCGCCCGGCCAGGCCAATTACGCGACTGCCAATGCGCTGCTCGACGGGCTGGTCGCGGAACGCAAGGCCCAAGGATTACCTGCGACCGGCGTCAATTTTGGTCCCTGGGCCCAGGGTGGCATGGCCTCTTCGGAAGCTGCGCGCGCCAATCTCAGTGCGCAGGGTCTAATTCCGCTGGAACCCACGGCCGCCCTCAACGCGCTCGCCGAGGTTGTCGCCAACGGAACCGGGCAGGCAACCGTCATCAAAGCTAACTGGCAGCGTGCCGCGAAGGTGCTTGGCAGTTCTCGCCCACCGATGCTCGACTACGTGTTGCCGAGCGCCGTCGCGGAGGCAACAGGCGACAGCGAAATGCTCAGGCAACTGCAGGAGGTACCCGAAGCGCAGCGGGCCAAATTCCTAACCGAATACCTACAGCGCGAAGTACAAAGTTTCCTGCGGCTCGCGCAACCGCCGGCCGCAACCAGCGGGTTCCTGGACCTGGGCACGGATTCACTGATGGCGGTCGAGCTGCGCAACCGGTTGTACAGCCAGTTCGGTGGCGCGTTCACGATCAGCGCTACCGCGGTATTCGACTATCCGACGATCAAGTCGCTCGCTGAGTACCTCGCCAGTCAGCTGCCCGAGTCGGACCTAGGGTCGGGCACACAGCCGAATGCGACGGAATCCGTCGGAGCGCCCGGGCCAACGGATTAGCGCGAGTCAGGCGCGGATGCCGAAGCCGACCTTAAAGCCGCGCCAAGTCGTAGTCGGTGATGCGGTCGATCAGGTTGTGCAGGTGGTCGTTTGAGGAACCCAGAGTGCTTTCAATTGCGGTGAGCCGGGCCGCGTAATGGCTGACCGGGTATTCCGCCGTCACGCCGATGCCACCGTGCAACTGGATCGCCTCCTGCGCGATGTGCCGGCCTGAGCGGCCGATTTGCAGCTTGGCGCGCGACGCGATCACCGGGTCCAGGTTGCCGTCGGCAATCGACATTGCCGCGTACAGGCTCATGCTGCGCGCCAGTTCCAGCGAGACATACATGTCCGCGGCGCGCTGCGTGAGGGCCTGGAACTTGTTCAGCGTGACGCCGAACTGCTTGCGGGTTTTCAGATAATCGGTGGTCAGGCGAAGGGCTTCCTCCATCGCGCCGACCGCCTCGCAGCACAACGCGGACTGGATACGAACGATGGTGTCGCGGATGGCCGACGTCGCGTCGACGGCGCCCCCGAGGGGCTCGGCCGGCGCCTTGTCCAGGTCGATCTGAGCGCCGCGCTGCCCGTCGAATGTCGGGTAACCATGTCGGGTAACGGTGTGGTCTTGCGAGAAGTCGACCAGGAACAGCCCGGTGCCGCCATCCGGCAACGCAGCGCTGACCACCAGGGTGTCGGCGCAGTCACCGGCAAGTACCGGGTTCTTGCGCCCGCTCACCGTCCACGAATCCCCTTGCCGCACGGCCTTGGTAACCACCTCGACGGTCGGCCTGCGATGGCCGGCTTCCAGATGCGCGAACGCCAGCAGCCGTTGGCCGGCCGCCACGTCATCCAGTAAGCGCTTCTGCTCCTCGCTGCCCCGTTCGGCGATCAGCGCGCCGGGCGCCAAAGCGGCGTGTACGACCGGTTCGGGCGCCAAGCGTCGCCCGATCTCGTTGAGCACCACCATGATCTCGATCTGGCCGGACTCGTCCGGGTCGAAGCCGAGGCCGAGAATCCCGGTGTCGGCCAGCTGACTCCACACCTCGCGGCTCCAGCCCAGATCGGAGCCGATGACCTTGATGCGGCTCTCCGGGTCGTAGCTGCGCGATAACAGGTCGCGGGTGGTGTCGCGGAGTAGGGCCTGCTCGTCGCTCAATTGAAAGTCCATGGCTGCCTCACAATCCGAGAATGGTCGATGCGATGATGTTGCGCTGCACTTCGCTGCTGCCGCCGTAGATCGACGTCTTGCGGTAGTTGAGGTAGCGCGGGGCGCTGGTCTGTGCCCATGCGGGTGACGCGATTTCGTCGCCGTCAACAGGCATGACCGGCAGCGCATCCGCACCCGCCACCTCGACCAGCAACTCGGTGGCAATCTGCTGCAATTGGCTGCCGCGCAGCTTGAGCACCGACGACGCCGGGTTAGGCTCGCCGCCCGAGGAATCCGACACCACCCGGGCCTGCGTGAGTTCCAGTGCCAGCAGCTCGTTTTCGGCCTCCGCCAGCCGGGCCGCGAACAGCGGATCGTCGAGTACTCCGCTCTCCGCGGCGTGCTTTTTTACCTCGGCGAGGCGTACTTTCGTCCGGCCCACGCCGGCGATGCCGGTGCGTTCGTTGCCGAGCAGGAATTTCGCGTACGTCCAGCCCTGATTTTCCTGTCCGACGAGCTGGTTGACCGGCACGCGAACGTCGGAGAAGAACAACTCGTTGACCTCGTGGCCACCGTCGATGGTCTTGATCGGCCGCACTGTGATGCCCGGCGTCTTCATGTCGAAGAGCAGAAACGAGATCCCGGCCTGACGCTTGGGCGCCTGCGGGTCGGTGCGCACCAGGCAGAAGATCCAGTCGGCCCACTGGCCCAGCGTCGTCCAGGTCTTCTGCCCGTTGACGATGTAGCTGTCGCCGTCCCGGACCGCGGTGGTGCGCAAGGAGGCGAGGTCCGAGCCGGCCTCGGGCTCGGAGAACCCCTGGCACCACCAGATGTCCAGGCTGGCCGTCGGCGGCAGGAACCGCTGCTTGATCTCCTCCGAGCCGAATTCGGCGATCACCGGGCCGACCATCTTCACATTGAAATTCAGCGGCTCGGGCACGCACGCCAATTGCATCTCGTCGGCCCATATCTGGTGCTGGGTGGGCGTCCAGTCCTTACCGCCCCATTCGACCGGCCAATTGGGTACTGCGAGCCCGTGTTCGTTCAGGATCTTGTGACTCGTGACCAATTGCTCGCGGGTCAGCGATGAGCCCTGGCGCGTCAGCTCGCGCAACTCCGCTGGGATCTGCGTGGTGTAAATGCCACGAAGTTCGTCGCGGAACGCGGCTTCCTCCGCTGTGAGCGCCAGTTGCATGGCAGCGTCTCCTCTATTGTCTCCTGGTTCCATCTTGACCCATCGCTTCGGTGGCTTGTACACAGCCTCGGGTTAATCCACAAGCGCGCGTCGCGACGCCGTTGACGGGGGCTACCACGACGGTCGCCGCACCTACCGTCGGTGCATGCGATCAGAACTTCCCGCCGAACGACTGCAGCGCCGGCTCAGTGCCGCCCCGGATGCCGCCCCGGATGCCGACCGGGCCGAGGCCGACCACTGCGCCCCCGGGGACGCCTCGGATCATGACCAAAAAGAAGACGACCAGAACTCGCTGCTGCCACGCTGGCTACCCGACGCGTCCCAGCGCGAAGGCTGGATGGCCAGGGTGCGCGCGGATCCCGGCCGTGCCGGTGCCATCGCAGCGGCGACAGTGGCGGTTCTCGCCGTGCTGGTCACGGTTTTCACGGTGCTGCGCGATCGCCCCCCACCGGTGATGTCGGCCAAGCTTCCTCCGGTAGAACGGGTTTCCGGAACAGCGGCAGCCGGGCCGAAATCGTCGGCAACTCCGGGTGCCGCCCAGCCGGGTGGTGCGGATCGGCCGGTGGTGGTCAGCGTGGTCGGCCTGGTGCATACGCCTGGGCTGGTCACCCTGGCGCCGGGGGCTCGGATCGCCGATGCCCTGCAGGCCGCCGGCGGTGCGATGGACGGCGCCGACACCATCGGATTGAACATGGCTCGACCGGTCGGTGACGGTGAGCAGATCGTGGTCGGGCTGGCTCCCTTGTCCGGGTTGCCGAGGGCGCTGGGCAGCTCGGTTGCCTCCGGCTCGATCCCGGGGCCGGCGTCGGCACCGGAATCGGCGCCGGGCAAGCCGACCGGGGGTCCAACGACGGTTCCAAAAAGGGGGCCGATGCTCGACCTCAACACCGCGACTGTGGAGCAGCTGGATGCGCTGCCCGGCGTCGGACCCGTAACCGCGGCTGCGATTTTGGCGTGGCGGCAGGCCAACGGCAAATTCACCAGCGTCGACCAGCTCGGCGATGTCGACGGCATCGGCCCGGCGCGGCTGGACAGGCTGCGGGCCCTGGTGCGGGTCTGACCTCGCGACCAGGTCAGCGGAGGCAGAGCCAACCGGGCTCGGCGCCGGCGCGCGTCGACATTCGCCTCGTCCCGGCTGCGCTCACCAGCTGGATAGTGACCGCCGCCGGGATCGTGTGGCCCGTCGGCCGAGTGCTGGCGGCTTGCTGCGTGCTGCTTGTCGTCACCTCCGTCGCGCTGCGGTGGTACGCGGTGCGTCGGACCGGGCCGGCTTCGCGGCTGCGGGTCGTCAGCGCCGGCCTGCTGGCGATCGGTGTGGTGGGAGCGGGCTTCGGGTTCGCGGTGGCGCTGCGCGCCGACGCGGTGGCCCGCCATCCGCTCACGGCGGCGTTCGGGACTGCCGCACCGGTGACGGTCACCCCCAGCGAGAGCGCGGTGTCGCTGGGCTCGGGGCGGCTGATGTTCCGGGCTACATTGCAGCGCCTGCGTAGCGACGAGATGTCCGGCCGGGTGACCGTTTTCGGGCGGGCGGCGGACTTCGGTGCGGTCATGGCGGGCCAGCCGGTGCAGTTCAGCGCGCACATCGGACGTCCGACCCGCCGCGACCTCACCGTTGCGGTGCTCAACGCGACGGGCCGGCCGACCATGGGCCGGGCCGGCGTGGTGCAGTGGACCGCTCACACGGTTCGCAGTCGGTTCGCCGCCGCCGTCCGGGAGGTATTACCCGGCGACCAGGCCGCGATGCTGCCCGCCCTGGTTCTCGGGGATACCTCGGCGGTCACCGCCGAGACCGGCCGCCAGTTTCGCGCGGCGGGCATGACGCACTTGATGGCGGTGTCGGGGGCCAACGTCACGATCGTGTGCGCGGCCGTGTTGTTTTCGGCCCGCCTGATCGGTCCGCGCGCCGCCGTGCTGCTCGCCGCGGCGGCATTGCTGGCATTCGTGATCGTGGTGCAACCAACGGCGAGCGTGTTGCGGGCTGCCGTGATGGCCGTCATCGCGCTGGCCGGAATGCTGTCATCGCGACGCCGGCAGGCGATACCGGCTTTGTGCGCCGCGGTGCTGGTGCTTCTGGCTGTTGCCCCCCAGCTGGCTGTCGATGTGGGCTTTGCGCTGTCGGTGCTGGCGACGGCCGCGCTGGTGGTGATGGCGCCGGTGTGGTCGCGGCACCTGGCCGGGCGCGGTTGGCCCAAGCCGCTGGCCGATGCGCTCGCGGTGGCCTGCGCCGCGCATGTAGTGACCGCCCCGTTGGTCGCCGGCATCTCGGGCCGGGTCAGTCTGGTGGCCGTGGTCGCCAATCTGGCCGTGGCGCCCGCGATCGCACCGCTCACCGTGCTGGGCAGTGCGGCGGCCGCGTTGGGTGTGTTGTGGCCGGCCGCTGCCCAGCTGTTGATCCGTTTCACCGGGCCCGAACTTTGGTGGGTGTTGGGAGTCGCGCATTGGGCCGCCGGTGTGCCGATGGCGACCGTCGCCGTTCCCGCCGGTGTGCCCGGCGTGCTCATGGTGGGTGCCGCCACCGCACTGCTGACCCTGCTGGCCGTGCTGCTGCGGCGGCTTACCTGGTTTCGAAGATGGTTTGGTACCTCGATCCGATTGACCGCGACGGCCAGCGGCTTTTGCCTTGTCGCCTGGTCCTTATCGGGTCTCTTTCAGAGTCCCGGTCTTAACTGGTCGGCCCTTCGTGACACCATCGTGTGGTGAGTGAAGTTTCCCCATTGCATCTGGTCCTGGGCGACGAGGAATTACTGGTCGAGCGGGCGGTGACGGCGGTGCTGCGGGCGGCGCGCAAGCGGGCCGGCACCACACCGGGGGATCAGTTGAGCGGCCAGGACGTCCCGGTGAACCGAATGCGGGCCGGTGACGTCAGCACCTACGAGCTCACCGAACTGCTCAGCCCATCACTGTTCGCCGACGAACGGGTCGTCGTGCTGGAAGCCGCCGCGGAAGCGGGCAAGGACGCCGCCGGGCTGATCGCATCGGCCGCCACCGACATCCAGCCGGGCACGATTCTGGTGGTGTTGCACTCGGGTGGCGGCCGAGCCAAAGCACTGGCTGGCGAGCTGCAGGCACTTGGTGCCCAGGTGCATCCCTGCGCGCGGATCACCAAGGCCGGCGAGCGCGCCGACTTCGTCCGCAAAGAGTTTCGCTCGCTGCGGGTCAAGGTCGACGACGAGACGGTGACGGCCATGCTGGACGCCGTCGGCTCCGACTTGCGCGAGCTCGCCGCCGCCTGTTCGCAATTGGTCGCCGACACCGCCGGTGACGTCGACGCCGCCGCGGTGCGGCGCTATCACAGCGGTAAAGCCGAAGTGAAAGGTTTCGACATCGCCGACAAGGCCGTCGCGGGCGACGTAGCAGGAGCGGCGGAGGCGTTGCGGTGGGCGATGATGCACGGTGAGCCACTGGTGGTGCTGGCAGACGCACTGGCCGAAGCCGTGCACACCATTGGTCGGGTGCGGCCGCTCTCTGGTGACCCCTACCGGCTGGCAGCGCAGCTCGGAATGCCGCCCTGGCGCGTGCAGAAAGCCCAGAAGCAGGCGCGCCGCTGGTCAAGCGACACGGTGGCAACCGCGATGAGATTGGTGGCGGCGCTCAACGCCAACGTCAAGGGAGCGGTCGCGGACGCCGATTACGCGCTGGAATCCGCGGTCAGGCAAGTTGCCGAGCTGGTGTCGGACCGGGGCCGATGAGCCGTGCGCCCGAAGGCGGGCTCAGATCTTGTTGAGGGTGCGCGCCAGCGCCGACTTCTTGTTGGCGGCCTGGTTCTTGTGGATGACGCCCTTGCTGGCCGCCTTGTCCAGTTTGCGATTGGTCGATAACAGCAACTCGGCGGCCTTTTCCTTGTCGCCAGTGTCGGCGGCGTCGCGGAACGCGCGAACGGCGGTGCGAAGCGACGACTTCACCGACTTGTTACGCAGTCGGGCGCGCTCGTTGGTACGGTTGCGCTTCTGCTGCGACTTGATGTTGGCCACGCGTTAGTTCCCGTCTTTTCCTAAGTTCGGCTTTTGCCTCGGGGTCAATTCACCCGATAGCGACTTCTCAGGTTATCAGTCGGTTACGTTTTCTCCCAAAAGGGGAACTGGTGGCCTGCCATAACGCCAATTTGAGGCAGCATCTCAAAAGTGAGTCTTGTCGAACAGCTTGAGGAGACCAGGGTGAAGCCACGCGGCGCTGCGCGTCCGCACGCACGCCCTGAGGACATCTTCGGCGGGTATGGCACGTCGGACTCTTATTCGCTGGCCTTCGACGAGATGTTCGATGCCCAGGGCAACGTCCGCGTTCCCTACAAGGGCATCTACGCCGAGCTCGCGCCGTCGGACGCCTCCGAACTTGAAGCCCGCGCCGAAGCGCTGGGCCGTGCGTTCATCGACCAGGGCATCACCTTCTCCCTCTCCGGCCAGGAGCGGCCTTTCCCGCTCGACCTGGTGCCCCGGGTGATCTCGGCGGCGGAGTGGAGCCGGTTGGAGCGCGGCATCATCCAGCGGGTCAAGGCCCTGGAGATGTATCTCGACGACATCTACGGCGACCAGGAAATCCTGAACGACGGCGTCATCCCGCGCCGCTTGATCACGTCCTGCGAGCACTTTCACCGCGAGGCGGTGGGCATCGTCCCGCCCAACGGGGTGCGCATCCACGTCGCCGGCATCGACTTGATCCGCGACGAGAAGGGCACCTTCCGGGTTCTCGAGGACAACCTGCGGTCGCCCTCCGGGGTGTCGTATGTCATGGAGAACCGTCGCACCATGGCGCGGGTTTTCCCGAACCTGTTCGCCACCCACCGGGTGCGTGCCGTCGACGACTACTCCGCGCACCTGTTGCGGGCGCTGCACAACTCCGCGGCCACCAACGAGGCCGATCCCACCGTGGTGGTCTTGACCCCGGGCGTGGCGAACTCCGCTTATTTCGAACATTCGCTGTTGGCCCGGCAGATGGGCGTCGAGCTGGTCGAAGGCCGCGACCTATTCTGCCGCGACAACCAGGTGTACATGCGCACCACCGACGGGGAACGTCAGGTCGACGTCATCTATCGGCGCATCGATGACGCGTTCCTGGACCCGCTGCAGTTCCGCGCCGACTCGGTGCTTGGGGTGGCCGGCCTGGTCAACGCCGCCCGCGCCGGCAACGTCGTCATCTCCAGTGCGATCGGCAACGGCGTCGGCGACGACAAGCTGGTCTATACCTACGTGCCGACCATGATCGAGTACTACCTCGGCGAAAAGCCGCTGCTGGCCAACGTCGACACGTTCCGGTGCTGGCTCGACGACGAACGCGAAGAGGTGCTCGACCGGATCGACGAATTGGTCATCAAGCCGGTCGAGGGATCCGGCGGTTACGGCATCGTGTTCGGCCCGGACGCCTCCGAAAGAGAATTGGCCGCCGTCGCCAAGAAGATTCGCGACGATCCACGAAGCTGGATCGCCCAGCCGATGATGGAACTGTCCACCGTGCCGACCCAGATCGACAACGCGCTGGCGCCCCGCTACGTCGACCTGCGGCCGTTCTGCGTCAACGACGGTGACGACATCTGGGTGTTGCCGGGTGGGCTGACCCGGGTGGCACTGGTCGAGGGCTCGCGGGTGGTCAACTCCAGCCAGGGCGGTGGCTCCAAGGACACCTGGGTGCTGGCGCCGCGCGCGTCCGCCGGCGCCCGTGAGCTGGGGGCGGCCGAGGTCGTGCGTTCGCTGCCGAAGTCGGACAAACCCGCCACGGAGCCGGTGTCGGACGGTTCGCCACAGCGAACCCAAAAGCAGTCGCAGGGCAAGCCCCAGGAATCTCAGCAGGTGACGCTCTGATGCTTGCCCGCAACGCAGAAGCGCTCTACTGGATCGGTCGATACGTCGAGCGCGCCGACGACACCGCGCGGATTCTGGACGTCGCGCTGCACCAATTGCTCGAGGACTCCAGCGTTGATCCCGACCAGGCATCCCGGGTGCTGCTGCAGGTACTCGGCATCGAGCCACCGGATCACGCGTTGGATGTGTGGTCGTTGACCGACCTGGTCGCTTTTAGCACCAACAACGAGGGCGGCTCCTCGATCGTCGACGCGATATCGGCGGCCCGGGAAAACGCAAGGTGCGCACGCGAAGTGACATCCAGCGAGACCTGGGAGTGTCTGAACACCACCTATAACGCCCTGCCCGAACGTGAGCGGGCCGCCAAACGCCTTGGGCCGCATGAGTTTCTGTCGTACATCGAAGGGCGTGCGGCGATGTTCGCCGGTCTGGCCGACTCGACGCTATCACGCGACGAAGGGTACCGATTCATGGTGCTGGGCCGCGCAATCGAACGGGTCGACATGACGGTGCGGTTGTTGATGTCCCGGGTGGGGGATAGCGCGTCGTCGCCGGCGTGGGTGACGCTGCTGCGGTCGGCCGGCGCGCATGACACCTACCTGCGCACCTACCGCGGTGTACTGGACGCGGGCCGAGTGGTCCAGTTCATGATGCTCGACCGGCTGTTCCCGCGCTCGGTTTTCTATTCGCTGAAGCTGGCCGAACACAGCATGGATGAGTTGTTGCACAATCCGCAGAGCCGGATCGGTTCCACCGTGGAGGCGCAGCGGTTACTTGGGCAGGCACGCAGCGAATTGGAGTTCTTACAACCCGGTGTGCTGCTGGAGACGCTGGATACGCGTTTGGAGAGTCTGCAGACAACCTGCTCGGACGTCGGAGAAGCGTTGGCGCTGCAGTACTTCCATATCACACCGTGGGTGGCCTGGTCGGATGCCGGCCATCGCGCCCAACTGCTCGCCCGGAACGGCGAAGCCTGATGTGGCGGCTCCGAGTGGTGCATACAACGGGCTACGCCTACGGATCGGCGGTCACCGCGTCGTACAACGAAGCCCGGCTCACACCGCAATCGACTACCCGGCAAAACGTGATCCTCAACCGGGTCGAGACCATTCCGGCCACCCGGTCCTACCGCTACGTCGATTACTGGGGTACCGCCGTCACGGCGTTCGACCTGCATGCGCCGCACACCGACCTCACGGTGACGTCATCCTCGGTTGTCGAGACCGAGCCGCCAGAGCCGCCGGAGAACGAGGTCAGTTGGAGCGACCTGCGGTCTGATGCGGTGATCGATCGGTTCGACGAATTGGTCCGCCCAACCGAACACGCTCCGGAAAGCAAACGCATTGCGGCGGTGGGCAAGAAGATCGCCAAAAGCCATCCGCCGGACGAAGCCGTCGTCGCCGCCGCCAAGTGGGTGCGCAGCGAGCTGGAGTACCTTCCGGGCACCACCAGCGTGCATTCGTCAGGGCTGGACGCGTTGAACGAGGGCAAAGGTGTCAGCCAGGATTTCGTGCACGTGTCACTAATTTTGTTGCGCAGCATGGGAATTCCCGGGCGTTATGTGTCTGGCTACTTGCACCCGAAACGCAATGCCAAAGTCGGGGATGTGGTTGACGGGCGAAGCCACGCCTGGATCGAGGCATGGACCGGAGACTGGTGGAGTTACGACCCGACCAATGACACGCCGATCACCGAGCAGTACGTCAGCGTGGGCGCAGGCCGCGATTACACCGACGTGTCCCCGTTGCGGGGCATCTACTCCGGCAAGGGTGCAACCGACCTCGACGTGGTCGTCGAGGTCACCCGGCTGGCCTGAGGTGGGGTTGCCTCCTACCGTTCGATGAATGAACGGGTCGCGGGCGGCGAGGCTGGTGTTGCCAGGGCTAGGACTGGCTTGCCTCGGGTTGCTGATCGGTGGACTCGCCGTCGGAGTGGCGCTGGGCGGTGTGATGCCGTTGCCGTACGGCCCAGCATCCGCAGTCGTGGCTTACGTCCGCGCCGAACCGATCGCGGCGCAAGTCATCGCCGCTGCGACGTTTGCCTCCTCAGTGCCATTGGCGATCTACGCCGCAACGGTTAGCGCCCGGCTGCGACAGCTCGGGGTGGCCGCGCCGGTCGCCGCCGTCGCGCTGACCGGCGGCATCCTGGCTGCCGGGTCACTGGGCCTCACCGCCTTGTTGGGGTGGACACTGTCGCGACCCGAGATCGGTGCCGACGCCGCACTGGCTCACGCCTTTTACCTGCTGGTGTTTCTGGTCGGCGGCCCTGGCCACATCACCGCCCTGGGCTTGCTGGTCGCCTGCATCGCGGCGCCTGGTCGGACGCTGCGACTGGTACCGCGACCGCTGGCGTGGACGGGCCTGGCGGTCGCCGCTCTCGCCGAATTGGCGCCGCTGGTATTGGTTTGGCCGCACATCGCAGTGATCTTGCCGGTCGCGCGGATTTCCGCGCTGATCTGGCTGGTGGCGGCCGGGGCGTTGATGGGCGCTCAGCGAACGGCCCACTGACGAGCTAATGAACCTCGACCCGGTGCAGGTCGTCGCCGAGTTCGATCCGACCGCTGAACTCGGCGGCGGCCAGGCTGCGCCACTGCTCTTCCTGCCCTGGCACGAGCGCCGGCACATAGTGCGTCATGACCAGCATGCTCGCCCCGGCACGGGCCGCGGTCGCGGCCGCTTGCTCTACCGACGAGTGGTAATCGCAGATGTCCAGGAACCGTTGCTGCGGGATCTGTTTGACGAGGTCCTTGCGGATCACGGTATGCACCACCGCGCCCGCCCCGGCAGCCAGCTCGTCCAGGCCCGCGCAGGGCACCGTGTCGCCGGCCAGGACCACCGACGCCGTCCCGTATTCGACCCGGAACCCGATGGTCGGTGCCACCGGCCGGTGGTCGGTGGGCGCCACCCGGATCGACACACCGTCCCGATCCCACGCCGGGCCCTCGGTGTATTCGTGCACCTCCACGGCCGGCGGCGCCGTCAGATCGGCGTGGTGGGCGATCCGGTAGCCGATGTCGTGGCCGAATGCCTTCAACGTTGCCTCGACCGTCTCGGCGGTGCCAGGCGGCCCGATGATCGGCAGCGGGGTGGGATCGGGCGCAAACGTGGTGATCCAACGCGTGATCAGCAGGTCGCCGAGGTCGCCGATGTGGTCGCTGTGCAGGTGAGTGAGCAGCAGCGCCGTCAATCCGCTGGCGCCGACGCCAACCGCGGCCGCGCGCTGCAACACCCCGCGCCCGCAGTCCACCAAGAACAGCTGTCCGCCGGCCCGCACCAAAGTCGACGGCCCGGCGCGGTTCGGGTCAGGGATGGGGCTTCCGGTTCCGAGCAGGGTGATCTCAATCATGGTCCTATCCTTGCAACCCGGATTGGCGCGTAGTGGCCCGAATCGGTGTTGACTTCCGCGGCGCGAGCGCTAGCGTAACCTGAGGTGTGAAGCAGATCACAACTGGCGGGAGGCCTTGATGCGGATCGCGGACGTCTTGCGGAACAAGGGTGCGGCGGTGGTCACGATCAACAGCGACGCGTCGGTCCAGCAGCTGCTGGCCGGTCTCGCTGAGAAGAACATCGGCGCGATGGTGGTGGTCGACGCCGAGGGTGTGGTCGGAATCGTGTCCGAGCGCGACGTCGTGCGCCAGTTGCACACACATGGCGCCGACGTGCTCACTCGCCCGGTCGGCACGATCATGACCTCTACGGTGGCCATCTGCACGAAATCCGACACCGTCGACGCCATCAGCGCGCTGATGACCGAAAACCGGGTGCGGCACGTGCCGGTGCTGGACGGGAAGCAGCTGATCGGCATCGTCAGCATCGGTGACGTGGTGAAGACCCGGATGGAAGAACTCGAGGCCGAGCAGCAGCAGCTGCAGTCCTACATCACGCAAGGGTGATTGCCCGACTCCTCAGCAGGCCGGTGCGCGGCCTGCATCGTTGTCGGGCGAGGCTGATTGCCCGGCTTGTCGATTAACGCCAGGCGTAGTCGGCACGCAACCGGGCGGCCACCACGTCGAAGGTCTCGCGCGCCAGAATCGCGCCCTCGCGGCGAATACCCTCCTCAGGCACGTCCAGCACCCGGTCCAGCCGCACCCAGCTGGGCCGGCCTTCGTAATCCCAGTCGCCAGAACCGATTCCTACCCAGTCAGGGTGTGCGCCATGGCGCTCCTGGCTGGACACCACCAGGCCCAGCAGGACGCTGCCGTCACGCCCCACGACGAGGACCGGGCGGTCTTTGCCGCGAGTCGGATCGTCCTCGTAGACCACCCAGGTCCAAACGATCTCCCCCGGATCGGCCCGGCCGTCGAGGTCGGGGGTGTAGACGAGTCTGCGGGCCCGCTGCGACGTCGGGAAACTGATGCTGGTTACCGGGCGGCCCGCGGTGGCCGGGGCGGGCGGCTGCGGTGCAACGGCGGCAATTACGTTCGCGGTGATCTTCACGGCCTGCTGGATTTCGCGCAGTACGGCCTGCGAGGACTGCACGCGGTGGACGAACCGCGGGGCACGATTGAACACCAGGTCCTCGGCAAACCGCTGGAACGTCTTCCACTGCGATCGCGGAGCAGACGGCATCCCACGAGTTTAGACGTCAGCAGCGGGGTGGGATTGTGTCCAAGTGTGTCCGGGTCGCCCACGATAGATACGCTGGACCCGCCCGCGGACCGCCGCCCGAGCACCCTAAACAGCACCAGTCCAGGAGATCCCCATCAGCAGTTTCGCCGACAAGACGTTCACCGCGCCGGCGCAGATTCGGAACTTCTGCATCATCGCTCACATTGATCACGGCAAGTCCACGCTGGCCGATCGGATGCTTCAGCTCACCGGCGTCGTCGCAGACCGGGACATGCGGGCGCAATACCTGGACCGGATGGACATCGAGCGCGAACGCGGCATCACGATCAAGGCGCAGAACGTGCGGCTGCCCTGGACGGTGTCCGGTGGGACGAGCCCCGCCGACGACTATGTCCTGCACCTGATCGACACCCCGGGCCACGTCGACTTCACCTACGAGGTGTCGCGCGCGCTCGAGGCCTGCGAGGGTGCGGTGCTGCTGGTCGACGCCGCCCAGGGCATCGAGGCCCAGACGCTGGCGAATCTCTACCTGGCGCTGGACCGGGACCTGACGATCATCCCGGTGCTGAACAAGATCGACCTGCCGGCCGCCGATCCCGACCGCTACGCGGGCGAGATCGCCCACATCATCGGTTGCGAGCCCGGCGACGTGTTGCGGGTGTCGGGCAAGACCGGGGAGGGCGTTACCGAACTGCTCGACGAGGTGGTCCGTCGGGTGCCGCAACCGCAAGGCGACGCCGACGCGCCCACCCGTGCAATGATCTTCGACTCCGTGTACGACATCTACCGGGGCGTGGTGACTTATGTCCGGGTGATCGACGGCAAGATCACCCCGCGTGAGCGCATCATGATGATGTCCACCGGCGCCGTCCACGAACTGCTCGAGGTTGGCATCGTCTCGCCTGACCCGAAACCCAGCGTGGGCCTCGGTGTGGGGGAAGTGGGCTACCTGATCACCGGAGTCAAGGACGTCCGCCAGTCAAAGGTCGGCGACACCGTGACGACGGCCCGCCATGGCGCAAAACAGGCGCTCACCGGATACCGCGAACCCAAGCCGATGGTCTATTCCGGGTTGTATCCGGTGGACGGCTCCGATTACCCAAACCTGCGCGATGCGCTGGACAAACTGCAACTCAACGACGCGGCCTTGACCTATGAGCCGGAGACGTCGGTGGCCCTGGGCTTCGGTTTCCGATGTGGTTTCCTGGGGCTGCTGCACATGGAGATCACCCGCGAGCGGTTGGAGCGTGAGTTCGACCTGGATCTGATTTCGACGTCGCCGAACGTCGTGTACCGGGTCGAGAAAGAGGACAACACTGAGCTCGTGGTGACCAACCCGTCGATCTGGCCCGAGGGCAAGGTGCGCGCGGTCTACGAGCCGGTGGTCAAGACCACCATCATCGCGCCCAGCGAGTTCATCGGCACGATCATGGAGCTGTGCCAGTCGCGCCGCGGCGAATTGGGTGGGATGGACTACCTGTCGCCGGAGCGGGTGGAGTTGCGCTACACCATGCCGCTTGGCGAGATCATCTTCGATTTTTTCGACTCACTGAAGTCGCGCACCCGCGGCTACGCCAGCCTCGACTACGAGGAGGCCGGTGAGCAGGAGGCCGAATTGGTCAAGGTCGACATCCTGCTGCAGGGCGAGGCTGTCGATGCGTTCTCGGCGATCGTCCACAAAGATGGGGCTTCGGCCTACGGAAACAAGATGACCACCCGGCTCAAGGAGCTGATCCCGCGCCAGCAGTTCGAGGTGCCGATTCAGGCCGCCATCGGATCGAGAATCATTGCGCGCGAGAATATCCGGGCGATCCGCAAGGACGTGCTGTCCAAGTGCTACGGCGGCGACATCACGCGTAAGCGCAAACTTCTGGAAAAACAGAAGGAAGGCAAGAAGCGGATGAAGACCATCGGGCGGGTCGAAGTGCCGCAGGAAGCGTTTGTGGCGGCGCTGTCCTCCGATGACTCAGGGGAAAAGGGTAAGAAGTAGCCCTGCTCCGGACCGACTCGCCCTTGTCGGCGAATTCGTAGGAATCTCTGCGGAACTTTGCTATCTGCCGTAAAGGTTTGGGCAGCTTGGAATTCCGTCGCCCTACCGGGTGGAGCTGCTCTGCCTGATGCCAGTCGGCGAGATCATTCTTGACATCTTCGGCTCGTCGATACTGCCAACCGCAAGGAGCACTATCCGTTAACGTAAGCACCCATTAAGGTAAACAATAGACGACATAAAGATGAACAGAAATCGGCGTGTTGGGTGTCTCACGGGAGACGTTTGTGGCAGCGTTACCGGTAGGGCAAGAAATTAGGGAGCGAGGCACTGGCTATGGCGGTCGTGCGAGTGGGCTTGGCGCGCGCGGTTGCCTCGCTGGGCATTGGATTGCTGGCCACCGCTTGCACCGTGGTCACCGGCGGCAAAGCTCAAGCACCGCCGAATTTGGGGCCCCAGCCACTTACTGGGCAAACGATCAGCCAGGTCCTGCTCGGCGACCGGACGCTGTCGCGAATTCTCCAACAGCCCTTCATCATCGATAGTCGCCTCCCGCCTCAGTTCGGAGGCCCGGAGGCCTTGGAGGGTTTTGGGTCGGCCTCGCCCGCCGATTGCCTCGGTGTCGCGGAGATGCTGCATCAAAGCGTCTACCCGGCCGGCGAAGTCAACGACGTCGCGATCGAGAACTGGCGACACGTTGACCCGTCCGCGAAGGTGACCGGTGTCAAAGAGGGCCTTGCCAGCCTCCCGGCGGCCGCCGACGCCAACGCCGTGTTCTCGAGATTCGCCGAACAGTGGCAACGCTGTGACGGTCAAGCGCTGGTGTTGCCCGACCCGGTGCTCAGACTCAAGGCCAGGATCACCGACATCCAGGCAACCCCTGCGGTTCTCGCGGGAACGGTTTCGGTCGCGTTCGCATCGGCGCGCCCGGATGAGGGAGGGCTCGTGGAGGAGCGGGCCATTGGTGTGCGGGGTAACTGCCTTGTCGAGGTCGAGGTCGACTACTTCAACGCGCCTGCCGGGCCGCCGCCAGGATCGGGCGTTACCAACGCCGCCGCCGTCGACATCGTGCAGGCCATGATGGACAGAGTGAGCGCGCTGAGCTAACCGATGCCGAGCAGACGCAGAAGCGCCCTAAAACCACGGTTTTAGGGCGCTTCTGCGTCTGCTCGCGGGGCCGAGCGGCGCCTACATCGGTGCGTTGGCGGGCTGGAACATCCCGGAGCCGTCGGCTTCCTCCTCGGCCCGGATCACGTGCACCACGGCGTTGATCAGCGCCAGGTGGGTGAACGCCTGCGGGAAATTGCCCAGGTGACGTCCGGTGCGGGGTTCGATCTCCTCGGCGTAGAGCTGCAATGGGCTGGCGTAGGACAGCAGCCGCTCGCACAGCCGCTTGGCGCGGTTCACCTCGCCTATTTCGACCAGCGCTGACACCAGCCAAAACGAGCAAATGGTGAAGGTGCCTTCTTCGCCGGTCAGCCCGTCGTCGGTCTGCTCCACCCGGTAGCGCAGCACCAGGCCTTCCTCGGTGAGTTCGTTCGCGATGGCCAGCACGGTGTTATGAACTCGCGGGTCGTCGGGCGGCAGGAATCGGGTCAGCACCGCGAGCAGCAGCGAGGCGTCCAGGGCGTCGCTGCCGTAGCGCTGGGTGAACACGCCACGAGAGTCCAGTCCATGCTCGAGAATGTCGGCCCGGATCTCCTCGGCGATGTCCCGCCACTGGCTCGCGTAGCTCATCTCACCTTGTCGCTCGGCCAGTTTTGACCCGCGGTCCAGCGCCACCCAGCACATCACCTTCGACGACGTGAAGTGCTGCGGCTCACCGCGGACCTCCCAGATGCCACGGTCAGGCTCACGCCAGTGCTCGATCGCCTCTTCCACCTGCTTCTTCAGCACCGGCCACAAGGTCTCGGGGATTTGCTCCCGGGATTTGGCGTGCAGGTAGAACGAGTCCAGGACCGATCCCCAGATGTCGTGCTGCACCTGGTTGTAGGCGCCGTTGCCGATCCGCACCGGGCGGGCATGGTCATAGCCGGACAGATGGGTGAGTTCCTCTTCGACCAGGCTGCGCTCACCCCCCACGCCGTACATCACCTGAAGCGGATGGCGCTCGTTGTTGTTGGCCCCGGATACGTCGGCGATGAACGCGAAGAAGTCGTCGGCCTCGCGGTCCAGGCCCAGGGTGTAGAGGCCCCACAGCGCGAACGTCGAGTCGCGAATCCAGGAGTAGCGGTAGTCCCAGTTGCGTTCGCCGCGTGGCGTTTCCGGCAGCGACGTGGTGCTGGCTGCCAGCAGGGCGCCGGTGGGGGAATACGTCAAACCTTTCAGCGTGAGCGCGCTGCGCTGCAGATATTCGCGCCACGGATGGTCGGGGAAGTTGCCGATGTTGATCCACTGCCGCCAGCACTCGGTGGTTTGCCACATCTTGTCGGCGGCGTCTTGATAGGTCTGCGGAGGCGGGTGCTTGGTCCAGCTCAGCGCGACGAACACGTCGTCGCCCTCGCTCATTCGGGTGCGGGCCCGCGCTTCACGGCCCTCGAGGCCGATGTTCAGGTTGGTGGTCACCCGCAGCGTCGGGTGGTCGTCCGGTTGTTTGCTGGCACGCGCGATGGCCTCGCCGTAGGCGTTGCCGGAGTATTCCCAGCTGGCGCTGTCGCGGTGGTAGTCGAACGCCGGCTCGCAGCTCATCATCAGCTCGACCGTGCCGCTGACACAGCGCACCGTGCGTAGCAGGATGTGCTCGGCGTCCCAGTCCATCGGAGTGCGCCGATGTGTCCGCGACCGCCGCTCGATGTCGTGCCACTTGCCCATCACTAGGGCGTCGCGCACGATCAGCCAACCGGTCGGGGTTTGCCAGGTGGTTTCCATGATCAGGCTGCCGGGCAGGTAGCGGCGGGCCGACGGCACCGAGACGCCGTACGGACCGATCCGGAAATGGCCGGCGCTGCGGTCCAGGATGGCGCCGAACACGCTTGGGGAGTCCGGCCGGGGCAGGCACAGCCATTCCACCGAACCGGCCGGGGAGATCAGGCAGGTCGTCTCCCAGTCGGACAGGAATGCGTAATCGGCGATCGGCGGAAACGGGTTGCGCAGCGCTGTGTTGGACGCAAGGGGCGCGGGTGCGCTGAAGTTGATGGGCGGGGCCAGCGCAGCGGATGAATCGGGGGAGTCGGCGGGCGGGACCATCTGGCCATCATCAACCGCCGACGTGGCCGGCGTCTACGATTTGGCTACCCGGAGCGTCTGGCGTACTTGGGTGTGTGTTCGGGGAGTGGTCCGATCGCCACCATGTAGCCGATCAGCCGCTGCAGCGCCGGCGTCCGGCCGACCAGCCGCAGGGCCCGCTGAAGTCTCTGGCCACCGTTTTGGTCCTCCGGCCGGCCCTGTGCGCTTACCGCGACCGCGATCACCCGGGCGTGGATGGCCCGCTGCACTCCCTGCAGAATCGCCGTCGGTATCCAGCGGCGCGCCTGAACGTGGGCCAGTTGTCGGGTGGACACCCGTCCCTTCTGCAACGGACCCGCCAGTATGCGGGCGGTGGCCACGGCGTCGGCTACCGCCAGATTGATGCCGACGCCGCCGACCGGCGACATCGCGTGCGCCGCGTCGCCGATACACAGCGCCCCGTTGGAGTACCAATGGCGTAGCCGGTTGAGTTGCACGTCAAGCAGTTTCACATCGTCGAACGAAGATAGCGCGTCGATCCGGTCGGCGAGCCAGGGCACCATGCCCACCAGAACGCGGCGGAACGCCTCGATGCCTTCCGCGCGCACCTGGGCATCGGTTCCCTTCGGGATGATGTAGGCGATCTGGTAATAGTCGCCGCGGTCGATCATGATCGCCCCGTGTCCGGCCGCGAACGTGCCGGCAAGCCCGGCCGGGTCATCGGACTGGCGAGGCAACCGAAACCACCACACGTCCATCGGCGCACCGAAGCTCCGGGGTATCAGTCCGACGGCTTCGCGCACCGTCGAACCGCGGCCGTCGCAAGCCACCGTCAGCTCGGCAAGCATCTCCTTGGTCTCACCGCTTTGGTCGCGGTACGTGACGCCGACGATGCGGTCGCGGTTGTGATCTCGGACCACGCCGGTCACCTCCGTGCTGCGCAGCAGCTCGAACGTGGGCTCGGTTGCGGCGGCGCTGGCCAGCAGTTCCAGCAAATCCCACTGCGGCACCAAGGCGATGTGCTGATGGGCGCCGGGCAGGTGAGTCAGATCGAGACTGACCTGCTGTCCTTCGAGTTGCATCCTCATGTGGTCGATCAGGCGGTGTGGAACGTCGGCGAACTTCGCCCCCAACCCGAGTTCGTCAAGCAACCGCAAGGTGCTCGCGTGCACGGTGTCGCCACGGAAATCGCGCAGGAAGTCCGCGTGTTTTTCCATCACCGTGACTTTTATGCCGGCGCGGGCCAATAGCAGGCCAAGCATCATGCCCGCCGGTCCGCCGCCGGCGATGAGACAGGTCGTTCCGCCAGATACCGGAGGCATGCGCCGATCTTGGCACATCAGTCTGAGGGGTTCGGGACGTCCAGGCGATAGGGTGAGCACGGTGAACGGGTTCCTGAATTGGTGGGACGGTAACGAGCTGTGGCTGTCCGGGCTGCCCTTTGTGCTGCAGGCCATGCTGGTGATGCCGGCGGTGCTTGCGGTGGCCTACCTGATGGCGTTTGTGCTGGACCGGCTGCTCGGCAAGGGGATCGAGTTATTGCACCGCGACCACCACGAGAACCGCGCCGGCGGGGCACCCGGGTAACGCGGATGCCCCGATCACACGTGACGTTGGTGCTCGTCACGCTGGTGGCGCTGGTGATCGTCACGTGGTTGGTGACGCACTAAGCGCCTCGACCGCGCTCCCGATGGCGGCCCGGCGACTTCCTGTTAGGCTTCCCGCCATGCACGAAGCATCCGGCGTCCTGGTGCGCCACCCGTTCGTGCACTGTTGTCGCTGACTCCAAAACCCGTGCGCGGTCTGGTCTGGAGCTCGTGAATTCTCCCCAGCTTTAATCGCCTTTCCGCCGCAACGGGACCGATATCCATAGTCCCGCACCGAAAGGCCGCCCCCAATGCCGCAGAGGCTTAACGACATCGGCAGCGCATCTCGCTGCCGGCCTCTTCGGCATGCCGTGGCGCTCGCCCTGGTCGGCGTCGTGGTGGCGGCGTGCCAGGGTGGCCCCAGCGACGTTGTGGGTGGGGGCGGGATCAGCGACGCGCACACAAGCCTCACGTTGGTGGCCTACTCGGCGCCAGAACCCGGATGGAGCAAGGTGATTCCGGCATTCAACGCCTCCGCTGAAGGCAAGGGTGTGCAGGTGATCACCTCCTATGGAGCCTCCGGTGACCAGTCCCGCGGCGTCGCTGACGGCAAGCCGGCCGATCTGGTGAACTTCTCGGTCGAACCGGACATCACCCGATTGGTCAAAGCCGGCAAGGTGTCCAAGGACTGGAACACCGACGCCACGAAGGGCATCCCGTTCGGGTCGGTGGTCTCGTTGGTGGTGCGCGCCGGGAATCCGAAGAACATCCGGGACTGGGATGACCTGCTGCGGCCCGGCATTGAGGTGATCACGCCCAGCCCGCTGAGTTCAGGTTCGGCCAAGTGGAATCTACTGGCCCCGTACGCGACCAAAAGCGAGGGCGGCAGGAATAGCCAAGCGGGACTTGACTTTGTCTCCAAGTTGGTACGTGAACATGTCAAGCTACGGCCCGGATCGGGACGGGAGGCCACGGATGTCTTCGTACAGGGCAGCGGAGACGTGTTGATCAGCTACGAGAACGAGGCGATCGCCACCGAACGGGCCGGCAAAAAGGTGGAACACGTCACGCCGCCGGAGACCTTCAAGATTGAAAACCCGCTGGCCGTGGTGATCACCGGCCCGCACCTGGATGCGGCGACCACGTTCAAGAACTTCCAGTACAGCGCGGCGGCGCAGAAGTTGTGGGCGCAGGCCGGTTTCCGGCCGGTCGACCCGGCCGTCGTTGCTGATTTCCGGGACCAGTTTCCGGTGCCGGCGAAATTGTGGACGATCGCCGACCTGGGCGGCTGGGGCGCGGTCGATCCGCAGCTATTCGACAAGACCTCCGGCAGCATCACCAAGATCTACATGCAGGCCACCGGATGACGGAATCCTTTTCGGGCCAAGGTCTCGCCCCCGAGACGATCGCTCCGCCGCAGCCACGGGGGTCGCGTGGGTTCGGCCGGTCGGGCAACACGTCACTTCGGGTCGGTGTGGCAACGGTGTGGCTTTCGGTCATCGTGCTGTTGCCGCTGGCCGCCATCGCGTGGCAGGCCGCCGGCGGCGGTTGGCGGGCATTCTGGCTGGCGGCCACGTCGCACGCCGCGGTCGAGTCGTTCCGGGTGACGCTGACGATCTCCGCCGGAGTCACCGTCGTCAACATCATGTTCGGTCTGCTGATCGCTTGGGTGCTGGTGCGCGACGACTTTGTCGGCAAGCGCCTGATCGACGCCGTCATCGATCTGCCGTTCGCGCTGCCGACCATCGTCGCCAGCCTGGTAATGCTGGCCCTCTACGGAACCAACAGCCCGGTGGGCCTGCATCTGCAGCACACCTCGTGGGGGGTGGCGGTGGCGCTGGCATTCGTCACATTGCCGTTCGTCGTGCGTGCAGTGCAGCCGGTGCTTTTGGAGATTGACCGGGAGACCGAGGAGGCTGCGGCGTCGCTGGGGGCCAACGGCGTCAAGGTCTTCACGTCGGTCGTGCTGCCGTCGTTGACGCCGGCGCTGCTATCCGGGGCCGGTCTGGCGTTCTCGCGCGCGATTGGCGAATTCGGTTCGGTGGTGTTGATCGGTGGCGCGGTACCGGGAAAGACCGAAGTGTCATCGCAGTGGATCCGGACCCTGATCGAGAACGACGACCGGACCGGTGCCGCGGCCATATCCATTGTGCTGTTGTCGATGTCGTTCGCGGTACTTTTCGTCCTGCGCATCGTCGGTGCCCGCACGGCGAGGCGCGAGGAGATGGCGGCATGACATCTCCATCGTGGGTTCGCTACCTGCTCCGCTACTCCGCGCTGGCGTACATCGGTGTGCTGCTGCTTATTCCGGTGGCGGTGATCCTGTGGCGGACCTTCGAGCCGGGGTTCGGCCGATTTTATTCCTGGGTCAGCACCCCGGCGGCGATATCGGCGCTGAACTTGTCGGTGCTGGTGGTTGCCATCGTGGTGCCGCTGAACGTGCTGTTCGGCATTCCGACGGCATTGGTGTTGGCGCGCAACCGGTTTCGCGGCAAAGGGGTGCTGCAGGCGGTCATCGACCTGCCGTTCGCGGTCTCGCCCGTCGTGGTTGGCGTCGCGTTGATCGTGCTGTGGGGATCGGCGGGCTTGCTGGGCTTCGTCGAGAAAGACTTCGGGTTCAAGATCATCTTCGGCCTGCCCGGCATCGTGCTCGCCAGCATCTTCGTCACCCTGCCGTTCGTGGTGCGCGAGGTCGAACCTGTCTTGCACGAGCTTGGGACCGACCAGGACGAGGCGGCGGCGACGCTGGGTTCCAGCTGGTGGCAGACATTTTGGCGAATCACTCTGCCGTCTATCCGGTGGGGCCTGACCTATGGCATCGTGCTGACCATCGCCCGCACCTTGGGTGAATATGGCGCCGTCATCATGGTGTCGTCCAACCTGCCGGGGAAGTCACAAACGCTGACCCTGCTGGTCTCGGACCGCTACAACCGCGGCGCCGAATACGGCGCCTACGCGCTGTCGACGCTGCTGATGGGTGTCGCGGTGCTGGCGCTGATCGTCCAAGTGATTCTCGACGCCCGCCGGGCACGAGCGACCAAAAGGCCTGACAAGGAGGCGGTTAAATGACGGCCGAGTTGACCGACACCGGCGCCGACTACGCGATCGTCGTGCGGGATGCCAACAAGCGTTATGGCGATTTCGTCGCATTGGACCACGTCGACTTTGTGGTACCCACCGGTTCACTGACGGCGCTGTTGGGGCCTAGCGGTTCCGGCAAGTCGACCCTGTTGCGTACCATCGCCGGTCTCGACCATCCGGACTCCGGGGCCGTCACGATCAACGGCCGCAACGTAACCCGGGTGCCGCCGCAGCGACGTGGCATCGGATTCGTCTTCCAGCACTACGCCGCCTTCAAGCACATGACGGTGCGCGACAACGTGGCGTACGGGCCAAAGATCCGCAAGCAATCCAAGGCCGAGATCAAGGCCAAAGTCGACAACCTGCTGGAGGTCGTGGGACTGAGCGGGTTCCAAAACCGCTATCCCAACCAGCTCTCCGGCGGTCAGCGACAGCGCATGGCGCTGGCCCGCGCGTTGGCGGTCGACCCAGAAGTGCTGTTGCTCGACGAGCCGTTCGGGGCGCTGGACGCCAAGGTCCGCGAAGATCTGCGGGCATGGCTGCGGCGCCTGCACGACGAGGTGCATGTCACCACGGTGCTGGTTACCCACGATCAGGCCGAGGCACTGGACGTGGCCGACCGGATCGCGGTGCTCAACAAGGGACGCATCGAGCAGATCGGAACGCCGACCGAGGTCTACGACGCCCCGGCCAACGCGTTCGTGATGTCGTTCCTGGGTGCGGTTTCGACATTGAATGGGACATTGGTCCGACCGCACGACATCCGGGTCGGTCGCAACCCTGAGATGGCGGTCGCTGGCGGTGATGGCACCGCGGAGTCCGTCGGCGTGGTGCGGGCCACCGTCGACCGGGTGGTCACGCTGGGTTTCGAGGTGCGCGTGGAGTTGACCAGCGCAGCCAATCACAGCCCATTCATCGCCCAAATCACCCGCGGCGACGCCGAGGCGCTCGCCTTGCGGGAGGGCGACACCGTGTATGTGCGGGCTACCCGGGTGCCGCCGCTCCCCAGCGACGCCGTCGCACTGGGGCTCACGCCGGCGTAATCCCGGGCGGCCCGTTCGGGCCGAAAAGAACTAAGGAGCCGAAGCCACCCTGAGCCCCGATGCCCGGGGTCACCCCGATGCCGCCGTTGCCGCCTCCTCCGCCGATGCCGAAGAAGATGGAGCCGTAGCCGCCCTGGGCGCCATTGCCGCCGAACGCTAAGTCGGCCGCGCCGAAGCCATTGCCGCCGGCGCCGCCGACGCCCAGGAAGACGCCACCGAGGCCACCGAGCCCGCCGACGCCGCCCGTGCCGCCGGCCTGAGACGCCCCACCCTCGCCCCCGACGCCCCCGATGCCGGCGAGGACGCCGCCCATGCCGCCGTATCCACCGACCCCGCCCGTCCCGTCGCTGAGGTTGGCGCCGCCGGCCCCACCGTTGCCGCCGGTTCCGAAGATGAGCCCGTCGCCGCCACCACCTTGGCCGCCTTGGCCGCCAATGTTATTGAAGCCGTGGGCCGTTCCGCCGGCGCCACCGTCGGCTCCCGTGCTGAACATGTTGAAGAGGAAGTTGCCGCTGCCGCCGTCCCCGCCGGCACCGGCGACCCCGTTGCCGTCGAGGGCCCCGCCTGCGCCGCCGGCCCCGCCCAGCCCGTAGAGCATCCCCAGTCCGTCGCCGCCCTGACCGCCCCAGCCCGCCACGAAGCCCTCCCCGCCGGCCCCGCCGATGCCGCCATTGCCGACAACCCAGCCGCCGCTGCCGCCGAAGCCGCCGTCGCCCGCGACGCCGGCGCCAGTCGCCTGCCCACCGATTCCTCCGATCCCGCCGTTGCCGAACAGTCCGAGGGCGCTGCCGCCGTCGCCACCGAAGCCGGCGAAGCCGTTTACCGTGCTCCCACCCGCCCCGCCGTTGCCGCCGTTGCCGAACAAGAACCCGCCGCTGCCGCCGTTGCCGCCGCTCTGGCCGGCCCCGCCGGATCCGCCGTTGCCGCCGTTACCCCACAACAGGCCGCCGTTCTGGCCGTTGGCGCCCGTCCCGTTAGTGCCGTTGGCGCCGTTGCCGATCAGCGGGCGTCCCAGCAGCGCTTCGAACGGCGCATTGATGTCATTTTGTGCGACCTGCTGGGCATTGGTGGCCTCGGCGCTGGCATAGGAGTGCGCGCCCGAATTCAGGAGCTGGACGAACTGCTGGTGGAACGCCGCAGCTTGGGTGCTGAGCGATTGATAGGCCTGCGCGTGCGCATTGAACAGCGTCGCGAGCGAGGTTGACACCTCATCGGCGCCGGCGGCCAGGACCGTCGTCGTCGGAGCCGCCGCCGCGGCGTGGGCCGAATTGATCATCGAACCGACATTGGCCAGATCCGAGGCTGCCGCCGTCACATACTCCGGTACCGCGATGACAAAGGACATTCCGACCTCCGAACGACGCAGCGACCACCTGCGGATCGCCGACCAGCAACGCCCTGAGCTAACGCGCAGGTGATGAGGCGGAGCTATGAGCGCGCTAAGTTCGAACTATCAAACCGGGCAGTAGGTGTTGCTTCGTCTGACAGTAATTCGCTCTACCTGCCTACCGATCCCAATATTTGAGCAAATATTCCGTCGGATTGATCCGCTCAGGCTGCGGCGCGCTGCGCCATCGCTTCGTCGAAGCGGTCCAGCACGGTCTCAGCGACCAGCCGGTGCGGCCCGAGGGATGCGGCCATGGCGATCCCGGCATCGTCGGCGAATCTGCGCACCCGGTCTGGCAGGCGCCCCGGCGCCAGAAACCACGGTGCGATGACCACCCGGCGCGCGCCGCGGCGACGCAACCGGTCGGCGGCTTCGGCCAGCGACGGTTCCTGCCGGGTGGCGAAGGCGGTCGTCACGGCTGCCCAGCGCGTGCCGATGGCCAACGTCGGCGCCACCGCGGCGGTGCGGGCATTGGCTGTGGCATCCGACGAGCCGACCGCCACCACGAGCACCCCGAGCGTGTCATCGAGCCGGGAGACCCCCACCTCGGCCAGTCGCTCACCCAGTACCGACACCAGCCGGGTGTCCTCGCCGAGCACTGCGGTCTGGCGCACGCGATGACTGGCCCCGCAGCGCGCGATCTGCGCCGGGATGTCTATGCGGGCATGGTAGGCGTCGGCCAGCAACAGGGGAGTCACGACAGCTTCGCCGGCACACCCGTCCAGGACGTCGATGAGGTTGGGTTGGTTGAGCTCGCAGAACGCGACCCGCACGTCCAGGCCGGGCCGCACGCGCCGCACCCACGCCGCGACCGCCTGCGCGTTGGCCGCCGACTCTGGATCCGTACTTCCGTGCGCGGTCAGGACCAGGGCGGTCACGAGGCGTGCAGCCCGCATTCGGTTTTGTTCAGCCCCTGCCAACGCCCGCTGCGCGCGTCGGCGCCATCCACCGGCTTGGCCGTGCAGGGGGCGCACCCGATTGACGGATAGCCTTCGTAGACGAGCGGGTTCACCAGAACGTCGTGCTCAGCGATGTAGTCCTGCATGTCCTGATCGCTCCACGCGGCCAGCGGGTTGATCTTCACCAGTTTGAACGCCTCGTCGAAGCTGATTAGCGGGGCGTTGGCGCGGGTGGGTGCCTCGACCCGGCGCAGCCCGGTCACCCAGGCCGAGTAGCCGGCCAGCGATTTGCCCAGCGGAACGACCTTGCGTAGCCGGCAGCACTCGCCCGGGTCGCTGGCGAACAGATCTTTGCCCAGCAGGTTGTCCTGCTCGGCCACGCTGCGCTCTGGAGTGACGTTGAGTACCCGGATGTCGTAAACGGATTCGATGGCGTCCCTGGTGCCGATGGTTTCCACGAAGTGGTAGCCGGTGTCCAGGAACAGCACCGGCACGCCCGGCCGCACCCTGGCCGCCAGGTCGACGAGCACGCCGTCCTGCATGTTGGAGGCCACCACGTATTGGCAGGTGGCCCAGCCGCGGGGTCCGTTGACGCCGCCGAAGTTCTCGTCGGTCCAGCGCAGCAGCTCCGAGGCGCTGGCGCCCTCGAGTTCCGCGGCGCCACGGGCCGCCAGCTCACGCAAGTGCGCTTCGGTCGGGCTGGTCGCTTCGCCGCTCATCGCAGGTCTCCTTCATCGGCGCGAACTGCCCACTGCGCGAAGCGTTCGCCTTCAGTGCGGTGTTTGACGAAGTTGCGCGCCACGCGTTCGATGTAGTCGCCCAGTTCGTCGCTGGTCACCTTGTGCTGGCGCAGCTTTCGGCCGAAACCGCTGTCCAGGCCGAGGCTGCCGCCCAGGTGCACCTGGAAGCCCTCGACCGTGCCGCCTTCACCATCGTCGACCATCTGGCCCTTGAAGCCGATATCGGCGACTTGAATTCGCGCACACGAGTTCGGGCAGCCGTTGATGTTGACCGTGATCGGCACGTCAAGCGCGGAGTTGATGTCCTCCAGCCGGCGTTCCAGTTCGGGAACCAAAGATTGTGCCCTGACCCGTGTTTCGGCGAAAGACAATTTGCAGAATTCAATCCCGCTGCACGCCATCAGGTTCCGGCGCCAATGCGACGGCCGCGATTGCAGACCCAGCCCGTCCAGACCGGCGGTGAGGTCGTTCAGCTTGTCGTCGGCAATATCGAGAATGACCAGCTTCTGGTATGGCGTGAACCGGATTCGGTCCGAACCCGCCCGCTGCGCCAGGTCGGCCACCGCGGTCAGAACGCTGCCGGACACCCGCCCGGCGATCGGGGCCACCCCGACGGCGTTGAGCCCGTTCTTCAGCCGCTGCACGCCGACGTGGTCGATCGGATGCTTGACCGGCTCAGGAGCCGGGCCGTCGATGAGCGGACGCTTGAGGTACTCGGTTTCGAGAACTTCCCTGAACTTTTCTACGCCCCAGTCCTTGATCAGGAACTTCAGCCGCGCCTTGGCCCGCAGGCGCCGGTAGCCGTAGTCGCGGAATATCGAGGTCACCGCCGCCCACACCTCGGGCACCTCTGCCAAGGGCACCCAGGCGCCGACCCGCTGGCCCAGCATCGGGTTGGTCGAAAGACCGCCGCCGACCCAGAGGTCCAGACCGGGCCCGTGCTCGGGGTGATTGACGCCGATGAACGCGATGTCGTTGACCTCATGCACGACGTCCTGCAGACCCGAAATGGCGGTCTTGTACTTGCGCGGCAGGTCGGCGAATTCGGGCTTGCCGATGTAGCGGCGCACGATCTCGTCGATCGCCCAGGTCGGATCCAGTACCTCGTCCAGCGACTCGCCGGCCAGCGGCGAGCCGAGCACCACGCGAGGGCAGTCTCCGCATGCCTCGGCGGTATCTAGTCCGACCTCGTCGAGTCGCCGCCAGATCGCGGGGACGTCCTCCACCCGGATCCAGTGATATTGCACGTTCTGGCGGTCGGAGATGTCGGCGGTGTCTCGGGCGAACTCGGTCGAGATCTCACCGAGCGTCCGCAGCGCGGCCGCGGTGAGTGCGCCACCGTCGCAGCGCACCCGCATCATGAAGTATTTGGCTTCCAGCAGGTCGATGTTCTCGTCGCCGGTGAAGCTGCCGTCGTACCCCTGTTCGCGCTGAGTGTAGAGGCCCCACCAGCGCATACGGCCGCGCAGGTCGTTTTTATCGATGCTGTCGAAGCCCTGCTTGGCGTACACATTTTCGATGCGTTCCCGTACCTCGAGCGGGGGACCTGCCTGCTTGAACTCTTCGTTGGGATTGAGCGGCTCGCGATCCCCCAGCGCCCACTGGCCCTCATTTCGGGCTTTTGCCGGGCGGGCTGTGGTCATTCGGCGGTCTCCTTTGCGAACATCGCCAGCTTGGACGCGCAACACACCGGGTGCTATTCCGGGCGGCGCAGAACCGGCGGCCAATACAGGTGGGCTGGGTCTACGACATCAAGACGGACAGCTACAGCTGCAGACACGCTTGAGATCGATATGCCGACGCGCCACCAGCGCAACGCGCGGATTCGACTTGGCGACGGTCACGCTGCCATTCTGCCATGGATGCCGACTAGCCATGCGAGCAGGTCAGATTTGTTCTCACGCTGATTTTTTCTCCGCGAGAGTGCACCTGCCGACGACTCCTCTCGATCGATGCGTTGCCAGTTGCACTTTCGCGGGGTCGAACGAGGGACATGCGATCATTTGGCATGGCGCTTCGCGAAGCATCGGCCGACCTGCCCGACATCCAGCTGAGCCCAGGCCAGCCGTTTGGGATGTATGTGCATGTCCCGTTCTGCATAACCCGTTGCGGATACTGCGACTTCAACACCTATACGCCGGCCGAGTTGGGCGGGGTCAACCCGGACGCTTGGCTGCTGGCGCTGGGGACCGAGCTGGAGCTCGCGGCCGCGCGCCTAGATGCACCGACGGTGAGCACCGTGTTCGTCGGGGGAGGGACGCCATCGCTCCTGGGGGGTGAGCGCCTGGCCAGGCTGCTGGACATGGTGCGGGAGCACTTCGCGCTGGCACCGGATGCCGAGGTCACCACGGAGGCCAATCCGGAGTCGACCTGGCCGGAGTTTTTCGCCGCGATCCGTGCGGCCGGCTATACGCGGGTGTCGCTGGGCATGCAGTCGGTGGCGCCACGCGTCCTGACCACTCTCGACCGGTTTCACTCGCCGGGCCGGTCGGCGGCCGCCGCGCGTGAGGCAATGGACGAGGGCTTCGAGCACGTCAGCCTCGACCTGATCTACGGGACCCCGGGGGAGTCCGACGACGACCTGCTGCGTTCGGTCGACGCGGCGGTCGAAACCGGCGTCGATCACGTGTCCGCATATGCCCTTGTTGTGGAGGAAGGCACCGCGCTGGCCCGGCGGGTCCGCCGGGGTGAGCTGGCCGCACCCGACGACGACGTGCTGGCTCACCGCTATGAATTGGTCGACGAGCGGCTGTCCGCGGCCGGGTTGACGTGGTACGAGGTGTCCAACTGGTCCCGGCCGGGTGGGGAGTGTCGGCACAATCTCGGCTATTGGGACGGCGGTCAGTGGTGGGGCGCCGGACCGGGTGCGCACGGTTACGTCGGCGCCACACGTTGGTGGAATGTCAAGCACCCCAACGCTTACGCCGAGCTGCTGGCCAGTGCCACGTTGCCGGTAGCGGGCTTCGAGCAACTCGACCCCGGTGACCTGCATACCGAAGACGTGCTGCTGAAAACCCGTTTGCGTCAGGGCCTTCCGCTCGACCGGCTGGGCGTTGCGGAACGCGAACGCGCCGAGGAAGCGGTCGCCGACGGATTGTTGATATCCGACGGCGACCGACTGATCCTCACCCCCCGCGGACGGCTGCTGGCCGACGCGGTGGTGCGAACCCTACTGGGCTAGAGATCCTTTGCGAAGGTCAAAACCAGTGTGTGAATAGACGGTTGAGTTCGATATAGAGCGGGATGCCGATCGTGACGTTGTAGGAGAACGTCAAACCAAGTGACGCGGCCAGCGGCAGGGTCGGACTGGCCTCGGGGATTGCCAGCCGCTGCACTGCCGGAACGGCGATGTAGGACGCCGCGCCGCAGAGCACCGCGAACAGCACATAGGTCCCTGGCTTGAAGTCGGCGTGAGTTAGCGCAGCGTAGGCGTGCGCGACGATTATCCCAAGCGGTGCGAAGATGTTCGGCGCCAGCAGAGCGAAGAAGATGAAACCGGGGCCCGCTGTTCGCAGATCTTTCAGCTTGCGGGAGGCCGTCATGCCCATCTCGAGCAGGAACAGGCAGAGCACCCCCTGGAACGCCAACACGAAGAACCTGTCGTCGTCTGCAACGACCTTCTGTCCTTGCAGGCCGCTGATGAGGCCGATGATGATGCCGCCGAAGAGTAGGACGAGGCCGGGGTTCAGGAAAACCTCCTGCAGGAGCTCACGGGAGAAAATGGGCATCCTCTTGGCCTTACCCACGGCGGGAACGTGGTCGGGCTCCCAATTCGGGTGTTCCAACTTTTCCAGCGACAGCTCGAGTTCCTGCTCGACACCGCGATCGTGCTCGCTCTGCAGGCTCTGGCCGTGCGGGGGCTTTGCTGCGGTGCCGGGACCGACCCCAACCTTGACCGGCGGGATGTAGCCGGCCTCGTCGGGCATGTACCCGGCCTCACTAAGCCCCCGGTGCCGCAGTCGCGCCACCAGGTACAACGCCACCAAGCAGCCCGGAATCTCCATGACGGCCAACATCACCGGCATGTAGGCGTTGGCCGCGAGGTTAATGGCGGCCAGGACAGCCACGCAGGTGGCAAAGGTACCTGCCGAGTCCGAGCCGTAATATCCGGCGACCGTTGCCCGGTCGATTTTTCGCAGGGAAGTCAGCCAACTCAGCAGAAGATAAGCCAGGCCTCCGATCAGGAAGTTGAGTACGAAGCCCAACACCATGAATCCCACGATGGAGGCGATGCTCGATGACGGGATCTTGGCCAGCTCTTCACCGCCGTGCCAGCCGATGGCCAGCAGCAGGTACATGGTCAAGCCTTGATACAGCACGTACGGGAACTCGAACCGCACCTTCAGGATCGGGATGAGGAACCCGAAGTAAAAGAACAACAGGAGCGGCTTGAACAGGTTGTGGGTGAAGTTATGCCAGAACTCTTGTAGCATCGGAGCCTCTCTTGACTGGGGCGGTGGTCAGGGGGAAGCACCGTCCGCATGCGGGAACCAAGAACAACCCGACGACCGTGCAGAAATTTAAACCCTGCTGCTGTGAAACCGCCAGTCGGATGTACAGCCAAAAGGCCAGGCCTGTGGAAGACACTCAGGAATGGCTGGAGTCTGGCAAAATCAAAGGTCACAGCACGCAGAACGTGCCTGGTAGGGCGCGATCGGCGGCAATCCTTTGGGAATTAACTGTGTATTTACTGTGGATTTAATGCTGTATTCAATGTGTGGAAAAAATTAGCGAGAGTCTAACTGCGGCCCCCGGTTTGCGATGTCGCACCGACTTGCGTGCCGATGGTCATTAGCGCGTCGTGATTACCTCAAATCGTCTCACCTGCGAAATCGAAAGCAGGCCGGTCTATTTGGTTGAGATCGAGCCCGTCGCCACCGGATTGCTTAGCTTTTCCGCCGGCCCCAAGCCGGAAGGTGACGGCGTTGGTTCGCATCGTTGGTGGGGTCGCGGACTAACGACCGGAAGTTTGCTGGGCGGCCCAGGAAGGTCGCATTAAAGTTGTGTTACACATTTCGGGCGACACGCCAAAGAGGCCTGTGATGCAACCCGGAGGGCCCAGAACGCGCCTCGGCGTGCCGCTGTTCGCGTCGTCGGGCTCTCGGCGCGGGAGGAGTTTCGCGCGGCTTCATAGGTTAGGCTACATTTACTAATCGTGACCGAGGCCAGCGTCGAAACGAGTCCTGCCGGCACTGCGTCTCTATCGAAGTCTCTCGCGAAATCAATCTCGTCGTCACTGTCGATTCCGCTCCCGCCCTATGTCGACCCAGCCGACCTGGCGGCAGAGCTAGCTGCGGTTCTGCCCGAGCGACGTGGCGAGGAATACCTGCTGTACGAGCGCGATGATCAATGGGTGCTGGCCAGTGGTGTGCACGCGATGGTCGAGCTGGACACCGACGAGCTGCGCGTCATCCGCGACGGGGTGACTCAGCGGCAACCGTGGACGGGGCGGCCGGGATCGGCGCTTGGCGACGCCATCGACCGGCTGCTGCTGGAGACTGACCAGCTTTTCGGCTGGATCGCGTTCGAATTCGGCCTCTACCGCTACGGGCTGCAGCAGCGGCTGGCGCCACGGACCCCGCTGGCGCGCGTGTTTTGGCCGCGCGGCCGAATCGTGGTGACGCGAGACGAGGTTCGGCTGTTCGGCGCGGCAGTCGGCTACCGCGACGCGATACCCGCCTTGCTCGACGGGTTGCCCGATGAGCCCGAGGCACAGACGGTCGACATAATCGCCGACCCGTCCGGCTACCGCGATCGGGTGGCATCGGCCGTCGGTGAGATCGCGGCCGGTCGCTACAAGAAGGTCATTCTATCCCGCTGTGTCGAAGTGCCTTTCGACCTGGATTTCCCGTCCAGCTATCGGCTGGGCCGACGACACAACACCCCGGTGCGGTCGTTTTTGTTGCGGTTGGGCGGGATTCGCGCCTTCGGCTACAGCCCCGAGCTGGTCGCCGCGGTGCACCCGGACGGCAGTGTGGTGACCGAGCCGCTGGCCGGAACCCGTGCGCTCGGGCGTGGTGCGGCCCTTGACCGGCAGGCTCGCGAGGACCTGGAATCGAATTCCAAAGAGATTGTTGAGCATGCCATTTCGGTGCGCAGCTCACTTCAGGACATCAATGAGATCGCTGAGCCGGGCACCGCGGCTGTCACCGATTTCATGACGGTGCGCGAGCGGGGGAGTGTGCAACACCTCGGCTCCACAATCAGCGCGCGGCTGGGCCCGTCGAGCGACCGGATGGATGCGCTGGAGGCACTGTTTCCCGCGGTCACCGCGTCGGGCATCCCGAAAGCGGATAGCGTCGACGCCATCCTGCGCCACGACGAGGGTCGCCGCGGCTTGTATTCCGGCGCGGTCGTGACGGTTTCGGCGGACGGTGGGTTGGATGCCGCGCTGACCCTGCGGGCGGCTTATGAGAGCGACGGCAAGACGTGGTTGCGGGCTGGTGCGGGAATCATCGAAGAGTCCGAACCCGAGCGTGAATTCGAAGAGACCTGCGAGAAGCTGTCTACGCTGGCGCCGTATCTGGTTGCGCGTCAAGCCCCTAGTTGATCACCAACACCGTGACGCCTTCGCCAGTGCCACCGGCGCCCCCGGTGCCGCCTTCGCCCGCCGGAGGGGCCGCTGCCGGGGCCGCCCGTACCGGCGCCGCCAGTGCCGCCGGCCGTGCACCCGTGCCGCCGGCGCTACCGGTGTTATTGCCGCCGTAGTCGCCCAGCCCCCTCGGCCACCGGCGCCGCCGCCGACTCCACCCATGCCGGCCCCGCCGTCACCAGCTTGGCCGCCCGCCCCGCCCTGGCCCTTCGCCCGAGGTGTCGTGATCGCTGTGTCCGCCCTGGAAGTCAACGGGGCTCAGCGGAGCAGCACCGAAATCCACCACGACATTCCGGAACCGGGAAGCTCTAAGTCGCGGATTGCTGCCGGGCTGGGCGGCCATTAGTTCCGCATCGGTTTGCGGCTGTGTCTGCTGCGTGGCGTCGGGGACCTTCGGCCCTAGTCGATGAAGTGTCGGCCAACGAGGCTTCTTTTCCAGCCGAATTGATAAGCGGAGCATGGAAAGAGAGCGAGGTCACTGCGTCGTGTCCGCACCCGAGAAATGTTCCGTGCTGGAATTCCACGATGTGCTCATACTTGCGGCTGGCCGAGTTACGGCGTCCCAGGCCGAGCGCGTCGCGCATGCGGTAGGTGACATAGTGGGCCGTCGTGGAATCACCGGGGGCGCTCGGGTGCGTCTGAAAATGGCGGACGACGGGCCGCTGCTGGTGCAGGTGAACCTGCGGGTCCGTGCCACCCAAGTGCGAGTGCAGACCGTAACGACGAGCGTCGACGACCTATCACCGGCGCTCACCAGGCTGGAGGGCCAGATCGTCCGACTAGGCGCGGACTGGCGCCCCAGAACCTGGCCTGATCCGACCCGGCCGATGCTCTCCGTGGGGGCGGAGGCAATCGTCACTCGCCGCAAATTGGTTGTACCGCAGTGTGCCACCCCGTTGCAGGCGGCGGCAGTGATGGACGCGATGGACTACGACGTGCATCTGTTCACCGACGCCGAAACGGGTGAGGACGCAGTGCTATACCGGGCCGGACCATCGGGACTGCGGCTGGCCCGCCAGCGCCATGTCTTTCCTCCCGGATGGGCGTGGTCGCCGAGCGACTCTGGCCCAGCGGTGGCGCTGATCGTGAATTCCCTTCCGACGCCAACCCTTACCGAGGAGGCTGCGGTGGACCGGTTGCGCGCGCACGACTTGCGAATGCTGTTTTTCACGGATTCGGATAGCGGCCGCGGCGGGTTGCTGTACCCACGCTATGACGGCGACCTCGGGTTGATCACCCCGGTCGGCGATGGTGAACGCCGTATCCCGTGATCAAGCCGTGAAAAACAACACACCAACCGTGTCGCACTTGAATGTAACCGATCTACACAGATATAATGCATGTTACTGTCCGACACACATAGCTGGGAGACGTTGTGTCCAAGAACTTAACTAACCTGCAGCTACTCCAAGAGCTTGAGCCGGTGGCCGAGCGGCTGCTCAACCGTCACCTCTCGATGTTCAAGGAATGGAGTCCGCACGACTACATTCCGTGGTCGGACGGCAAGAATTTCCACGCCTTGGACGGGCAGGACTGGGAGCCCGGGCAAAGTCGGCTCTCCGACGTAGCGCAAGTGGCGATGGTGCAAAACCTGCTGACCGAAGACAATTTGCCCTCGTACCACCGCGAGATCGTGATGAACTTCAGCATGGACGGCGCTTGGGGGCATTGGGTCAATCGCTGGACCGCCGAGGAGAACAGGCACAGCACCGCGCTGCGCGACTACCTGGTGGTCACCCGCTCGGTCGACCCGGTCGAGTTGGAGAAGCTGCGCGTGGAGCAAATGACGAGAGGCTTCAGCCCGGGCCAGAATAACCAGGGTGACATGTTCGCCCAGAACCTGTTCGATTCGGTCATGTACGTCTCGTTTCAGGAATTGGCTACCCGCGTATCGCATCGCAACACAGGAAAAGCCTGTAACGACCCGATCGCTAACCAGTTGCTCGCCAGGGTGTCGGCAGACGAGAACCTGCACATGATCTTCTACCGCGACGTCAGCGCCGCCGGTCTGGACGTGGCGCCCAACCTGGCGATGAAATCGGTACATCGAATACTGCGTAACTTCAGGATGCCCGGCTTTACGGTGCCTGAGTTCCGGCGCAAGGCCGTGATCATCGCCGTTGGCGGCATCTACGACCCCCGCATACACCTCAACGAGGTGGTCATGCCGGTGCTGAAAAAGTGGCGCATCTTCGAGCGCGAAGACTTCACCGGCGAGGCCGCGGCGATGCGTGACGATCTCGCCGTCCTAATCAAGGAACTCGAGGAAGCCTCCGACAAATTCGACGAATCCAAACAGCGCTACCTCGAGCGCGAGGCCCGTAAGGTCGAGAGGATCACGGCCAGCAAGGTGCTTAAAACCAAAGGGACGCTGACGCTCAGCGGACGGTAATCGCGATTCCCCTGTCGCCGCTTAACCTGACATAGATAGCGCGGCGCGCCGACTTGTGATGCGACACGTCGTGCGGCACCACGGTTTTTGTCGCCCGGTGGTTGACAATGCGGGACATGACGCAATCGCGGGATGGTGACGGCCCGCAGCGCCCGGCACTATCGCGGGGGCGGGAGATCTCGCGTCAGACGTTTCTGCGGGGCGCCGCCGGAGCGCTAGCAGCTGGTGCGGTTTTCGGCTCGGCCCGGGCCTCCGCCGACCCGCCGCACACCGCGAGCTGGGGCGATCTCTCCACCGCCATCCGCGGACAGGTGTTACTCCCGGACACTCCCCAATTTGCGACGGCCAAGCAGGTTTTCAACACCAACTACAACGGCTCGACGCCGGCGGCAGTCGTTGCCGTGGCCTCGGCTGCGGATGTGCAAAAGGCGATGGCGTTCGCTGCCGGGCACAAGCTCCAGGTCGCACCGCGCAGCGGTGGACACTCCTACGTGGGGGCGTCCACGGCGAACGGCACGATGGTGCTTGACCTGCGTCAATTACCCGGGGGAGTCAACTACGACGCAGCCAGCGGACAGGTCACGGTGACGCCCGCGACGAGTCTGTACGAGATGCACCAGGCGTTGGCCGCGGCCGGCCGGGGCATCCCGACGGGTACCTGCCCATCGGTCGGCGCCGCAGGACACGCCCTGGGGGGCGGCCTGGGTGCCCATTCCCGGCACGCGGGTTTGATGTGTGACCAGTTGACGTCGGCCTCGGTGGTGCTGCCGGGCGGTCAGGCCGTCACAGCGTCCGCCGCGAACAACCCCGACCTGTTCTGGGGGTTGCGCGGCGGCGGTGGCGGCAACTTCGGGGTGACCACTTCGATGACCTTTGCCACGTTCCCCACCGGCGACGTCGACGTGGTGAACCTCAACTTCCCGCAACAGGCGTTCGCGCAGGTGCTCATCGGTTGGCAGAGTTGGCTGCGAAACGCCGATCGGAACAGCTGGGCATTGGCGGACAGCACCACCGACGCGATGGGTTCAAGCTGCCGCATCATGGCGACCTGCCCGGCCGGGTCGGGTAGCAAAGTGGCGGGCGCCATCACGTCGGCCGTCGGACTGCAGCCGACCGGGACCGATAGCCACACATTCGGGTATTTGGACCTGGTCAGATATCTGGCCGTCAACAACCTCAACCCGGCGCCGCTCGGATATGTCGGCGGATCCGATGTCTTCCCGGCGATCACTCCGGCCGCGGCCCAGGGGATAGCCGCGGCGGTCAACGCCTTTCCGCGCGGGGCGGGTCGCATGTTGGCGATCATGCACGCTCTCGACGGCGCGCTGGCCACTGTGGCACCGGGAGCTACCGCCTTTCCGTGGCGGCGGCAGTCCGCGTTGGTGCAGTGGTACGTCGAAACACCCGGTTCCCCGGCGGCGGCAACAAGCTGGCTCACCACCGCACACCAAGCGGTGCAACCGTATTCGGCCGGGGGCTACGTCAACTATCTTGAGGCAAACCAGCCGGCGTCGCGCTACTTCGGCTCGAACCTGCCCCGGCTGAGCGCCGTTCGGCAGAAATATGACCCCGGCCGAACGATGTTTCCCAGCATGAATTTCTAACCGCCGCGAACGTTTCGCAGTGGCGTTAGGTTCCTGCCGGGCCGGGTCCGGCGACTTGGCGCGCGATCGCGCGTTTGTCGATCTTGCCGACCGGTGTCGTTGGCAGCGCCGACATTGCCACCAGCATGTCCGGCCGCGAATGCGTGGCCACCCCGCGCTCATCGAGGTGGGCGTTCAACTCCGCCAGCGTCACCGGCGGACCACCGAAAACGACCGCGGCGCAGATCTTTTCGCCCAGCAGCGGGTCGGGGATTGGCACTGCGGCGGCCGACCAGATCGCGGGATGGCTCATCAACTGTTCTTCGAGGCCCTGCGCGGCGATAGTTTCGCCATTGCGGCAGATGACGTCCTTCGTGCGACCGGTGACCACGAGGTAGCCGTCGTCTCGGCGCCGGACCAGGTCGCCGCTGCGGTAGAAGCCGTCGGGATCAAAGCACCGCTCGTTGTCGCGTTCGGCACGAAAGTAGCCGTTGAACGTGTAGGGCCCACGCACCAGCAGTTCACCTTCTTCGCCCGGCCGCACCGGCTCGCCTTCGTCGTCGACGATGCGCACCTCGTCGGCCGCGCATAGCGGGCGCCCCTGCGTGTGCTCGAGCACATCCGGTGGATCGTCGAGCCGGGTGTAGTTCAGCAGCCCCTCGGCCATCCCGAACACTTGCTGTAGTCCCGGGGTCAGCGCGGCGCGCACCCGGCGGGCGTCCTCGGGTTCCAGCTTGGCCCCACCGACTTGCAAAAGCCGCAACGACTTCGGGGTCACCGGCTCCCAATCACATGCTTGTGCCCACAGCTTGGCCAGCGCCGGCACCAGTGCGGTGACGGTGACGCCGTGCCGCTCGATGGTGGCGAATGCGGCCTCCGGGCTGGGATCCGCGCCGAAAACCACGGTGGCGCCGACGGTCATCGCGCCGAGGATGCCGGGGCACGCCAGCGGGAAGTTGTGTGCCGCTGGCAACGACACGAGATACACGTCGTCACCCGTCAGCCGGCAGAGCACGGCGCTTGCGGCGGCGTTGTAGACGTAGTCATTGTGGGTGCGAGGGATCAGTTTCGGTGCGCCGGTGGTGCCGCCCGACACCAGCAGCAAGGCGGGTGCGGTGGGGTCGGGCGCAAGATCGGGTGGGTCGCCGGCGGGTAGCGCCGACCACGACGTGAAGGGGCCGGGTTCCCCGTCCACGACGACGTGGCGCAGCTGCGGATGCGCTGCGACCAGCCGCTCGGCCATGGCGCGGTAGCCAAAACCGTTGGCCGTCTCGGCGACGATCAGCCCAACCGCGGCGCTGGTCTCGGCGAAGTGACTGAGTTCGGCGGACCGATGTCCGGGCAGGCACATCACCGGGATGGCCCCGGCCCGCACCAGGCCGAACAACGCCACGGCGAATCGGCACGAATTCGGTAGCTGTAGCAGCACCCGATCGGCGGGCGCCATCCCCATCGCGGTGAACCCGGCGGCTGCCCGGTCGACCAGTTCGTCCAGTTCGGCGTACGTGTGGCTGCTGACGGTGTCTACGACGCCAATGCTGTCGGGCCACGCCAGCGCGGCATGTCGCAGCACGGAATCAAGGGTGCGGCCGGTCCAGTAGCCAGCGGCAGCGTAGCCGGCCGCCCGTTCCGGTGGAAACGGCACAAAGCCGTCCAACGCTGGGGTAACAGGCACTCGATGGCTCCCTCGGGGCAGGCGTGTGCAGCCCCCCGACCATAGGGTAGCGTAACGAAGTTAGGACAGCCTGAGCTAATCTCTGGAGGTGTGGTTGTGGGGGATGCTGGCGCAGTGAGCGGCACCCTCGCGATCATCGGGGCGGGCGCGAAGGCGGTGGCGGTGGCCGCGAAGGCGGCGGTGTTGCGCGAGATGGGTGTCGAGGTTGCCGACGTCGTTGCCGTCGAACGTTCCGGCGTCGCCGCCAACTGGCAAGCCGGCGGCGGCTGGACCGACGGCCGCCAGCGACTGGGCACCAGTCCGGAGAAAGACGTCGGCTTCCCGTACCGGTCGAATCTGGTACCGGGCCGCAACAACGAACTCGATGAGCAGATGATGCGGTTCAGCTGGCAGTCGTATCTGGTTGCCACCGACCAGTTCGTGGGCTGGATCGACCGGGGCAGGCCGGCGCCGACGCACGACACCTGGGCTGGTTACTTGCGCTGGGTTGCCGATGTGGTCGATCTGAAAGTTGTTCGCGGCGAGGTTGTTGGGATCTCGCTCGACGGGTCGCGTTGGGTGCTGCACACGGATGACGCGACCGTATCCGCTGACTCGATGATGGTTACCGGCCCCGGTCAGCCAGAGCGGTCCATCCTTTCGGGTGATCCACGGGTGTTGTCGATCTCGCAGTTTTGGCACCGCGCCGGGCAGCACGAAAGGATTGTCGCCGAAAATGTCGCGGTCATCGGCGGCGGAGAGACCTCGGCATCAATACTCAATGAACTGTTCCATCATCGGGTTTCGGCGATCACCGCGATCTCACCGCAAGCGACGTTGTTCACCCGCGGTGAGGGATTCTTCGAGAACTCGCTGTTTTCTGATCCCGCGGGTTGGCGCAGTCTGACGCAGGCCGAACGACGCGACTGCATCGCCCGCACCGACCGCGGCGTCTTCTCGGCGCGGGTTCAGGAGTCATTGCTCGCTGACGACAGGATCAAGCATCTGCGTGGGCGGGTGGGCCGTGTGGTCGATCGCGACAACCGGATCTGGATCACGCTGTGCACTGACAACTGCGGTGAACCGCAGGAGACACTGCATCGTTTCGACCTCGTCATCGACGGATCCGGCGCCGACCCGCTGTGGTTCCTGCCGCTGTTGCGCCCCGCTGCCGTGGATGTCTTGGAGCTGGGCCTGGGTGGATCGTTGACACATGAGCGCCTGGAAGAGTCCATCGGCCCCGATCTTGCGGTGGCCGGAGTGACTCCGAAACTGGTGCTGCCCAACTTGTCCGGCGTCAACGAAGGCCCGGGATTTCCAAACCTGAGCTGCCTGGGGCTGCTGTCGGACCGTGTGCTCGGCGCCGAGATGCGGGTGACCGATCCCCCGATGGGGAGAACCGGTGAGTATCAATCCGTTTGACGGCTAACGGCCAGCTGTGCCAGCACGTCCGCGATCGACGCCCCGCCGAGCAGATCCGAGACGTCTAGATCGTGGTTGAACTCGGTCTTGACTCGACGGCGTAACTCCAGTGCCTGCAACGAATCAAGGCCGATCGCGACCATGGGGACTTCGGTGTTAATCGTTTCGGCGTGCTCGACGCCGGTCGCCTGCGCCAGCAGTTTCATCAATCGTTGCGGTAGATCGCCTTCCTCAACGGGCGCAGCGGTTTTGACGTCAGGCGAGCTCAGCTGTGACAGCAACGAGGCGCGCCCGCAGGTCTCCAGCACCGAACGTGCCCGATCCAACTCGAACGCCACGATGCCTCTGTTTCCGCCAAGCGGCCGCATGCCCAGCTCGAGTGCATCGGCGGCAGGCATTGGCAGCAGTCCGGTCACGGCCAGCTGTGCCGTGCCCGCGGCAACGGGATCGAAAGTGACCGTCCACTGGCCCCATTGCACCGAGGCGCAGTCCAGCCCCTCGGCTCGCAGCCGGTGCGCCATCGCGTCCAGCATTCGATTGGCCGCGGCGTAGACGATCAGGCCTCGGCCGCCGACGGTCGCCGCGATCGAGGAGCACAGGACGACGCGACACCTATCGGTCCGGGGAAACGCGGCCAGCACTCGGGAAATGCCGACAACTTTGGCGCGCAAGCCGGAGTCGACCGTCTCGGCGGTGATATCCGACAGTTCGATACCCGAATACTGCACGGCGGCATGGATTATCAGGTCTGCGGGCGCGTCGTGATGTTCCCGCGCCAGTTCCGATACCGCGGCCTGATCACCCACATCACATTGGGAGACGTGAATTTGCGTCGAGGTGGCCGACCGGATCTGTTGCAGTCGATCCGCCACCGCGGGGGTCTCACCCGACCTGCTGACCAGGGTGATTCGTCGTGCGCCACGGCGTGCCAGGTGCTCGCAGAATTCGAGCCCGACGTTTCCGGTACCGCCGGTGATGAGCGCGTGTTCCGGCGGCGTCCCGTTCGCGTCGGTGACCGGGCTGTCGTCCTTGCCGATCCGTTTGGCGTAGAGGGCGCCGTTGCGGAGCGCGAGCTCTGACTCGCCCGCGCTATGCAGCGCCCCGAGGATCGTGATCGCCGATTCCGGTGACGTCGACCCGGCATCCAGGTCGAGGTGCCGAAACCGCACGCCGGGGTGTTCGGCGCCGATGCAGCGGAAACCCGCACTTATCGCCGCGTGCACCGGATCTGGTCGAGCATCGTCGGTAACCACCTCACCGCCCACTGTCACCAACCAGCAGTCGGTGATGGAGCGACCTATTCCCGGCCACCACGTGCGGTTGCCGAAGAACGCCGCGACCTCGGCCACGGCGGCGGCACCGTCCCGTGGCAGGTCCAGTTCCCGCGACCCCGGAAGAAGTACGACGTGCGTATCGAGATCGTTCCCGGTGTGCGGGTTTTCGAGGTCGACCAGGCGCGCGGTCGCGCCGACGTCGCTCGCCGCGGCGCACAGGGCGCCGGCCAGGTCAGCGCTGGCACCCGTGTGATCGACGATGCCGATCGCGCGAGGCGGCATCAGCGACCGATGCGACAGCCGCACCCATTCCTCGGTGAGAAGCCGCGCCGATGTTTCCGTCGACGCCGCTTTCGGCTCCACAGCAACCGGTTTGACTGTGGAAGGCACATACTGCTGCCACAACCGGACCGCGTTCATGCTGGTATTGGGGAAGTCGAGCAGCGGCAGTGGTGCGGGGCCGTCTAACTCGGTGCCCAGACACTCCCAACGGTAGTCCAGGTCGTGTACTGCCAGCAGCGCGAGATTGCGGGTGAACTCGCTCAGACCGGTGGCCGTTCGGTCGGATGTGCCGACCACCGTGGTCGCGCGCCCGTCGGTCAGGGTCGCCAGATTGTCTTGAATGGCCAACTGGAGCGTCGGGTGCTCCGCGAGTTCGACGAATGTGTCGGCGCCGAGCCCCAGCGCGGCGGCGATTGCCTTGTCGAACCGCACGGTGTTGCGCAGGTTCCAAAGCCAATATTGTTCGACGGGTAGGTCCTGAGTGATCGGACCGCCGAGAGTGGCTCCGAGGCAGTCGATATCCGTGTCCAGGAATTTCGGATTTTGCAATTCGCGTTGCGCGGCCGCACGTAGCTTGTCGCCAAGCTCGTTGATCAGGCTGGTGTGTGCGGGATATTGCACATCAATGACTCGGGCGAACCTGCCCCGCTCGGTACATGCGTCCACGATGCCCTGCACCGTTTGTCGATCACCGGAGATCCCAACCATATTCGGTGAATTCACGACCGACAGCTCGGCCCAGCCGGAGCACCGCGCGATCAAGTCCTCGCAGGTATCGCGGTCGGCGGCGACGACTGCCATCGCGTAGTTGCCGGATGCGAACTCGTCAGCCGCTCGCGCGCGTATCCCGATGATGCAGACGGCGTCGGCCAGTGTGATGGTGCCGGATACGTAGGTCGCCGCAATCTCTCCTTGGCTGTGCCCGATGGTCACGTTCGGTGCGATGCCGAAGGAGCGCCACATCGCGGCCAGCGCGGCCATCTGGGTAAACAACGCGGGTTGCACGGTAGCCGCGCTGCCTTGAACCGGAAGACGTTCGTTGAGAAGATAATCCAGCGGCGACTCGCCGAGCTGCGCGTCGAACGCCGCGGCACAACGATCCGCCTCGGCGCGGAAAGCGGGAACCGAGTCATAGAAGAGCCGCCCCATCCCGGGGCGCTGGCTGCCCTGACCCGGAAAGACATAGGCGAGCCGGCGGGGGATGGCGGGAGTAGCTCCGCGAACCAACGCTGGGTGCTCGCGGCCGTCGATCACCGCCTGCAGGGCGCTGAGCAACTCGTCGCGGTTGGTCACCATGGCCAGGGCCCGGTGTTTGCGCGCGATCCGCGTTCGAAACAGCATGTCAGAAATCGCCTGGGGTGCTATCTCGGGATGACCAGTGGCATAGCAAAGCACGGCAGCGGCCTCGGCCGGCAGCAGGTTTGCGACGTCTGACGACAGCAGAACGGGAATGCTGCCGTCCGGGAGCCGGTAACGAAGAGTCGTCACGTTCTCACCCGCAGGTGCTCTCGGGCATCGTGATGATTGCGTGGGCATTAGCGCCGCCAGCGCCGAATGACGATACGGCTCCGCAGCGGACTCCGTCTTTCGGTTCCCATGGATGCAGTTTTGTGGCCAGTCGCAGGCCGGTGAGATCCCAATCCACCGTCTTGGTTGGGTTGTCCGAGAACAGCGTCGGCGGAATGTTGCCGTGCAGGCCCGCGAGCAGCAGCTTGATCAGCCCGAGCATCCCGGACGCCGCTTGCGCGTGTCCGACATTTGACTTGATCGAGCCAAGCAACGCCTCGCATCCTGCCGCACCGTAGGTCTTGAACAGGGCGGTCAATTCCTGCGGGTCGCCCGCCAGCGTCGCGGTCCCGTGGCCCTCGATCATTCCGATCGCGGCCGGATCGATTCCCGCCGCGTCGAGAGTCTTGCTCATCAGCTGCGTCTGCGCGCGAACCCGGGGAACCAGGATCGGTTTGCCCCTGCCATTGTGGTTGGTGCGGATGGCCAGGACGCGACCATAGATCCGGTGCCCCAGCTGCCGCGCCCGTGATTCACGTTCGACGACCACCATTCCCGCGCCTTCGCCCCAGACGGTGCCGGTGGCATCGTCGGAGTAGGCCCGGCAATGCCCGTCCGCGGAGATGGCGTTGAGTCGGGAAAACTCGTAGAAGGCCGTCGGCTCGCCCAGCACGCACACGGCGCCGGCGAGCGCCCATTCGCATTCGTCCATCTGCACTGCGTTGGCGGCCAGCTGCACGGCGGTTAGCGATGACGCGCACGCCGAATCGAGGGATATCGATGGGCCGGTGAGTCCCAGGCAATGCGAGATCCGGCCGGCGCCCCCCAGTTGTCCCATACCTACGGTCCGAAAACCCGTGTAATCGTCGGTTGTCGTCGTGCGTAAGCCGTACTCGGTCATCGACATCCCGACGAAACAGCCGCCGTCGGAGTCCTCTAACGTGCCGGGATTGATTCCAGCGTTCTCCAGCGCCTTCCACGCCACCCGCATCGCGACCCGCTGCTGGGGGTGCATCACCATCGCCTCGTGGTCGGTGAGGCCGAACAGGGCCGCATCGAATGTCCCTGCGTCGACCAAGAATCCGCCGGCGTCACAGACCTGCCGCCAACCATCGGCTACCCGGGACGCCGACAGTAGATCGTCGACGGTCCAGCCGCGATCGCGTGGGAAGGGGCCGATCAGCTCCCTCGAGTCGGTGAGCGCCGACCATAATGCGCGGGGGCTGTCGATTCCACCAGGCGCCTCGACAGCCATCCCGGAGATGACGACCGGGTCGGTTGAAGTCATGCCGTGCGCTCGCATTCCGCGCCCGACGTCAACAACTCCGCGACGGCCTCGATGTGCTGGTTCACGTAGAAGTGGCCGCCGTCGAACATCGTGACCGTGAGGGTGTCGGTGTGTTTACCCCAGCCATAGAGATCGCCCAGCGTGACGTACGGGTCCTGATCGCCGCCCATCGCGTGAATCGGCGCGGCCACCTTGACTTCTGCTGCGCACCGGTACGCGTCAAACGCCTTGAAGTCGGCCTTGACCACGGGAAGGGCGAGTCTCATGATGGCGCTGTCCGCGAAGACTCCGGTGTCGGTGCCCTCGAGCGCCGCGAGATGGGCGAGGAGTTCCTCGTCGGTGGCCGGATGGGGCAGTTTGTCGGCGGCGTGACAGGGGGCAACCGTCGCGGACGCGTTAAGTTGCCGCACATCGATTCCGGCCGCCTCGGCGAGCCGGACGAATTCGAACGCGACCATCGCCCCCATGCTGTGTCCGAACGTGACGATCGGGGCCCCGCGATTGTGATCCGACGTGGCGAACTCGCCGAACGCCCCGCGGGCGAGCTCCGAGATCGATCCCAACAAAGCTTCGGCGGCGCGGTCCTGGCGTCCGGGGTACTGGAACACGATGACGTCGAACCTGCCACTGAGCGCCTTCGAGAATTCGCGGTAGGCGGACGCCCCCGCCCCGGCATGCGGAAAGATGAGCAACGGAAGACTGTCGGGCAGATCCGGCCTGTGGAACTGCCTGATCCACCCCAGTGGCCGCGGCATGCACCCCACCTTTCGCTCACCGGTCGCTTGGGTCGATCGCGGCGATGCGGTCTCGTCGCCGAGACGGCCGCGAGAGCCACGCAACTTAGCGAAGGCTAACATAAGCTTCCGGACTTGAATGTGGCAGGGATCTTGAGCGGTACAGAGAGGGTCAAGTGTTATGCGCGTCGTCTCCTTCGGCTTCCAGACCTGGGGGTTCAAGACGCTGCAGGCGCTGATCGAGCAGGATCACGATGTCGCTCTCGCGGTCACCCACCCGGCCAGCGAGCAGTCGTACAAGGCGATCTGGTCGGCGTCGGTTGAGCAACTAGCGCACGACCACGGCATCCCGGTGCATCTCACCGAGCGGGTTGACGCCGAGACCATCGACTTGGTCAAGCGCGCCGAACCCGATGTGATCGTCGTCAACAGTTGGTACACCTGGATGCCGGCGGAGCTGTACAACATCCCGCCGCACGGCACGCTGAATCTGCATGACTCGCTGTTGCCGAAGTTCACCGGGTTCTCGCCCGTGCTGTGGGCGTTGATCAGCGGTGCGACCGAGTTCGGGTTGACCATCCACCGGATGGACGACGGCTTGGACACCGGCGACATTCTCGTCCAGCATTCGTTGCCCATCGGTCCGACCGACACCGGCACCGGGCTGGTGCTGCGGGGGATCGAGCTGATCCCGGGCGCGCTGCGGGAGGCGTTGGCCGCATTGGAGTCTGGGACCGCCCGCTGGCGACCGCAGAACAAGGCGGACCGGACGTACTTCCACAAGCGTTCGGAGCGGGACAGTTTGATCGACTGGGCGTGGCCGGCCGAAGATATCGAGCGGTTCGTGCGCGCGCTGTCCGATCCGTACCCGCGCGCGTTCACCTTCTACCGGGGTGAACGGGTGGAGGTGCTCGAGGCCCGGGTTTCCGAGGCCCGCTTCGGTGGTACGCCCGGGCGGGTCATCGTGCAAGAAGGCGGTGGCGCGGTGGTGTCGGGTCCCGATGCGCATCGTGGCGGCAACCGCGGGCTGCTGATCACCCGCGTTCGTACCGCAGACGGCGTGGAGCTCGACGGCGCTGAAGTCTTTGTGCGCGGCGGCTATCTGAATAGCCGGGGGTACACAGTGCCGGAAGTGGGGTGAGCCATGGGGGACGAGGCCAAGACCTTGCAGCAGCGTCGTCGCGAGTTACTGCGTCGACGCATCGCCGAGAGCGGCTTGGCGGCTGAGCAATCGGCGGAAACGCGCACGGTGGTCCCGGGGGAACGCTACCCGTTGTCGGCCGGTCAGCGCCGGATGTGGTTTCTGCAGACGATGGACGTAGGCGACAGCACGCTGAACATCTGCGTCGGCTATCGGCTGACGGGCGTCTTGGACGCGGCCCGGCTGCGGGTAGCTTTTGCTGATGTCGTTGCGCGCCATGCGATTTTGCGCACCACCTATGGGGTGGATACCGAGGGTGAGCCGTACCAGATTTTCGCCGATGACGTTGAGATTGACATTGCATGGCAAACGTGTGATTTAACCGATCAGCAGGTCGCTGCACGGGCGCGAGAAGAGTTCGGAAGACCCTTCGATCTGCAGACCGAACTGCCCATCCGCATGACGCTGATACGCACCGGCGCAGACGAGAACGTACTGCTGCTTGTCGTGCATCACATCTGTTGGGACGACGACTCCTGGGCCGTTTTCTTCGGTGACCTCGGCGCCGCGTACCGTCACCAACTGACCGGCCACGCGCCACAGTTCGTCGCGGTCGAGGTACTCGGGAGCTCCGCGGAGCCGACGATGTCTGATGTCGGGTACTGGGCCGACACTCTGCGACCGGCGCCAGAGCCGCTTGAGCTTCCCGGTGTGGGGGCCGCCCGTCAGTCCAGGTGCGCCGAACGCCGCAGTCGGGCAGTGCCTACCGGGTTGTTCGGCCGGGTCGAGGATTTTGCCCGCGCCCGATCCGCGTCGCAGTTCATGGTGTTGCTGGCCGCCTACGGAGTCCTGATGCGCCGCTACACCGGTGCGCCGGACTTCCTGATTTCCGTGCCGGTCACCGAGCGCGGGGCCGCCGCCCAGGGCACGATCGGGTACTTCGGCAACACACTGTTGCTGCGGGTCGCCGCGCGGTCGCAGGACACCTTCGCCTCGTTCCTCGACGCGGTGCGCGAAACGTGCTTGAACGGATTCGCCCACCAGTCCGTCGGCATCGATCGAGTTGTGCGCGAGGTGAACCCGGAGCGCATGGGACGCGACGGCATGGACCAGCTCGTCCGTCTGGGCTTCAGCATGCGCAAGAGCACGAGTGGGTTCGCGTTAGACGGTGTCACAGTGCGACAACTCGAGCTGGGCGCGGTGACGGCGCAACTGCCGCTCGCCCTTGCGATTGTGCTTGACCCGGCGGCGGCGTTCGTCGAGTTCGAGTACCAGACAACGCTGAGCTGCGCGCTCGTCGACCAGATGCTGACCCACTACGTACAGCTGTTGGACAACGCGCTGGCTGAGCCCCAACGCCGGCTCGCCAGCCTGGACATGCTTGGTACCGGCGACCGGGCCATCGTCCTGGGGCAGTCGCACGGCGAACTTGTCGCGACGCCGGCCACCACCATGGTCGCGATTCTCGAAGCAGCTTTGAGCGCTGACCCCGACGCGGTTGCGCTGGTGTCCGACAAGACTCAGCTGACTTATGCCGAATTGCACGGTCGGGCGAATCGCTTGGCGCGCTGGCTCATCGGGCAGGGGTTGGGCGCCGACGACATCATCGGCCTGCGCATGACCACATCGATCGAGTTCATCGTGGCGGTGCTCGCGGTACTGAAAGCCGGTGCGGCTTACCTGCCAATCGACCCGGCCTATCCGGACGATCGCATCGAGTACCTGGTGACCGACGCCCGCCCACGGACGGTTATTCGGCGGCAGGATTTCGACGCCGCGGAACAGGCCGCCGCGCAGCTGTCGGCCGCCGTGCTTACCGACGCCGACCGGTCGTCTCCGTTGCATCCCGAGCAACTGGCCTATGTCATCTACACATCCGGCTCTACCGGTCAGCCCAAGGGCGTCGCGGTCGCGCATCAGGCGATCGCCGAGCACGTCCATGGTTTTATCGCCGAATGGAGCATGACCGCCGAAGACCGGCTGCTGCAATCGTCGTCGGTGAGCTTCGATGCCTCGCTGCTGGATATCTTCGTCACCTTGTCGCTCGGCGCGCGGCTCATCGTGCCGAAACCGGAAGCTTTCAGCGATATCCCGTACGTCGCCGACCTGATCAGCCGTCATCGCGTGACCGTGCTGCACATGGTGCCGTCGATGCTGAGCACCCTGTTGATGCTGCCGCAGGTCAGCGAATGGCGCGCGTTGCGGCACGTGCCGGTGGGCGGGGAGGCGCTTCCCGGTGAGGTAGCCGACAAATTCGCCGGCCACTTCGACGCGGAGTTGCGAAACCACTACGGCCCGACAGAGGCCGTGGTCTGCTCGACGCACCTGCGGGTTACGGGATCGCATGGCGCCCGTGTGGTGCCGATCGGCGCGCCGAACCGCAACGTCTACGCCTACGTGCTCGACGAGGAGCTGCAACCGGTGCCTGCCGAGGTGATCGGTGAGTTGTACCTCGGCGGCGCTCAGCTGGCGCGCGGATATCTGGGGCGCCCAGGGTTGACCGCGCAAAGATTCGTCGCCGACCCATTCAACCGGGGCGCGCGACTGTATCGAACGGGAGACCTGGTCCGCCGCAACATTTCCGGCGAGCTGGAATTCGTCGGACGCGCCGACGAGCAGATCAAGATCCGCGGTTACCGCATCGAACTCGGCGAGGTCGAGTCCGTAATCGCGACGCATCCGGCGGTCAGACACTGCCTGGTGGTTCCCGAAGACAGCGCTGCGGGTCCCATGCTCGCCGCGTACGTGGTGCCGATAGGCAGCGAAGACTCGGACCTGGATCTCGATGAGATACGCGCGCATACCGCGGCCGTGCTGCCCGAATACATGGTGCCCAGTGCGTTTGCGGTGATCCCCGAGATCCCGCTGACCGTGAGCGGCAAACTCGACAAGCGGGCGCTACCTGCGCCAACCCCCGTCGCGGCGCGCAGCTACCGTGAGCCGGCGACGACCACCGAACGCCGAATGTGCTCGATCTTCGCCCGACTGTTCGGCTGGGAGCGAGTGGGCGCCGAAGACTCGTTCTTCGGGCTGGGCGGCCATTCGCTGCTGGCGGCCCGGTTGGTCGCCCAGATCCGGGCCGAATTCGGTGTGGAGTTGACGGTGCGCGCCGTCTTCGATACCCCGACCCCGGCCGGATTGGCCGCGCGACTGGTTGATCACGATGCCAACCCGACCGCTCGCCCGGAAGTCGTCGGGGCGCCGCGCCCGCAATATCCTCCGCTGTCCTACTCGCAGCTCGCCATGTGGTTCCAGTACCGGATGAGGGGCGCCAACGACGTCTTCAACATGGCGCTTGCGCTTCGCTTGACCGGTCCACTGGAGACCGCCGCACTCGGGGCGGCGCTCAACGATGTGGTGGCCCGTCACGAGGCGCTGCGCACGAACTTTGCTGACCACGAAGGTGTTCCGTATCAGCACGTGCATGCAACGCTGAACGTCGAAATTGCGGCCACCGAGATCCCCGCCTACCGGCTTGACGAGACGGTGGCCGAGCTACGCCGCCATGTGTTCACGCTGGAGTCCGAGCCGCTGATCAAGCCCACCCTGTTGGCGCTGGGCGCCGATTCGCATGTGCTGCTCCTGCTTGTCCACCACATTGTCACCGATCACGTCTCACTCGGAGTCGTCTTCGAGGACCTCATCACTGCCTACCGGGCGCGGGCGGCGGGCAACGCGCCGCGATGGGACCTGCTGCCCTCCCAGTTCGCGGATTACGCAGTGTGGCAACGGCATACTTTCGATGCACCGGGCGAATGGGCACAGAAGGAGCTGGCCTATTGGTGTGCCGCATTGGCCGATGTGCCCAAGGACGTCCCGGTGGCGCCCGATCACCCGCGCCCGCTGGTGCTCGGGAGGCGTGGGGAGGTCGTGAATTTCACGGTCCCCGCCGGCCGCCGGGCGGCCCTCACCCAGCTCGCCGAACAGAGCGGCACCACCGAATTCACCGTTTATCAGGCCATTCTGGCGGTCGTGTTGCACAAGCTCGGCGGCGGTGCCGACATCGCGATCGGTAGCCCGGTCACGTCTCGGGTCGACTTGACCACCGCGAATCTGGTCGGCCCGTGCGCCAACGTGGTGGTGCTGCGCACCAACCTATCCGGCGGTCCAACGCTGCGCACAACGATCGCTCGCAGCCGCGACACGGTGCTGGACGCATTGGCGCACCAACAAGTCCCGATCGAGCGGTTGGTTGAGGCGCTCAACCCACCGCGCTCGCCATCCCGCAACCACCCGCTTTTCCAGAACTCAATCCATTTCCGCGGTGAGGACTGGGCGCTACTGACGCGTGACCTCACCGAATCCGGAGAAACCACCGTTGCCCCACTGCCAATGGACTTTGAAATCTCGCTGCTGGACTTAAATGTCGGCGTCAACGTGACGCCCGACGGAGAACTGGACGTGCGGGTCGTCGCCAACGCCGACTTGTACGAGCCGCGGACCGTTGGGCTCATTGCCGAGGCGCTGAATGCCGCCTTTGATGCGTTCGCTTCGACACCGGACTCGTCGGTGTCGACGCTGGAATTGCTGGCCGCGACCGACCTGGAGTCGCTGCTGGCCCCGCCGACCCCGACCGACGTGCAGCCATCCCGACCGGTGACCGGCGGGTCTGTCGAAACCGAGCGGGCCCTCATTGGCCTGCTGGAAGAGTTGCTCGACATCACCGGCGTCGATCGTGAGGACAACTTCTTCGCGGTCGGGGGCGACAGCATCGTTTCCGTTCAATTGGCGGCCCGGGCCACCGCGCAAGGCTTGGCCTTGACTCCGGCAATGGTGTTCGAGCACATGACCATCGCCGAGCTTGCCGCCGCGGTCGATGCCGTCGCTGATCAGCCTGCGGCGGAATCGGATTCGTCGTCCGCGCTGCAAAGCGCACCGATGAGCGCGTCGGGCTTGGATGCCGATGCGCTAGCTCAGCTCAGCGCGTCCTGGCATGAGCAGTCGTGAGTGAGTCGTGAGGCACTGGTGACCACGGCTCCGCCGCAAATCGAGGATGTCCTTGGGCTCAGTCCGTTGCAGGAGGGGCTGTTTGCCCTGTATCGACTGGCAACCGACGGCACTGCCGGCACTGCCGGCACCGACAGCATCGACCTCTACACCATGCAGCTGCGGGTGGATATCGACGGACCGGTGGACCTCGAACTGCTCCGCCGCAGCGCTGCTGCCATGCTGGACCGGCACCCGAATTTACGGGCCGCCTTCTGGGATCGCGACGTTCCCAAGCCGGTACAGATCGTGCCCGACCACGTGGAGCTGCCGTGGACCGAACGCACAGCGGTCCCTGCGGAATTCGATTCGATTGCCCGATCCGAGCGACGTCACCCGTTCGAGCTGAGCCGGGGCCCGGCATTGCGGATCGTGCTGATCTCGGTGCTCGGTGAGACCCGGCGTCGGATGATTTTCACCGCGCACCACATTCTGATGGACGGCTGGGCGCTTGCCGTCTTCTTCACCGAGATGCTCGCGGTGTATCGGGCCGGGGGATCGCTCCAGGGGCTACCACCGGCGCGCCCCTACCGCGACTACATCGCTTGGCTCGCGCAGCGGGACAAAAGGGCGGACATGGCCAAGTGGACCGAGTATCTGCGCGGGGTGCACGAACCGCTCATGGTGGCATCTCAGGCAAGCTCCGCCGCGGACGCCGCGCGAGCGGCGGTCCCGGAGAAGACGGAACTGGTTCTACCGGAGGACGATACGGCGCGGCTGCGAAATTGGGCCGGGCGCAACGGTCTGACGCTCAACACCGCGGTGCTCTTCGCGTGGGTTGTGGTGCTCAGCAGGCTCACCGACCGTCGCGATCTGGTCTTCGGCACTGTGGTGTCGGGTCGTCCCGAACACCTGGCCGGAGTGGAGAGCATGGTCGGACTGTTCATCAACAGCGTCCCGGTCGTGCACCAGGTGAGCGCAACCGTCTCGGTGACCCAACAATGCGCGCGATTGCAGCGCGAGTCGTCGACAATGCGGGACATCGGTTACTACGGCCTGTCAGAGCTGCAGCGCGCACATGGCCGGGGGGCCTTGTTCGACAGCCTGTTCGTGTTCGAGAATGCCCCGGTCGAAGACGCCATCCGCGAGGTAACCACACCCGACGGTGCCCATTTCTGTCCGGTTGAGATGGAGAGTCTGACGCACTACCCGCTGACTGTGGTGTCGCACCTGAGAGGCGACACACTGGTGGTGCTCGTCGAGGCGATCCGTGCCGCGCTGCCGAACCTTCCCGCCGCGCAGATCTGCGAGCGACTGCTTGGCGTGCTGCTTCAACTCCCGGACATCGGTGACGCAACACCCGACGCCCTGCAAGTGCTCACCGCCGCCGAACGCGCCGAGTTCGCCGACCTTGCAACGCGGTCACTGCCGGGCCCCAACGCCACGGTGTGGGAGATTTTCGAGCGGCAGGTGCATGCCACCCCGAATGCCGTCGCCCTGACCGCGGGATCCACTGAGCGGTACACCTATTCCGAACTGCACGCTGACGCCTGCCGCCTGGCCCGGGAACTGGCCACCCACGGCGTAGGCCCGGAATCGGTCGTTGCGTTGGTCCTGCCACGCTCCACGCGATCCATCGTCGCCATCCTGGCCGTGCTCGCCGCCGGCGGCGCATATCTCCCAGTCGATGTCACGCTCCCGCCCGCTCGCATCGAATCTATTTTCCGCCGGGCCAATCCGGTCCTGGCCATCACCGACGCGGGTTTTTCGGGGCTGGTCGCGGTCGGATACCGAAGTCTGGACCTAACCGACGCCGCCGTAGCCGAACGTATTTCACGATTTCCCGGCACCGCACCGACCGTTCGGCGGCATCCCGAGGACAGCGCTTACGTCATCTTCACATCCGGCTCGACCGGTGAACCCAAGGGCGTCGTCGGCACCAACGCCGCGGTGCTGAGTTATTTCGCCGACCACCGAGACCGCGTGTACCGAACGGCGACAACGTGCCTGGCGCGGCCGCTGCGGATCGCCCACGCCTGGTCCTTCAGCTTCGACGCTTCCTGGCAGCCCATGGTCGGCCTGCTCGACGGTCACGCCCTGCACCTATTCGACGCCGACGAGATGCGCGACGCCGACCGGCTGGTGACAGGCATGGCCGCCCACCAGATCGACATGATCGACACCACACCGTCGATGTTCGGGCAACTCAGCGCGGCGGGCCTGTTGGATCGCGATCTTTCCGTGCTGGCCCTCGGCGGCGAAGCCATCGATAGTGCGCTGTGGGAACAGTTGCGTGCGCTGTCACCAACCGCGGTCTACAACTGTTATGGGCCCACCGAGACGACGGTTGAGGCGGTCGTAGCCGCAATCAGAGAATACCCGGCACCCACGATCGGTACGGCGAACGCCGGAACTTTCGGCTACATCTTGGATTCGGCGTTGCGGATGGTGCCCAACGGTGTGGTGGGCGAGCTTTACCTGTCCGGTGCGCAGCTGGCCCGGGGTTATGTCGGCGAGTCCGCGATGACCGCCGATCGCTTTGTTGCGGACCCGTTCCGACCCGGACAACGGATGTACCGAACCGGCGATCTGGTGCGTCGCCTTCCGCACGGCGGATATGCCTACCTGGGGCGCGGCGACTCCCAGGTGAAGATCCGCGGCTACCGGGTCGAGATCGGCGAGATCGAGGCGGCGCTGCGCGGTCAGTCGATGGTGCACGACGCGACAGTGTGCGTCCTACGTCGCGAGGGTGGTACCGCCCTGGTGGGATTTGTTGTTTGGCAACAGGATGTGAACGACGATCCCGCCCGGCTGCGCGCGGCGCTCACCGAGTTGCTGCCCTCCTACATGATCCCGGCTCGGATCGTGGCGCTGCCCGAGCTGCCGGTGAATGCCAACGGCAAGCTGGATGGCTACGCTGTAAACCAATTGGCTGAGAGCGCGCTGTCCAGCATCGCGGGTGGACCCGCATCGCCCTCGACCGATACCGAGCGGTCGCTATGCGAATTGTTCGAAGAGCAGTTCAACGGCGTGCTGCCGCACATCGACGATGACTTCTTCTTGTTCGGGTTGGACAGCATCGTGGCGATCTCGTTGGTGCACAAGGCTCGCCGCCGTGGACTTTCGCTAAGTCCGCGGATGGTGTTCACCGCTCCGACAATCCGCCAACTTGCGGCGGCGATCGACGCCGCCGTCGACTCGGACACCACCCTCGCCAGTGCCGAATACGGTGAAGTGCTGCCGCTGCCGATGGTGTCCTGGTTGTACGAACACGGCAACTATCGGCGCTTCACCCACACCGTCCTGCTCCGGCTGCCGTCGGATATCGACCGGTCGGGCATCGAATCGATGCTGCAGGGACTGCTCGACGGACACGACACACTGCGATCGATTCTGATCGACACACCCGCGGGTCCACGCGTGGTTACCCGCGAGCCCGGTGTGGTCATTGCTGCCGACCTGCTGACGCGGGTGGAGCTGTCCACGCCGGATGACACCGAATTGATCTCGGCCATTACCCATTCCGCGCGGAACGTGATGGACGAGATCGATCCGCACGCCGGTGCCATGGTGCGGGCCGTGTGGTATTCGGGCCCAGGGCAGGCGGCGCTGCTCCTCGCGGCGCACCATCTGGCGGTGGATGTGGTGTCCTGGCACATCATTCTGGGCGATCTCATCGAGGCGTGGCGCGGCGCGAATGGTGGGGCGCCCACAAAGATGCTGCCGGAGTTCACCTCCTACCGTCGATGGTGTGCGTTGATGTGGCAGCGTGCCGTTGAGCCGGAAGTGCATGCGCAGCGCGACTACTGGCTCGCACAGGTTCACGAACCCGACCCGATGCTTGGCCTGCGACCATCGGACCCGACCCGGGATACCTGGTCCACGCTGCGGGTCGCACGAGTGGTCACACCGGCCCCCGTCACTGAGCGCCTGCTCGCCGTGGTCACCCGAGATGAGGGCGTCCGCGAATTCCTGCTCGCCGCAGCGACGATGGCCATCGCGAGTTGGCGCCGCATCCGTCAGCAAGACCCCGCCTCGGGCACGCTCGTCGCGCTGGAGGGCCATGGTCGCGCCGACGCGATTCTGGATACCGACACCACCAACACCGTCGGCTGGTTCACCAACGCATTCCCGGTACGGCTCGGGGTGGGAACCGCGGCCGTCGATGTCGAGCACGCCGAGCGCGACCCCGCGGCGTGCCGGGCCCTGATCGAGTCGGTGGTCAGCCATCTTGGGGCGATCCCGAACGACGGTTTGGACTACGGCCTGCTCCGTTATGTCGACCGCATCCCCGAGTTGCAGGACGCCGCCGAACCGCAAATCCAGTTCAGCTATCTGGGTCGCCTGGACCTCGGGGGTGTCACGGATCAACCATGGTCGCTACTCACCGGACCTTTCATCGATGCCCTTCCGGATGACCCCGAGCCGGATCTGCCGCTGCGGTTTGCCCTGAACATCAGTGCCTTTGTTGCGACCATGCCGGAGGGCGCGCAACTGATCACCAACTGGCGCTGGAGCCATGCGCTGTTCACGGCCGCCGACATCGACACACTGACGCAGCTCTGGCAGCGCGGCATCACCGCGCTCGCGGCTGCCGTGGATAGCGAGGAGGTCGTATGACACGGATTGGCCGGGATGAGATTCGCGCCGCCGTAGCGGCCGAACTCGGTTGCCCGGCTGCGGACGTCGCCGACGATCACGATCTCATCCAGTTGGGCCTGAACTCGATCCGGATGATGGCGCTGGCGGGCGGTTGGCGTAAACGCGGTGCCGGCATCAGCTTTGCCGACCTTGCGGCCAGCCCGACCGTTGATTCGTGGCACGGCCTGCTTTGCGGCGATGAAACCGATGAAGCGCACGGCGCGACGGGGTGGGTCGTGCCTGAGCCCGCCCAACCGGATGCGGCGGCCGGCGAAGAAGAACCGTTCCCGTTGGCGCCCATGCAGCACGCCTACTGGATCGGCCGATCCCATGAGCAAGAACTGGGCGGTGTTGCGGCCCATCTGTACGTCGAATTCGAGGGCGGGAAAATAGATCCTGGGCGACTGGGGCGGGCGGTGTCCGACCTCGTTGTCGCCCATCCGATGCTTCGCACCCGATTTCTTCCGGACGGCACCCAGCAGACCATGCCCGAGCCTGGTCGGCCGGTTTTCAACGTAGTTGACCTGCGCGCAGAGCGTCCCGAAAACCGCGACGCCGCCCTGACGCGGCTGCGTGACCGTAAAACCCATCAACGTCTGGAAATTGAAGACGGTCAGGTCATCGACATCACGCTGACCCAGTGCGGGGACAACCGCAGCCGGCTGCATCTGGACATCGACATGCTGGCCGGCGACGCGATGAGCTATCGCGTGCTGGTTGCCGATCTGGCGCAGCTCTATCGCGGAGCGACGCTGCCGGTGCCCGGCTACAGCTACCGCCGTTATCGGGCCGAGCACCACGCCGAACACCGTCAGCGCGAAAAGCAAGGAGCCGCGCGCGAGCGCGATCGGAACTGGTGGCAGCGGCGGTTACCTGAGTTGCCCGGTGCGCCCCAACTACCGACCGTGCCCGTCGCCAAACGCACCGCTCCCGACCATACCGTCCGCTACGACCATTGGCTGGCGCCGAACGCCAAGCAACGGCTGGTCGGCGCAGCGCACTCGCGTGGAATCACGCCGGCCATGGCGTTGGCGGCGGTCTTCGCCGACACGATCGGCGGCTGGTCGGCGCAGAGCAGATTTTTGCTGAATGTGCCGTTGTTTCATCGTGCATCGGTGCACCCGGACATCGACCGGGTGGTCGGCGACTTCACCTCGTCGATCATGCTCGAAGTCGACGTCACCGCGGATATGTCGGTCGCCGACCGGGCGCGCGCGGTGCAGCGCAGCATGTATGAAAGTAGCTCGCACGCGGGTTATTCCGGGCTTGAGGTATTGCGCGATTTGGGTAGACACCGGGGCGAGCCGGTCCTCGCGCCGATCGTCTTCACAAGTGCGCTCGATCTCGGTGAGTTGTTCGCCGCTCACGTTATCGAGACCTTCGGCGACCCGGTGTGGATCATCTCGCAAGGACCCCAAGTTCTGCTTGATGCCCAAGTCACCGAGGTGCGCGGCGGGTTGCTGCTGAATTGGGACGTCCGCGCGTCGGTGTTCCCGGACGGTCTGATCGATGCCATGTTCGCCAGGTTTACCGAGGCGGTCGAGCGCCTCGCTGATGGCGATGCCGGCTGGGATGCCGAGGCGGCGGTGCGGCTGCCGTCCGCGCAGGCACAGGTGCGCGCCGCCATCAATGCGACTGACGGCTCGGTCAGCGGGCGCTGCTTGCATCAGGGCTTCTTCGAGCACGCCGCAACCAACCCGGAGGCGCCCGCGGTGGTGTGGGGCTTAGAAGGCACATCGGGCGCGTGGAGTTATCGGGAGCTGGCGGACCGCGCGCTCGCCGTGGCGGGTGCGCTGCACGCACACGGTGTGCGGCCAGGCGACGCCGTCGCGGTGCAGCTGCCCAAGGGCCGCGACCAAATTTTGGCCGTGCTCGGCGTCCTCGCAGCCGGGGGGACCTATGTGCCAATCGGATTCGACCAGCCGGAGGCGCGGCGGGCCAAGATCCTCGCGACCGCAGGCGTCGTCGCCGCGCTGAGGGCCGACGCTGGGAGCGTCGGCGCGGGAATTTCGTCCGTATCGATCGATGCGGCGCGCGACTATCCCGAGCCGCTTGGCGAGCCCGTCTTCCCCGATACCGACGAGATCGCCTACGTGATCTTCACATCCGGTTCGACCGGCCTGCCCAAGGGCGTCGATGTGCGACACCGCGGGGCGATGAACACCATCGACGCCGTGAACGAGTGGTTCGCGGTTGACAGCACCGACAAGGTGCTCGCACTGTCCGCCGTCGAATTCGACGCATCGGTTTACGACATCTTCGGCATGTTCTCGGTGGGTGGCGCACTGGTCGCGGTCGACGCCGAGCAGCGAGCCGCGGCCACCACCTGGGTGGAATTGATCCGGCACCAACGGGTTTCGATCCTCAACTGCGTGCCGAGCATGCTCGACATGATCCTCGAGCTCGGCGCAGACGGGCTGGGCGATTCGCTGCGGGCCGTCACCCTCGGAGGGGACTGGGTGGGGGCCGACCTTGCGCGCAGGTTGGCCAGGCAGGTGCCGGGTTGCCGCTTCGCCGGTCTGGGCGGCGCCACCGAGACGTCCATCCACAACACCATCTGCGAAGTGGCAGGCGAGCCGCCCGAGCACTGGGTGACCGTGCCGTTCGGCGTTCCATTGCGCAACGTGCGGTGTCGGGTCGTGGCCCCATCGGGCCGCGATTGCCCCGATTGGGTTCCCGGCGAATTCTGGGTGGGTGGCGCGAATGTCGCCGCCGGCTACCGCAATGACCCGGAACGCACCGCGGAACGTTTCGTCGAGTTTGACGGCCTTCGTTGGTACAAAACCGGCGACATGGCCAGATATTGGCCTGACGGCACCATCGAGTTCCTGGGCCGGGCCGACAATCAGGTGCAGATTCGCGGCTACCGGGTCGAGCTCGGCGAGGTGGAGAGCGCGCTTCGTACCGTGCCTGGGGTGCGTCATGCCGTCGCGGCCGTCATCAATATCCCGGGGACCGATGCACCGAAACTTGTTGCCGCCGTTGTCGGCGATCCGGGTGAGGGCCCCGGTGACGGAAAAGACATCGCTTCGGCGGCGCCGCAGGTACTGGCTGAACTGCTGCCCAGCTACATGATTCCCACTCGCACCGTGGTTTTCGAGCAGCTCCCGCTGACTTCGAATGGCAAAGTCGACCGCCGCGCCGTCGCCGCGCTGCTGGAATCGGAGGCTGCCGGAACGTCGGGAGCCCAGGACAGCGCCCCGCGCAATGATGCGGAGGCCGCGCTCGCCGACATCGTCGCCGACGTGCTGGGCGCCAATTCGGTTGGCGTGCATGATGACTTTTTCGCGCTCGGCGGCGATTCGGTGCTGGCCACCACCGTCATCGCGCGGGTACGCGACTGGCTGGAAATCGATCATGCGGTCGTCGCGGACCTGTTCGCGACCCGAACCGTCGCCGGTTTCGCAGACCGACTGAACCTTCGGGAAGCCCAGCGTGGCACTCCGGAGCGACTGGCCGTCATCGCACGCCACTACCTCGACGTCGCGTCGCTAACTGACGAGGAAATTCTTGCTGGAGGCTAGCTGAGGCCGAAAGCTCTAATTTGGCACACAGCTGGGCCACAGACTAGCCGCCCGGCTGGTCCGTACCCTGGAATGTGACCGATCTGAGACACGAAACATCAGTCGCAGACGGCACAATTGCAACATGGGCGTGTGATTGCTGTCGTGTTATGAGCGCCGGTAGTCCAGGCAAATCCAGGGGAGGACCTGATCGTGAAATCAACCATGAAATCCGTCGCAACGGGGGCGGCAGCCGTCGCCGCCATCGGGGCGGCAGCCGCCGGCGTTACTTCTATCGCATCGGTTGCGCCGACGATGTCGCAGGTCCGGCCCGTCGCCGTTGACGCTCCGCTTCCGCAAGACCCGCCGCCGGGCGCCAACGTCCCGACCGCCGACCAGTTGACCGGCCTGCTCAACAACCTTTCTGATCCTGGCGTGTCGTATACGACCAAGACCGGGCTGGTCGAAGGTGGAATCACCTCGGGCGAGGGTCACCTGGTCGACCACGAGCTGAGGAAGGCGTACCGGGACGGCGACCTGCCGTTGTCATTCACCGTGACGAACATCCAGCCGTCCGCCCCGAATGCGGCCACCGCCGACGTGGCGATCTCGGGTCCGAAGCTCCCCGCGCCGGTCACGAAGAACCTGACGTTCATCAATCAAGGCGGCTGGGCGCTGTCCCACGACTCCGCGACGGAACTGGTGCAGGCCGCTACGTCGCACTGACGCGGCCACGGTGTGCGTGTATGGCGAAGATCGGCGCTGAATCGCCCCCTCAGCCCACACTGAACTGCGTAATCGCACACTCAACACCCTGATCGCACACTCGGCCAGCCGCGGCCGCTCAAAACCCGCGGGTGATCGGCCCGCTGGCCGGCTGGACCTGCTCGTCCAGCGGTCTGTCCATGTCGTACACCCGCGCATGCAGCACGATTCGGTTCCGCAGCGCCGAGCGCACCGCCCGGTGCAGGCCGTCTTCGAGATAGGTGACGCCCTTCCACCGCACCGCGTGCGGAAAAAGGTCGCCGTAGAACGTGGAGTCCTCCGACAGCAGGCGGTCCAGGGCCAGGACTGTCGTGGTGGTGACGAGTTCGTCGAGCCGGATCTGCTGCGGCGGTATCTGTGACCAGTCCTTGTAGGACAGCCCGTGTTCGGGATACGGCTTGCCGTCTCGCACGCCCTTGAAAATCATCGGCCGCTGCTGTCCGATGCATCGCCCAGGTCCGGCGGGATCATGCTGGACACGCTAGTCCGAAAAATCACTTCGGGGTGGGACGTCCGTGGGCGCCGAGCGGCCTACCGGAACGGTCTCACCTCGCAAGACCGTAAAATGGACGCGGTCAGGGAGGTGGCAGCCAATGGGTACAGCCGACGATCGTCGCTTTGAGGTGTTGCGCGCCATCGTCGCCGACTTCGTTTCCACCAAGGAACCGATTGGTTCGAAGTCCCTGGTGGACCGCCACAACCTCGGGGTCTCCAGCGCGACCATCCGCAATGACATGGCGGTGCTGGAGGCCGAGGGCTACATCGCCCAGCCGCATACCAGCTCCGGGCGGGTGCCCACAGAGAAGGGCTACCGCGAGTTCGTCGACCGGCTCGACGACGTCAAGCCGCTGTCGTCGGCGGAGCGGCGCGCGATCCAGGGCTTCCTGGAATCCGGGGTCGATCTCGATGACGTGCTGCGTCGTGCGGTGCGGCTGCTGGCCCAGCTGACGCGTCAGGTGGCCGTGGTTCAGTATCCGACGCTGTCCACATCGACGGTTCGCCGGCTGGAAGTGGTCGCATTGACACCGGCACGACTGTTGCTGGTGGTGATCACCGAGTCCGGGCGGGTGGACCAGCGGATTGTCGAATTGGGTGATGTCATCGACGAGCACCAGCTCTCCCAGCTGCGCGAGATGCTCGGCCAGGCGCTGGAAGGCAAGAAGCTGGCGGCGGCCTCGATCGCGGTTGCCGACCTCGCCGGGCAGCTGCGCGGCGCCGGCGCGTTAGGCGACGCAGTCGGCCGGTCGGCGACGGTGCTGCTGGAGTCGCTGGTAGAACACACCGAAGAACGCTTGCTGATGGGCGGCGCCGCCAACCTCACCCGCAACTCCGCCGATTTCGGCGGCTCGCTGCGGTCCATCCTGGAGGCCCTCGAGGAGCAGGTGGTGGTGCTGCGGTTGCTGGCGCACCAGCAGGAGGCCGGCAAGGTAACGGTGCGTATCGGTCAGGAGACGGCGGCCGAGCAGATGGCGGGCACCTCGATGGTGACTACTGCTTACGGCACCTCGGATACTGTGTTTGGGGGTATGGGTGTGCTGGGGCCCACTCGGATGGACTATCCGGGAACTATTGCCAGTGTTGCCGCGGTTGCTCTGTATATCGGCGAGGTTCTGGGTGCGCGATGAGGCAGCACCTGGCGCAGAATTTGTAGACGGCCGAAAAAGCCTAAGAAAGGTCAAGCGTGGCACGCGATTATTACGGGCTGCTCGACGTGAGCAGAAACGCCAGCGATGCGGAGATCAAACGCGCTTATCGCAAGCTGGCGCGCGAACTGCATCCTGACATCAATCCCGACGAGGGTGCGCAGGCGAAATTCAAGGAGATCAGCGCCGCCTACGAGGTGCTGAGCGACCCGGAGAAGCGCCGCATCGTCGACCTGGGTGGAGACCCGTTGCAGAGCGCGGGCGCATCGGCCGGCGGGTTCGGCGGGTTCGGCGGCGGTTTGGGCGACGTGTTCGAGGCCTTCTTCGGTGGCGGCTTCGGCGGCGCTTCGACGTCGCGCGGTCCGATCGGCCGGGTCCGGCCTGGCTCGGATTCGCTGTTGCGGATGCGGCTCGATCTCGAAGAATGCGCAACCGGTGTCACTAAGCAGGTCACCGTCGACACCGCGGTGTTGTGCGACCGGTGCCAAGGCAAGGGCACCAACGGCGATTCGGCGCCGATGCCGTGTGACACCTGCGGCGGTCGCGGCGAAGTGCAAAGCGTGCAGCGTTCGTTGCTGGGCCAGATGGTGACGTCACGGCCCTGTCCCACCTGCCGCGGCGTCGGGGTGGTCATCCCGGATCCGTGCCACCAGTGCGTCGGCGACGGCCGGGTGCGGGCCCGTCGCGAAGTCAGCGTCAAAATTCCCGCCGGAGTCGGCGAGGGCATGCGGGTGCGGCTCTCCGCCCAGGGCGAGGTCGGGCCCGGGGGAGGGCCGGCCGGCGACTTGTATGTCGAGATTCACGAGCAGACCCACGACGTCTTCGTCCGCGAGGGTGACGACCTGCACTGCACGGTTTCGGTGCCGATGGTCGACGCCGCGTTAGGCACCACCATCACCCTCGACGCCATCCTGGACGGCACCAGTGAGATCACCATTCCGCCAGGCACCCAACCGGCTTCGGTCATCACACTGCGTGGCCACGGGATGCCGCAACTGCGGACGACCGTGCGTGGCAATCTGCACATCCACGTCGACGTGGTGGTGCCCTCCCGGCTGGATAACCACGACACCGAGCTGCTGCGCGAGCTGAAGAACCACCGCAGCCGGGATGTGGCCGAAGTCCGCTCGACGCACGGCGGCAGCGGCGGATTGTTCAGCCGGCTGCGCGAGACCTTCACCGGGCGCTAACGCGGTTTCGCGTAGATGGTCGCGACGCTGTTTTATGTCGACGCACTGCCCGAGACCGGCGCGCTTGCCGTTGTTGACGGCGACGAGGGCTTTCATGCCGCCACCGTGCGCCGGATCCGGCCCGGCGAGGAACTGGTGCTCGGCGACGGCGCCGGAGGCCTCGCGAGCTGCGTGGTCGAGCAGTCCGGGCGCGAAGGGCTGCAAGCCCGGGTGCTCCAACGATGGAGCGTCGCTCCCGGGCGGCCGCCGGTTACCGTGGTGCAGGCGCTACCCAAGTCCGAGCGCTCGGAATTGGCGATCGAACTGGCCACCGAGGCCGGCGCCGACGCGTTCCTGGCCTGGCAGGCGGCTCGCTGTGTGGCCAGCTGGCAGGGCGCCCGCCTCGACAAGGGCCTGCGCCGGTGGCGTGCCGTCGCGCGGTCGGCGGCCCGCCAATCCCGCCGCGCGCACATCCCGCGCGTCGACGGTGTGCTGACTACTACCGCGCTGACCCAACGCATCCGCGACGAGGTCGCCGGCGGCGCCGCGGTGCTGGCCCTGCACGAGGAAGCGACCGATCGGCTTGCGGATGTATTGGTGGATTGCGGCGCAGGCCAGCCGAACTCGCTGCTGCTCGTCGTCGGTCCGGAAGGCGGTATCGCGCCCGACGAGATCGCCGCGCTGACCGGTGCGGGCGCCGTGCCGGTCCGGTTAGGCCCGCAGGTGCTGCGGACGTCGACCGCGGCCGCGGTGGCGTTGGGCGCGCTCGGGGTGCTCACCTCCCGATGGGACGTCCTATAGTCGCTAGCCCCCGCAAACGAACCATTGGGTGGTGGTCCTGACCAGCGGTAGACTCGCAGCCAGAACTTTATCGCCCGACACTCATGGAAAGCAGGCATCGAAAGCCACGTGACGCCACGCGAGACCAGCGCTTCTGACACTGTTGCTCTGCAGGCGAGCGCTCAGGTTCGTAGCAGCATCGATGTTCCGCCCGACCTCGTGGTGGGCTTGCTCGGTTCGGCCGACGAGAATCTGCGCTCCCTCGAACGCATACTCAACGCCGACCTGCATGTGCGGGGCAACGCCGTCACCCTCTCGGGTGAGCCGGCCGATGTCGCGCTCGCCGAACGGGCGATCTCCGAGCTGATTGCCATCGTGGCCGGCGGACAGCCGTTGACACCAGAGGTGGTGCGGCACAGCGTCGGCATGCTGGTCGGCACCGACGATCAGTCACCGGCTGAAGTGCTCTCGCTGGACATCTTGGCGCGCCGCGGTAAGACGATTCGGCCCAAGACGCTCAACCAGAAGCGCTACGTCGACGCTATCGACGCCAACACCATCGTCTTCGGAGTCGGCCCGGCCGGCACCGGGAAGACATATCTGGCCATGGCCAAGGCGGTGCACGCGCTGCAGACCAAGCAGGTGAGCCGCATCATCTTGACCCGGCCCGCGGTGGAAGCCGGTGAGCGCCTTGGCTTTCTGCCGGGCACGCTGAGCGAGAAGATCGACCCGTACCTGCGACCGCTGTATGACGCGCTGTACGACATGATGGACCCCGAGTTGGTCCCGAAGCTGATGTCCGCCGGGGTCATCGAGGTGGCGCCGCTCGGCTATATGCGCGGTAGAACGCTTAACAGCGCGTTCATCGTCCTCGACGAGGCGCAGAACACCACCGCCGAGCAGATGAAGATGTTTCTCACCCGACTCGGTTTCGGGTCGAAGGTCGTTGTGACCGGGGACGTCACCCAGGTTGACCTGCCGGGCGGCGCCCGCTCCGGCCTACGCTCGGCGATCGACATTCTCGACAACGTCGACGATATTCACGTCGCGCACCTAACCAGTGTGGATGTGGTGCGCCACCGGCTGGTCTCGGAGATCGTCGATGCCTACGCCAAGTACGAAGAGTCCGACTCTGGGATGAATCGGGCTGCGCGGCGGGCATCGGGAACCCGCAGCCGCCGATGAGCGTCGAGGTATCCAACGAGTCGGGCATCGACGTCGCCGAATCCGAATTGGTCAGCGTCGCGCGGTTCGTCATCGCCAAGATGGACGTCAATCCGAGCGCCGAACTGTCGATGGTGCTGTTGGACACCGCGGCGATGGCCGACCTGCACATGCGCTGGATGGACCTGCCCGGCCCGACCGATGTGATGAGCTTTCCGATGGACGAGCTGGAGCCGGGCGGCCGCCCCGACGCCCCGGAGCCGGGACCGGCGATGCTGGGCGACATCGTGTTGTGCCCAGAATTCGCGGCCGACCAAGCGGCCGCCGCGGGCCACAGCCTCGGGCAAGAGCTCGCGCTGCTGACCATCCACGGGGTCCTTCATCTGCTCGGCTACGACCACGGTGAGCCGGACGAGGAGAAGGAGATGTTCGCCCTCCAGGGCCGGTTGCTCGAAGAGTGGGTCGCCGAACAGGTCGAGGCCTACCGGCTCGACCTGCAGGACGAGAAAGACCGCCGGCTGCTGGACAAGTCAAGGCATTTCGACCTTTGACCGGCCTGGGTCAGCTGCTGGGCGCGATCGCGTTGATTGCCCTGGGCGGGCTCTTCGCGGCGATCGACGCCGCTGTCAGCACGGTGTCGATAGCCCGGGTCCAGGAACTGGTGCGCGAAGAGCGGCCCGGCGCGGGGGCACTGTTCAAAGTGATGTCCGAGCGGCCGCGCTACATCAACCTGGTGGTGTTGCTGCGCACCACGTGCGAAATCACCGCGACCGTGCTCTTAGTGGTATTCCTCTACGACAACTTCGGTCTGGACTGGGCGTTGTTCGGTGCCGCGGTAGCCATGGTCTTGATCAGCTTCGTCGTCATCGGCGTGGGCCCACGCACCCTGGGCCGTCAGCACGCGTACACCATCGCGTTGGCGACGGCGCTTCCGCTGCAGGTGATCTCGGTGCTGTTGAAGCCGATTCCCCGACTGCTGGTGTTGCTCGGTAACGCGATCACGCCGGGCCGGGGTATGCGTAACGGCCCGTTCGCATCCGAGATCGAGCTGCGCGAAGTCGTCGACTTGGCCCAACAGCGCGGCGTTGTCGCCGCCGACGAGCGCCGGATGATCGAATCGGTCTTCGAGCTTGGCGACACCCCGGCCCGCGAGGTGATGGTGCCGCGCACCGAGATGATCTGGATCGAGAGCGACAAGACGGCCGCTCAAGCGACCACGCTGGCGGTCCGCAGCGGACATTCCCGCCTTCCGGTGATCGGCGAAAACGTCGACGACATCGTCGGGGTGGTGTACCTGAAGGACCTTGTCCAGCAGACGTTCCTGTCAGCCGACGGCGGCATCAACACCAAGGTTTCGGAAGTGATGCGCCCGGCGGTATTCGTCCCGGACTCCAAGCCGCTCGATGCGCTGCTGCGCGAAATGCAGCGCGACCGCAACCACATGGCTTTATTGGTCGACGAATACGGCGCGATCGCCGGCCTGGCCAGTATCGAAGACGTGCTGGAGGAAATAGTCGGCGAGATCGCCGACGAGTACGACCACGCCGAGACGGCGCCGATAGAAGACCTGGGCGACAAACGCTTCCGAGTGTCGGCAAGGCTGCCGATCGAGGACGTCGGCGAACTGTACGACCTGGAATTCGATGACGACCTCGACGTCGACACTGTGGGTGGCTTGTTGGCGCTGGAACTGGGCCGAGTTCCACTGCCCGGAGCGGAAGTCGTTTCGCACGGTCTGCGGCTACACGCCGAAGGCGGCAGGGATCATCGGGGACGGGTGCGGATCAGCACCGTTCTGCTCAGCCCGGCCGAAACCAACGGAGAGGCCGGCCCGCAATGACGCCCAGCGCGAGCGAATTCCATTCCGGCTTTGTGTGTTTCGTCGGCCGCCCGAACACCGGCAAGTCGACGCTGACCAACGCCCTGGTGGGCAGCAAGGTGGCGATCACCTCGAAGCGACCGCAGACCACTCGGCACACCATTCGGGGAATCATCCACCGCAACGACTTTCAGATGATCCTGGTCGATACCCCGGGTCTGCATCGGCCGCGCACCCTGCTGGGCAAGCGGCTCAATGACCTGGTCCGCGATACCTACACCGAGGTCGACGTGATCGGGCTGTGCATTCCGGCCGACGAGGCGATCGGTCCCGGAGACCGCTGGATCGTCGAGCAGATTCGTTCGGTTGCGCCAAAGACGACGCTCGTCGTGATCGTGACCAAGATCGACAAAGTGCCCAGGGACCGGGTGGCTGCCCAGCTGGTCGCGGTCAACGAGCTGGTCACCGGCTCCGCCGAGATCGTCCCGGTCTCGGCTGTCGACGGGACCCAGGTCGACGTGTTGATCGACGTGCTGGCTTCGGCCCTGCCCGTCGGCCCGGCCTACTACCCCGACGGTGAGCTCACGGACGAACCCGAGGAGATTCTGATGGCGGAACTCATTCGCGAGGCCGCCCTGGAGGGTGTGCGCGACGAGCTCCCGCATTCGCTGGCGGTGGTGATCGACGAGATCAACCCGCGGGAGGGGCGCGACGACCTGATCGACGTGTTCGCGATTCTCTACGTCGAGCGGTCCAGCCAGAAGGGCATCATCATCGGCAAGGGTGGTGCCCGCTTGCGTGAAGTGGGTACCGCGGCCCGCGTCCAGATCGAGAAGCTGCTGGGCACTAAGGTTTACCTCGACCTGCGCGTGAAGATCGCAAAGAATTGGCAAAGCGACCCCAAACAGCTCGGGCGATTGGGATTTTAAAACACGCTCTAGGTAGTCCAACTGCGGATCGGCGGAATGTCTTTCCCGGTGTTCCACCACACCTCCGGCTGCTCGGTCGCCCAGCCGCAACCCGCCTCCAACTCGGCGGCCAGCGAGATCAGCATGCCCTCGCTATTCGCCGGTCCCATCAGCTGCACGCCGATCGGCAAGCCCGCGGTGGTGAACCCCGCCGGCACGTTGATTGACGGCCAGCCCAGCAGGTTCCACGGCCACGTCACCGGGCACGCGCGGATCGTTGCGCGGTCGGTACCGAAGCTGCCCAACCGGTCAAAGGAACGGGCCAACGGCGCTGGCTGCGCGGTGGTGGGTGCCAGCACCACGTCAACGATGTCGAAGATCGAGCCTACCCGATGCTGCGCGGCGGCTTCGCGGTGGCGCGCGTTGCGCAGAATCGCCTGTCCCAGCAGCTGACCGAGGCGCAGATTGGACAAGGTGCGGTGGTCCAGGGTCACATCGTAGCCCAGCCGTTCCACCCAATATTGCAGGCCCGCAGTGGATCTGGCGAGAAAGTCCCACGACATCCGCAGGCCGTAGTCGGGGTTGCCCGACACCACCCTGTGGCCGAGTTGCTCGAGTTGCTTGCCCATCCGTTCCGTCGCGGCGAGGATCTCGGGATGCAGCTTGGCCCGAAATCCGGTGTACGGGAAGCGGGTTGACAGCGCGATATTGAGCGGACCCGGTGCGTTGCCGACGTGGTCGGATGCCGTCAGCGGCGGCGGCCTGTGTAGGTCGCCCTCGACGTTTCCGGATGCGGCGTCGAGCACCAACGCCGCGTCCGCCACCGTGCGGGCCAGCACACCGTTGACCGCGATGCCGTTACACGCCTCCGGCAGCGGCCAGGTGGAGATGCGGCCGCGTTGCGGCTTGATGCCGACCAGGTGCGTCCACGCTGCGGGAATGCGGATGCTGCCGGCGCCGTCGGAACCTATCGCCGCGGTGACCAGACCCGCGGCCACCGCGGCCGCGCTGCCGCCCGAGGATCCGCCCGGAGTGTGCCGGCGTGACCAGGGATTGCGGGTGTGCCCGAAGCCGGGGCCGCTGGTGAATGGCCATTGACCAAGTTCGCAGGTGTTGGTCTTGCCGACGATTACCGCGCCCGCCGCTTTGAGGCGCCGAACGACCTCGGCGTCGTGGCTGGCGGCCGGGACCTGCCCCTCGGTACCGAAAGCGGTTGGGTATCCGGCAACGTCGACGTCGTCTTTGACCGCGATCGGGATACCCAGTAACGGGGCGGTGTCACCCGCGGCCCGTCGTCTATCGGCGTCTGCCGCGGCGGCCAGCGCCGACTCGTTGAACACCACCCGGAAAGCGTTCAGCGTGGACTGGCTGGCACCGATCGCCTGCAGAGAACGGCGCACCAACTGCTCGGACGTAACCGAACTGTTGGCCAACTGATAGAGCAGGTCGGTCAGCGTCGGTAGGCGCTGGCTGCCTGCTCTGGAGGAGGACCCGGAAGCGCCAGTCACGGGTTCCGAGACTATCGGCGCGGATCCCCGCGATGTCGCGGTGGGGTGCAAAACTACTGTAATGCGGCTATATCGAGACCGGGCGGTAGTGCTGCGCCAGCATAAGCTCGGCGAAGCCGACCGGATCGTCACATTGCTGACCCGCGAGCACGGGCTGGTTCGCGCGGTGGCCAAAGGCGTGCGCCGCACCCGCAGCAAGTTCGGCGCGCGGCTGGAGCCGTTCGCGCACATCGATGTGCAACTGCATCCCGGCCGCAACCTCGACATCGTCACCCAGGTCGTCTCGGTCGACGCGTTCGCCACCGACATCGTCAGCGACTACGGCCGGTACACCTGCGGGTGCGCGATGCTGGAAACCGCCGAACGCCTCGCCGGTGAGGAGCGGGCGCCCGCTCCGGCTCTACACCGGCTCACGGTGGGCGCGTTACGGGCGGTGGCTGACGGGAGCCGGCCCCGCGATCTGCTGTTGGACGCCTATCTGCTGCGTGCCATGGGCATCGCTGGATGGGCGCCGGCGCTGACCGAGTGCGCGCGCTGTGCCGAACCCGGCCCGCATCGGGCATTTCACATCGCAGCCGGGGGTAGCGTCTGCCCGCATTGCCGCCCGGCTGGTTCGACCACACCGCCGCTGGGTGTGCTGGATCTGATGTCCGCGCTGCACGACGGCGATTGGGCAGCCGCCCAGGAGGCGCCGCAATCCCACCGCAACCACGTCAGCGGGTTGGTGGCCGCACATCTGCAATGGCATCTGGAACGGCAACTCAAAACGTTGCCGCTGGTGGAGCGGAATTATCAGGCTCCCGCAACCGTCAGTAATGATGTGGCCTGTGGCTAGGAACGAGCGCAAGCTGAAGTCCGGAGGCTTCCCGCAGTTAGCCCCGGCGCCCGAGAATTACCCCACCTTTCCCGACAAGTCGACCTGGCCGGTTGTCTTCCCTGAGCTGCCACCGTCGCCGGATGGGCGTCCGTGCCGGCCGCCGCAGCACGTGTCAAAGGCGGCTCCGCCCGCGATTCCGGCCGACCGGTTGCCCAATCATGTCGCCATCGTGATGGACGGCAATGGTCGCTGGGCCACCCAACGCGGACTGGCTCGGGTCGAAGGCCACAAGATGGGCGAGGCGGTCGTCATCGATATCGTCTGCGGTGCAATCGAACTCGGGATCAAGTGGCTCAGTCTGTACGCCTTCTCGACCGAAAACTGGAAGCGTTCCCCCGATGAAGTCCGCTTCCTGATGGGGTTCAACCGCGACGTGGTGCGACGGCGTCGCGAGAACCTCAAGTCGATGGGGGTCCGCATCCGGTGGGTGGGTTCACGGCCCCGCCTGTGGCGCAGTGTTATCAATGAATTGGCGATCGCCGAGGCCATGACGAAGGACAACGACGTCATCACCATCAACTACTGCGTGAACTATGGTGGGCGCACCGAAATTGCTGAAGCCACAAAGGATATCGCCCGTCTGGTCGAGGCGGGACGGCTGAACCCGGACCGGATCACCGAGTCGACGATCGCCCATCACCTGCAGCGCCCCGACATCCCCGACGTGGATCTACTGTTGCGAACCTCGGGGGAGCAGCGGTCCAGCAACTTCATGTTGTGGCAGGCGGCCTACGCTGAATACATCTTCCAGGACACGTTGTGGCCCGACTACGACCGCCGCGAACTGTGGGCGGCGTGCGAGGAATACGCGGCCCGCAGTCGTCGATTCGGGAGCGCCTGATGCCGTCCTTGGAAGACCGACTGGCCTCGGTGCTCAGCGACGTCCTTCGGGTCGAGCAGGAACCTGATGGCGGGCTGACGGTGCACCATGACGGCACGTTCGCGTCGTTGCAGGTGGTGACCATCGTGGAGGATCTTGACCTGGTGTCGCTCACCCAGATCGTGGCGTGGGATTTGCCGTTGACCAAGAAGATCAGCGCTCAGGTGGCCGCGCATGCGCGGGACGCCAACTTCGGGGCCGTGTCGCTGGTGCAGAAGGTCGCCGGTGGGGCCAAAACCGCAGACGTGATGCTGCGCTACAACTTTCCCGGCGCCGGCCTGACCGACGACGCGCTGCGCACCCTGATATTGCTGGTGCTCGACAGCGGTGCGCGGATGCGCGACACGCTAACCTAATTCCTCACCGCGAGAGTGTAACTACCGACGGTGCCACTCGAGAAACGTGTCGCCAGTTGCACTCTCGCGGCGCGAAAAGCGGTTAGCGCCTGCAATCCGAGCAGGTGCCGAAGATCTCGATGGTGTGGCTGACGTCGGAGAAGCCGTGCTCGGCGGCAACTTGTTCCGCCCACTCCTCGATCGCATGGCCGCCCACCTCGACAGTGGAACCACAGCTACGGCACACCAAATGGTGGTGGTGGTGCTCAGAGCACCTGCGGTAGACCGACTCGCCGGTGTCGGTGCGCAGCGTATCGACCATGCCCGCCGCTGCCATTGACTGCAGCGTCCGGTACACGGTGGTAAGTCCGATATTGTCCCCGCGGCGGCGCAGCTCGTCGTGCAGCTCTTGGGCCGAGCGGAATTCGTCGAGCGTCTCCAGCAGCGTCGAAATCGCCGCCCGCTGGCGAGTGGAGCGGACGCTGGCGCCAGGCACGCTCACGGCATGTCCTCGGCCGCGTGCGCGACGGCATCGACGACGATGTGCGCAAGGTGGTGATCCGCCAGCCGGTACAGCACTTCGCGTCCGGATCGCTCCCCGGCCACCACCCCGGCCGCCTTCAGGATTTTCAGATGCTGGCTGACGAGCGGCTGGGGCACACCGAGCGCATCGACGAGTTCATGAACGCAGCGCTGGGATTCGCGCAGTTGCAGCACGATGGCGATCCGCACGGGCGCGGCCAGCGCGCGCAGCAGTTCGCCGGCGGCATCGAGAATCTCACGTGGCGGCGGCAGCGGGTATTCGATGGACCCGTGCTCGTGGCTGACCAATTCGGGGCCGAGATCCGGGGTCGCCGGCAAGGGCGCGCCGTGGCCGGTCGGCATCGATGACGGTACCGAGGAAGACATCACCATCGGAAGAGTCATCACCTCGAGAAGTGCGGCTATCGGGCGGGCCCGCTACCGCGCACAGCAGCACCCTGCCTTCCACTGTCACATGCATGATGACGCATGTCAAAGATCGCAGTGCCGATGACTACCATGACTGATGTTTTGTGCGGCGGACATCGCCGTGCGCTCCGACCCGGAAAGGGAGTGCGCTACCCCGTGGCTTCCGTCATCGATACCGTAGTCAACCTGGCCAAACGCCGCGGTTTCGTCTTCCCCGCCGGCGAGATCTACGGGGGCACGAAATCGGCGTGGGACTACGGCCCGCTGGGAGTCGAACTCAAAGAGAACATCAAGCGGCAGTGGTGGCGTTCGGTGGTCACCGGCCGTGACGACGTGGTGGGGCTCGATTCGTCGATTATCCTGCCGCGGCAGGTGTGGGTGGCGTCTGGTCACGTCGAGGTCTTCAATGACCCGCTGGTCGAATCGTTGATCACCCACAAGCGCTACCGCGCTGACCATCTCATCGAGGCCTACGAGGCCAAGCACGGGAAACCGCCGCCCAACGGGCTGGCCGACATCCGCGACCCGGAGACCGGTGACCCCGGCCAGTGGACCGAGCCGCGCGAGTTCAACATGATGCTCAAGACCTACCTCGGGCCCATCGAGACGGAGGAGGGGATGCACTATCTGCGCCCCGAGACCGCGCAGGGGATCTTCGTCAACTTCGCCAATGTGGTGACGACCGCTCGCAGGAAGCCGCCGTTCGGAATTGGGCAGATCGGCAAGAGTTTCCGCAACGAGATCACCCCGGGCAACTTCATCTTCCGCACCCGGGAGTTCGAGCAGATGGAGATGGAGTTCTTCGTCGAACCGTCGACCGCCAAGGAGTGGCACCAGTACTGGATCGACACCCGTCGGCAGTGGTACATCGACCTGGGCATTGACCCGGACAATCTGCGGCTGTATGAACACGCCAAGGAAAAGTTGTCGCACTACTCCGACCGAACGGTCGACGTCGAATACAAGTTCGGTTTCGCCGGCAACCCGTGGGGTGAGCTGGAAGGCGTGGCCAACCGAACCGACTTCGACTTATCAACGCATGCAAAGCATTCCGGTGTCGATCTGTCCTTCTATGACCAGGCAAACGACACCCGGTACACGCCGTATGTCATCGAGCCCGCGGCCGGTCTGACCCGGTCGTTCATGGCGTTCTTGATCGACGCCTACACCGAAGACGAAGCGCCGAACGCCAAAGGCGGGGTGGACAAGCGGGTGCTGCTTCGACTCGACCCGCGGCTGGCGCCGGTCAAGGCCGCGGTGCTGCCGCTGTCGAGGCACGCCGACTTGAGCCCGAAGGCCCGTGACCTGGCCGCCGAACTGCGCAAAAGCTGGAACATCGACTTCGACGACGCCGGCGCCATCGGCCGCCGCTACCGGCGCCAGGACGAGATCGGCACGCCGTTCTGCATCACGCTGGATTTCGACTCGCTCGATGACAACGCGGTCACGGTGCGGGAGCGCGATGCTATGACTCAAGAGCGGGTCGCGATGGATGCCGTCGCCGACTATCTGGCGGTGCGCCTCAAGGGCTGCTAGCGGATTACGAAAACCCGGCTCTCACCTGGACAGTAGTCTGGTTAACCGCGCTAGGTGATCGCCGGCGACCGGGTTCGGTGGAACAGCGGATTTTTGGCCGATTTTCGCCTACTATCTGGCAGTAGTAGTCGACACGCGTCTCGTTCCCGCTGTCAGGGCTGTGAGGTTGTCGGAGCCGTTTGCGCGGCTGGAATGTTGGGGTGGCCGTGATTCCTGCTTTTACGCTGTTGCCGCCCGAGATCAACTCGGCGTTGATCTTCGGCGGCGCAGGCTCGGGGCCACTGTTGACCGCCGCGTCGGCCTGGGATTGGCTGGCGTCGGATCTGGCGTCCTCGGCGTCCTCGTTTCAGTCGGTGGTAGCGGGTTTGGCCGGTGCGGTGTGGACGGGTCCGGCGTCGTTGTCGATGGTGGCTGCCGCCGCGCCATATGTCACCTGGTTGACCGCGGCCGCAGCGCAGGCAGAAGCGGCGGCCAACCAGGCCCGGGCATCCGCGACGGCATACGAGGCGGCCAGGACCGCGACGGTGCTGCCAGCGTCGGTGACCGCGAACCGGGTGACGCTGATGACATTGATCGCCACCAACTTCTTGGGTCAGAACACGCCGGCGATCGCGATGAATGAGCTCGAGTACTTCGAGATGTGGGCTCAGGACGTGGCCGCGATGGTCGGCTATCACGTGGGGGTGACGTCGGCGGCGTCAATACTGCCGACGTTCACCTTGCCGCAGCTGACTCTGACGGGGTTCGAGGGTTTCATGGCCTCGGCGGCGTCACAGGTTACGGGGGCGGTGTCGACGGCGGCGGCGCCGCTGACCGGTGGGCTATCGACGGGGGTGTCGGCGGTCTCCGGCGTGGTGCCCGAGGTGTCCGCGTTGACTTCGCAGATACCGGTGTCGTCGGTGGAGTCGTTCGCTCAGATCGCGATGTATCCCGCCAGCATGGCGATGTCGCCGATCATGATGGCCGTCCAATCGGCGACGCAGAGCACCAACGCGGCGGGTATGGCCGCGGCTGGTGCGGCGACGGCCGGTTTGGTAGATGCGCCGAAGTTCGTCCCGACCGGTTCCCCGATGGCCGGACTGGGCGGCGTGGGCGGCCTGGGCTCGGCCGTGTCGGGCGGCTTGGGTCACGCGCGGCTGGTGGGGGCGATGTCGGTGCCACCGACCTGGGAAGGCTCGGCGCCGGGACGGATGGCTTCCTCGGCGATGTCGGGGCTGAGTGCCGAGAGCGCCGCCGCAATGGCCGGGGCTCCCACCGGTGGTGGTGGAATGCCGATGATGCCGATGCCGATGGGCGGTGGCGCGGGTGCCGGTGGTGGGATGCCCCTGGGCCGCGGCGGCGCCAGCCCGAACATGGCGCAGGACCGGCCCAGTGTGGTTCCGCGGGTCGGTGTCGGATAGGCCGAGATGACACTCAGAGACCACCCCGCGGGACTAGGCTGCGTATACGGGATGTCAGATGCTTGACGTTTTCATGAAAGTGCCGATTTTGGGTGTTAAATTGCCTTACGCTTTACGACCCGGCCGTAGGGACGCGCGTGTCGTTGCGCCGGGTGTTTGTCGAGGTACGTGGTTGTCGGAGCCGCTGATGCGGCCGGATCAGCGAGGGTGTCATGGTTCTTAATTTTTCCTGGTTGCCGCCGGAGATCAACTCGGCGCGGATCTTCGCGGGTGCCGGTTCGGGGTCGCTGTTTAGCGCGGCGTCTGCCTGGGACGGCCTCGCATCCGACCTGTCGGCGTCGGCGTCGTCGTTTCAGTCGGTGCTTTCGGGACTGGCCAACGGGGCCTGGACCGGCCCGGCTGCCCTGTCGATGGCCGCGGCGGCCGTGCCGTATGTGACGTGGCTGAGCGGAGCGGCGACACAGGCCGCGGAGGCCGGCGGCCAGGCTCGCGCGGCGGCCACGGCATTCGAGTCGGCGTTGGCGGGCACGGTGCCGCTGCCGCTGGTCACCCAAAATCGCGCGGCGTATCAGTCGCTGGCGACCACCAACTACCTCGGTCTGAACACTCCGGCGATTTTCGCCACCGAGTTCGAGTACGTCGAAATGTGGGCCCAGGATGTGGGCGCGATGTTGGGGTATCACGCGGGGGCGACGTCGGTGGCGTCGTTGTTGCCGCAGTTCAGCTTGCCGCCGTTGACCCTCGCGGGCATGGAGGGATTGGTCTCCGTGGCGGCGGCCCCGCTGGTGGACGTGGTCTCGGTGGCGGCGGCCCCGCTGGTGGACGGCGTTTCGTCCGGGCTTTCGGTGGTCGGGGGCGTGGGGTCTGAGGTGGCCGGGTTGGCTAGTTCGGTTCCCTTGTCTTCGGTCGAGCCGTTGATTCAGATGGCGATGTATCCCGCCAGCATGGCGATGTCGCCGATCATGATGGCCGTGCAGGCGGCGACGCAGAGCACCAACTCAGCGGGTATGGCCGCTGCTAGCGCGGCGGGGGCGGGCTTGGTGGACGCGCCGAAGCTCGTCGACCCGGCTGCCGGTGCGCTGAAGGGGCTGGGCGGCATGGGCGGCATGGGTGCCGGGATGTCAGCTGGTTTGGGTCAAGCGCGGTTGGTCGGGGCGATGTCGGTGCCACAGACCTGGCAGGGCTCGATGCCGTCACACATGGGTTCTTCGGCGATGTCGGGGCTGGGTGGTGCAGGTATGCCTAGTGCCGCCGGGGCTCCCGCCGGCGGTGGTGGCATGCCGATGATGCCGATGCCGATGGGTGGCGGTGCGGGCGCTGGCGGCGGTATGCCAATGGGCCGCGGCGGCGCCAGCCCGCATATGCAGCAGAACCGTCCCAGCGTGGTCCCGCGGGTGGGCGTCGGATAACGCTCGTCTAGAACGAAGCGAACTTTCGCCGACTCAGACGTGGCCCATGCCGGTGGCCAAGAGGAAAACGCCCAGCAGGGCGATGATCAGGGCAAACACTTGGTGACGGCGAGTCCTCAGCCACTCATTCAGCTGTGACATGATCTCGCTGGTCTTTTCCGGCGCCGCCACCTGGCTGGCGAGCGGGATCTCGATGAAGGCCAGCGACACGACGGCGAACGCCGCGGTCGCCGATATCTCGGTGCCCGCGGTGACCCGCGATGCGGCGATGGCACTGAGCGCCAACAAGTACCTGAAGTCGGTGAACAGCCCAACTCCCAGGATGAACGGCACCCAGAGCGGTCTGGATTGCAGTGCATCCTGCGCGCGCGTCGATAATCGCGACATCGCCGTTGCCGCGGGCCGCTGACGGGGCGAGAGACCAACCGCCAACGCGGCAACAAACAGCGCCAGCGCACCCATCGCGATCTGAATGTGCCCGATGGTCGAGCCGTTGGTGACGTGTTGTACCCGGTGTATGACGCTGGCCGCCAGGTCACGAAGCCCGACCAGCACCCCCAACGCGAGAACGATGCAGACCGTCACGCCGCCGAGCCAGAACGCAACCAGATGGCGCACGGCTCGAGGGCGGGAGTACAACAGGGCGCTGGTGCCGAGCCGGACCGGGTCCATTGTCGCCACGAGTGCCAACATCAGCACTGTGCACCACATGACTCGCGAGGCTACCTGCCGATGCCGGATTGCGTTGGGCAATCACGAAATTGGCTCTACGGTCGCGAGATAAGCCGTGAGATAAATGGCGGAAAATGTGCCGGATAAAAGGCTCGAATTCTGCACCTCGAGTCATGTGACCGACATTTAACCGGTGTCGAACATTTCGCGTTGCCGTGACGCGGGTAAACCGTTTCCGAACACAATTTCGGGACGTTCCCGGCACCCCGAACGGACCACGATCCCGTTCCGATTTGACATCACCCCGGGGCCTCGCGCTCGACGGCGAGTGCCATGACGATCTGGGCTACGACGGGATCACCCGGAGTGGGGTATGCAACGACGGCCGGCGACGGGACCCCGCGTGGTCTTGCTGGTGCTGCGGCCGTCCTGCGCCCAGCTTGGGGCGGTCTCGGCCAAAAATTGCCCTGACCTGCACCGAAGCTGCGTCAAGCCGGCCCGGCTTGGCGGTGGAGCGGTTCAACGAGCGGACCGTTTTTGAACTCGTTGCTTCCAGGGGGCGCGAAAACGGAAAAATCGGGATATTGTCCCCAGCATTGGCTTACGATGCGAAGTACTCGGCAGCAACGAGGTCGCCGCCGAGTACGAGGTGTACTGGATCGGCTGCGGAAGGGGGCAGCGTGTTATTGCCTCTCGGTTCGCCCTTGCCGGACGACTCGGTAGTGGCGGCTCGGGCTAAGTCAGGCATGCTCGGTGGCTTAACGGTCCCGCTCAGCTGGGGCGTCGCCGTTCCACCGGACGACTATGACCACTGGGCACCGGAGCCTGAAGAGGGCGCCCAGGCCGACGTGAAAGCGGTCGTCGAGTCGAATCCAAATCCTGAAGACCTTGCCGAAGGCACGGACGAATGGAACGAATGGTCGGAATGGGCCGAGTGGCAGGGCGAAGCCGAACCACGTTTTGAACTCCCGCGGACCAGCAGCGTGGTTCCGCGCTCCCCGGCGGCCGGTTGAGAGACGTTGCCGGCAACAACAAAGACAAACTGTATGACAGGTCCAAAGTAAATAAATCCAGTTAAAGGAGACAGGCAAATGGCTACGCGTTTTATGACTGACCCGCACGCGATGCGTGCGATGGCTGGCCGGTTTGAGACTCACGCTCAGACGGTCGAGGACGAGGCTCGTCGCATGTGGGCGTCGTCGCAGAACATTTCGGGTGCTGGCTGGAGTGGCACCGCCCAGGCGACGTCTTACGACACCATGGGTCAGATGAACCAGGCGTTCCGCAACATCGTGAACATGCTCCACGGTGTGCGCGACGGCATGCTGCGCGACGCTGGCAACTACGAGCAGCAAGAGCAGGCTTCGCAGCAAATCCTCAGCAGCTAGTTCCCGAATCCAACAAACTTTCACATTTAGGAGGGCATGACAATGACCATCAATTACTCGTTCGGCGACGTGGACACCCACGGTGCCACGATTCGCGCGCAGGCGGCATCGCTCGAGCAGGAGCACCAGGCCATCGTTCGCGACGTGCTGGCTGCTGGTGACTTCTGGGGCGGCGCCGGTTCGGTGGCTTGCCAGGAGTTCATCACCCAGCTGGGTCGTAACTTCCAGGTGATCTACGAGCAGGCCAACTCGCACGGCCAGAAGGTGCAGTCCGCCGGTAGCAACATGGCGAGCACCGACAGCGCCGTCGGGTCCAGCTGGGCCTGATAGCACACGCTCCACAACGACGGGGCCGCACACCGAAAGGTGTGCGGCCCTGTTGTTCGTTGGCCCACTCGGCCGCCGAGAGTCGACTTTTCAGGGCCAATCCCGCGATTTCGCCCCGACAACTCCACGTTCGATACGTTAGACGGCGCGAGCTCAGAATCTCCCGCCGCCGCCCATGAAGCCGCCGTCGGATCCGCCTGATGAGCCGCCGAACGATGTCGGACTCCAGCCGCCCATTCCGCCTCCCAGGCCCCCGCTGAGCAGATCACCGATGATGATCCCGCCTATCAGCGCGCCGGAATCACTGCCGCGCTGGCTGCGGGCGTAGGCGCGCTGAGCCGTCTGCACGTCGGCATTGGCCAATGTCTGTGACTGCGCGGCCAGTGTCGATGCCGCATTGGCGTGCGCGATCGCCTCGGCGAGGTTGGTCGACTTCGTGTCCCGCGCGGCTTGCAGTTGTCGGTTTGCTTCCTCGAGCCTGGTCCGGGCGTCGGCCCCGATGCTGCCGCGACGGGTGTCGATGTACTCGGAGACGCCGTGCACTCGGGATTCCGCGGTGAAGAGGGCTTGTTCGAATGCACGGTTGAGCCGATCGGCGTTCGCCTCGTCTGCGGCCACGGCGGCCAGCAGGCGGTCCAGGACCGTGTCGGTTTGGGTCAATCGGACGAACGCGCTCAGCGGGTCGACGCCGCCGCCGCCGCGGGCGCCATCCAGGGCTCTGCTGGCCGCGTCGCGCGCCGCGACCAGTTCCGCGGTGTGCGAAGACTTGGTCTTCTGGGCTTTTTGCAGTTGCTGGTTAGCGTGTTCGACCCCCGCTTGGACCTCGGCCATGACCGACGGCAGCTCCGCGATGGCGTGGCGGATGTCGCCTGCCGCGCTGTCCACCGCGTCGAGCAGCGCGCGCGCTTGTCCGAGAGCCGACTCGGCGGCACGGAACGCATCGACCAATCCGGTCTGCTGTCCGGCGGTTGCCGACTTGCTGGCGACATCACGGGCCGAGCCGATGTTGCGGTCGGCGAAGGACAGCCGTTCCTTGGCCGTCGCGACATTGCCGGAGACCGAAGTCAGCGCGGCGTCGTCGAATTCGTTGTGCAGCCCGGCCAGACGCTGTTCTGTCGGGGCAACGCGGGTGGTGAGTTCGACGTATTGCTGGGTCAGCCCGTCCAGCAGGGACGGGGCGTTGATCACCAAATTCCGTAGCTGCTCGAACGCCTCGGTCTGGGCATCCAGTTCGCGGTCGGCGCTCGCCGCGGTCACGATCACCTGGGTCAGCAGTTGGCGGCGTTGCTCCGCCGGCAGAGTCGTGTCGTCGTCGAGGTGCTGACGCGCGGTGAAGGCCTGGGACAGGGCTACTTTGGCGTTGTTCACCGCCTTGCTGAATGGCTCGGTCCGGCCCGTACCGAACTCCTCGACCGCCAGCGTTAGCTCGTTGGAGCTGGTGCGCACCGCGTTGTCGACCTCTACCACCATCGACCGGGACAGGTCGTCGAGGGCCTGCAGTGGCACCTGGGCCAAGGCATTGGCGTCGGTGGGATCCACCCGTCGTGCCGCGGCCAGGGCGGCGGCGCGGCGTCGTCGGGCGCGGTGACGCATGAAGATCAGCAGGATCACCAGACCGGCAACGATCGCGCCGAGCGCCACCAGCAGTAGCCCCCGATTCGGTGAACCGGGCGTCGTATTCAGTCCGTCGGCTGCGGCGACGGCCGCACCGCTCCAGTCATTTTTGCGCAGCGCGGGTTCGATCTGGTTGCGCCGCACGCTGTCCACCTGGCTTGCGGTAACGCTCTTCACCGCGGACGGCACCAGGAAGGCGTAGGCCCGATCTGTGGTGCCCACGGCCAGCAGCGCGTCGTAGGTGCCGAAGTCGCTGGCGTTCCTCGTCCGCTGGGCCCAGTTGGCGGCAGTCATCCCGGAGAAGTTGTCGACGTAGACCACCCACAACCGGATGTGGCGCTCGGTGTAGAGACTGTCAATGGCTGACTGCACCGCGGTGCGGCCGGAGCTTAATAGCGCGCCGGCGTCGTCGGTGATGTAATCCGACAGCTGCGCCGGTGGCTGCGCGCCGGCGGGCGGTGCCAGTGGCAGCCCCCCGGCCAGGCCCACAGTGAGGATCGTCAGGATCACGCTGAGGAGGCGGGCGGTGCGCATAGCTGCCAATCTAGCCGGGCGACGATGCGCGGCCCCCAAGCGTCAGCCCTGGCGGCCGCCGCCGGCCCCCAGCGTGCGCTGCATGTCGGGTTTCATGGCTACCAGCTGCGCATTCCAATAGCCCCAGCTGTGCACGCCGGCGCTGTCGATATTGAACGTGGCGTTGCGTCCGCCGGCGCCTGTGTAGGCATTCTTGAAGGCAACGTTGCTTTGCAGGACGGTCTGCTCGATGACGCTGCCCGGCGGGCTGCCCTGGCCCAGCTCTGACGGTGTGCCGTTGCCGCTGTAGACGTAGAGGCGGGTACCGCTGCCGGCCAGTCGTCCGGCCTGAACCGTGGGATCGTTGCGCTGCCACCCGGGGCCGCCCGCCGGTCCCCACATGTCTTCGGGGTTGAAGCCACCCTCGTTGCCCATCGCCAACTTGATCAGGGCGGGCCCGTCGCCGCTGGAGGGTGTCAGGTAGGCCGACAGCGACCCGGCGTAGGCGAACTGTTGCGGATGGTAGGCCGCCAAGATCAACGCCGACGACCCCGACATCGAGATACCCACCACGGCGTTGCCGTTTGACCGAACCCCCCGGCCCGCCAGATAACCCGGCAGCTCGCTGGTCAGGAAGGTTTCCCATTTGTAGGTTTGGCCATTCGCCGAGCCGTACCAGTCGGCGTAGAAGCTGGAGCGACCGCCGACCGGCATGACTACCGAGATGCCCGAATCCTTGAATTCGTCGAATGCGGGCGTGTTGATATCCCAGCCGTTGCGGTCGTCTTGGGCGCGTAAGCCGTCCAGCAGGTATACGGCCGACGGCCCGCCGCCCTGGAACTCCACCGTGATGTTGTGGCCCATTCCGGCTGACGGCACTTGCAGAAATTCGGGGGTGGCCGCTCGGGCCACCGGCCCCCCTCCGACCGCACCCACCAGCCCCGGCAGCACCGCGGCCGCGACTGCAGCGCTCGTCAGCCGACCTATCCAGCGATTTCTTTCCACGTCTGTTCCCGCCTTTGTTCATGAGGGTTTCGTATTTGGCGTTTGGCGGGAAACCCAATTCCAACGCAGATCAACGGATAACCGACCCGGTTTGGCATAGGTGAACCACGCCGTTTTCAACCCTGGATCCGACCCAGACAACGACGGGGTACCCGGCGCGCGCCGACTCAACCGCCGAGGGCGGACCCGTCTCGGGCGTCCCTGGCAGACTGTGCGTCGGTGCTTACGAATCAGCGCGACCCTTACGACGACTTCGACCGGGAACGCCGGATATCCGAAGCGCCGAAGACTGCGGGTCTGCCGGGGACCGAGGGTGAGCACCGCACCGACTTCGCCAGGGACCGCGCGCGGGTGCTGCATAGTGCCGCGTTGCGCCGGCTGGCCGACAAGACGCAGGTCGTCGGTCCCCGTGAGGGTGACACACCGCGTACCCGGCTGACTCACTCGCTGGAGGTGGCCCAGATCGGGCGGGGGATGGCGGTCGGGCTGGGCTGCGACCTCGACCTGGTCGAGCTGGCCGGCCTGGCCCACGACATCGGCCACCCGCCCTACGGGCACAACGGCGAACGTGCCCTCGACGAGTTGGCGGCCGGCTGCGGCGGCTTCGAGGGCAACGCGCAGAATTTCCGAATCCTGACCGGCCTCGAACCCAAAGTCCTTGATGAGCAAGGCAATAGCGCCGGGCTGAACCTGACTCGGGCATCCCTGGATGCGGTCACCAAATATCCGTGGTTCCGCGGCAGAGGGACCGGAAAAGGAAGACGAAAGTTCGGGTTCTACGAAGAGGACCGTGGTTCTGCGGCCTGGGTCCGGGCCCGCGCGCCCGCCGATCGGACGTGCTTGGAAGCGCAGGTGATGGATTGGGCCGACGACGTCGCATACTCGGTGCACGACGTCGAGGACGGTGTCGTCTCTCAACGTATCGACCTGCGCGTGCTGGCCGACGACGATGAGGCGGCCGCGCTGGCCGCGTTGGGGGAGAGCGAATTCAGCCGGGTGAGCGCCGACGAGTTCATGGCGGCCGCCCGGCGGTTGTCGGGGCTGCCGGTGGTGGCCTCCGTCGGCAAATACGATGCGACGCTGGCGGCGTCGGTCGCGCTGAAGCGCTTGACCAGTGAATTAGTGGGGCGGTTCGCCTCGGCCGCCATCGCGACCACCCGCGCGGCGGCCGGTTCCGGGCCGCTGGCGCGCTACCAGGCCGACCTGCAGGTGCCCGACCTGGTGCGTGCCGAGGTCTCGTTGCTGAAAATCCTGGCGCTGCAATTCATCATGTCCGACCCGCAGCATCTGGAAACCCAGGCCCGGCAGCGCGAACGCATCCACCGGGTGGCGCAGTGGCTGTACGCCGGGGCGCCGCGAACGCTCGACCCCGTCTTCGCCGCCTCGTTCGCCACCGCCGCCGACGACGGCGCCCGGTTACGCGTCGTGGTCGACCAGATCGCGTCCTACACCGAGGGCAGGCTGGAACGCATCGACACCGGTTAGGCCAGCCCCTAGCCTGCGCGGCAACTCGGAGTTACGCTCGCGACATGATCAAGCTGACCGCCGCTGCCACCCTCTTGGTGGCGCTTCCCGTTACCGCCTTAAGCGCCTGCGATGCCAAGCAAAATCCGAGCACTCAGCCAGCCACCACGCCGGCGGTCGGGAGTGGATCACCGTCGTCGGCGGAGACGACCAGCCCGTCGGCCGGTGGCGAAGCGCTTGCCGCGCAACTGAAAACGCCCGACGGGCGGCAGGTGGCCACGGCGACCTTTGACTTCAGCAACGGCTATGTCACCGTCACGGTCAAGACGGTTGCCGCCGGAATACTGGCGCCGGGTTTCCACGGCATGCACATTCACGCCATCGGCAAGTGCGAGCCCAACTCGGTCGCTCCCACCGGGGGTGCACCCGGTAACTTCTTGTCCGCCGGCGGTCACTTCCAGGCACCTGGACATACCGGCATGCCGGAAAGCGGCGATCTGACGTCTCTTGAGGTGCGCCAGGACGGCTCCGCTTACCTGGTGACCACCACCGATGCGTTTACCAGGGACCAGCTGCTGGCGGGCGACAAGACCGCGTTGATGCTGCATGACGTTGAACATGCCGACATGCCGGGCATGGCGATGGACCGAATCGCGTGCGGAGTCATCGGGCCGGCCAGCTGAACTGGTGGTCACCGGCCGTCAGCGCGGCGTCTTAGACTGAGCCGATGTCAAGTCCGGCGGGTTCGAGGGACGCGGGCCGTTCTGGGGGCCGGGCCCGGATTTCCGACCGCGATATCGCTGCCATCCGAGAACGGGTCCGCATCGAGGACGTCGTCGGCGACTACGTCCAGTTGCGACGTGCCGGCGCGGATTCGCTCAAGGGCCTGTGCCCGTTCCACGACGAGAAGTCACCGTCGTTTCACGTGCGCCCCAACCACGGGCATTTCCACTGCTTCGGCTGTGGTGAAGGCGGCGACGTGTACGCGTTCATCCAGAAGATCGAGCACGCCAGCTTCGTCGAGGCGGTCGAAATGCTCGCCGACCGGGTCGGCCATACGATCAGCTACACCGGTGCGGCCACCAGCGTGCAGCGCGATCGTGGCAGTCGCAGCAGGCTCGTCGCGGCCAACGCGGCCGCCGCAGAGTTCTATGCCACCGCACTGGAGTCTGACGAGGCCGCGCCGGCCCGACAGTATCTGACGGAGCGGAACTTCGATGCCGAGGCGGCGCGCCGTTTCGGTTGCGGCTTTGCGCCGTCGGGCTGGGATTCGCTGACAAAGCATCTGCAGCGCAAAGGTTTCGAGTTCAAAGAGTTGGAAGCCGCGGGCCTGTCGAGAGAGGGACGGCGGGGCCCGATGGACCGCTTCCACCGGCGGCTGCTCTGGCCGATCCGCACGGCGTCCGGCGAAGTGATCGGGTTCGGGGCGCGGCGACTGTTCGACGATGACCCGATGGAAGCCAAGTACATCAATACGCCGGAGACGTTGCTGTACAAGAAGTCGTCGGTGATGTTCGGTATCGACCTGGCCAAACGCGACATCGCCAAGGGCCATCAGGCGGTGGTGGTCGAGGGCTACACCGACGTGATGGCAATGCATCTGGCCGGGGTCACCACCGCGGTCGCGTCGTGCGGCACCGCGTTCGGTGACGAGCACCTCTCCCTGCTGCGCCGACTGATGATGGACGACAGCTTCTTTCGCGGCGAACTGATCTACGTCTTCGACGGGGACGCGGCCGGGCGGGCCGCCGCGCTCAAGGCCTTCGGCGGCGAGCAGAACTTGGCCGGACAATCCTTCGTCGCGGTTGCACCCGACGGCATGGACCCCTGCGACCTGCGGTTGAAATCCGGCGACACTGCGCTGCGCGACTTGGTGGCGCGGCGAACCCCGTTGTTCGAGTTCGCGATTCGTACCGCGCTTGCCGAGATGGACCTGGAAAACGCCGAGGGCAGGGTGACCGCACTGCGCCGCTGCATCCCGATGGTGGGTGAGATCAAAGACCCCACGCTGCGTGACGAATACGCTCGCCAGCTGGCCGGTTGGGTCGGTTGGGACGATGTCGCGCAGGTCATCGACCGGGCGCGCGGTGCGGCCAAAACGCCCAAGACGCCCGCCCGCGGCGCCCCGGCTACCGCTGGCCCCCGCGGGGGCGGGCAGCTTTCGGCCGCCGCGGCCCGGTCCGAGCCCGCCGCCAGCCGTCCCGACCCGCGTGACCCGACGCTGTGGCCGCAGCGCGCGGCACTCAAGTCGGCGTTGCAGTACCCGGCCTTCGCCGGCCCGGTTTTCGACACGCTGACCGTCGAGAGCTTCACCCATCCCGGCTACGCGGCCGTCCGGGCGGCGATCGAGGCGGCGGGCGGCACGTCGACGGGTGTCACCGGCGCGGAATGGATCGACGCGGTGCGGCAGCGGACCACCTCGGCATTGACAGCCAGCCTGATCAGCGAGCTCGGAGTTGAGGCCATCGCCGCCGACGAGGAGACGCTGCCGCGCTACATCGCCGGGGTGCTGGCTCGCCTGCAGGAGGTCTGGATGGGCCGGCAGATCGCGGAGCTGAAGTCGAAGTTGCAGCGGATGTCACCGATCGAGCAGGGCGACGAGTATCACGCGCTGTTCGGCGACCTGGTCGCCATGGAGTCCTACCGGCGCAGTCTCCTCGAGCAAGCCAGCGGCGACGATCTGACCGCGTAAGCCGGGCCAGGTCTAGGCCCGTCGGTCTTCCTGGCGCTCCACAACGCTCGTCTGGTTGTCGATCTCGGTCACCGTCACAAACCCCGCATCGGGAGAAATCCGATCCGCGATCTTGCGGCGACCTCCTTCGATCAGCGATCTCGCCGCGGGGCTGCTGGTGATCGTGCGATAGGTGCCGGCGATCTGCTCGTACCGGCGACGCCCGGCCTTCGAGCCCAGCACGTAGCCCACACCAAGCACCAGCGCATACCCGATCAAAGCGTTCCTTCCGACGATGCTGGCTTCTATCCTGCCTCACCAGCCTGAGTGCCCGCGCGCCCGACGGCGGCTCTGGTTGGGTGCCGGTGTGGCGGTACGCTAAAGTCGTCTGCGATCTGCGCTGGGGTACGCGTGGACAGGTAGTCCCCTGTAGCTCAATTGGCAGAGCATTCGGCTGTTAACCGAAGGGTTGGTGGTTCGAGTCCACCCGGGGGAGCCAGGTCAGAGCTCGGTTTCGATGGTGCGGGCCATATACGGGCCATTAGGGCGGGCTATTTAGGGTTGCCGGGTGGCCGTGCGTAAGACGGGAAGTCGGCCAACCCTGCACGGGCTAGGGAACATCAGCGTCACCCCCCGCTGACCGCTGGCGTGTAAAGGGACAGGAAATAGTGAACTGTTGTTCTAACCCGTCCAATACGTGCAGCTCAGCACGTTTCGGTTATCCGGGGAGTGTCGTGTGATCCACCCGCGTTTGTGCCTGTCTTGGGACACTCCTGGCCCGATGGCATTCCTGGTCAATCGAGCTCGAGCATCCGCAGCCGCCTCAGCGGCCACGGTGTCAACGTCGCGCGCCAACCGCTCGCCAGCCCGCTGGCGCAGCCGGGCGATCTCGGCCTCCGTCCGGCGACGCATGTCCTGCTCATCGGCGTCGGCTTTGCGCAGCGCGTGCACCTCCGATTGAGCTCGCACGCTCTCGGCATCGTCACGGGTTTTCGCGACGAGTTCGGCCGCCTGCCGGTGGGCGGAGCGGCGAATCTGCTGCGCCCGGTCGGCGGCAGCCTGGCGGGTCCGCGCTGCCTCCTCCTGTATATCGTCGAGAAGTGTCAGCACTGCGGTGAGTTCGGCCGCCGCGTCGGCGCTGCGATCCGTCGGGATGCCGGGTCGGCCAGCCGCGCCCGGTGTACCAGCCGGACGGAAGCGGTCTAAAATATTTGGCCACTGCGGCACCGCGCTCCTCCTTACGGGACCACGATCATGGGCTGAAAAGCGTTACGCGGGAGATGTTTTCGGCAGCCTTATGCAAAGACCGGCAGCCAACGTGCGCTATCGTCGCGCAACCCCAGCGTGCAGGGTCCAGGCTAGTAGAGGCTGGTCAACAAGGAGCAGAGTCCGATGACCCTACTGCGCATTGCCTTAGATCCGCACGCAAGTCAGCTTTGTGTGAGGGGCGGCACACTGCGGGCCGCATAGATACCGTAAATCCGGCTGTTGGATCCGGCCGAGTCCCCGTACTGTCATCCCAACCACTGTTCGCAATTGTCGGAGGTCGGCCATGCTGGACGTGGTATTCGTCGCAATACTGGTCGGCCTAGCTGCCCTCGCCATCGGATTCGCCAGCGCATGTGATCGGTTGCTGGGTCCCGACGAGCCTGTGCTATCTGGGACGGCCCGTGATCGCGCATCGCGGACCGAGGCTTGAGACGGCATGACTTTTGACGACGTGACCGGCATCGTCGTCGCGGTCTTGCTAGGTGCTTACCTGGTCTACGGGCTGGTCCGACGCGGGGACGTGTAGATGTCTGCAGTGAGTTGGGCACAGCTCGCGGCCGTGTTCGCGCTGCTGCTCGTCAGCACTCCCATGTTGGGCGGTTACCTCGCCAAGGTGTACGGCAACGAGAAAGCGCCCGGCGATCGGGTGTTTCTCCCCGTTGAGCGACTGGTGTACCGATTGCTGCGCGTTGACCCAGATGGTGAGCAGCGCTGGATCGCCTTCGTCGGCTCGGCGGTGGCGCTGACCTTCGTCGGCGTGTTGCTGAACTACCTTCTTTTTCGCGTACAGCACCTGTTGCCGGGCAACCCCGATCACCTCCGCGGAATGAATCCGGCGCTCGCGTTCAACACCGCGGTAAGCTTCGTGACCAACACCGACTGGCAGAACTACACCGGCGAATCCACACTGAGCCAGTTCAGTCAGATGTTCGCCCTAGTGGTGCACCAGTTTTTGTCCGCGGCTATGGGGATGGCGCTGGCAGCAGCGTTCATCCGAGGCGTGATCCGCACGCAGACAACGACATTAGGAAACTTCTGGGTTGACACGGTGCGGTCGTTGGTGCGGGTGTTGGTGCCGCTGAGTTTCCTGTTCGCCATCGTGCTGCTCGCGGGCGGGGTGATCGACAACTTCCACCCGGTGCAGGTCGTGCCGACGATCTCGTCGGTGAGCACACATTCCACTGACGCCGCGGCTCAGCAGAGCGTTCCGGGTGGTCCGGTGGCGAGCATGGTGCCGATCGAGATGATCGGCGACAACGGCGGCGGCTATTTCGGCGCCAATATGGCCCACCCGTTCCAGAATCCCAACCCTGTCATCAACATACTCACCATCTGGCTGGCCGCGGCGATTCCGTTCGCCTTCCCCTGGGCTTACGGCCGGCTCGTCGGATCCATGCGGCAAGCGACGGTGGTCATCGTGGCCATGTCCACCCTGTATGCGCTGTCAGCGGTCGCGGTGTCTGCTCTGGAGGCACACGGTAACTCCCATCTCGCGCAATTCGGAGTCGCCCAGTCCGCCACGGACACCAATCCCGGCGGCAACCTGGAAGGCAAGGATCTGCGGCTCGGGGCGACCGGCTCCGCGCTGGGCGCCGTCACCATGACCGCCACCTCTACCGGCGGGGTGAACTCGGCTGTGGAGAGCTACACGCCGTTGGGCGGCGGCATCCCGTTGTTGGACATCATGTTCGGGGAGGTCATCCCCGGCGGCACCGGCACCGGTCTGTACGGGATGTTGATCTTTGTGATGATCACCGCGTTCATCGCCGGGCTGATGGTCGGTCGAACGCCGATGTACCTAGGTAAACGCCTGCTGGCAGGGGACATGACGCTCGCAGCGATCTACATCCTGGTGCTACCGGTCACGGTGTTGACGTTCGCCGGCATCTCCCTGTTGTTGCCGTCCGCGGCCCACCAGATCTCCGCGACCGGGCCGCACGCGGTGACCGAGGCCGTTTACGCCTACACTTCTGCCGCACACAACAACGGGTCGGCATTCGCCGGGCTGGCCGGCAACACCCTTTGGTACAACTCGACGCTAAGTCTGGCCATGTGGGTCGGGCGCTTCTTCGAGATCATTCCCGCGCTGGCGCTGGCGGGCTCACTGGCGCGCAAACGCAGGTACACGGTGACCGCCGGGACATTGCGGACTGACACGCCGCTGTTCACCGCATTGCTTGCCGCGATCGTCGTGATCTTGGTCGGTCTGACCTACTTCCCGGTGCTGGCCCTGGGGCCGCTGGCCGAGCACTTCTCCGGACACTTCGGACTCTGAGCGATGACGACGCAGACGGCGAGCCCGCCCGGTCGGCACCTGGGCCGCGAAACGCGCCAGCTGCGCGAGTTGTCGATCCTGGATCCCCGGATCGTGCGCAGAGCCGTCATCGATGCGCTGCTCAAACTCGATCCACGACTGATGGTGCACAAGCCGGTGATGTTCGTGGTCTACGTCGGCAGTATCTGGACCACGCTGCTGTTGGTACGCGACGCACCCAGATCAAGTGGGACAGACAACCTGTTCACCGGCCTGGTGGTGCTGTTCTTGTGGTCCACGGTACTGTTCGGCAACTTTGCCGACGCAATGGCCGAGGGCCGCGGCAAGGCGCACGCCGATGCGTTGCGCCGCGCCCGGCAGGAAACCGTCGCCCACGTTCTGCAGTCCGACGGGACCACCAAGGACACACCCTCCAGCGAGCTCAAAGTCGGTGACCACTGTGTCGTCGAGGCTGGACAGGCGATTCCCGGCGACGGTGAGGTCATCGAAGGGATGGCCATGGTCGATGAATCGGCCATCACCGGTGAATCGGCCCCCGTGGTACGGGAATCAGGCGGTGACCTGTCAGCGGTCACCGGCGGCACCGTGGTGCTGTCCGACCGCATCGTCGTATCAATCACCTCCCCGCCCGGGCAAACCTTTCTGGATCGCATGATCGGGTTGGTGGAGGGCGCCAACCGGCAACGAACGCAAAACGAACTCGCCTTGACCGTGGTGCTGGTCAGCCTGACGTTCATCTTTCTGGTCGCTGTCAGCACCTTCCAGCTGGTCGCAATCTACTCGGGAGTCAAGCAGCCGATCGTGTTGTTGGTTGCCCTGCTGGTGCTGCTGTCACCGACCACCATCGGGGCATTGATTTCGGCTATCGGCATCGCCGGCATGGACCGCATGATCCGACACAATGTGCTGGCCATGTCGGGGCGGGCGGTAGAAGCCGCCGGTGATGTGACCACACTGCTGCTGGACAAGACCGGCACCATCACGTTCGGCAACCGGATGGCCACCGAGTTCGTCCCGGTCGGCGACACCGACGAACACGCCTTAGCCGAGGCGGCCCACCTGTCGTCGCTGGCCGACGAAACCCCCGAGGGCCGCTCGATCGTGCAGTTCGCCCAGCACCACCACGGCTGCCAACCGAGCGACCTTGCCGGCGCGAACCTGGTCAACTTCAGTGCCAAGACGAAGATGTCCGGCATCGACTTGCCAAACCGCAAAATCCGCAAAGGCGCCGTGGCAGCGGTCAGCGACTGGGTACGGGCCAACGGCGGCCCCGTGCCACCAGGTACGGATGGCATCGCGACGCGCATCGCCACCAGCGGCGGCACCCCGCTGGCCGTTGCCGACGAGAACACCTTGCTGGGGATCATCCACCTCAAAGACACTGTCAAGCCTGGCATCTCACAGCGCCTGGCCGCCATGCGGCCGTTCGGAATCCGCACCGTGATGGTCACCGGCGACAATCCGGCCACTGCCGCGGCCATCGCCGCCGAGGCCGGCGTCGACGAATTCATCGCCGAGGCGACCCCGGAAGACAAAATGGACCGGATTCGCGCCGAACAGGCCAGCGGCGACCTGGTGGCGATGACCGGTGACGGCACCAACGACGCCCCAGCCCTGGCTCTGGCCGATGTCGGGGTGGCCATGAACAGCGGCACGCAAGCCGCCAAGGAGGCCGGCAACCTGGTCGACCTGGACAGCGACCCGACCAAGCTGATGGAGATCGTCCAAGTCGGCAAGCAGTTGCTCATCACCCGCGGCTCGCTGACCACGTTCTCGGTCTGCAACGACGTAGCGAAATATTTTGTGGCCATCCCGGCGATGGTGCACGGTGTCTTCCCGGAGTTAGGAGCGATCGACATCCTCAACCTGCACAACCCGCACACCGCGATCCTGTCCGCGGTGATCTTCAACGCGATCATCATCGTGCTGATGATCCCGCTGGCACTGCGCGGTGTTCGCGTCAAGGCGATGGGCGCCACCGCAATGCTGCGCCGCAACGTACTGATCTACGGGGTCGGCGGACTGATCACCCCGTTCGTGCTCATCAAGCTGATCGACATCGCCATCGTCGCGCCGATAGGCATCCACTAATGCTGCGCGCTCAACTGCTCCCCGCGATCCTGCTCACTGTGCTGGCCAGCCTGGTGCTGGGCGTCGCCTACCCGCTCGCCACCTACGGCATCGGACAACTGGCCTTCCGGCGCCAGGCCGACGGCTCACTGATCAGCCGCGACAATCAGGTCGTCGGCTCAAGCCTGCTCGGTCAACCGTTTACAGATCCCGCCGGCAACCCGTTGCCCCGGTATTTCCAGCCCCGACCCTCTGCCGCGGGAAACGGCTACGACACCACCGCCAGCGGAGCCAGCAACCTCGGCCCCAGCGATCCGAGACTACTGGCCGCCATCAGTGAACGAGCCGCCGCTTACCGCGCCTTCAACAACCTGCCCGCCGATGCGCCGGTGCCCGTCGACGCGGTAACAGCCTCCGGGTCGGGTCTCGATCCAGACATCTCGGTGGCCAACGCCGGCCTACAGTCGCCGCGGGTCACCGCCGCTCGGCACATGCCGCCCGAAACCGTGGCGGCGCTGGTGCGCGACCACACCACCGGACGCGCGCTGGGTTTCCTGGGAGAGACCGTGGTCAACGTTGTCGAACTCAACCTGGCGCTCGATCAGCAGCCGCGGCCACGCTGACGATTACCGCTGGGGCGCTATCCGGACCGGTTTGCGTGCGTAAAGACGCGTCGATTGCCTCGAGCAGGTCGCGCGCCGCCTCGACGGTGAAGTAATCACCGCGACCGTTGGCAAGCCCATGCTCGGGATCGCCCGTCTGGAACCGGATTTCGACCCGGTCGCCGCACAGCGTCACGGCGATCGTCGGCGTGCCACCCGGAGAACTAAGCCGAATCGCATTGGCGGCCAAGGCCGTCACCACCCGAGTGAGCACCGCAGCGTCGGAAACCACGTTGGGCATGTCTGCTGGCAGCACGACGTCCACCGCGTGGTCACCAGGACCAAGTTCGTCGAGCGCAGCGGCCACCACCTCGGCGACATCCACCTGACGTATTCGCACATCGAGCGCACCAGCCCGGGCCCTGGCCACATCGCTCAGTTGGTTCGCCAATACGCCGATCCGGTCCACCGCGCGCTCCAGCGTGTCGATCGGTTCGCCCTCCCGCGCCGCGGCTGGTATCGCGCGTAGCGTCGCGACGGCCCGCTTGGCGGATTCGACGCCCTCGGAAAGAGCGCGACCGGCTGCGGCGGCCAGCGCGGTACGCGTGCGCTCGCTCTCGGCCTGCTGTTCGGCGCCAGCGGCGCGCTGGCTGAGCCTACGCTGGCCCAGATACTCGGCGATCTGCGCCGCGCACGCGGTGAAAATCTCTAGGTCGGCTGGCGATAACGCCGGGCCACGCCCCCCGAGCATCGACGAGGCATCCAGTTCGGCCTGCAGCGTGGCCTGCTCGGGCGACTCCGGGGGTCGATTCCCACAGCTGGCGCTGACAACCCAGCCACCTTTGTCACCCGGTTGGCCAAGCGGGGCGGCCGTCCGGCGTTCCAGCACGCTCAACCCGTCCAAACCGAACGTTTCACGCACCAACTCCAACAGCCGGGGAAGCTCGCCGTGCTCACGCACCAGTGCCTCGGCCATCGACGTCAGCGCCGCGGCCTCGGCGCTCGAACGCGCAGCCAGCCGGCGCCGCCGGGCACTGACTTCTACCGTCCAGCTCACCAGCACCGCCACCGCTACATACACGACCAGGGCCACAGCATCGTTGAACAGCGCGACCCGGAGCGTATATAGCGGCCGGGTCAGAAAGAAATCCGCGGCCGCCGCGGAGACCACCGCAGCGACCAACCCCGGATACCACCCCCCCGCCATCGCTATCAGGACGATCACGAGCAGATACACCAACAAATCACTCGGCAGGCTCAGCCGCGACCGCACCAGTCCCAACAGGATTGTCACCGCCGGCAACAACACCGCCATCAGCGCCAGCGCCCGCAACCGCCGGCGCGGACTGACACCGCTTAGCTGCGGAAGCCGCGTCGCAAACCTTGCCGGCGTCTTATCGGTCACCACGTGCACATCCAAGGTGGTGTCCAGCCGAGACAGCCGACGGGACACCACTTCCCGGCCGGTCAGCAATTTCCACCCGGCGCTCGGACGGCTGACGCCGATCATCAGTTGAGTGGCGTTTTCATGCCGCGCGAATTGCGCTAGCGCACTACTGACGTCGGCACCGACTGCCTGATGCCAACTACCGCCCAGCCCCTCGACAAACGAGCGCAGCGTGGCCAATGTGGCCGGGTCGGCCCCCAAACGTCCGTCGCTGCGCGCCACGCAAACGGCCATCAGATCGCTTCCGGGTGTGCGGGCGGACAGTCGCGCGGCGCGCCGAATCAGCCCCTCGCTTTCCGGGCCGCCCGAGACGCCCACCACGATGCGCTCCCGGGCCTCCCAGCTGGCGCTGATGCCGTGCTCGCTGCGGTAACGGCGCAGGCCCTCATCAACCCGATCGGCTACCCACAGCAGCGCCAGTTCCCGCAGCCCGGTGAGATTACCCGGCCGAAAATAGTGCGACAGCGCCGCGTCGATGCGATCGGGCGGGTAAATGTCGCCGGCAACCATGCGTCGGCGCAACGCTTCTGGCGACAAGTCCACAAGTTCCAGCTCGTCGGCCTGGCGCACCATCGCGTCGGGTACCGTTTCGCGCTGCTCGACTCCGGTCATCTCAGTCAGCACATCGCCCAGTGACTCCAGATGCTGAACGTTGAGCGTGGTGAGCACATCGATACCGGCGTCGAGTAACTCCTGAACGTCCTGCCAGCGTTTCGGATTGCGGGAACCGGGAGCGTTGGTGTGCGCCAGTTCGTCGACCAACGCCAGTTGCGGACGGCGAGCGAGCGTCGCAGCGACATCCATCTCCGGCAGCACCCCACCTCGATGCCGGACATACCGCCGGGGTACCACCTCCAGCCCGTCAACCAGCTCCTGCGTCGGCCGTCGGCCATGCGGCTCGACGAAGCCAATCACGCAGTCGACGCCCTGCCTGCGCTGGCGATGACCTTCAAGAAGCATCTCGTAGGTCTTGCCAACCCCCGGAGCAGCACCCAGGTACACACGGAGCCGTCCCCGTACCATCAGCCGCCGATTTCTTCGGCCAAGTCGGCGTCCACGCGAATCAGCGTAAACCGGTTGACCCCTGCGGCGGAGAGCTCCGGGGAAGCGCGGTTCTTAAGCCCGCGGCTTTGATCTCGAGGCCGATGTGCACTTTGTGGATGCCGCCGCGCACAATCGAGTGCGCATGGAATCACCAGGCGTGCTACAAGCGCGCATCGGCCAAACGCGGCGAACGCGAATGTCAGTCGCAACCAGTCCGGCTGGGGATGGATGGGCGGGCGCACGCCAAGGAGCTGGAGCGGTTTGAAGCCAGCGTGGTGTGTGGCCCGGGTGTCGCGATCTGGGTCGCCGCTGTCGGAGCGGCCGGGCACGGCCGGTCTTTTGGCTGCGCCGCGGCGCACGGGTGATAGTGCGCGCCAGTTCCGCCGCCAAGGCATACCGGTTGTGGACGGCACGCCATTGGAGCCGCTGGGTGAAGTCGCTGCAATAACCCGGCGTGTGTGCGGTGAGTCTGTCCGATGACACGGGGTTGCTTCATGTGATGCCAGGGTCGCACCGCGACAACATGGTGATGATGGGCCGGGCAGGCCGGGGCGGCGGGCGTGCCGTGGTTCGCCGCGGCGACGCGGGTATCCGCTGGCGTCAGGCAGCGACGTCACTGGTGTCCTGGATCGTGTTGGGGGACATCCGGTTTGAGACTATCGGTGCTGTATATTCTGGTCGGGTGCACGGGCGACTTTTCGCGATTGAGTTTCGGCGGGTAGGCGCGCACAATTATCCCAAACCAGCACTGGCAGGAACACTTTAGGTGCGCGGAACGAGGAGGGCGCGTTCCCTAGCGAGTCGTAGTTCGGTGAGGAACGCTTGCAGCGGCGCAGCGTCGCGGTCAACGCGTGGCGCGTCGACGATGGCGAGAACGCGTCCGGGGCCGATCTGGACCTGGTAGTCGGCCTGGTCGGGGTGGTGTAGTTGGGTCGCGCCGACGGCGGTCTCGACGTCCCAGTCGGCGTCGGTGTTGCACAGGATGGCGACAGTGTTGAGGTCGAAGGCGCGTCGGATCGAACCGATGGTGTCGGCGAGGTTGCGGGGCGAGGCGATGGCGTCGGCGGCGAGCCGGGCGAGGTTGCGGGCCTCGGTGGCGGCGCGGGCGGTCCGGACCCCTTGGCGGGTAAGCACGTCGACCAGGCCGCCGACGGCGAGGGCGACGATCCCGAAGGTGATCAGGGCGACCAGGTCGACCCAATTGGTGACTCGCAGGCTGTGCAGCGGCGCGGTGAAGAGGTAGTCGGACAGCAGGACGGTGATGGTGGTGGCGAGCAGGGCGGGGGAAACTCCGCCGAGCAGGGCCACGCCGACCACCACGAGCAGGTCGCACAGCAGCGCCCCGGTAAGCCCGAGCGAAGCGCGAAACGGGGTGAGGCCGATCGTGATCGCCACGGGCGCAGTGACCGCGAGGGTCCAGGCGGCAAGCCGGCGCAGCCCGGGAAGCGGGACCTGCCGCAGCGACGGGACGGCGAGCCTGATCGCCGGTCTTTGAAGGGGCGGTCGGCGGGCGGGGATGACATGGACCTCGACTGGGCCGGCGGTTCGGATCGCTTTGTTGATCACCGAGCCGTGCAGCAACTCCTGGAGGCGTGACCGTCGGGTTGCGCCCAACACCAACTGGTGAGCGTTCTCGTTGCGGGCGAAATCCAGCACGGCGGCGGCGACGTCGATGCCGGCCAATTCGGTGTAGTGGCCACCCAATTCGCCAAGCAGCCGGCGTTGGCCGGTCAGCCATGCGGGCTCGGCCTGGATCAGGCCGGTGGGTTCCCGCACGTGCACCCCGATCAGCTCGGCGTCGACCGGCGTGGCGATCTGCGCGGCCCGCCGCAGGACATGCTCGCCCTCGGCGGCACCGGTCAACGCGACGACGACACGCTGGGAATAAACCGCCCGCGATGCCCGGCTCGGCGCGACCCGGGCAGCGGCGCCGAGGTGATCGCGCTGCTGCAGCCAGCCCGTCGCCAGTTCACGCAGCGCGGCCAACCGCTCGGCGGTGTAGAAGCCGGTCAGCGCGTGCGGGGCGGCTCCTGACCGCAGTACATCGGTGTCGGCGATGCGCGCACGCAACTGCTGCGGGGTGATGTCGACGAACTCGATCTCGTCGGCGGCGGCCACGACCGCGTCGGGCACCGTCTCGTGTTGGGCGATGCCAGTGACTGCTTCGACGGCGTCGTTGAGGCTGTCGACGTGTTGGACGTTGAGCGCGGTGATCACATCGATACCGGCTAAAAGTAGTTCCTGCACGTCTTCCCAGCGTTTCTCGTGGCGACTTCCGGGCACGCAGCTGTGGGCCAATTCATCGACCAGCACCACCGCCGGACGTCGAGCCAGCACCTTGTCCACGTCGAGCTCGTCGAAGATCGCGCCTCGGCGGCTGGTCTGGGCAAGCGGGATTTGCTCTAGCGTGGCGAGCATGGCCTCGGTGTCGGTGCGCTCGTGGGTCTCGACCATCCCGACGACTATGTCGACTCCTTGCTCAGCCAGGCGCTTGGCCTCGGTCAGCATCGCGTGGGTCTTTCCGGCTCCGGGAGCAACACCGAGATACACGCGCAGCCGACCTCGGACCGAGGCCGGTGTCGAACCCGACGACATTCCGCCGCTCATTGCTATTACCTTTCGTGCCGACGCTGTGGATTGAACTTAGGCTTCGCCGGTGGCCACATTGAGGTGGTGTAGACCCCTTGCCAGGTAGTCACCGGGCGGAACGCGCACTGCGCCGACAATTACGACGACAACGTCGAGCCGCATCCAGAATCCAGGCGGCGGGGCCCCAGCAGCCCAGGCGAAATTGAAGCGTCAGCAAATGCCGCCTGACCTCATGGCGGCTCGGCCAGATATCAATCGACCCCGTACGCACGCTTCGTCGAGCACTCGCCACCATTACCGGCCAACGTGCGGGTTAATCGCGTCGGTGGCCGCCGATGAGGGTCGGGGTACTCGTTCATGTATCGATGTTTACGCCTTGCTGCGAACGAGCGCTGCGCTCCAAACGCAATCCGTACAGGAAATCAGTCAATCTTTACGAGACGCCGCCATGCTTTTCTAGGGGTGTTGACATCAGATACATCAGGCGGACATTGGGGGCTACGCATCGAGCGTTTTGACGGCATCGGCATTCACGCTAGTGAGATAGCCGGCGTCGTTTCGTCGTTGGACCTTCGCGTCGATCCGAAGAACCCAGGACACTTCAGACACCGGACTTACACACTGCGATCGCAGAGCAGCTGCGGCAGTTGGCTGATGACCGTGGCAGCCTGACCGCCGGGTTCGCCGCAGCCAAACGGCGTATCATCGACGGGTGAACCGTCCCTGGTCGCTGTGTGGGCCGCACCTCTTGGGTCGCTGCTCAGAGTGGCGCGGTGACTTCGGGGCCAAGACCGACTCGCCGCCCGTCGACCTCAAGCATCACCCGACGGCCACCCAGTTAGAAATTGGGACCGGCGGCACGGCTACACCGCCGCGGTATTTGCAGGCCGAATTTTCCGCTGGCGCTCACCCTTTGCGTAGCACCGCGAATGCCTGCCGGCTGCTTCCGCTCCCGGAGAAAACGAGCCAGATTGTCATCCCGGCCTGGTCCGCGGGGTCGTCGGAGTCGTCTATTGCGACTAGCGCGCAGAACCAGACGATTACCGAGGTCGACCCTGTTGACACCACAATCGCATCCATCGCCACGACGATCGCCGGCAAGGTTGTGGTGTCTAGGCAGTTGCTTGATCAGTCGAGTCCGGATTCCCGGATTGACGAGGTTATCGCTTCCGATTTGGGCAGCGCCTATGGCGCGCAACTCGATTCGAGTGTGCTGACGGGTTCGGGTTCGGGCCTGATGACTGGCCTGATGAACGTGGCGGGGATTTCGACTATAGCTGCGGGCGGTTCGGTAGCGGGCTTGGTCGAAGGCCTCATCCTCGGATATCAGCAGATGGTCAACACCAGGTATCGAAAGCCCAACGTGTGCATCATGCACCCGCGGCGCTGGCTGTCCGGCTTCGCCAACGCCATTGACCTCCAAGGCGCCCGCTGATGCTTCCCTCGACGCATCCCGCGGCACTGGTCGGCACTCCCGATGATGGGACCGTGGCGGAATGGCTAGGCATGCGAGTCATCTTGGATGTCAACCTGCCCACCACTTCCGGTAATGGCTCGCAAGACTTTGTGATCCTTGGGCATTCGTCAGATTGGTTGCTGTACGAAAGCGAGATGCAGCTGATGGTGGACAAGCAGCAACTCGCGGCCACCATGAGCGTCAACCTGGTCGGCTACCGATACGCGGCGCTCGTCGTGCGCTATCCCTCGAGCGTGTGCTTGGTGGGTCCGTTCAACGCGCCGACGACGCCGGGATCGTAACCGGATGGCCGCGTCAAATGAGCTTGGAGAGCGTTCTGCCGCAGTCCGCACTCCGAGAAAAGGTCGACCCCAGGACTCCTACCACCCAGCGGGATCCCCTGGGGTCGACCGCAAAGACTGAATAGACATGGGGCGCCCAGGAACCTACGCGCGCAACTCACTCGCGTAGACGGTTCCTGTCTGGTGTCAAGGATGCGAGGCACGCAACGGTTTTACCCGACCTGCCCGTCTCCCGACACCTCGAGGTCGACCCAGAACGAACGCATCGCCCGCGCGGGCGGGGCCTACCTCCTGCGCCCCGCGGGCGATGCGTTCCCCGGCCCTAAAGGCGCCCATATATAGGAGCGAAACCCCACATTCGGGCTGCGTCGGATTCATCTGAACAGGTTGGCAATTGATGTCGCGCCCAGAAATGGGGGCGGTCCTTATCGGCGCGGGCCAACGTGCAACCGGTGGACCGCAGCCGCACCCCGGCCGACTTGCCATGCGGTCGGTCTTAGCTGCCGGGTTGGCCGTTGGCACCGGGTTGGCCGTCGGTCCGCGAAATACCGAATAGACCACGCTCGAGGCCGAGTCTTCATTTTTAGGGAGATCGAGATACTGAATCCCGGCGAGGTGCTCGAGGTGTTCTGGGTTGGTCATGGCGGTCATTGAACGCCGGGGGTGTGACAACCGGGGCGCCTGGCTCTCCCCTTGATTCGGTGACATGCTGCTTCAAAATCGCATACCCCAGGGGCCTGGCCCTCAAAAAGCATGCTGGGGTGAAGGGAGGCGATCACCCCAATGGAAACGGCAAGTCACTCAGCCGAATGGGAGATTCAGGGTCCTGACGTGGTCGGTGCGTGGAACGCCCTAGAACCTGTGGTCGCGGCGTGTGCCGAGTTGCTTGGGACACCCGCAGCAAAGAGCGACTACTACGTCACCAATTGGGACCACCAGAAGGGCACCGTGACAGCAGCTGATCTTCGTGATGGCCTCGATCACGTGGGGGACCCCCAATCGATCTCCACTAGCTTTAGCATAAGGAGCAACTCGGGCCTATATCACTACAGCATCGAGCTGAGGATCATGCGCTACCGGCGGCGCGCCAAGGAGCCGAATGTTGACATTCGCGTCAGGGGCCCCATAGACGTGCAAACATTGGCCTTATTCGAGCAAACCAAAAAGAGGCTTGCCCGCGCGATTGACCGCTTGCAGTGACAACGCCGATCGTTCCTCTACCTGACTTGCAGAGTCTCCGGCGATGATCGGCCAAAGGATCTCCCGCTGCGCTTCCGTGGGGGTCAAGCGGGGGTTATTCCGACTCATGTTCTCCACGATCTGATCGGGTGTCATGCCGAGGTTGAATCCGGTGCACGCGTCGCGTGTGACCTGATCGCCGCTGTCGTCGGCTCTGGCTGTCCCGGTCGCGAGCAGGGCCACAACGGTCGCAGCGATCACGGCCGCCACGGCCGCGCCGGCGGGAATGGGGACTTCGGGGTATCGGTGGGTTGTGGTGTTGGTCATCGGGCGGAACCTTCCTATGTGTGAGGAAGCCCAGCGTGGCACCGGGCACCGACAGGTGGCCATCGCGTTGTGAGAGTTCGATAAGGGTGTACTAGTCGTACATTCTTCGACTTGGCGTGTGCCCCGCACGTGGGGCCACGGTCAATCGCCAAACCTTTCAGCGGGGGTCCGTGCGTTGCGTCTATCAGATCCGCGAAGGGCGCCGCCGATAGCGGCACATCGTTGTTGGTCATCCTGAACTCTGTTGTAGAGCCATCGTTTATTCATCGCATATGACCGGAAATCAACGAGATTTGCCGGCAATCGATGGCATGCCTGAGTAGCGGGAAGTCGTTGCACCCCAACGGCTAGCGGCAACCAACCACAACTATCAAAAACGGCCGATTGGAACCCGAAGGGTTGGTGGTTCGAGTCCACCCGGGGGAGCCAGGTACGGCGGGGCCAACCCGTTCGCAACACTGCAACCAGGCACAGTGACACGCCGTGTGAGTGTGCCTGGTTACAGTCTCGGCGCCGCGGTTTTCTCAGTGGCCCGCGCTCTGGCCGCCGTCGATGTGCAGAATCTCGCCGGTGACGAAGGTTGCGGCTTCTAGGTAGCGAACCCCCTCGACAATGTCGGCAACGGATCCCATCCGCCCCAGCGGGTGCATCGCCGCAAGAGCTTCCGCGTCGTCGTCTGCGTGCATCGGGGTGGCGATAATGCCGGGGGAGACGGCGTTGACGCGGATGCCGCTACGGGCGTATTCGATCGCCAGCGACCGCGTCACCGCCGCGAGGCCCCCCTTGGTCAGTGCGGCCAATCCGGCGGGGACCTTCGAGCTGGCCTGTTCGACGAGCGTGGTGGTCACGTTGACCACATGCCCACCGTCGCCCTGGGCCAGCATGCGGGCAATCACCCGCTGGGTGATGTGAAAGAACCCGGTCAGGTTCACCGCGGTGACGAACTCGTAGTCCGCCACCGTGTACTCGGTGAATGGCTTGGAGACAAAGACACCGGCGTTGTTGATCAGGGTGTCCACCCGGCCGAACCGCTCCACCGCGGTCGTCACAATGCGGTCAGCGGTGGCGGATTCGGCAATGTCACCGGCGACGGTGGCGACGTCCGGGTCCGCGCTGGGAGTGATGGATCGTGAGTTCGCCACTACCGCGTAATCGAGCCCGCGGTAGGCATCGACAAGAGCGGCTCCGAAGCCCTGTGAAGCCCCGGTGATGATCGCGACTTTTTGACTCGGCGTGCTCGTGGCGGTCAAGGCAAGCCTCCTTGATTGGTGCGATGCCTGGTGATCACACTGTGAGCAGACTACCGTGACGCGAGTCGTGAATTCGCCGCGAGTGCAGGGTATTTCAAGGAGGGCCGATGGAGTTCCTGGTCACTATGACCACACATGTCCCGGATGGAACACCGACGGATGCCGTGGACGAGGTCCGGGCCCGCGAGGCCGCGCATTCCCGCGACCTGGCCAGCCAGGGACATCTGCTGCGGTTGTGGCGCCCGCCGCTGCAACCGGGCGAATGGCGCACTCTGGGCCTGTTCGCCGCCGCCGACGAGCAACAACTCGAGGATGTACTGGCATCGATGCCGTTGCGCGTCTGGCGTACCGACGAGGTGACGCCACTGAGCCCACACCCCAATGATCCGGCGGCTGACCGGGGATGAGGACCGGGGCCTCCGACGTTGGCACTTTTCGGCGTCGCCCTCGACATCGCAAAGTGGGGAGCCGTAGGCCGGCACCCGCGCGTGCATGCGTCGGCTACCAGTTCGTCAGGATGAAATGGTTGATGGCGAGAGCGCCGACGACGTTGGCGGCCAGCCACCAGCGGTGTGATGACCGTGGGAGGAGCGCCGGGGCCGCAGTCAACCACACCATGAACGGCAGCCAGATGCGTTCGGTTTCGGCTTTGCTGAGCATGCTCAGATCGGCGCAGAGGATCGCGGCCATTGCGGCCAGCACCAGCAAATGCAGACCAGAGCGCCCGCGGATCGCGGCGATATCGAAGACCCGACCCAAACCAGCGACGCTGCCCAAACCGATCGCGCACGCGACTGACGCCAGGTTCGCCCACCCCCAGTACTGGAACGGCCGGTTCATCGCGATGCCCTGCCAGTAGCGTTGCTGGACAAGGGTATAACCGTCGAACCACCAAAATCCCGCCATCGCGAACGCCACCACCACCGCGACCGCCGCGGGCAGCGCGGCCGCCAACGTGGTCAGCGCCGAGCGGCGGTTGTGCACCGCGATGAGCACCGCTAGCGCGAGCAGCCCCATCAACGCCAACCCGTAGTTCAGAAAGATCGCCCACCCGAGCAGCAGCCCGGCACCGGCCGCGACGGGAATCGGCCAGCGCACTGTGCGGCTGGCTGCGAGGGCCAGCAGGGCAATGCCCCAGGCGGCGATGCCGGTGAAATACGCGTCGGCGGAGACGGCAATCCAGATCGCGGTCGGTGCGACCGCGACGAACGGTGCGGCCATCCGGGCGGTCGACTCATCGGACAGGGCGCGCACCGCGACGATCACGGCGGTCGCCGCGCTCGACCCGACCAGCAGGCAGAACGCTCCTGCCCAAGCACCGCCGCTCAATCCGATGCGGTCGAGCCAAACGAACGTCAACAGCGCTCCAGGCGGATGCCCCGACACATGGGTAATCCACGAATGAGGCTGGTAGTCCAGGATTCGGCTGGAGAAGGTCCGCAGCATCTCCGGGATATCGGTGATCGTCGGCACCTGCCGCAGATACTCGTCGCGGGCGACCAGTCGTCCCGCGAACCCGAGCTGCCAACCATCGATCATCGCCAGCGCAAACGCCCAGGCGCACGAGGCGGCCCAGGTCACCAGCGTCAGGACCCGCCACGATAATCGCTTCGCGAGGCTCGGGCCCCACAGCGTGGCAGCGATACCGATGGCGACGGCCGCGATGCTGCCCCAGCCAACGTGGGGCTTCCACCAACCGAAAATCGGTGCGGCGTTGGCCAAATTGTGGCGCGCCTCCGGGCTGATGTTGATCAATGGGGTGACGATGCCCAGGCCCAGATGCGGCACCACGAAAGCGGCCACTACCAAAGCGACACCCACAACCACCGCGACGGCTTCGCGGCGTCCGATTTTCACAACATCCCAGCCTATGGTGACGTGCTGATCGATTTCGGGCGGCGCCCGGCGACCGCGAGTCGCGTCGCATAGGCCAGCGCGCTGAAACCGTAAAGCGCGGCGACCAACAGCAACCAGCGCCCGAAGAAGGGTTGCTGATTCTGACCGGTCGCCGCGAGGTAGCTCGTTTGCCCCTGTTGGATGATCCCAGGAAAAAACAGCAGGAGCGACAGCCCGGCCGCCAGGGTCGGGACGCGGACGTAATTCAACGGCGACACCTGCGGCGCCCACGGCGAGGACCCTTTCCATCGCCCGCGGACGGCCGCAAGTGCGCTGGCGAAGGAGCGGTCGGCCAGCGCGTAGAGCGGAAACAGGACCAGGTCGTGAGCGATGATCGCGGCGAGAAACCAGACCGCGATTGACTGCCACCACACGATGGGGTTCCACAAGGCTTGCGGGCCGAGGACGATCACGACATACCCCGCGAGTGCCCAGGCGGCGATCGTGCCCAGCAGGTGCAGCGGATTAGCGCCATAGAAGGTGATGAACCGGGTGATCAGCGCGCGCATGTCAGGGCCGTCCGAATTCGATGGACCGAACCCATTTTGTGTTATGCACACCCGGCAGCGCAGGGACGATGATTCGCGCGGGATAGCCGTGATCCGCAGACAGGTCGACGCCATTGACCCGAAGTGCCAGCAGCGAGTCGGGATTGCCCACCTGGTTGGCCTGCAGCACGGCCTGATTGAACCCACCTCGCTCTAGTGAGCGCACGGTCGTTCGGGCGGGATTGGGGATCCCGGCCAGTGCGGCCAGATCGCGGAGTCGAACTCCGCTCCACGTTTGGGTTGTCGACCATCCCTCCACGCAGGCGATCGGCAGTTCGGCGGTGTGCTGCGGCATCGCTTCGAGGCTGGCCCGGTCCAGCAGCAACTGCCCCGATGGACCCTGCACGGTGAGCCGCCAGTTCGCGCCCGTGTCGATGGGCGTGATAGCGGCGGCCACCGCGGTCTTGTTGACCTGGAAATCATTGGGGCCGTCTCCACGGCTGCGTCCCCGCGGCAACAGCACCGCCGCGTTTCGGGTGAAACCGCCCAGCGTCTGGCCGGCTGTGAGCACCGCGACGAACAGTGCGCCGCCCCCGACCAGCGCGAGCGCGCCGCGCCGACTCACGGTCGGCGGTGCAGGATCGGCGGCGACCAGCCCATCCACGTCGGGCGGTTCGGGAAGAGTCTCGGCGCGCGAGGTTCGCAGCACGGTGCGAAACGACATAGAGCGCAGCGCGGTCACCATCTTCGGAAATTTGATCAGCACGTGCGCGACGAAACCGGCTATGAATACCCATGCCCCGAAGTAGTGCGCGGTGTAGAAGCTGAACCCGAAGATGTAGTCGTACTGGATGTTCAGCACCCCGGTGGCGATCTCGAAGAGGACCCCGCCAACCAGCATCAACAACGACAGCCGCTCCACCAGCTGCGCGATTGACCGCAGCGGTGGCCATGCGAACAGCCGGGGGATCACCGACCAGAGTTTGGCCAGCACCACCGGGATGAGGATCAGACCCAACCCAACATGCAGGCCTTGGGTCAGACGGTAGAGCCACGAGGGCCGGCTCGGCCAATCGAAGGTGGGCAGTTTGAGCCATCCGACGTCATTAGGGATGGCCTGACCGAATTGCGGACCGTACGCGATGTAGGACAGCAGACCCGTCAGGATCACCACCGGCAGCCCGATGAGTAGCACCATGCCGAACACCGATGTCAGCCATGGCCCTCGCAACGGGCTTCGCCATCGCTGCATCAGACCAATCCCGGGCGGACGGTGGCGCTCCAGCGCGCGCCACAGTGGTGCCGGGAACCCGTAGTGCGTCTCGGTGGCGTCCTGCGATGACTTCGGTGGCAGTCCAGGGGCAGTCATCAGGCTCCGATCACGTCCACGCCGCCGTGAGATACGGCTGTCAGCACCGCAATCACCCGGCCGTGAAAGTCCACGACATGGGTCACGACGAACCCGCTGCTGTGTGCGATGTCGCCGAGCGCACCCACGCCCACGCGCGACCACGGAAACCAATGCCCCAGGTGTTGTTCGGTTTCCCAGCGCAGCATTTCGAAACAGAACACAGTTGCCGGGGAGTCGATCTCGACGATAACGATGCCTCCATTCGCGAGGAGGTTCGCGGCCCGCCGCAATGTCCGGACCGGGTTGCCGCCGATACCGATATTGCCGTCGGTGAGCAGGATTTGTTCCCAGCTGCCCTCGGCGGGCAGCGGTGCGAAAAGGTCGCGACGGATGGCGGTTCCGCCGCGTTGACGTGTCATCTCCACTGCGGCCGCCGAACTATCGACGCCAAGCGCCGGTAATCCGCGCTGCTGCAGGGAAGCAGTGAATCGCCCTGGACCGCACCCCACATCCAGAGTCGGGCGCGAGGCGCAATGGCCGAGCACATGCTCATCAGCGAGCCGATCCTGTGGGGTGGTCTCCGGGCCGCCCATCCAGCGGGCCATCGGCAATTCGCGGCGATGCCCATGATGATTGCGGGCCCAGCACGGGCCACCCGCCGCCGCCGACAAATAGATCAGGTCCGCCGACCTCGCCGCGGCCGTCTCGCAGGCATCGGCCGTCATCGCCATTTCGGCCATCACAGGTCGGCGCACTGCCGAACAAGTAATTCAGCTCGGGACAATTTAAATAGGCCCATCTCCGCCACCCGTTCCTATCCCGCTGCGTTTACCTGTCATTCGAGGCTGATCTCGGTAGGGATTGCCAGATGCGCGATTTCAAAACCCGTGGCCTGGGCAATGGCAAGAAGATCATTCCACTTGTACGATGCCGCCCCCCCAATCGTTCACCATCGTGATCAGGCACATTGGAGTGATGAATTCGCGCTGTGCGCTGGTGTGTTTGCCGGCGATCCACGTCACCCCGGACTTGCCGGAGCTGCCATGAGGGTTTTGCTGACTGGCGCGGCCGGTTTCATTGGTTCGCGGGTGGATGCGGCGCTGCGGGCCGCGGGTCACGACGTATCGGCGTCGACCTATTGCTGCCCGCCGCGCACGGACCCAACCCGCACTTGCCATCGGGATGCCACCAGGTCGACGTCCGAGACGGCCAGGCACTGGCCCCGCTGCTGGCTGGTGTCGACCTGGTGTGTCATCAGGCCGCAATGGTCGGGGCCGGGGTGGATCCCGCCGATGCGCCCGCCTACGGCGGCCACAACGACTTCGCCACCACGGTTCTGCTGGCACAGATGTTCGCCGCCGGTATCCGGCGTCTGGTGCTTGCGTCGTCGATGGTGGTCTACGGGCAGGGCCGCTACGCTTGCCCGGAGCATGGAGCGGTCGACCCGCTACCGCGGCGGCGCGCTGACCTGGACGCCGGGATATTCGATCACCGCTGCCCGCTCGGCGGCGAGGCGTTGCAATGGCGGCTCGTAAACGAGGACACCGCCCTGCGCCCACGCAGCTTGTACGCGGCCAGCAAGACCGCGCAGGAGCACTACGCGCTGGCATGGTCGGAATCGACGGGCGGCTCGGTGGTGGCCTTGCGGTACCACAACGTCTACGGCCCCGGAATGCCGCGTGATACGCCGTATTCCGGGGTGGCCGCGATCTTCCGCTCTTCACTCGAAAAAGGCGAACCACCAAAGGTTTTCGAAGACGGTGGCCAGATGCGTGATTTCGTCCACGTCGATGACGTCGCCGCCGCGAACGTCGCGGCTGCGATGTTAGAGGCCGAACGAGTCGGCTTCACCGCGGTCAACGTCTGCTCGGGGAGGCCTGTCTCGATCCTCGAGGTCGCCGCCGCGCTGTGTGACGCCCGCGATGGTGCACCATCCCCGGTGATCACCGGGCAGTACCGCAGCGGCGACGTGCGCCACATAGTCGCTGACCCGGCCCGGGCCGCCGAGGTTCTGGGGTTCCGCGCGGCCGTCGATCCGCACGAGGGCCTGCGGCAATTCGCGTTCGCGCCGCTGCGCTAGTCATGGCTAGGGTCGGATCCCATGCCCGACCCCGACGATCTCGTCACTGTGGTGTTGCCCTGCCTCAACGAGGAGGAGTCGTTGCCGGCGGTGCTGGCGGCCATCCCCACCGGCTATCAGGCGCTGGTGGTCGACAACAACAGCACCGACGACACCGCCGGGGTGGCCAGCCGTCACGGCGCGGCCGTGGTCTTCGAACCGCGGCCCGGGTACGGCTCAGCGGTGCACGCCGGTCTGGTCGCCGCGACAACCCAGATTGTCGCGGTCATCGACGCCGACGGATCGATGGACCCCGGTGACCTGCCGCGGTTGGTTGCCGCACTCGACGAGCGTGCTGATTTGGTGATCGGGCGGCGTCGGCCGGTGCCCGGGCTGCACTGGCCGTGGGTCGCCCGAGTGGGCACCGTGGTGATGAGCTGGCGGTTGCGCACTCGCCACGGCTTGCCGGTGCATGACATCGCGCCGATGCGGGTAACCCGGCGCGAGGCGCTGCTGAATCTCGGTGTCGTCGATCGGCGGTCGGGCTATCCTCTGGAACTGCTGGTTCGTGCCGCAGCTGCTGGCTGGCGGGTGGTCGAACTCGACGTCAGTTACGGCCCACGCACCGGCGGCAAATCCAAGGTCAGCGGTTCCCTTCGGGGCAGCATTACCGCGATCCTGGATTTCTGGAAGGTGATTTCATGATCGCGTTGCCAGTGACCCTGCTGGTCGTCGCCAAGGCCCCCGAGCCCGGGCGGGCCAAGACACGGCTCGCCGCGACGGTGGGCGACCGGGTCGCGGCCGAAATCGCCGCCGCGGCGTTGCTGGACACGCTGGACGCGGTGGCCGCTGCGCCGGTGGCCGCGCGAGTGGTGGCGCTCACCGGGGACCTGGACGCCGCCGCCGGCAGCGCTGAGATCCGTGGTCGACTGGAGTCATTTCGAGTCATTCCGCAGCGCGGCAGCGATTTCGGCGACCGACTAGCCAACGCGCATATTGACGCCGGCCTGGGGTTCGGGGGGCATCCCGTGTTGCAGATCGGGATGGACACCCCGCAGGTGACCGATGAGCTCCTGGCCGGTTGCGCGCGCAGGCTGCTGCAGTCGCAGGCCGTGCTCGGGCTGGCACTCGATGGCGGTTGGTGGTTGCTCGGACTGCAGACGTCGGCCGTGGCCGAGTGCCTGCGCAGCGTCCCCATGTCCCAGCCAGACACCGGGGAGCTAACGTTGAAGGCATTGCACGAAAGCGGTCTTGACGTGACGTCGGTGGAGCGTCTGTCCGACTTCGACATCATCGATGACGTCGCCGCGGTGCGCGATGCTTGCGATCCCGCTAGTCGATTCGCTCGGGTCACCTACGCGGCCGGACTCTGAGGATCTGCGGGTAGACGAACTCAGTTGATTTACAGCAAGTAACTCACCTAGTGCGGTGTGCCGAGATATGGAAATTCTTTGAGTGTGTCGGTGTGTGGTGACGGCCCAGTGGGCGGCATGTCACCGTTGGACAGGAAGTCCAGGCGGTAATTGATGACGTTGTCGGCGAGCACTCGGCCGTTCGAATGCTGCACCGGCCCGGACGGATTGAAATGTTTGCCGTCCTGCGGCGTTGAGCTCCTTTGCTCAGATGGAGAAGTCCTCGCCGTGCCATACGCCGGCGTCGGGAGGCCGGATCACCCGGCCGGTTTGGTGGCCGTTCTGGGTGGTGGGGCCGAGGGCTTCCAGCCTGGCCACCCTGGTGAGCAGGTCCTGCAAACTGACGCCCACCAGATCGGGCAACATCGTGTCCTCTTGGGTGTAGGTGTAGGCGTTGTCCGTCCGATCGCGGCTGACGACCTGCCCGGGGACCCCGACGACCACGGCGCTCGACGGGACGTCCTTGACCACAACGGAATTGGCGCCGATCCGGCTGTCGTCGCCAATTTTGATTGGGCCGAGGATCTTGGCGCCGGCACCGATGACGACGCGGTCGCCGATGGTGGGGTGGCGCTTCCCGGGCTCTGAGCTGGTACCGCCGAGCGTGACGCCGTGGAAAATGGTGACGTCGTCACCCACTTCGGTGGTTTCGCCGATCACTACGCCGGTCGCGTGGTCGATGAACAGAGCGTTTCCAAGGATCGCGCCGGGATGGATCTCGACCCCGGTCGCGACGCGGGTGAACTCGGCGAACACGCGTGCGGCCAGCTTGGCGCCGCGTAACCACAGCCAGTGGTTGATCCGGTGGGCCCAGATCGCATGCACGCCGGGGTAGGCGAGGATGACCTGCAGCGTGCTGGGGGCGGCGGGATCCCGCTGCTTGACGGCCCGGATGTCTTGTCGGATGGCCGACAGCATGGCTAGTCCGCCGCGTCGGCGAACAGCGGTGTGCTGAGATACCTTTCGCCGAAATCGGGTAGCACGACGACGACGAGTTTGCCGGCGTTCTCGGGTCGCCGGGCCACTTGCAGCGCGGCCGCGGTGGCCGCACCCGAAGAGATGCCTGCCAGCACTCCCTCCTCCCGGGCCAGCCGCCGGGCCAAGGTAACCGCGTCTTCGTTGCCGACGCCGATGATCTCATCGACCAGATCAAGGTCGAGGACCGGCGGGACGAACCCGGCGCCAATGCCCTGGATCGGGTGGGGTCCCTTCTTGCCGCCGGACAGCACCGGCGACGCGGCGGGTTCCACGGCCACGATTTGGACGGAGGGTTTGCGTTCCTTGAGGACCTGGGCCACACCGGTGATGGTGCCGCCGGTGCCGACTCCGGCGACGAAGATGTCGACCTTTCCGTCGGTGTCGCGCCAAATCTCCTCGGCCGTGGTTTTGCGGTGGATTGCCGGATTGGCGGGGTTTTCGAACTGTTGGGGCACGAAATACCGTTGGTCGGTTTTAGCGAGTTCCTCGGCCTTGGCGATGGCGCCAGGCATGCCGTCGGCGCCCGGCGTCAGGACGAGTTCGGCACCGTAGGCGAGCAGCAGCTTGCGGCGTTCGACGCTCATCGTCTCCGGCATTGTCAGCATGATCCGGTAGCCGCGCGCCGCGGCTATCTGGGCCAGCGCGATGCCGGTGTTTCCGCTCGTCGGCTCCAGGATGATGGTGTCGGGCTTGAGCAGACCCGCTTCCTCTGCCGCGTCGATCAACGCCACCCCAAGACGGTCCTTCACGCTGCCCGCGGGGTTGAAGGATTCCAGCTTGGCGACGACGTCGGCGGCGGCGCCTTGGGTGACCCGGTTAAGCCGAACTAACGGTGTGTTTCCGATCAGCTGTGTGACGTTCTCGGCGATCCTCATCTGTCTTCCTCAAACCTCATTTGTTCGTCAAAGACCTTCGGTACAGAACCCGTCGGCCTGCCAGGTGATGTCGAATTCGATGGCTACGTCTGTGGGCACCGTCAGGGCAATGGGCGTGAATCGTTCGGTCGCTCCTTCCAACGCCACTCCGGTCAGAACCCTTCCGGTGAGCTGCTGTGGAGTTTTCGCGGTCATTGTCATTGCCGATGCACCCGGTGCTGGACGCAGGTAGAAGTCTGTTCCCGGTTGAACAATACCGGTGAGAACCGAGCCGAACGCGTCAACGAGCGCGTTTCCGTCAGTGACGCTGAGTGTCAATGGGATTGGCACTTGGAATGGTCCTACGAGTTCGGGCTCGGCGATTGCCTGCGCATCGACCAGATGTGCTAAATCGGGCTTGCTTAAGGTATCGCGCAGGGCCTTGTGTGCACCTGTAAGTAGGTAATTGTAGAGATGCACGACGCGGTCGGCATTGCGGTAGTGCCGGGTACCGGTTAGCCAGAAGCGAACATAGTCGATTCTCGGGGGCGTGGCGTCGCTTGTCGTGACCAACCGGTAGTAGCGATAGCCCCGTCCGCCGCCGCCGTGGCTGCTGCCCGAGAGTGTGCTGCCGACGCCGAGTGTGCGTTGATAGCGACGGCCCTCACCTGCGTCCGCGGTCAGTTGCGAGCCCGAAATGTCTTGCCAAGCAACGCCATCAGCGGACTTTTGTAGCTTCAGCCCGACGGCGGTATCGGAGGCCGTCCACAGCGAGTACCCGCCCAACTGTGGTTCGCCGTCGAATTCGAAGGTGATCGTCGCCCCGGGCCCCCGTTTTGCCGCCACCGGGACGTGCAGCGGCTGGGTGTCGAGGGCCATGTCGTTGGTGAAATACCAGATCGCTGCCTGCGTCGCCGCGATCGCTTCGTGCTCGCTGATATTGGCCGCTCCCAGCGGGTAGCCGGCCTGGCGCAACTGCCGGCTGAGGTCGGCAATCGAGCGCACCGGAAAAGAGTTGCGCAAGATCCAGTCGACCTCGACTTCGCAGTCGCGGGCGTTCAGGTGGGGTAGTGCCGACCAGCCGTCCACGCGATAGCGCGACGGGTGGTGTGGCGCGATACCGGTGTAGTCCAGCGAGTAGGCGTCCAAGTTGGGATTGAGCCTGATCAGGTCGGTGCGCGCGGAACTGCCGTCGGCGAAGACGATTTTGTCGACGGTGTGGGAGTAGGTGCCGCCCCGATAGCGGGTCATCCGGGGGAGCTGGCTCACTGGCTGCACCAGGATGCGACGGCGGGTCGCCACCTGGGTCAAGGCGCGGTTGCGTACGGACAATACGGTCATCGTTGCTGGATCTTCCTGGGAGTTTTGACTGACACGCGTCTTCGAGCCGCCCAGGCGGATTGGTGGTTCAATTCCAGCTAGGGGGAGAGCGCGTGGATTTCTACAGCGTCAGAAGGCGTCAGGAAATCAACAGCAACAGCAGCAACAACAACAGTCCACGACAAGGCAGCGCGAAGGAACGAGGCGCGGCTGGGTGGCCTGTTGCATGGCACCACTATAGGGCATCTGCGAATTTGGCGACTTTGACTCAGCCCCGCTGTAAACCTATGAACCAGGACTTACACTTGCCTAGGCTCAGCGCGCGGACGCGCTCATGGTGGGCGACCACGCCCGATACCCGTCGCAATATTCAACAAAGCACGGAAGGACCACGATGACGTCGGCTCAAAATGAGTCTCAGGGACTCGGCGATCTTGCTGCCAGGCAGCTTGCGAACGCGACGAAGACCGTCCCGCAACTCTCCACCATCACGCCGCGGTGGCTGCTGCATCTTCTCAGCTGGGTTCCGGTGGAAGCGGGTATCTATCGGGTGAACCGCGTGGTCAACCCCGAGCAGGTTGCCGTCAAAGCCGAGGCGGGTGCTGGCGCCGAGGAGCCGTTGCCGGAAACCTACGTCGACTACGAAACGAGCCCGCGCGAGTACACGCTGCGCTCGATTTCAACCCTGCTCGATATCAGCACTCGAGTCTCCGACCTTTACTCCAGCCCGCACGACCAGATCACTCAACAGCTTCGGCTGACCATCGAGACCATCAAGGAGCGTCAGGAATTCGAACTGGTCAACAACCCGGAGTACGGATTGCTGGCCCAGGCGACTCCGGAGCAGACGATTCAAACCCTCGGCGGCGCTCCCACTCCCGATGACCTGGACGCGCTGATCACCAACGTGTGGAAGACGCCCAGCTTTTTCCTGACGCACCCGCTGGGTGTGGCCGCCTTCGGCCGTGAGGCCACCCGCCGCGGCGTGCCGCCCCCAGTGGTGAGCCTGTTCGGGGCGCAGTTCATCACCTGGCGCGGGATCCCGCTGATTCCGTCTGACAAGGTCCCGGTCGAGGGCGGCAGGACGAAGTTCATCCTGGTGCGCACCGGCGAGGAACGCCAGGGCGTGGTGGGCTTGTTCCCGCCGGGCCTGGTCGGCGAGCAGGCACCCGGGCTGTCGGTGCGATTCACCGGCATCAACCAGTCGGCGGTAGCGACATACCTGGTCACCCTCTACACGTCCTTGGCGGTCCTCACCGACGACGCGCTCGCCGTACTCGACGAGGTCGCGGTGGACAAGTTCCATGAGTACAAGTGAGTACCGAGCGGTAGACGCCGAAAGCGAGCTGCCCATCAGCGCCGCCGAACTCGCGGCGCTGGCTACCCAGCTATACGCGGCCAGCATCCGACCCGGGCCGGACAGTCCGCCCCAGACCACGCCGGTCGCCCCGCGGGGCAGCGCGCCGGACGCCACGGCCGTCACATCGGCCGGGCGGTCCGCGGCGGGGTCGGCCGATGTGTATCCGGCGCCGGTCCCGTTGGTCGGCCTGGGTGACATTTATTTACCGGCTCCGACCTCTGCCGAACCCGAAGGCCTACCACAGGCCGTGCCGGTCGCACCCCGAGGCAGCGTGCCCGATACGACGGCGGTGCCGTCTGCCGCCGCGACGACAGGGTCCGTCGGTGACCCTTATCTGTTGCCCGGGATCGGCGACCTGAGCGCCTTCGCGGTACCCAGCCAGGGCATCGTGCCGACGTTGCCGGGTGTTTTGGCAGGGAGCGCGCCGACTGTTCCGGCGGCTCCGCGCGGCTCCGTGCCGGGCTGGCCGCAACAGGCTCCGTCGGTGCCTGACCTGGGTTGGTCTGCCGCACCCGCGGTGGCCCCGGACGGGGACGAAGGCAGCTACTACTTTCTCTCGGATCCGGTGCCCCAATTGCCGGATGAGCACGAGGTCTTCGACGTCGACGCGGTGCGCGCGGACTTCCCGATCCTTAGGGAAACCGTCAACGGAAAGCCGCTGATCTGGTTCGACAACGCCGCGACTACCCAGAAGCCGCAGGTGGTGATCGACCGGCTGGCGTACTTCTACGCACACGAGAATTCCAACATCCACCGCGCGGCGCACGAGTTGGCGGCCCGGGCGACCGATGCCTACGAAGAGGCGCGCGGCACCGTTCGGCGATTTATCGGCGCGGCCAAAGACGAAGAGATCATCTTCCTGCGGGGCACGACCGAGGCCATCAACCTAGTGGCCTACGCATGGGGCGGCAAGCATCTGCTGCCCGGTGACGAGATTGTCATCACCCATTTGGAGCACCACGCCAACATCGTTCCCTGGCAACTGATTTCCCAGCGGACGGGTGCGATCCTGAAAGTCGCCCCGGTCGACGACGCGGGCAATTTGCTGATGTCCGAATTCGAGAATCTGCTCGGGCCGAAGACGAAGCTGGTAGCGGCGACTCAGGTTTCGAACGCGCTGGGCACGGTGACGCCCGTCGAGAAGATCGTCGAGCTGGGCCATCGTTACGGAGCGCGGGTGCTGATCGACGGCGCGCAGTCGATTCCGCATATGCCGATCGACGTGTCCGAGCTCGGTGCCGACTTCTTTGTGTTCTCTGGCCACAAGATCTACGGCCCAACTGGGATCGGCGTGTTGTACGGGACCGAGGAGGCACTCACCGAGACGCCGCCGTGGCAGGGCGGCGGCAACATGATCGCCGATGTCACCCTGGAGCGGTCGCTGTATCAGGGGTTGCCGAACAAGTTCGAGGCCGGCACCGGCAACATCGCCGACGCCGTCGGTCTCGGCGAGGCGCTGCGTTACGTGGAGCGACTGGGTGTCGACCGCATCGCGGCCCGCGAGCATGCCTTGCTGGATTACGCGACCCCACGCCTGGCCGACATCCCCGGTGTCCGGTTGGTGGGCACCGCGACCGAAAAGGCCAGCGTGCTGTCGTTCGTGCTGGCCGGACACGAGCCGCTCGAGGTGGGCAAGGCGCTCAACTCCGAAGGCATCGCGGTGCGTGCGGGCCACCACTGCGCGCAGCCGATTCTGCGTCGCATGGGCCTGGAGGCCACCGTTCGTCCCTCGTTCGCCTTTTACAACACGTTTGAGGAAATCGATGTCTTCATCAACGCGGTACGCCGAATCGCCGAGGGCGGCACAAACGCCGGTTGACGTTAGTTAAGTTATTTTCTGGCTGATTGCAACCCTCCGAAACGTTTCGGGTTGCTCGTAAGCTCGTGTCGTGCTTCTATCTTCAATCAGGCGGCGTGGCCCAACTGTGCCCTTTGGATGCCGTTAATCCTCTGCAGGATAAAGAATTACGAGCAATTGCAATTAATTTTTCTTCCTTTACGTGTAAACGGGGGCCGTTATGAGCCGTATGGAAACGTGGATAACGCGGGGGGATATGCGGGCCCGATGAGCTCCATGACCATCGCAAAGCCCATGAACGCGCTGGGTGAGTTTTTCATGTTCAGTGCCGAATCATTAGTGACGCTGGTGCGACGACCTTGGGCTGGGCGCGAGATTCTCGAGCAGATTTGGTTCGTCGCTCGGGTGTCGATCTTCCCGACCATCATGTTGTCGATTCCGTACACGGTGCTCATCGTGTTCGTCCTCAACATCCTGCTCGTCGAGATCGGCGCGGGCGATCTCTCGGGTGCCGGCGCGGGGCTGGCCTCGGTGACCCAAGTTGGGCCGGTCGTCACGGCGATGGTTGTCTCGGGCGCCGGGTCGACCGCGATGTGCGCCGATCTGGGTGCGCGCACCATCCGCGAGGAAATCGACGCGATGAAGGTGATCGGCGTCAATCCGATTCAGGCCCTCGTCGTGCCCCGCATCATCGCCGCCACGTTCGTCGCGGTCCTGCTGTACTCGGTGGTCGCTGTCACCGGATTGACCGGCAGCTACATCTTCGTGGTCTTCGTTCAGCACGTCACACCCGGTGCTTTCATTGCGGGGATGACCCTGGTCACCGGGCTGCCGCAGGTTGTGATCTCGCTCATCAAGGCAACTCTGTTCGGGTTGTCCGCCGGCCTGATCGCCTGCTACAAGGGCCTATCGGTGGGCGGTGGACCCACCGGCGTCGGCAGTGCGGTGAACGAGACCGTGGTCTTCTCGTTCATGGCCTTGTTCTTCATCAACATCTTGACTACCGCGCTCGGAGTGAAGGTGACTGCCAAATGAGCGATGCAGCCAGCGAGCCGTCGTGGTTCGTCATTCTTGGCCCCAGGCTGGTGGCTTCCACCCGCAAGCTGGGCGAACAGACCGCCTTCTATGGGAAGTCTTTGGCCTCCACCGGTGATGCGGTTCGCCGCTACCCCGGCGAACTACTGCGGCTGATCGCGGATATGGGCATGGGCACGGGTGCGCTGGCGGTGATCGGGGGCACTGTGGGCATCATCGGCTTCCTCACTCTGACCACCGGTGCCCTGGTCGCAGTACAGGGCTATGACACCTTGTCGAACATCGGTGTCGAGGCGCTGACCGGCTTTCTGTCGGCGTTCTTGAACGTCCGCATGATCGCGCCCTGCACGGCGGGCTTGGCATTGGCGGCCACGATCGGTGCCGGTGCGACCGCCCAGTTGGGCGCGATGCGCATCAACGAGGAGATCGACGCACTTGAAGTGATGGGGATCCGCTCGATCACCTATCTGGCATCGACGCGGATTATCGCCGGCGTGCTGGTCGTCATCCCGCTCTACGCCGTCGCCGTGCTGATGTCGTTCATCGCGGCTAAGTTCCTCACGATTTACGTTTACGGTCAGTCCCGTGGGGTCTACGAGCACTATTTCTCCACGTTCCTGCGTCCAACCGACTTGCTTTGGTCGTTCCTGGCGGCGGTGAGCATGGCGACGGGTGTAATGGTTGTGCACACCTACTACGGTTTCACCGCGACAGGTGGTCCCGCCGGTGTGGGGGAGGCGGTCGGCCGTTCGGTGCGGTCATCGATGATCGTCACGGCGTTTGTGTGCCTGATGATTTCGCTGTCGGTCTACGGGCAGTCCGGCAACTTCAACCTGTCGGGATAACCGTATGAGCAACCACAGCAGCAGCGGACCCGGCAGGCGAAATAGGGACCGCACCAGCAAGATCGACCCGATTTGGTGGGCGCCGACATTGTTCATCGTGATCGGGGGTCTGATCGCGCTGACCGCGGGGGCGTTCTCCGGCAAATTCCAGACGTTCATCCCGCTCACGCTGGTGTCGGACCGGGCGGGACTGGTAATGGAACCCGGCGCCAAAGTGAAATTGCGGGGTGTGCAGGTCGGCCAGGTCGCGTCGATCGGCACCGATGTGAAAGCGGCCCAGCTGCAATTGAAGATGGACCCAGGCCCATTCAAATACCTGCCGAGCAACCTCGAAGCAGAGATCAAATCGACCACGGCGTTCGGATCCAAATACGTCGACCTGATCGTGCCTAATCACCCCAGCCCGGCAGGGCTCAAGCCCGGCGCGGTGCTGCACTCCCGCAACGTCACTGTCGAAGTCAACACGGTCTTCGAGAACCTGCAGTCGGTGGTCCAGGCCCTTGACCCGGCGAAGCTGAACGCGATCTTGTCGGCCTTCGCGCAGTCATTGCGCGGTAAGGGTGATGGGCTCGGACAGGCGATCACCGATGCGAACAACGTGCTGCTGACCGTCAACCCCCGGATGGAAACGATTGGCAAAGACTGGCGGTTGTTCGGCAAAACCACGGCCATCTATTCCGATGCGGCGCAAGATATTCTGTCGATCCTTGACTCGGCCACGACCAGCAGCACCACGCTCACCGAAAGTCAGCGGTCGCTCGACTCGCTACTGCTGTCGGCGGTGGGCTTCAGCCAGACCGGCATCAACGTCATCGGCACCAACGAGTCGAACATCGTGGGGTCCATGAACCTGCTCGACCCGACCACGGCTCTGCTGAACAAGTACTCGCCGACCTACACTTGCCTGTTCCAGGGCGCGCAATGGTACGTCGACCACGGCGGCCGGGACATGCTCGGAGGCAACGGCTACTCGTTCATCATGGACGCCGCCCTGCTTTTCGGGGATGACCCGTACCGATACCCGAAACACCTTCCGAAGGTTAATGCCTCGGGCGGTCCAGGGGGCAAACCCAGCTGTGGTTCGCTGCCCGACCCCAGTGCGAACTTCCCGGTGCGCTCGCTGGTCACCGACACCGGCTGGGGCACCGAGCCGGACGAGATCCGCACCAGTCCGTGGGTCGGCAATCCATGGTGGGCCAACTACTTCCCGACCACCAAGAACCCTCCGGAACCGCCGCGCTACAACTGGCGCGGGGGGGTGCCGCCACCACCATGAGACGGAAGCTTTCTGGAGTGATCGCCCGGGTCGCGCTGTTCACGGCGGTCTGCCTGGTATTCACGTTCGCGCTGATCGCGGTGTTCGGGCAATTGCGCTTCGAGGACCGCACCGGCTATCACGCGGTGTTCTCCAACGTATCCGGCCTAAAGTCCGGCAACTTCGTCCGCATCGCCGGGGTGGAGGTCGGCAAGGTCGGCGACCTCACGCTGCATCGCGACGGCACGGTGAGCATCGACTTCGCAGTCGACAAGGGGGTGCGGCTCAGCGAGGGCACCAAAGCTGTCGTGCGCTACGAAAACTTGATCGGTGACCGCTATCTCGCGCTCGAAGAGGGACCCGGGTCCCCACGCCGGCTGCCGCCGGGCGCGACGATTCCGCTGGTACGAACGTCGCCCGCGCTGGACATCGATGCGCTGATCGGGGGCTTCCGCCCGTTGTTCCGCGCGTTGGATCCCGATCAGGTCAACGCCCTGTCCGGTGAGTTGCTGCGAATTTTCCAAGGGCAGGGCGGCACCCTGGCCTCGGTGCTGGCGCAGACCTCGATGCTCACCTCGACCCTGGCCGGGCGCGGCGAGCTGATCGGCGAGTTGATCGCCAACTTGAACACCGTGCTGCACACCTTTGCCACGCGCGACCATGAGTTCTCTGACGGCTTGGACAAGCTATCTCAGCTCATGGACGGCTTGGCGCAGCGTAAGACCGACATTTCCACCGGGCTGGCCTACGTCAACGCAGCCGCCGGGTCGATCGCCGACCTGCTCGTCCAGGCACGCCAGCCGATCAAGGACGTGGTACGCGAGACCGACCGCATGTCTGGCCAAGTGCTGTCCGACCGCGACTATGTCGACGGACTGCTCAAGAGCCTCCCCGACGTCTATCAAGTGCTGTCCAGGCAGGGCCTGACTGGCGACTACTTCGGTTTCTACTTTTGCGAAGTGCTGCTCAAGCTCAACGGCAAAGGGGGAAACCCGATCTACGTCAAGCTATTGGGCCAGCCGAGCGGGCGGTGCACCCCGAAGTGAAACTAAAGCTACCGAAGATCAAACGGCCCAGCCAGCGGAGCCCCGTCATGTTAGGAGTCATGGGCACCGCGATCGCGACCTGCGTGACCATCGCCGCCTTCCAGTACGACAAGCTGCCATTCGTTAAGAACACCAACGACTATTCGGCCTACTTCGCTGAAGCCGGTGGCATCAAAACCGGTAGTACGGTTCGGGTTTCCGGCATGGGAGTCGGCAGGGTCTCAGGCATCCGCCTGGAGGGCACCAAGGTCCGGGTGGACTTCACCGTCCGCGACAACATCGAGCTGGGCGATCGCACAGAAGCGGCGATCAAGACAGAGACAATTCTGGGTAGCAAGATGCTCGAGCTGACTTCGCGTGGCGAAGGGAAGCTGACGGGCGTCATTCCGCTGGAACGTACCACCTCGCCGTATGACCTTCCCGACGCGTTGGGCGACCTGACGACCACGATCAGCGGTCTGGATACCGCCCAACTGTCCTCGGCGCTAACGACATTGGCCAAGACCTTCAAGGAAACACCTCCGCAGCTCAGGCCTGCGCTGGAGGGAGTGGCCCGGTTCTCGGACACCCTCAACTATCGCGACGCGCAGCTGCGCAGCCTGCTGGCGAATGCCAACAAGGTCTCGGGAGTGCTGGGCCGGCGCAGCCAACAGATCGCCACCCTGATATCAGATTCCAACGTCCTGCTCGCAGCGCTGCTGGACGAACGAGATTCACTCGACGCCCTGATGAACAACCTCTCTGCGGTTTCGCACCAGATCTCGGGGTTGGTCGACGACAACCGAACTCAACTCAAACCGGCCCTCGACAAGCTCAACGGGGTGCTCGAGATCCTCGACAACCGTAAGGAAGATATTCAGAAAACCCTGCCCAAATTCAAACGGTATGCGATGTCGTTCGGCGAAGTTTTGGGATCCGGGCCGTTTTTCAAGGCTTACGTTGCGAACCTGATTCCAGGCCAGATCGGTGGTCCGGTTCTCGACGCCGATATGTATGACCGGTTTTTGGATCCCAACCAAAAGTCGCCTTCGGAGGCGGTGGACCCACCAACCGGGTCTCCACCCGTCCCGCCGGAGAACGCGCCCGTCCCGCTATGGTCCCAGCCGCCGTCACCGCCGCCCTCGACGCCACCGATACGGACCGTGCCCGCGCCCCCGCCGCTTACGACGGGGGGACCGTGAATATCGGGAACATAAGTCGGCGCACCCTTCGAAGAGTCACCGCCATAACTCTGGCGCTGACGCTCACCGCCGCTTCCTTCCTCGTCGGGACGAAGTTGTGGCACGAAGTCGAAAGAGATACCTACTCAGCGTATTTCGCCGAATCCAACGGCCTGTTCGTAGGCGACGAGATCAGAATCCTCGGCGTCGCCGTCGGCGTGGTGGACAAGATCGAGCCGCAGCCAACCAGCTCCAAGGTGACATTCTCCGTCGACAAGCAGTATCCGGTCCCGGCCGATGCTCGCGCTGCGATCCTGTCACCGTCGTTGGTGACTTCTCGGGCAATCCAACTCGTCCCGGTGTACTCCGGCGGGCCCAAATTGAGCCCCGGCGAATCGATCCCGCTGAACCGCACCGCGGTGCCCGTTGAATGGGATGACTTCCGCAAGCAGCTGGAAAAGCTGACCGACGCATTGCAGCCGACAGCCCCGGGCGGCGTGAATACGCTCGGCGAATTCGTCAACTCGGCCGCGGACAACCTGCGCGGCCAGGGCGACACCGCTCGAGACACCGTGATGAAGCTGTCCAAAGCAATTTCAGCACTGGGTGATCACGCCGACGACATCTTCAGCACGGTGCGCAATCTGCAGTTGCTGGTGTCGGCGTTGTACTCCAGCAGCGATCTGCTGGCCGCGTTCAACCAGAACCTGGCGGGCGTGACAACGGTGCTGTCCAACAGCCCCAACGAAGTCGGCAATGCAGTCAAAGGCCTGGATGGGGCGCTAATAGATTTGCGTGACTTCCTCGCGGATAACCGGGAAGCAATGGGCGTTACCTTCGACCGGCTGAGTTCAATCACGACCGCGCTCAACGACAGCCGTGGTGATATCAAACAGATATTGCATACCACCCCGACGGTGTTCCAGAACTTCCTGAACATCTACCAACCGGCCCAGAGCGCGATGAGCGGCATCATCGCATTGAACAACTTCGCCGACATCCCGCAGTTCATCTGCAGCTCGATCGAGGCGGCCTCCCGGGCGCGCCTCGATCGAGTTTCCAAGCTGTGCCTGCAATACGTCAATCCGATCATCAAAAACCGTATCTACAACTACATACCGGCAGGGATCAACCCGTTCGTCGGGACTCAGGCCCGGCCCAACGAGATCACCTACAGCGAGGACAGGCTTCGACCTGGCTACACGCCCCCGCCTGACACCGTGCCACCACCGGACGGGACCCCACCGAACGCGCCACCACCGGACGGGACCCCACCGCCCGGTGCCGCACCGCCGGGGCCCGTTGACCAACCACCGCCGCCCCCGCCGGGCACGATCGACTCGACCCAGGTACTGCAGAATCTGATGCTGCCAGCGGGCTCATCGTGAGACGCGCGATAGCTGCGGCATTCAGCGTCGCGTGCCTTGCCGTGCTTCCGGCGTGTGGATGGCACGGCCTGAATACGTTCACCCTGCCCGGTACCGCCGGCGGGGGGCCGGGCGCTTACACGATTCAGGCGCAAATGCCCGATGTCGTGACCATTCAGGAAAACACCCGTGTTCGAGTTGACGACGTCAACATCGGCAACGTCACCAAGATCGAGATCCAAGACTGGCATGCGCTGGTCACCATGCGCATCAACGGTGATGTTCGGCTGCCGGCCAATTCGACCGCCAAGCTCGGGCAGACCAGCCTGCTGGGCTCGATGCACATCGAACTCGCACCGTCCAAGGATGAGCCGCCGGTCGGCGAACTCAAAAACGGGTCGGTCATCCCGTTGTCGCACGCGAGCATGTATCCGACCACCGAGCAAACGCTGGCCTCGGTGTCGATCCTGTTGAACGGCGGCGGAATCGGGCAGTTGCAGGAAATCAATCAGGCGATCGCCAAAGCGTTCGCCGGCCGCGAAAACGACATGCGCAGTCTGCTGGACCAGCTGGACCAGTTTGTCCGCGGCACGAACGCCCAGACCGACGACATCATTGCTGCCGCCGAGAATCTCAACTCGCTGGCAGGACAGGTCGCCGCCAAAGATCCCGTCGTCGACAAGGCATTGACGACGGTGCCCAAAGCGCTGGCGGTACTGGCTCAGGAGCGTACCAAGATCGCCGATGCGATTGATCAGCTCGGTAAGTTCAGCGCGATCGCCGCCGATACCGTCCACCAGAGCAAAGAATCGCTGGTGAACAACCTGCGCAACATCGCTCCCGTGCTGCGGTCCCTCGCTGACGCCGGCCCAGCCCTGACCAAAGGCCTGGATGGGTTGGCGACCTATCCCTGGCCGACATCCACCGTGACCAATTGGTTCCGTGGCGACTACGCCAACCTCACGATGATCGTCGATTTGACGTTGAGCCGCATAGACACCGGGATCTTCACCGGTTCTCGCTGGGAAGGCAATCTCACTCAGCTCGAACTGCTATGGGGACGCACAATCGGCATGCAGCCGAGCCCGGCCACGGCGGGCAACCCGCTGACTTTCCCGTACCACAACGGGGGGTACTAAATGCTGCGCCTCAATCGCCGGACGTGGATCCAGTTGACGGCCTTGACGCTGGTGACGATACTTTCCTGTGGCGCAATGGCGTTCAACTACATGAGGCTGCCCGAGACACTGTTCGGGATCGGGGAGTACAACGTCACGGTCGACCTGCCCGAATCGGGCGGGTTGTACAAGACCTCGGTCGTCACCTATCGCGGCACCGATGTCGGTCAGGTCAAGTCGGTCGATGTCACCGCCGCCGGGGTGCGTGCGGTGCTTGCCCTGAGATCCGGGGTCAAGGTGCCCTCCGATGTCCAGGCGTCGGTGCACAGCCGCTCGGCGATCGGCGAGCAGTACATCGAACTAACCCCGCAGGCTGGGAAGGACGGAGAACATTCCCGGCCGCTGCGCGCCGGCGACATCATTCCCGCCGGCCACGTCGATGTGCCCGTCGACATCGGACACCTGCTCGACCTGACCAATCGCGCGCTGCAGGCGATTCCGCGTGACAACTTGCATACGGTGATCGACGAAACCAACCGGGCGGTCGGTGGCCTCGGACCCGAGTTGTCGCGGATCGTCGACGGGTCAACGGCACTGGCCATTGCGGGTGGCCGGACCGTCGACCCGCTTGCGGCCCTGATCGACCAGTCGCCGGCGGTGCTTAACTCCCAGATCCAGACATCGGATGCGATTGCCAGTTGGGCCAATCGAACCGCGGCCATCACGGCGCAGTTCAAGGCGCAGGACGCGGCGCTGCGGGATCTGCTGACGCAGGGCAGTTCCGATGTGGAAGAAGGTCGCGCGCTGTTTGATCGGGTGGCGCCGGCGCTGCCGGTGCTGTTCGCCAACCTCGTGAGCCTTGGTGACATTGCCGTCGTCTACCGCCACGATATCGAGCAATTGCTGGTGCTGCTTCCGCAGGGCATCGCGGTGATGGCGGGGGCCCTCGTACCGAACTTGAACACCAAACAGGAATACAAGGGCTTCTATCTGGACTTCAACCTCAACATAAACTTGCCACCGCCATGCGCGACCGGTTTCCTGCCGCCCACGCAGCGTCGCTCACCGGCCAGCGTGGACGCGCCGGACCGGCCGGCGGCCGACCTCTACTGCCGGGTTCCGCAGGATTCGGAGTTCAATGTCCGCGGGGCACGCAACATTCCGTGCGAGACCAAGCCCTGGAAGCGTGCCCCCACAGTCGAGATGTGCGAAAGCGACGAGGAGTACGTGCCGCTCAACGAAGGCTACAACTGGAAGGGCGACCCGAACGCCACCACCTCCGGTCAGGGCGTACCGCAGTACCCGCCGGGACTGGATCCGCGACTGCCACCGCCACGGGGCACCGCGCCGGCGCCGGCGCCGCTTGCGGTTACGACCTATGACCCAGCCACCGGTGACTACATCGGGCCTGACGGACACCGCTACACCGAGTCCGACTTGGCGCACCCGCGTGCCAAAAACTGGCAATCACTTCTTGTCCCGACACCGTAGGCATGAGCCGAACCGATAATTAACGAGGAGCAGCATGGCCGACGAGCCTGAAACCCCAGATGTCGAAGAGCAGCTGGCCGACGTCGCTGACGCCGGCGTCGACGACACGGGCGGGGCCGAGACCGACGCGGTCGAGACCGACGGTGACGAAACCACATCCAAGAACCGGCGGCGCTGGGCCGGCCGGCCGCGGCTTTCGCGCGTCGGAAGAGCGTTGGCGGCCGGGGCTGTTGTGGTGGCGACGCTGGCCGGGCTGGCTGGCTGGCTCGGCTACCGGGCCTACGAGAGGCACGAGGCGCAGGCCCGGCGGGCCCTGTTCGTTCAAACGGCCCGGCAGGGCGCGGTGAACCTGACGACGATCAACTACACAGAGGTCGAGACCGACGTGCACCGGATCATCGATTCAGCCACCGGAGCGTTCCGCGACGAATTCGAGAAGCGGGCGCAGCCGTTCATCGAGGTCGTCAAGTCGGCGCAGTCGAAATCGGAAGGCACGGTTAGCGAAGCCGGGTTGGAATCCCAGCAGGGTGACTCGGCCCAGGTACTGGTGGCAGTCGCGGTGAAATCGCGGACCGCCGGGGGCGAGGAGGCGCCGCGGGAATGGCGCATGCGGATCGGCGTTCAGGTGGTCGGCAATGATGCCAAGGTGTCCAACGTGGTGTTCGTGCCATGACGACCCTCAAGGAGGACACCGAGGCAACCGTCACCGGTGACGACGAGACCGTCGACGATGACGCGGAGGATTCCGCCATGACCAAGCGGGAAAAACCCCCACACAGATGGTCGCGGGTCGTCGCTTATGGAGTGTTTCCCGGTCTTGCGTTGCTCCTCGCCGTGGCGGCGGGTTACCTGCTGTGGACAGACGGGTCGACCGATGGCTTTGCGCTGGCCCGCACCGAATCGGTGCGGGTGGCCAGCGAAGACGCGGTCGCCTTGTTGTCCTACAAGGCGGAGTCGGCAGACAAAGATCTCAACGCGGCGCGCGATCGGCTGACCGGCGATTTCAAGGACGCCTACACCGACTTGATCCGTCGGGTAGTCATTCCGGGAGCGAAGGAAAAGCAGATCTCGACAGTTGTCAAAGTAAGTGCGGCAGCGTCGGTTTCGGCGACTCCTAGGAATGCGGTGGTCCTATTGTTCGCCAACCAGACCGTGACCATGGGTCAGGGCGCGCCAACGGATACCCAGCCCGTCATCAAGGTCACGCTGGACAAAGTGAACGGCCGATGGCTGGTCTCGCACTTCGACCCGGTCTGATCTGAGGACGACATGTTGATCTGGATACGTTGTGGTGCCCGCGTGCTGCCCGCCGTCGTACTGCTCTCGGGTACAGCGGCTTTGGCGTCCCCCACCGCAGCTGCGGACAATAAGCGGCTCAACAGCGCTGTCGTCTCCGCCGTCTACACCCTCCAGCACCAGGCGGGCTGCACCAACGACGTGATCAGGAACAACGCGCTGACGCTGGCCGCCGAATGGCATGCGGAAGACATGCTGGCAAACCGAAACATCAACGACGACAACGGGTCCGACGGATCGACGCCGCAGGACCGCGCCAACGCCGCCGGCTTCCGCGGCAAAGCGACCGAGACCGTGGCAATCAACCCGGCAATCGCCATCAGCAGCCTGGAACTGGTCAACCAGTGGTACTACAACCCCGACGATATGGCGATCATCCGCGACTGTGCCAATACCGCGATAGGGGTGTGGTCGGACAACAGCCTGGACCGCACCGTCGTCGTCGCCGTTTACGGGCAGCCGGTCGCGCCCACTCGCTGAATGTGATCGGGAACTGGTAGGAGGAATACCAAATGATCTTCACGCAGCACTATTTGAGCTGCTTGTCGCAGGCTTCCTATCTGATAGGCGACGAGACCTCCGGCCGCGCGGTCGTAGTCGACCCGCGCCGAGACATCGACATCTATCTTGACGAAGCGGTAGAACACGGGCTCCGGATCGAGCGCGTCATCGAGACGCACATCCACGCCGACTTCCTGAGCGGTCACTTGGAATTGGCCGAGGCCACTGGGGCGGCGATCTCTTTCGGCGAAAAGGCAGATGTCCAGTTTCCGATCGAGCCACTCGGCGATGGGCAGCGAATCTCCTTGGGGGAGGTAACATTCGAGATTCTGTCGACGCCGGGTCACACGCCTGAGTCGATTTGCATTGTGGTCTACGAGCATCCCGACGACGAAGTGCCCTACGGCGTCCTCACCGGTGACACGCTGTTCGTTGGTGACGTGGGGCGCCCAGATCTTTGCGCATCCTCCGGCATCTCGTCGGACGAGCTGGCTCACTTGCTCTACCGGTCGTTACACGACAAACTTCTGGCGTTGCCCGACGCCACTCGGGTTTTCCCAGCCCATGGCGCGGGATCGTCGTGTGGCAAGCTGATGTCAAGTGAAACCAGTTCAACCATCGGCGAACAGCGCGAGACCAACTACGCGCTGCAAAAGCCCAACGTGGAACAGTTCGTCGCTGCGGTGATCGAGGGGCAGTCGGTGTACCCGCCCTACTTCGAGTTCGCCTCGACCCGCAATGCCGAGGCGCACTCGCTGCTCGACGCGGAGGCTTCCCCGCCCTTGCTGGATGTTGACCACGTACTCAAACGGTCCGGGGAAGGGGCCATCCTCTTGGACACCCGTGATCCGGGTGACTATGCCTCCGGCCATTTCCGCGGCGCAGTCAACGTGAGCCTGAATGGACGCTTCGCCGAGTGGGCCGGCAGCGTGTTGTCGCCGGACTGCGACATCGTGCTGGTCGGGGATCCTGTGCAAGCGCGTGGATCCAAGATTCGCTTGTCCCGGGTGGGATTTGACCGCGTCGTCGGTCAGCTACGCGACCTCGCGGAGGTTGTCACGGGACGGCAGGATCTCGTCGAGGCCGCTTCGCGAATGAGCGTCCACCAGCTCGCCGGGTTGCGCGATGTGGAACCCCGCCTGCAAATCGTGGATGTGCGCGGGCCGGCAGAAGTAAAAGAAGGCGCGATCCCCGGTGCCCGGGAAATCCCGCTGCCGGCACTCACGGATTCGCTCTCGAAACTCGATCGGGCAGCTCCTGTGGTCGTCTACTGCGCAAGCGGAACCCGGTCCATGGTGGCCGCCAGCGTGCTTCGAGCCTCGGGCTTTTCCAACGTGTCGGACCTACTAGGCGGCTATGGCGCCTGGGACAGCGCCAACCTGGCCTCATAGGCCACGCCGCGCTTTCGCTACGCTCGCTGCGTGCGTTGTCGGCTGATCGCAATCCCGTTGGTTCTGCTGGTCCTGTCGGCCTCGCAAGGCTGTGGCTCCACGCCCTCGACGCCGACAGCGACATCGTCCGAGAATTGCAAGGACTCCGACGGGCCGACCGCAGCCACCGTGCGACAGGCCATCGCCGCGGTTCCGATCGCGGTTCCCGGTTCGTTTTGGGTCGAAATCGCCCGCGGACATGCCAAGAAATGCCGCTTGTACTGGGTGCAGATCATCCCGACGATCGCCAGCGAGTCCACCCCCCAGCAACTCCTGTTCTTCGACCACAACGCGCCGCTGGGCACGCCCACCCCGAACCCGAAGCCATACATCACCGTGTTGGCGCCCGCCGATGACACCGTCACGGTGCAGTACCAATGGCAGCTCGGCAGCGACGAGCCGTGCTGTCCCACCGGTCGCGGCACGGTGAAGTACCAGATCGGATCGGACAGCAAGCTGCACGCCCTGGGCAAGATCCCAAACCAGTAGCGCTCAGTCGGATAGGTTCTCGGGGTGCAACATCTCGGCATAACGCAGCGGCTCGGGGATGCCGAACCCGTCGACCAGCGTCCGCGCGTGCGGGCGCAGCGCGCGGCACCTGTCGTTGATACCCCGCGTCACCGCTTTGGCACGCTCGGTGGACAGGTACCGGTGCTCGACGAACCAGGCCTTGTCATCTTCGATCACCGATAGCGCATACAGGTCGCAGACAATCCCTAGCAGTTCGCGGGCCTGCTCGTTTTCGCACGCGTCGATCCCGGCGACGAAGGCTTCCAGCACTATTCGGTCGATGTGCGCGGTCGCCGCGTGCAACACGTGGTCCTGTACGGCATTGAATGCGTCGAACGCCGACATTTCTTTTGATTTGCCTTGCAGCCGTCGCGCGACCGAGGAGATCAGATACTCCTCGCGTTCCTCGAACATGGTGACCTGGGTGCCACGATTGAACAGGCTGCCCTCTTCTTCATTGTCCTGCCGTGCATCAACGATCGTCTGCATAATCGTCTCGGCGGCAGTGCGTTTCATCACTCGGCTACCGACAGCGTTGGCGGCGAAGCGCACCCATTCGACCGGGCTCATGCCTTTGACGTCGTCGGCGTAGGCGGTCAGCAACTCCTTGGCCACCAGCTGGGTCAGCACGTGGTTGTCACCCTCGAAGGTGGTGAACACGTCGGTGTCGCCCCGCAGCGCGATCAGCCGGTTCTCCGCCATGTAGCCCGCGCCGCCGCATGCCTCGCGGGCCTCCTGAATTGCCCGGCTGGCGTGCCAGGTGTTGGCCGCCTTCAAGCCGGCTGCGCGCGACTCCAACTCGCGCTGTTCCTCGGCGTCCGCGACGTCCGAGGTCTGCAGGTCGTGGCATTTGGACACCAGCTCGTTCTGCGCGAACTGCAACGCATATGAGCGCGCGATCAAGGGGAACAGCCGCCGCTGATGCACCAGATAGTCCATGATCAGGACTTCGCCGGCGTCGTCCGGCGCGCTGAATTGCCTGCGCTCCAATGCATAACGGGTGGCGATGTCCAGGGCGACCCGGGCGGCGTTGCCGGCGCTACCGGCCACCGTGATCCGGCCACGGATCAAGGTGCCGATCATAGTGAAGAACCGTCGGTTGGGATTCTCGATTGGCGAGCTGTAGGTGCCGTCGGGTGCGACATCGCCGTACTTGTTCAGCAGATTCACCCGCGGGATCCGGACATGGTCGAACATGATGCGGCCGTTATCCACACCGGGCAGTCCGCCCTTGTACTGGCAGTCCGACGTCGTCACCCCGGGCAGGTCGTTGCCCTCGTCATCGCGGATCGGCACCAACAGGCAGTGCACACCCTGATTGGTCGGCTTTCCGTCTTTGGTAGTGATCAGCTGCGCGAAAACCGCAGCGACGCGCGCGGTCTCGGCGGCCCCGCCGATGTAGTCCTTTCGGGCCGTCGGGGTTTCGGAGTGAATAACGAATTCTTCGGTCTTGGCGTCGTAGGTCGCGGTCGTCTCCAGCGATTGCACGTCGCTGCCATGACCCGTCTCGGTCATCGCGAAACAACCGCGCAACTCGAGGTTGATGATCTTCTTGACGTACTCCTCGTGGTGGCGTTCGGTGCCGAGGTTTTCGACGGCGCCGCCGAACAGGCCCCACTGCACTCCGGCCTTGACCATCAGCGACAGATCCGACATCGCCAGCATCTCGATCATCGTGACGGCCGCACCCACGTCGCCGGTGCCGCCGTGCTCCTTGCGGAATCCCTCGTCGGAGATGCCCGCAGCGGCGATGAGCGCCATCTGCTCGGACACCTTGGCGCGGGCCAGGACCGTGTTCGGGGTGAAGTGCGGGCGGAACTGTTCCCTGGACAGCCACTCCCGGGTCTGGTTCTTCACGTCGCGCCAACGCCCGTCCAACGCGTTGCGCAGATATTCGGCAGTACTTTTCGTTTCTGGCGCCATAATCCGACGGTATCCCCGTGCTGGCGCGGCCTAAACCCCATCGTTGGTCGCGTGGTAGCGCGAGCAGGCGCCAAAGCCCCCTTACGACCGGCGTGTCGGGGGCTTTGGCGCCTGCTCGCGGGGGTGTGATGATTGCCCCTGGAACCTGTGACTTAGGACTGCAATGGCGCAATATCTGGCGGCCCTGACGGTGCTGCTGCTCATCGGCACGGTGCTGAGCAGGGTTTTGTTGCTGCGCAGGGCCGGCACCCAGGCGATGCATTTCGGGAAACTCGATAAAACGGACTTCCTGATACCACCGGTGGCGCTGTTCTACTTCTACACGGTGTTTGCCGCCGCTTTCGGCTGGCCGCTGGCCAGCAGCCAGCGGTTCTTCGAATCGACGATCCTCGCGTGGTTCGGCGTAGCTGTCTGCCTGGTCGGTGTGCTGATTCTGGTGCTCAGCCTGGTGTCGTTCGGCAAGAGCTTCCGGATCGGCATCGACGTCGACCAGCCCGGTGAGCTGGTGACGACGGGCATCTTCGCGGTGAGCCGCAACCCGATCTACGTCGGCTTCTTTGTGTTTCTGGTCGGTCAGTTCTTGGTGTTTCCCAATTGGGTTCCGTTGGACTACCTGGGTGGTGCGGCCTTGTTGTTCCACCGGCAGGTGCTGCGTGAGGAAGCTTTCATGCGGCAGCGCTACGGCCAGCAATTCGCCGAGTACTGCGGGCGCGTCCGGCGCTATGTCTAACGGACTCCCGATGTCACCGCGAGAGTGCAACTGGCGACGGGTCCTCTCGGGAAACGCATCGCCAGTTGCACTCTCGCGGGGTAACGGTTAGATGGCGTCATGGCCCAGTCAGATGTCCCGTCGCAGCAGCCCGACCCCGCGTACGACGTCGGGCACACCCATCCCGATGTCAGCGGAGGCTGGTTGCGCGCTGCCACGTTCGGTGCCATGGACGGCCTGGGCAGCAATACCGCCTTGATCGCCGGTGTCGCGGCTGCCGGCAACGCCGAGACCGTTACGCTCAGCGGCGTCGCCGGCCTGCTGGCCGGGGCGTTCTCCATGGCGCTGGGTGAGTACATGTCGGTGACCACGGCCAACGAGCAGATCGATTCCGAGGTGGACGTCGAACGCCGGTCCCTGCGCTCCCGCCCGCTGGCCGAGCGGGCGGAACTCATCAGAACGCTCGTGAATATCGGCATGACGGAGGACACCGCAGAGACCGCTGCCGACGAGATCCATCGCGACGAGAACCGGGCAGTCAACTTCCATCTCACCGGGGAGATCGGCCTGGACCCCGGCGAAAAGCCTTCGCCCCGGCTGGCGGCCATCGCGTCTTTCCTGATGTTCGCCACCGGTGCGGTAATCCCGCTGATCCCTTACCTTCTCGGGTATGGATCGCTGCCCGTGGGTTTGGCATGCGGGGCGGTCGGCATGCTGATCGCGGGCGCGCTGACCGCCCGGTTTACCCGCAAACCCGTGTGGTGGGCCGCGGCCCGGCAATTGATGTTCGGCGCCGTCGCCGTTGCTGCTACCTATGGGGTCGGTTCGCTGGTCGGGGCGGCTCTGTGACCGTGCGCGCAATAGCGCGAGCAGACGCAAAAGCCCCTTCACGCACGGCGTGTCGGGGGCTTTTGCGTCTGCTCGCGCGGGGTGGGTGACCGCAGACGGTACCGCGCCAAGCCGGCCCACATCGCGCCTAAGATGACCAGCACGATCATGTCGAACATCCACCAGCCCACGTAGTGCGTCCACATCTGGGCGTCAGCGGCCAGGACGTCGACCCTGCGCAGATCGACGGTGGACGCCGAGGCCGCGAAACCCCACTGCGCCGGGACGAACCAGGAAATCTGGTCGTAGACCCACGTGCCAACCAGCGAAATCAGTCCACCGGCGAATAACAGCGAGGCCAGAGCGACCGGTACCAGCAGCAGCAGCACCTCGCGCAGCGAATTGCCGACGGCTGAGAGCGCCAGTCCCACGATCGCCGAGACAATGGCGGTCGCAGCCACGCTCACATAGAGTTCGACATCGGCATTGCCAAGCAACACGGCGCCGTGCGTGGGCTGGCCTTTGACGGCGAGGACGACGGCGGTCAGGATGGCCGTCAGGATGGCCGCGGCCCCACCAAAGACGACGATCTTGGCCCCCAGATACGCCGACGCCGACAATCCGACGGCTTGCTCGCGCCGAAAGACGCGGCGCTCACTGACCAGATCGCGGACGCTCAGCGCGCTACCCAGGAGCACCGCGGCAAAGTTGAGCGAGGCCAGGATCTCGACGGCCTCATGGGTGTTGCGGCTGGTCGCGGTGGGCCGGTCCAGGCCGGAGGTGCCGGGGATCAGCAGCGTCAGGCCGGCCAACGCAAACGGCAGGATCATCAGAAACAACAAGTAGATCCGGTCGGCCAAGAGCAGCCCGAGCTGACGACGGGCCACCATCCGGACTTGCCGTTGCACGGAAAGCTCGGCGGGCGGCGCCCAAGGGGCTGCCACTTCGGGTTGCGCCATGTCCGCCAAATCTGGTTGCCGGACCGCAAACGCGCGGTGGGCAGCGTCGGGGTCGGCGACGACGTGGGCGAAGACTTCCGACCAGTCGGTCGTGCTCATCGCGGACTCAATCCGGGCCGGCGGCCCGGCGAAGGCCACCGTGCCGGCAGACGTGAGCAGCAGCACGTGGTCACATGCATCCAGATGAGTCAGCGATGTCGGGGTGTTCAGCGCCACCACGACCACACAGCCGATGTCGGCCTGGCGACGTAGCACCGCCATCACGTGACTTTCTTGCTCCTCGTCCAGACCGGCGCCGGGCTCGTCAACTACGAGCACCGTTGGTCTGGTGACGAGTTCGATCGCCATCGACGCGCAGCGGCGCACTTCGGGGGAAAGCTTGTTGATCCGAGTCGTGCGGTGCGGCGTCAACCCGAGTTCTTCGAGGACCTGGTCCACGACGCGGCGACGGTGCTCACCCGAAATGTCCGGCGGCAGCCGCAATTCGGCGGCGTATCGCACCACCTGTTCGACGGTGAGCTGCGGGTGCATCCGCTCGCCGCGCCCCACGATTCCGATTCGGCTGCGCATCGACTCGGGCTCGGCCTGCACATCGTGGCCATCGATGGTGATCCGGCCCGAGCTCAGCTCCCTGGTGCCGGCGAGCAAGCCGAGCAGGGCGGAGTTGCGCGTAGCTGACGGTCCGACAACGGCGGTCAGTGTGCCCGGCCGGGCGGTGAAGGAGACGCCTTTGAGCAACTCGTGCTCGCCGACGTCGAGGCTGAGCCGATACGCGGCCACTCCGCTGGTGCGTGCGCCGGGCTTGAGCGGTAACCGATAGGTGGTGTTGCCCGGCTCGTTGCCCGCCTCTGACGGCGCCGCGTCGCGGATCAGTCGGGTGGTCATCTGTTCGATCGGACCCAGATCCTTTGGCTGCTCATCCGCGGGTGCCGGCGGCGCTGAAGGAGGCGCTGGCGGAGGAACGGTGGGCGGCGGCGCTGCAGGGGGCACCTTCGCCGGCGCTACCCGCATTTGCCGGGTGACCTGCTCGGTCGGCACCCGCAGGCCCGGCCGGCTGGGCGCGGACGGAGGCGGCACCGAAGGCGGCGGGGGCGGCCCCGGAGGCGGCCGCGGCGGCGCGGGCGGCGGCGGGTGCGGCGCGCGTGGACCCGCACCGCGGGGTGGGCCGGGCGGGCGGGGTGCAGGTCCGGCCGGGGGGTGAGCCGGGGGGCCGGCCGGAGCGCCGACATGGAAGGTCAGCCGCGGACCCCGCTGCGGATGACCGATCGTGATTGCCTGACCGTCCCGGATGTTGACGGTAGGCACCCGATAGCCATCGACGAGAATGCCGTTGGGGCTCCTGTCGACGGCCACCCACTGGTTACCGGCATACCGCAACACACATTCTGGATGCGGTGTCGGCGACGGGTTGGCCGGGCCGTCTAGTGGAATGTCCCACCCTTGGCCGTAGCCCACCGTCACGTCGCGGCCCGGGGCAAAGACGTACCGTATCGATCCGACCAGGACGGTTAATGGGAAGGCGAATGACTCGGGGCCCATGACCGCCATCTTTCCTCACGTTAGGCAGACCGAGTCGTCCTTTTGTTCACAATGTGTTGCGGCGTCCCGAGGCAGCAGAATTCGCCAGCAGCTTGCGCAACACCTCGACCGCGTCGGCGAGCACCTGGCGGTCTGTCGAATCGAGCAAGGCCAGTTGCGGTTCGATCGCCGCGGCGCGGTCGGCCCGAACCGCGTTGAGTGTGCGTTTCCCTTGGTCGGTGATCCGGATCCGGACGGCCCGGGCATCGCCGGGGTCGGCGGTTCGGGCGACCAGGCCGGCGTCCTCGAGCCGTCGCACCTGCGTGGTCATCGTCGGTTGCGAACAGTGATCGACGGCCGCCAGGTCGCCGATTCTGGCTTCGCCGTGGACTTCGATGGTGGCCAGCAGCCGAGCCTGCGCTGCGGGCAATGGCATCTGGATGCGCTGGGTGGCCAGCCGGTTGAGCCGCGCAACCACGCCGAGTAGATCTGCGCCCAGGCCTGGTGGCGACTCGGGCTTTGCGGCGGCAGCGACGTCGCTGTCGTTGGCCGCGCTGGATACCTTCATCTATATATCGTTGCATAGCTTTGCTATGCGAGACGAATCGCTGCTCGCGGCCCGCGAAATCCCTGGTGGCGCGGTGTGCCGCGGACTGTTGGTATCGCGACCTGGCAGAATCGGTTGGGTGATCGCGTCCCCCCCTCTGCCTCCACACCGCCAGCATGGAGCGCTGCGACCAGTCGAAATGGCGCAGGCCTCCGTAATGGGCGCCCTGTGCGCGGTGATCGCAATCATCTCGGTCGTCGTCCCGTTCGCGGCGGGGCTGGCCTTGCTGGGCACCGTGCCCACCGCCCTGCTGGCCTATCGCTACCGGCTGCGCGTACTGGTGGCCGCGACGGTTGCCGCCGGGGTGATCGCCTTCCTGATCGCCGGGCTCGGCGGCTTCATGAGCGTCATCCACTGCGTCTACGTCGGCGGCCTCACCGGCTTCGTCAAGCGCAAGGGCCGAGGCAAACCCACGATGATCGTGGCGTCGCTGATCGCCGGAGTCGCATTCGGCGCCTTTACGGTCGGCATGCTGATGGTGCTTACCCGGCTGCGGCACCTGATTTTGCAAGTTACGACCGCGGACGTGGACGGCATGGCCAACTTCCTGACCCGGTTGCATCTGGACGGCGCCAGCGCCGGCTTGAAGCGGTATTTCGCCGAGGGGCTGCAGTACTGGCCGTGGCTGATGCTGGCCTATTACGCCTTTGGAATCATGACCGTCTCGTTGGTCGGTTGGTGGGCGCTGTCGCGCCTGCTGGAGCGCATGCGCGGTGTCCCCGACGTGCACAAACTCGACGCCTGGGACGGCAGTCGGGGCGAGGAGGGCCCGGTCGGGCCGGTCCCGGTGCGGTTGGACAGGGTGCGTTTCCGGTACGCCGGCACCGAGCAAGACGCACTGCGCGAGATCACGATGGACATTGGGGTTGGCGAACATGTCGCGATCACCGGCGCCAACGGCTCTGGGAAGACGACGTTGATGCTGATCCTGGCCGGGCGGGAACCGACGTCGGGCACCCTGGACCGCCCCGGCGCGGTAGGACTGGGCAAGCTGGGCGGCACAGCCGTTGTCCTTCAGCATCCCGAGAGCCAGGTGCTGGGCTCCCGGGTCGCCGACGATGTGGTCTGGGGTTTGCCGCCCGGAACCAAGATCGATGTCGACGAGTTGCTTGCCGAGGTCGGCCTCGAGGCGCTCGCCGAACGCGACACCGGCAGCCTGTCCGGCGGTGAGCTACAGCGCCTCGCGCTGGCGGCGGCGCTGGCCCGGGAGCCGGCATTGCTCATCGCCGACGAAGTCACCACGATGGTCGACCAGCGCGGCCGGGACGCTCTGCTGGGCGTGCTGGCCGGACTCAACCACCGACACCGGACCGCGCTGGTGCACATCACGCACTACAACAACGAGGCCGATTCCGCGGACCGCACCATCAACCTCAGCGATTCACCGGATAACACCGACATGGTTGAGCAAGCGGACGCGCCGGCGCCGACGGCCTTGGCCGGTCAAGGTCAGCCCCAGCCTCGCACGCCGGCGATCGAACTCGTTGGCGTGGGCCACGAATACGGCAGCGGCACCCCGTGGGCCAAGACGGCGCTGCGCGATGTCAGCTTCGTGGTGGAGCAGGGCGACGGGGTTCTGGTGCACGGCGGCAACGGCTCGGGCAAGTCGACGCTGGCGTGGATCATGGCCGGACTGACGGTTCCCACCGTCGGCTCATGCCTGGTTGACGGCCGGCCGATTCATGAGCAGGTCGGCGCGGTGGCGCTGTCGTTCCAGGCCGCTCGGCTGCAATTGATGCGCAGCCGCGTCGATCTGGAAGTGGCTTCCGCGGCAGGCTTTTCGCACCGCGACCAGGAACGGGTGACCGCCGCACTCGGCGCTGTCGGGCTCGATCCCACGTTGGCCCAGCGGCCCATCGACCAGTTGAGCGGCGGCCAGATGCGCCGCGTCGTGCTGGCCGGACTGCTCGCCCGATCGCCGCGGGCGCTGATCCTCGACGAGCCGCTGGCGGGTCTCGATGCCGCCAGCCAGCGAGGCCTGCTGCGGCTGCTGGTGGACCTGCGCCGAGAGCGGGGCCTGACGGTGGTGGTGATCTCGCATGACTTCGCCGGGCTGGAAGACCTCTGCCCGCGCACCTTGCATCTGAGCAACGGGACGCTGCAGTTGGTTCCGACGGCGGCCGGAGGGATGTCATGACCCCGACCCCGATCTCGATCTCGGGCGAGGCGTCCGACGCGGCGCTGACCGCGAACCCGAAACCGACCCGGCGTCCCCCTCGCCCGGTCGTGCTGCTGATTCCAGTGCCCGGAACGTCGACCATCCACGAATTGTGGGCCGGCACCAAGTTGCTTGTTGTCTTCGGCGTTGCGGCGCTGCTGACGTCCTACCCGGATTGGCTGACGATCGGCGTGGTGGCGATCCTGGTGCTGACGGCGGCCCGGATGGCACACATCCCGCGCGGCGCGCTGCCGTCGGTGCCGCGTTGGCTCTGGATCGTCATCGCGCTGGGCGGGATAAGCGCCGCGATGGGCGGTGGTAAGCCGGTGGTCTCGGTGGCCGGGCTGCAGGTCGGCCTCGGCGGCGGGTTGAACTTCGTGCGGCTCGGGGCGCTGTCGATCGTGCTGCTCGGGCTCGGGGCAATGGTCTCCTGGACTACCAACGTCGCCGAGATCGGGCCCGCGGTAGCGACTTTGGGCCGTCCGCTGCGCATACTGCGGATCCCGGTCGACGAGTGGGCGGTGGCGCTGGCGCTCGCGCTGCGCGCCTTCCCGATGTTGATCGACGAATTCCAGGTGCTCAACGCCGCCCGCCAGCTACGGCCCAAACGGGTAGCGCAGAGCCGAAGGGCCTGGCGCCACCGGCACGCGTTGGAGCTGATCGATCTGATGGCCGCCGCCATCCATACCACCCTTCGGCGCGCCGACGAGATGGGAGACGCGATCACCGCGCGTGGCGGCATCGGTCAGCTGACGGCCAATCCCGCGCGACTCAAGCTCGCGGACTGGATGACGCTTGCGATCGTCGTCGTGGCGTGCGGCGCATCGGTTGCGGTCGAGACGCTGATGCACTGGGCCCACTAAGAGCCGGCTCCGGCAGTACCGTGAGCGGGTGGCCGAGATTCACCGCTCCCGCTCCATCGCTGCACCCGCGCAAAAAATCTGGGAGGTCCTGGCGGACTTCGGGGCAATCAGTTCCTGGGCCGACAACGCCGATCACTCGTGCATCCTGTTCCGCGGTGCCGACGGTGGGCCCATCGGTACCGCGCGGCGAGTGCAGATCAAGCGCGAAGCCCTGGTCGAGCAGATCACCGAGTTCGACCCGCCCCACGCGCTCAGCTACGACATCGAGGGGCTGCCGACGGCTCTGCGCAGGGTAACCAACCGCTGGACACTGACGCCGGGGCATGGCGAGTCCAGCGTCGTAACCGTCACCAGCTCAGTCGAAATCGGTCGTCACCTACCCCAGCGGCTGGCCGAGCACGCGTTGTGCCGCTTCCTGGCGCGAGAGTCCGACTCGATGCTCGCCGGACTGGCCAACCGATTGGAGAACGCCCGTGTCTGATCGCCCCGATGTCATCCTTATTGTCACCGACGAGGAACGCGCGATGCCGTCCTACGAGGCTCCCGGCGTGCGGGCCTGGCGCGACCGAACGTTGGCCGGCCGCAAGTGGTTTGACGACCACGGCGTCCGTTTCGAACGCCACTACACCGGCTCGCTGGCCTGCGTGCCGAGCCGCCCGACCATCTTTACCGGGCACTATCCCGACCTGCATGGGGTCACCCAGACCGACGGGATCGGCAAGGCCGCCGACGACTCCCGCATGCGCTGGCTGCGCGAGGGCGAGGTGCCCACGCTGGGTAACTGGTTCCGCGTCGCGGGCTACGACACCCACTACGACGGCAAGTGGCACATCTCGCACGCGGATCTCACCGACCGGGCCACCGGTGGACCGCTGGCGACCAACGACGACAACGGCGTCGTCGATCCCGCCGCGGTGCAACGCTATCTGGACGCCGACCCGCTTGGGCCGTTTGGCTTTTCCGGCTGGGTCGGGCCCGAGCCGCACGGGGCGTTGCTATCCAACGCCGGACTTCGCCGCGACCCGTTGATCGCCAGCCGCGTCGTTGCCTGGCTCAGCGACCGCTACGCGCGCCGCCGTGCCGGCGACTCCGCGGCGCTGCGCCCGTTCCTCCTGGTGGCCAGTTTCGTCAATCCCCACGACATCGTGCTGTTCCCGCTGTGGGCGCGCCGAAGCCCGCTGCAGCCGTCGGCGCTGGACCCGCCGGCGGTGCCCCCGGCGCCCACCGCAGACGAAGACCTGTCGACCAAACCGGCCGCGCAAATCGCCTTCCGGGAGGCCTACTACTCCGGATACGGCCCGGCGCCGGCGGTCAACCGGATCTATGACCGGGGTGCGCAGCGCTACCGGGACCTCTACTACCGCTTGCACGCCGAGGTTGATGGTCCGATCGACCGCGTCAGGCGCGCCGTCACCGAGAGCGGGTCGGACAACGCGGTGCTGGTGCGGACTGCCGATCACGGCGATCTGCTCGGCGCACACGGTGGACTGCACCAGAAATGGTTCAACCTCTACGACGAAGCCACCCGTGTTCCGTTCGTCATCGCCCGCATCGGTGCCGCTACGACGGCACCCCGGGTGGTGACGGCGCCGACGTCACACGTGGATCTGGTCCCGACGCTGCTCGCCGCCGCCGGCGTCGACGTCGAGGCGGCGGCCGCCACGCTGGCCGAGTCGTTCTCCGAAGTGCACCGGCTGCCGGGGCGAGACCTGATGCCGGTGGTGGACGGGGCGGCGGCCGACGATGCGCGGGCCGTCTACATCATGACCCGGGACAACATGCTCGAAGGAGACAGCGGTGCCTCGGGCCTGGGGCGCCGCCTGAAACAGACGGTGAATCCGCCCGCGCCGCTGCGCATCCGGGTGCCGGCCCACGTCGGCTCGAACTTCGAGGGGCTGGTGATGCGCGTCGAAGAGTCAGGCGGGGGAGCGGGTCACCTGTGGAAGCTGGTCCGCACGTTCGACGATCCCGGTACCTGGACCGAGCCCGGTGTGCGTCACCTGGCGGCCAACGGTTTCGGGGGTGAGGCGTACCGGATGTCTGTGCTCGATGACCAGTGGGAGCTCTACGACCTGACCGCCGACCCGATCGAAGCCGACAACCGCTGGCCCGACCCGGATCTCGACGAGCTGCGCCAGCACCTGCGGATGCAGCTCAAGGAGGTCAGGGCCAGTTCGGTGCCCGAACGAAACCGGCCGTGGCCGTACGTATCTCGGCTGCCGAGCGGGCCTTCCAGGCTTACGCGTCTGGTCCGAACCTTCACGCGAGTGTAACGCCACAGCGAAATCTGGCGCCAGAAATCGCCGTCTGGTTACGCTCGCGACCCGCTTTCTCGTTAGGGGCGCATGCGGTCGATCAGGTTCGACAATACGACGATGCTTTCGCTGCGCTCGATGTCGGCGCTGGAACGGATGCGCTCAAGGGCGGCCTCCAGGTGCCGCATGTCGCGGGCCAGGACGTGCAGGATCGCGTCCGACGTGCCGGTCACCGTCGCCGCGCTGACAACTTCGGGGATATCCACCCACGCCGTGCGCAGTTCATCGGGCGAGATCCTGCCCTGGCAGAACACCTGGACGTAAGCCTCGGTGTTCCAGCCCAGCGCATTGCGGTCGACGATGGTGGTGAAACCGGTGATCACGCCGTTGTCGAGCATCCGGTCGACGCGCCGCTTGACCGCCGGAGCCGACAAATTTACCTTCAGCCCGATCTCGGCGAAGGTGGCCCGCGCGTGCTCGGTCAACTCGGCGAGGATGCGCTCGTCGGTGTCATCCAGGCGGTCCATGGGGTTCCAAGCTCTCCTTTTCCAGAGCTAAACAATAAATCGCCGCAGTGAGCACTCTAGCGCAATAAACCGTTCATAGACACGCAACTATCGGCGTTTGCTTGTGTTCATGTGGCCAAATACCATTGGTTTATGACGGATTCCTATGTCGCGACACCCGGGGCATGGCAAGACGCCAAGCCCACCCAACGCAACCGCACGCCCCGCACCTGCCGGTATGTGATGACGCCGCCGACGTATTTCGCGGTCGAATACGCGATCAACCCCTGGATGGATGTCAGGACACCCGTCGACGCCCACCTCGCGCATGCGCAATGGGAGACCTTGCGGCAGACCTATCTTCGGTTGGGGCACGGGGTGGACCTGGTCGAGCCCGTGCCCGGGCTTCCGGACATGGTTTACGCCGCCAACGGCGGGTTCATCGCAAACGACGTCGCTATCGTCGCCAGGTTCCGATTCGTCGAGCGGGCCGGCGAATCGAAGGCCTACGCCGCGTGGATGTCGTCGGCCGGATATCGGCCGGTGTCGACCCGGCACGTCAACGAGGGGCAGGGTGACCTGCTGCAGGTCGGCGCAATGGTCCTGGCGGGCTACGGCTTTCGCACCGACCGGCGCGCCCACGGCGAAATCTCCGCGGCGCTGGGCGTGCCGGTGATTTCCCTGGAGCTAGTGGATCCTCGCTTCTACCACCTCGACACCGCGCTGGCCGTTCTCGACGACCGCACGATCGCGTACTACCCGCCGGCGTTCAGCGAGGCGGACCAGAGACACCTGAACACGCTGTTCCCTGACGCTATCGTGGTGGGCAGCGCCGACGCTTACGCGCTGGGCCTGAACGTCGTCTCCGACGGCCGCCACGTAGTGCTTCCCGCCGCCGCAACGGGCTTTGCCGCCCAACTGCGGGCCGCCGGCTTCGAGCCGATCGGTGTCGACCTGTCCGAGTTGCTCAAGGGCGGCGGTTCGGTGAAGTGCTGCACGTTGGAGGTATTCGCATGACGATTCTCGAATCGCGCGCCACTTCGCGAACCCGGTCAGCCGGAATTGAGGCCGCGATCACGTTGGTGGAAAGGCACGCGGCACACAATTATTCGCCGCTGCCGGTGGTCGCCGCCAGCGCCGAGGGCGCGTGGATCACCGATGTCGACGGCCGGCGGTACCTCGATTGCCTGGCCGCCTACTCGGCGGTCAATTTCGGCCATCGCAACCCCGAGATCATCGCGACCGCGCACGCTCAGCTCGATACCGTCACCTTGGTGAGCCGCGCATTCCATTCCGCCAATCTCGGGCCGTTCTGCGCCGCGCTGGCCCGGTTGTGTGGCAAAGACCTTGTGCTGCCGATGAACTCGGGTGCCGAGGCCGTCGAAAGCGGTCTCAAGGTGGCCCGCAAGTGGGGCGCCGACATCAAGGGCGTTCCCGCGGACCGAGCAAACATCATCGTGGTCGACAACAACTTTCACGGCCGCACGATCAGCATCGTCAGCTTCTCCTCGGACCCGACGGCGCGGGAAGGGTTCGGGCCGTTCACACCGGGGTTCCGCTCGGTGCCGTTCGGGGACGCCGCGGCGCTGGCCCGGGCCATCGACGACAACACCGTCGCCGTGCTACTCGAGCCGATCCAGGGCGAGGCGGGCATCATTGTCCCGCCCAACGACTACCTGCCTGCGGTGCGCGCGCTGTGCACCGAGCACAACGTGCTGATGATCGCCGACGAAATCCAATCGGGGCTGGCCCGAACCGGCTACACCTTCGCCTGCGACCGCTGGGGCGTCGTACCGGACGTTTACCTGCTCGGAAAGGCACTCGGCGGCGGGGTCGTCCCGTTGTCGGCGGTGGTCGCCGATCGAGAGATTCTGGGCGTACTGCATCCCGGCGAACACGGCTCGACTTTCGGCGGCAACCCATTGGCCGCCGCGATCGGTACCACGGTGGTCGCCATGCTCTCTCGGGGTGAATTCCAGCATCGCTCGGCCCAACTGGGCGCGCACCTGCACCGGCGGCTGCGCGGCCTGATCGGTGACGGCGTGCTGGAGGTGCGCGGCTTCGGCCTATGGGCCGGTGTGGACATCGAACCGAGCTTGGCCAGCGGCAAGGAAATCAGCCTGCTGTTGGCCGACCGCGGTGTGCTGGTCAAGGACACCCACGATTCGACGCTGCGGTTCGCGCCGCCGTTGGTGATCACCGAGCAGGAGATTGACTGGGCGGTAGACCAGTTCGCTGCCGCTTTGCGGGAGGCCGCATAATCAGCTGATCCAGTAAATAGGGGGCCGGAAACTTGCCAGCCAGTTCGATCGGCCTGACAGAGCAGATGCTGCGGCGTCGCCCGGTGATCGGCGCGCCCGTCGCATACGGCGCGTCGGAGCATCTCAAACGCAGCATCGGCACGTTCCAGCTGACCATGTTCGGCGTCGGCTCGACAATCGGCACCGGGATCTTCTTCGTGATGTCGCTGGCGGTCCCCGAAGCCGGCCCGGGAGTGATCGTTTCGTTCATCATCGCCGGCGTCGCGGCCGGGCTGGCGGCGCTCTGCTATGCCGAATTGGCTTCCGCCGTCCCGGTTTCGGGCTCTTCGTATTCCTACGCCTACACCACGCTGGGCGAGGCGGTCGCGATGGGGGTGGCGGCGTGCCTGCTGCTGGAATACGGCGTGGCCACCGCGGCCGTGTCGGTCGGCTGGAGCGGCTACCTGAACAAGCTGCTGAACAATCTCTTCGGGTTCCAGATCCCGCGTGCGTTGTCGGCGGCGCCGTGGGACCCCGACCCCGGCTATCTGAACGCGCCGGCGATCATCCTGATCGGCATGTGTGCGCTGCTGCTGATCCGCGGCGCCAGCGAATCGGCCAGGGTGAACGCGATCATGGTGATGATCAAGCTTTCGGTGCTGGCCATGTTCGTGATCATCGCGTTCACCGGCTTTGACCCCAACCACCTCAAGGACTTCGCCCCGTTCGGCGTCGCCGGGATCGGCTCGGCGGCCGGCACCATCTTCTTCTCCTACATCGGACTTGACGCGGTGTCGACGGCGGGCGACGAGGTGAAGGACCCGCAGACGACAATGCCGCGCGCACTGATCGCGGCGCTGCTGATCGTCACCGGCTTCTACGTGCTGGTCGCCCTGGCCGCACTGGGCACGCAGCCCTGGCAGGACTTTGCCACTCAGCAGGACGCCGGATTGGCCACGGTCCTCGACAACGTCACACATGGTAGGTGGGCCAGCACAATGCTGGCCGCCGGCGCGGTGATCTCGATCTTCAGCGTCACGCTTGTCACGATGTACGGCATGACCCGCATCCTGTTCGCCATGGGCCGCGACGGGCTGCTGCCGTCGCGGTTCGCAGCGGTAAATGCGCGCACCATGACCCCGGTGAACAACACGGTGATGGTCGGTATCGTCGCGGCGATCCTGGCCGGTTTCGTCCCCCTGGACAAGCTCGCCGACATGGTCTCGATCGGCACGCTGACCGCGTTCATCATCGTGGCGGTCGGGGTGATCATCCTGCGAGTGCGCGAGCCCGACCTGCCGCGCGCGTTCAAAGTTCCCGGTTACCCCGTCACACCGGTCCTTTCGGTGCTGGCGTGCGGATACATCCTCGCGAGCCTGCACTGGTACACCTGGATCGCGTTCAGCGGTTGGGTGACCGTGGCGTTGATCTTCTACTTCGGCTGGGGTCGTCACCACAGCGCGCTAAACGCGGTGGACAGGCCATGACTGTCGTCGCCGGGTACCGGGCCGGCAAGATCGGACTGTCCGGTCTGCATCTGGCCGTGCGTCTCGCTCGCACGCTCGATACGTCGCTGACCGTAGCGACCATCGTGCCGAGGCCGTGGCTGACACCGTCGCCGGCACGCATCGACGGCAAGTACGAGCACTGGGCGGATCATCTGGCGGCGGACTCGGCGAACGAGGCCCAACGGTATCTCTACAACTTGGCCAGCGGGATCGAGGTGAATTATTTCCACCGCGCCCACCGATCGGTGTCGAGCGGATTGATCGAAGTGGTCGACGAACTCGACGGTGAGGTGCTGGTGCTGGGATCGCTGCCCAGCGGCGGGCGCGGGCAGGTGGTGATCGGTTCGACCGCCGACTGGCTACTGCACGCGTCGCCGGTGCCGGTGGCCATCAGCCCGCCCCGATACCGTTCCTACACGGGCAGGTTGACGCGTATCACGTGTGCCTATTCGGCCACGCCGGAGTCGGTCAAGGTCGTGCGGCGGTGCTTTGAGTTCGCCGAACGGGTCGGGGCGCCGGTACGGGTGCTGACCTTCGCGGTCCGCGGCAAGACGATGTATCCCCCAGAGGTGGGCATGGACGTCGAGGACGCGATCCTGGAAGCGTGGGTGTCCCAAGCCCAGGAAATCCTGGAAGGCCTGAAGACCGAGGGTGTGGTCGGTGAAAATGTTGTGCTGGAAGTGGTTTCCGGCCACAGCTGGCAAGAGGTGCTCGACAAGACGGACTGGCAAGACGGCGAGATTCTGGCGGTGGGCTCGTCATCGCGCGGCGAGATCCGCCGGGTTTTCCTGGGCTCGCACAGCGGCAAGATCATTCGGAACAGTCCGGTCCCGGTGATGGTGCTGCCGGGCTAGCGCGGCGGGCGCCCGCAAAGAAACAGTCAGTAATGACTGTTATTACCTGAGCCAGTCCGCGAGCACCTCGTCGGTGTGCTGGCCGGGCACGCAGGGTGGGCCGTCCACCGCGGCCGGAGTCCGCGAGAACCGGGGGGCCGGGGATGGTTGGGTGATGCCATTGTCGACGAAAAAGGTTTTGCGGGCCGCCAGTTGCGGGTGGCCGGGCGCGTCGGACAAGCCGAGTACGGGTGCCACGCAGGCGTCGCTGCCGTCGAATATCTTCGCCCAGTCGTGTTGGGGGCGCGCGGCGAAGGCGACGCTGATTTGGGCGCGCAGCTGAGGCCACGCATCGCGGTCCAGCTGCGCGGCGGGGTCCGACGGGAGTTCGAGCAGGCGCAGGAACTCGGCGTAGAATTGTGGTTCGAGCGCCCCGACAGCCATGTACTTGGCGTCGGAGGTCTCATAGACGCCGTAGTACGGCGAGCCACCATCACCGAGGTTGGTGCCGCGCTCATCCGACCAGATTCCGCCCGCATAGCAGCTGTAGATCATGGTCATCAGATGGGCGGTGCCGTCGACGATCGCCGCGTCGACCACCTGGCCGCGGCCGCTTCGTCGGGCCTCGTCGAGGGCGGCCAGCATGCCCACCAGCAGGTACATGCTCCCGCCGGCGAAGTCGCCGACGAGGTTGAGTGGGATCTGCGGGGGACCTCCTGCCTGCCCGATCGCGTGCAGCGCTCCCGTGGGCGCGATGTACGTGATGTCATGCCCGGCGGTATGTGCGACGGGGCCATCCTGACCCCACCCGGTCATGCGTCCGTAGACCAATTGGGGTCGGCGCAGCAGGCATGGTTCGGGGCCGATCCCGAGACGTTCGGCCACCCCGGGACGGAATCCTTCGAACAGGATGTCGGCGTGCTCTGCCAAGGAAAGCACTGTCTCGGCGCCACCGGCTTTCGCGAGATCGACCGCAATCGAGCGCTTTCCGCGGTTGAGCAGGTCGTAGGCCCACGGCACGAGTTGCATCCCTCCGCCGCCCGGGCGGTCGACACGCACCACGTCGGCACCCAGATCCGCGAGCAACATTCCGCAGAATGGCCCCGGTCCGATTCCGGCTATCTCGAGAACCTTCACACCGGACAATGGGCCAGTTGTCATATTTGTCTCCACTCGTCTTTGTCTCCACTCGTCACTAAACTGCAATACTAGTCAATATTGACTATAATTGAAGAGCTAGCTATTTTCTGTAGTGTGTCAATTTGCCGCACCATTTGAGGAGTTCGCCTTGACCGTAAGGAGTTCGACCGCTGGGCCGCCGGTCCGGATCAGTCAGCGCGACCGCCGGCAGGCCGCTGAACGGAAGCTGCTTGACGCCACCGTGTCGATCCTGATGGAGCGCGGCTACGCGGCAACCACCACGCTCGAGGTGCAAAAGCAGGCCGGTGTCTCTCGTGGGGTGCTGTTGCACTATTTCGGGTCGAGGGGCGAGCTCATCAGCGCCGCTGCACGGCGCCTGTATGCCACGAAGGTCGGCGAAGCGCGGCTGCGCGCCACCGAGACGCTCGACGGCGAGGACTGGGCTTCGCTGCTCTGGCAGGTCGTCTCGGGCCCGTTGGGGGGAGCCTCTCTCGAGCTGCTTGTTGCCGCCCGACACGATCCCGAGATGCGTGACTACCTCAAACCCCTGGAACGCGAGTTCGCGCGGGCGAACCTCGACCTGTGCAAGGCGCTGCTCGGAGAGACGCGCGCCGCCCACAAACGATTCCCCGAATTCTGCACGGTGGTGATCAATTCGATGCTCGGTGCCGCGGCCAGTGAGCCGGGGCATGGCAGCACCGAAGAGAAGCGGCTGCTCGAGGCGTGGCGGCGGCTTCCCGACCTCTACTTCGCGCTGGGGGCAACGGCAAGTGATCGCAGCGCCTAGGGCCACCGTAGTCGGCGACGCACATCGCGGGCCGTGAATAGGCGCAGCAATGCGCCGATGGTGCGGCCGCGGCGTTGCGAGTAGGGATACCACAGCAATTGGTTCTCCAACCTCCGCGCGCGTGGCGCGGTGATGGCCTGCTGACGGCAGTACTTCCGGATGCCGTGCGGGCCGCCCAGCCGGGACCCGAGGCCGGAGCTTTTCCAGCCGCCCTGTGGCAGGGGAAAGCAGAACAGGTTGGAATAGACGTCGTTGATATTGACGGCGCCGACCTCGAGGCGTTGCGCGATGTCGCGTCCGTGGCCGATGTCCTTGGTCCACACCGTCGCCGACAGCCCGTACTGGGAGTCGTTGGCCAACCGGATCGCCTCTTCTTCGTCGGCCACCTTCATCACCGGGATCGTCGGGCCAAAGGTCTCGTCGCGCATGCAAGCCATGGAATGGTCGACGTCAAGAAGAATTGTGGGCTGGTAGAACCCGCTGTCGCCGGTCGTCTTGCCGCCGCTCGCGATCGTCGCCCCGTGCGCCGCGGCATCCCGGACGTGGCTCTTGACGATCTCAAGTTGCTGCTTGGTGACCAAGCCGCCGACATCCGTTGAGTACGAACCGTTGTCGGCGCCCTGCCTGATCGACCGGACCCGCTCGGTGAGCAGTGTGACGAACCGCGCGTAGACCGGCGCCTCCACGTAAACCCGCTCCACGGAGATGCAGGCCTGACCAGAGTTGAACAGTGCACCCCACGCGATCCCGTTGGCGGCGCGCGAAAGATCGGCGTCGGCCAGGACGATGGCCGGGTCCTTGCCGCCCAGTTCGACGCCGCACGGAATCAATCGTTCGCCCGCCCGCGCGGCAATAGCCCGTCCGGTCCTGGTGGAGCCGGTGAACTGAACCATGTCCACCGAATCCACTACCGCTGCGCCCGTTGCGCCCATACCGGTGACAGACCGGAATACCGGCGGGGCGCCGATCTCGCGCCAGCCGCGGGCGAGCTCGCACGCGGACAGCGGAGTGGTCTCCGAGGGCTTGACGACGACGGCCGCCCCGGCCAGCAGCGCCGTAACGGCGTCGACCCCGGGGATGAGCAACGGGAAATTCCATGGCGTGATTACCCCGACGACCGGGTATGGGCGGTACACCCTGGTGAGCCTCTTGGTGGCGGTGAGCGGACCATGCGGCCGCAACTTCTTTGCGGCCAGGAACTTCCGGGCCCGGTCGGCGTAGTAGTTGATCACGTCGCAGGTGACAATAACTTCGAAGGCCGCCTCGACGCGGGGCTTGCCGGTCTCGGCCGACACGATATCGACGAGCCGAGACTCGTTGTCCAGCAACCAGTTCCGTAGCTCGCGTAACCAGGCGGCGCGGCCGTCGGGCCCCAGCGCCTCCCAGGAGGGCTGATGGCCACGCAGTTCGTCCACGACCGCAGCCACCTCCGAAGCCGACTGCACGACTACGTCGACACCCGAGCGTGATAGTCGATCGATACTCATGAGGCGCTCCTCCATTGGTGGATGGCGTTGGCGAACTGTCTTATTTGCCGCAGCGCGTCGCGGGTCTCGGGAAGCCACGTCCCGAACTGATGCCAGGCGTGCGGAACTTCTGGGAAGACCTCGAGCCATGCCGGTACTCCGGCCGCTCGCGCGCGCTCGGTCGCCCGCACTGAATCGTCACGCAGCACCTCGGCGTTCCCGGTCTGAAACAGCAGCGGTGGTAGGCCCGTGAAGTCGCCGTACAGCGGAGAGATCAGGGGGTCCGTCCTGTCGACATCCGGTCGGTACCAACGCTTCAGGAACGCCAGCCCACGCGCGCCCAGTGTGCTGTCCTTGTGGGCGTTGATGCCGATCGACGGGCTGGACCAGGAGAAGTCGAAGCCACCGCTGATCAAGACGGCGCCCCCAGGCATCGGCAGGCAGGCGTCGCGGGCCCGCTGCAACGTGACGAGGACAGCGTTGGCACCGGCTGACTCGCCCGCGATCATCAATTGACCCGGATCCTGTCCGGCGTCCAGCAGTGCTGCATAGGCGTGCAGACAATCGTCGATCGCCGCGGGAAATGGGTGCTCGGGAGCCAGCCGGTAATCCGGAACGATGACGCGGGTCTGCAGGTCATTCGCCATCCGCGAGAGAAACCCGGTATAGGCCCTGCGCGCATACATCAGGAAGCCGCCGCCGTGCAGGTACAACACGGTGCGGCCGGGCCTTACCCGAGTGGGGTGGAATTCGCGCGTTGGCAGACCACCCAATTCCACGTCGAGGATCCGGCATCCCGGGGCGCGCCGGGCGAGCAGACCGGATGCCGCACCGGCACGGTCGAGGAACGTACGCATCCCCTCGAGGTCGTCGTGGTACCGGCGAAACGCCGATTGGCACACCTCAGCGACCACCGGATTGAACAGGCGCAGCGCGACGCTGCCCCGGTCCCCGCTCATCTGGGCGTTGCGCCGAGGATGGTCACCGTCGCCACCGCCGCGTCGGGTCCCATGTAACCCCCCGCGTTTTCCGCCACCGCGATCCGCGCGCCGTCGACCTGACGCTGGCCACAACGGCCGCGGAGCTGCTCCGTCAGCTCGACGATCTGCGCAAGACCGCTCGCGCCGATCGGGTGGCCCTTGCTTTCCAGGCCACCGCTGGTGTTGACGGGCAGCCTGCCCCCAATGCTGGTGTCACCCTTACGGATCATGTCCACGGCCCCGCCGGGCTTGGCCAGCCCGAGTTCTTCCAGCACGATCAGCTCGGCCGGCGAGGTGGCGTCGTGGCATTCCAGCACGTCGACCTCGGTCGGATCGATGCCGGCCCAGTCAAATGCCCGCTTCGCCACACCGGCGACGAGCTGACCGCCGACGCCAGGTTTCGACGCGCCGGTCATGGTGGCGAGCACGGTGATCGGTTCAGCACCCCAACGCGCGGCGATGTCCGGCGTGGTCACGATGACCGCGGCGGAGCCGTCGCCGATCGGCGAGCACATCGGCAGGGTCAGCGGACCGGAAATCTTGCGCGCTGCCAGCACCTCCTCGAGGGTAAAACGAGTCCGGTACTGCGCCTTGGGATTAAGCGAACCGTGGTCATGGTTCTTGACCGCAACGCGGGCGAAATCCTCCTGGGTGGCTCCGGTACGGTCCATGTAGTCGGTGGCGGCTTTCGCGTAGACGTCCATGAAGACCGATTGATCGCCGCCGCCCGCGTCGATCTCGGCGAAGATTTCCGTGAGCCGATCCTGATCCAGTGCACTGCCCATCGCCGCGAAGGTCAGCGCCTTGTCGGGGTGATAGAGCTTCTCGGCTCCCACGGCCAGCGCAACATCGACATAGCCGGACGCGACCGCCAACCACGCTTGATTGAGTGCCGTCGAGCCCGAGGCGCAGGCATTTTCGATGTTGATCAGCGGAATGCCGTTGAGCCCGGCCTCGCGTACGGCGTGCTGTCCGCGCACGGAGTGCTGACCCTGCAGGATCCCGGACGCGGTGTTGGCGTAGTAGATCGTCTCGATGCCCTTATCCGAGTCGCCCATCCCCGAATCCTTGATGGCGGCCTGAACGGACTCGGCAACAAGCGATTTGATGCTGCGGTCGAGGAATTTGCCGAATGCGGTCATTCCGACCCCGGCCACCACAACACTGCGCAGCGAAGCTTCGGAAGTGGTCATCGCGCCAGCACCTCCTTGCCGATCAGCTCGCGCGCGATCACGAGCTTCTGTATCTGAGGCGTGCCGTCGCCGATCATGCATCCCGAGACATCGCGCAGCATGCCCTGCAGTGGCATCTCGTCGGACCAGCCGACTTGGCCGTGCAGCACGATACAGTCGCGGATCGCGTTGTGCGCGACCAGTGGTCCCCACCACTTCAGCATCGCGGCTTCAGTCGTGTGCGGCTGCCCAGCGATCCGCAGCCCCAGCGCGTGATAGCCCAGCGCGCGTACCGCCGACACGTAGGTGCTGTGTTCGGCGATCACGAACGAGACGCCCTGATTGGCCGCCAAAGGCCGGCCGAATGTCTGACGCTGTTTGGAGTATTCGATCGCCATGTCGAGCGCGTGTTGCGCGGTGCCGATGTTCATCAGTGCGATCAGTGTTCGGGTCAGGTCGAATTCGCGCATCACCATGCCGAATCCGCGTCCGATCTCACCGAGCACGTGGCTGTCCGGCACGAACACATCGTCAAGGAAGATTGAGCCGCGGCCCAGCGGTTTGAAGCCGGGATCACGAATGGGCTGGGTGGTGACCGCGGGATCGGCCATGTCGACGAGGAACATCCCGATGCCCTTGCCACCTGACCCCGGGGTCGTCTGTGCGATGACGATCGCGACATCGGCATGCACGGCCTGGGTGATCGAGGTCTTCTCACCGGAGATCCGCCAGCCGCCGTCGACCCGGGTGGCTTTCGTGCTCAGATTCGCCGCGTCGGAACCGGCCCCCGGCTCGGTCAGCGCAAGGCAGATGACGGCCTCGCCCGCGATACCGCGGGTGACCCACCGCTGCTTAACTTCGTCGCTCCCGTGCGCGGCGAGCAGGGCGTTGCTGACATTCGCCGCGAACGCCAGGTAGGCGATCGACGGGTCGGCGTAGGCCAGTTCCTCGACGGCGATACCTACGGCCAGCACGTCGCCGCCCTGGCCGCCCTCCGACTCGCTGATCAGGAGTCCGAGCAGCCCCGCGTCGCCCAGTTCACCGAACTCGTGGAGCGGGAACTTCTCGCTTTGCGACCGCTCCAGCATCGAGTCGACAAAGCGCGATCGTGCCAGCGTCCGGACCGACTGCCGGAAGGCGAGGTGGTCCTCGCCGAGGGTGAAAGGTGCCATGGTGTCTTTATGCGACGTGGTGTGCACTGTCGAAATCTCCTATCGTCCTTGGTAGATGGGTGTGCGGCGGGCGGCGAACGCCGCAAGCCCCTCGGCGAAGTCCGCCGAGCCGCACTGTTCGGCGAGGGCCTGCTGCTCGGCGGCGAGCGCGTCGCGAAGAGATTGCTCGGGTGCGTCGCTAATCAGGCGCTTCATCCGGCGCAGCCCCAGCGGGCTCTTGGCGGCCAAGGTCGCGGCGAGTTCGGATAGCCGGGTCTCGAGCTGGTCCGAGTCGACGATTTCGCTGACCAGTCCCGCAAGCACCGGCGACGACGGCGGAAAGTGATCGCCCGTGAAGGCAAGATATTTCGCCATGTGTGGGCCCACTACCCGTGGCAGCCGAACCGAGCCACCGGCGCCGGGAATCAGTCCGTAGTTCGCATGCGCATCACCGATGCGTGCAGTGCTCGACGCGACGACAATGTCGCTCGCGAGGAGCAGCTCGAGTCCGCCGGCCAGCGCCAAACCGTTCACGCCGGCGATCACCGGTTGGGCAAGTGCGGCAAGCCGCTCGATGGTTTGCCCGGCGTAGGAGACGAATTCGACGACCTGGCCCGGATCGACCTCGCCGGCGGCGTTGGCGATGGCTTTGAGGTCGGCGCCCGCGCAGAATGCCCGGCCGGTGCCGGTCAGCACAACCACCCGCACGGATTCGTCGGATTCGATCTCGTCCAGGGCCAGGTTCAGTTCGTTCAGCAGGCCTGGGCTGATGGCGTTCATCGCGGCCGGACGTTGCAGCCGTAGCCAAACGGCACCTCCCGCAAAGTGTTTTGCGAGGGCAGGCATCAGGGTGGTGTCTGTCACGTCAGTTCACCGCCCGCTCGAGGCCCGCCCAATAGGTGGCGCGAAGCACCTTCTTATCGATCTTGCCGACTTTCGTCAGCGGTAGTCGGTCGACCACCTCGATGGACTTCGGCGCGCAGTGCGGACCTTTGCGCGCTTTGACGCTCGCTATCAACGCGTCGGTGTCCGGCGTCGCGCCGGGCCGGGGCACCACAAACGCCTTGACCGCCTCACCCCACTTCGGGTCGGGCACGCCGATCACCGCGGCCATCGACACTGAGGGATCGTCGGCGAGCACGTCTTCAATCTCGCGGGGGTAGACGTTGAAGCCGCCGGAGATCACCATGTCCTTCTTGCGGTCCACGATATGGAAGAAGCCCTTATCGCTGCGCAACGCCATGTCCCCGGTTCGAAGCCAGCCGTTGCACAGCACCTCGGCGGTCTCCGCGGGTCGCTTCCAATACCCCGACATCACGGATCGCCCCCGCACGCAGAGTTCGCCGACCGTTCCATTCGGCACGGGCTGCCCGTCCTCGTCGAGGACGTCGACCACCGCTCCGGCGACCGCGCGACCGCAGGACGTGCGGTTCTCCAGATCGTGCTCGGAGGGCAACAAACTTGTGGCCATGCCAACGCACTCCGTCTGGCCGTAGCCCTGCAAGAGGTTGGGGCCAAACGCCTTTTGTGCCTCGTCGATGCGCGACGGCGACATCGGCGACGCACCGTAGACGACGGTCTCCAGCGAGCTCAAGTCAAACCGGTCGAGGCCACCGTGATCGAGTAACGCGTACAACATGGTGGGGATCGTGAACACATAGTTGATGCGATGGTGTTGCACGGCAGCGAGCCAGTGCTCGGCGTCGAAGCCCGCCTGCAAAACGACGGTGCCGCCACGCAGCAGCGTAGGGAGGACGGGCAGGACACCGGCGTGGGTAATCGGAGTTGCGATGAGGGTCCGCGGGTCGACCGGCAGGCGCCAGGAGGCGTTGAGCGAAAACACCGTCTGGACCATCGCGCGATGGGAGATCATGGCTGCCTTGGGCCGGCCGGTGGTGCCCCCGGTGTACTGCAGCCAGGCGATGTCTTCTTCCCGGGCGTCACCCGGGCTGAGCGTCTCCGGTCCAACCTGGCCGCACAGCGCCAGCAGGTCCTCGCCCACGTTCGCGGGCCCCAGCGTGAACAGGTGCATGACGTTGGCGGCTTGGGCGACGATCTGCGCGCCGACGTCGGCGAACTTGGGATGCACGATGAGAATGTCGACCTCGGCGTCCCGACACAGTTCGACGTGGTCGTCGACGGATCCCAGCGGGTGCAGACCGGTGTACATCGCACCGGTCAGGCAGATCGCAGCCTGCACCATCCAGACATCGGGGGAGTTGACGCTGAGCGCGCCTACGCAGTCACCGTTCGCAATGCCCTTGTCTTGCAGCACCCTGCGGATGCGGCTCGTCATATCGGCCGCCTCGGCGTAGGACACCCGGGAGTCGCCCTGGATGAACGCTGTGCGGTCGTGGTGTCGGGTCAGTGCCTCGACGATCAACGCGGAGTAGGAGATTCCGGTGTGTGGTTGCGTCATGATTCCTCTTCGGTGTGGAGGTGGCGGCTAGACGTTGGGTAGCCGGGCGCCGGCGTCGATCGATAGTGTGGTCGCGTTGAGGTACCTGTTCTCGATGACGTGCATGACCAGTGCCGCGAATTCGCTGGGTTCACCCAGTCGCGACGGGTTAAGCGCGGCCGAGCCAATGCCTTGAAGCACCTTGGGATCGACTCCGGCGAAGATGCCGGTATCGAATAGTCCAGGTGCGATGGTCACCACGCGAATGCCGTACTGAGCCAGGTCGCGAGCGGCGGGAAGCATCAAACCGATCAGGCCGGCTTTGCTCGCACTGTAGGCAGCCTGGCCCTTCTGGCCCTCGAACGCGGCGCCCGAGGAAACGTTGATGATGACCCCTCGTTCGCCATCTAGCCCTTGGTCCGCATTTCTGGTCATCAGCTCGGTGCACTGCCGCATGACATCGAATGCGCCCACCAGGTTCACATCTATCACCCGCTGAAACTGCTCGATATCGAGCGGCCCGTTCTTTCCAAACACTTTCCCGGGGTTGGGAATGCCCGCGGCATTGACGCATATGTCTACGCGGCCAAATATGTCGGCGACTGTGGCAATGCCCGCGGTCACCGACTCACGGTTGGCCACGTCCACCATCACCGGGACGGCTGGCGCGCCGGCCTCTGTGGCGACCGATTGGGCCGCCTCGGCGTTGCGATCCAAGACCGCCACCCGCGCCCCGGCCTTCGCCAAGGCCAGCGCCGTGGCGCGGCCCAAACCCGACCCTGCACCCGTTACGACCGCAACTCGATCAACGATGTCCACTGCTTGCCGACCCTTTCGCGCTAAATCAGTCAGAGTTGACTGGTTTTGAAACTAACACCAAAACGCTCGCTGGTCAACGACCGGAAATTCCGCGGCGGCGGGGCCAGCGCGGGCGCCTCGACCCCGCCGCGAAACTGCATTCCACGACGGCTTCACTCGCGAAACGCGTCGCCAGTTGCAATCTCGCGGCGGTTGGGGGGCCTATTGACCGGGCGCCCCAACCCTGCTTAACTTGGAAGACAATCTAGTCAGATGTGACTAGTTTTACGGAACGGATCGACGTGGACATCTCGAATCGAGTTACGGGCCTCATGGAGCGGGTGGGATTAGCCAAACGGACCGATCAGCTCGGTGCGGTGGCTATGAACGCCGCGCAGCTGCTCATGCATGGGGGGTTCGAGACGGGCGAGCAAGGTTCGCCGTTCGAAGTGGTTGCGAAGGAGCCGATGTACCGACTGCGCCGCTATTTCCCGGACAGCGACAGCACCGGCAAGCCGGCGGTGGTTCTCGTTCCGCCGATGATGTTCGTCGCCGACGTCTACGACGTGTCCTCGTCGTCGTCGGCGGTGCGGGTGCTTCATGAGCATGGCGTTGATCCGTGGGTAGTCGACTTCGGTGCTCCCGAACATGAACACGGCGGGCTGCAGCGCACGCTCGCCGATCACATCGTCGCGACCAGCGAGATCGTCGACCGAGTGCGGGCGCTTACCGGCAGAGACGTCCACCTCGGCGGATACAGCCAGGGCGGGGTATTCGCGTATTCCGTCGCCGCCTACCGCCATGGCGTGGGGCTGGCGAGCGTCATCTCCTTCGGTAGCCCGGTCGACACCAAGTCAGTGCCCGTATTTTCGTTGCCCGAACCGGTAATGGAATTCGCCGCGGACGCGGTCGCCGCATTGCTGGACCGCACCGGACTTCCCGGATGGGCTACCCGCGAAGGCTTTCGGCTGCTCGACCCGATAAAGAACGCGCGGTCACGAGTGCAGTTCCTGCTGCAACTGCACGATCGGGAAGCATTGCTGCCCAACGAACGTCAGCGGCGTTTCATCGAATCCGAAGGCTGGATCGCCTGGCCGGCTCCGGCGCTGGCCGACGCGCTGCGGCAGTTCATCGCCCAGAATCGGATGCTGTCCGGCGGCATGGTCATCGATGGGCGACCGCTGGCCCTCTCAGACATCGACCTGCCCATCCTGTGCTTTGTCGGCGAGAACGACAAGATCGGACAGCCAGAGGCCGTCAGGGCGATCGGCCGCGCGGCTCCCCGAGCCGACATCCACGAGGTCTCGCTACCGGTCGGGCACCTCGGCATCGTCGTGGGTTCGGCGGCAACTAGCGGCACTTGGCCGACTGTCGCGGCCTGGGCATCGCATCTCGATAACGGCACCGAAACGCCCGAGATCGTCGGGCCGCTTGCACCGCCGAAGTCGAAAGCCGCTGCGGCGAGCGGGCGACGCAACCCGCTCATGTCCGCTGTGGGCCAGGGAGTGGGGGCCGGCTGGCGCTTGGGCGCGGCGACCATAGAAGCGACGTGGGCGCTCACGACGGGCGTCGCCACGAATCTGCCGCGGCTGCTGCGCCTGGAATTGGTGCGCCCCGAGACGCGGGTGTCGCTCGGCAGCCTCCTTGACGAACGCGCCGAGGGTCACCCCGGCGCGGTCGGATTCTTGTGGGAGGACCGCGCCCACACGCACGCCGCCCTAAAGGCACGCATTGACGCTGTGGTCGCGGGACTGCTGTCGGTCGGCGTGCGTCAGGGTGAATCCGTCGGCGTGCTGATGGATCCCCGCCCCAGCATGCTCATCGCCGTTGCCGCGCTCAACCGGATCGGAGCGGTGGTCGTGTTGTTGCGGCCCGACGGGTCGCTCACCGACGAGGTCAAACTTGGTGGCGCCGCACGCATCGTGACCGACCCCGAACACGTCGACGCCGTCCGCGAGCAGACCGATGCTGAGGTGTTCGTGCTCGGCGGCGGGGGAGGCCAACGCGACCTCGGCGTCGACGGGGCGACCGACCTGGAGCGCATCGACCCGGCTGACGTCATCCTCCCGACCTGGTATCGGCCGAACCCCGGCCTGGCGCGCGAGACCGCCTTCGTCTTATTCACCGGCGACGGCCCCTCGACGAGGGCACGAATGATCACCAATGCCCGCTGGGCGCGCGCGGCTTTCGGAACGGCGGCGTCGGCTGACCTCGGCCCCCGCGACACGGTGTTCAGTGTCAACCCGATCCACCACCCGTCGGGCCTGTTGATGTCCCTAGGCGGCGCCATCGCCAGCGGTGCCCGCTTTTCGATGGCGAGCCGGTTCGATCCCGACACGTTCTGGAATGAAGCGCGCCGCTACGGCGTGACGGTGGTGTCCTACACCTGGACACAACTCCGCGACCTCGTCGAGGCACCACCGCATCCCGGTGAGCAGCACCACATGATCCGCACCTTCATCGGCTCGGGGATGCCGGTCGGACTGTGGCACAGAGTCATTGAGCGTTTCGCCCCGGCCAGGGTGGTGGAGTACTACGCCTCCGCGCAGACCGACGCGATCCTGGTCAACATGCCGGGCACAAAGGTCGGCTGCCTGGGCACCCCGCTACCGGGTAGCCCCGAGCTACGCATCGCCCGCATCGACGAAAAGACCCGGCAGTTAGCCCTTCGCGGCGACGGTTCCGCCGAGCAGTGCCGGCCCAGGGAAATCGGGATGCTGTTCTCGCGGGTCGAGCCGGGGATGTCGGCCACGGCACGCCCACATCGGGGTCTGTTCGCTGCGGGAGACGCTTGGCTGCGCACCGGAGACCTGTTCTACCGCGATGAGGACGGTGACTTCTGGCTCGCAGGCAGCGCCGACTCGCTCGTCACCACCACCCACGGGGTGATCGGCGGGTCCGCCGTCGAAGACGCACTCGGCATCCTGGACGCAATCGACATGAGCGTCACCTACGCCGCCCCCGGCGCCGACGGCGACGACCTCGCGGTCACCGCCGTCACGCTGCGGTCCGGGCGAGTGCTCGAGGCCGACGACCTCTCCGCGGCACTGGGACAACTACCGCCCGACCGGCGACCGCAAATCGTGCACGTCGTCGAGCGCATCCCGACCAGCACCTCGCATCGTCCGCTGCCCGGCGCGTTCGCCGCAGCCGGGCAACCGGCGCCCGGCCCGGGGGTCTATCAGCTGGAACGACTCTCCGGCGATTACCGGACAGCGACCAATCCAAGATCGGTAAGAAGCCGACGATGAGCCACGCACGCGACTACGACTACGACTACCTCATTGTCGGATCCGGTTTCGGCGGCAGCGTCTCGGCGCTACGCCTGGCCGAGAAGGGTTATCGGGTAGCCGTTTTGGAGTCCGGGCGCCATTTCGAGGACGGCGACTTCGCCGAGCGGCTCTCGCAGCTTCGCCGGACGATCTTCGCACCGAAGCTGGGCTTGAAGGGCATCCTGCGGGTCACACCGTTCAAGGACGTCATGGTCCTCACCGGCAGCGGCGTGGGCGGCGGCAGCCTGGTCTACGCGCAGACCCTGTGGCGCGCCGGCGCCGGGTTCTTCGACGACTGGCGCAAGGTGTGCGGAGACGCCCCGGATCTGGAGAAGTACTACGAACTGGCCGAGGGCATGCTCGGCGTCGTGACGCAGCCGCGGCACACGCCCGCCGACGACGCCATCGAGGCCATTGCCGTCGAGCTGGGGGTGGCCGACACCTTCCGCCCGGTCCCCGTCGGCGTCTACTTCGGTGAGCCCGGCGTCGTCGACGCCGATCCGTATTTCGGTGGCGCCGGCCCGGCCCGGTCGGGTTGCATCGAGTGCGGGTTGTGCTTGTTGGGGTGCCGCAATAACGCCAAGAACACGCTGCCGAAGAACTATCTGTGGTTCGCCGAGCGCCTCGGTGTGCAGATCGATCCCGAACGCACGGTCACCTCGATCCGGCCGTTGGCGGCGGCGGACGGTTCGGACGGGTACGCCGTCACCAGCGAGCGCACCGGGTCCTGGATCCGCAAGGACCGCCGCACGCAGACCGCGCGCGGCGTTGTGGTGGCCGCCGGCGCGCTGGGCACCAATCAGCTTCTGGCCCAATGCAAGCGGGACGGCGCGCTGCCGGGGATCTCCGATCGGCTCGGCCAGCTGGTCCGCACCAACAGCGAGGCGATGACCGCGGTCACCACATCGGACGACCGCGGATGGGGTCGCAGCGTCTCGATCACCTCGAGCTTCCACCCCACCGGGGACAGCCATGTCGAAGCCGTCACCTACGGGTCCGGCGGTAATGCGATGGGCCTGATGTTCACGCTGCTGACCGGCGACGGCACGAGAATCACCCGGCCATTGAAGTTGCTCGCCCAGATCTGCCGGCACCCGATTCGATTTGTCCGCGTGACTAATCCGCGCGGCTGGTCACAACGCTCGCTCATCACCGGCGTCATGCAGACCACCGACACATCGCTGTCGCTGGTGCCCAAGCGGCGGATACTCGGCCGTCGGCTGCGGCTCACCACCCGCCAGGATCCGGACCACCCGACGCCGACCTTCTTGCCGCTGGCCAACGACATCGCCCAGCGGCTCGCGGACCGGACCGGCGGGACCGCGCAGAGCTGGCTGACCGAAGCGCTATTCAACATGCCGATCACCGCACACATATTGGGCGGCGCGATAGCGGCCGATGGCCCCGAGCGGGGCGTTGTCGATCGCGAGCATCGAGTGTTCGGCTACCAGAACCTGCTCGTCTGCGATGGTTCGGTGATCCCGGCCAACCCCGGTGTGAATCCGAGCCTTACGATCACGGCGATGGCCGAGCATGCGATGGCAACGATCCCGGTCAAGCCGGGTAGCAACCCGACAACCCCGCGCGCGCGATGAGGCGCCGAGCGTCACGCCAGCGTGGTGGTGAGCGCCGACCGTCACGCTAACGTGACGGTCCAAAGGGAGGGTGTTTGTGACTGGCGACGACCTGCGCTGGATTCCGGCTCAGATCTGCAAGCTCGGGTCGGATCAGCACTACGCCGAAGAAGCTCCCACACACCCGGCCGCGGTGGACGGGTTCTGGATCGCCGCGCATCAGGTGACGAACGCGCAATTCGGCGAATTCGTCGACGCGACGGGGTATGCGACGGTTGCCGAACGCCCGGTGAACCCCGCCGATTTCCCCGAGGCACCGCCAGAGAATCTACTGCCGGGCTCGATGGTGTTCACCCGTACCGCTGGCCCGGTGGATCTGCGTCATCTGAGTCAGTGGTGGCACTGGACACCGGGGGCATCATGGCGGCACCCGGTGGGCCCGAACTCATCGATCGAAAAACGGACCGATCACCCCGTGGTGCACGTCGCCTACGAGGATGCCGCGGCCTATACGGCCTGGGCCGGAATGGAATTGCCCACGGAGGCCGAATGGGAGACCGCTGCACGCGGTGGCCTGGCCGACGCGGCATTCACCTGGGGTGACGAACCGGAACGGCCCGGGCAGCGCCTGGCCAACTACTGGCACGGTGAATTCCCCTGGCGCCCCGATCGCGGATACGGCCGAACCACCCCAGTCGGCACCTTCCCGCCCAACGACTATGGCCTCTTCGACATGGCCGGCAATGTGTGGGAGTGGACCTGCGACTGGTACGCCGACACCCGCGCCGGTGATCCATGTTGTGAAGCAGGCAGCTACGACCGCCAGCAACAGCAGTTTCAGATCCCGCGCAAAGTGATCAAGGGCGGCTCCTTTTTGTGCGCAGATAACTACTGCCTGCGCTATCGGCCCGCCGCACGCCGACCGCAGATGATCGACACCGGCATGAGCCATATCGGCTTCCGGTGCATTCGGCGGGCATAGTTCTGAGGTTCCCTCGCTTAACGGCGAGCGGCGGCGTTGGCCGCGGCCTGGGCCTGCCGCAGGATCGTCGCGACGTCGCCCCGGCCGAAGAACATGTCGTCGAAATAGCCTTGCAGCGCGTCATTTCCGGCGGCGAAGCCGGCGCCCCCCGGGGCCGGAATGCGCGGGCCGTCCAGCACCGAGAAGAACGGCGTGACATCGACGCCCTTGGCCGCCCAGTAGTCGAAGTACACCGACTGAGCCTTCAGCACCGCGGGGATCGCCGCGCCCTGACGGCCCAGGTAGGCGTTGCCCTCCGCGCTGCCCATCCAGGCCAGCACCTGGCGCACCGCGTCCGGGTGTTTGGTGGCCGAATTGCCCGCCGCGGCAATGCCGTTGGTTACGCTCACCCGGCCCGCGGGACCGATCGGCAGCATCGCGACGCCCCAGCGGAAAGTGGCGTCCTTGGCCACCGGCGCCAGGTTGTAGGTGCCGGACTGAAAGAGCGCCATCCGGCCGGCCAGAAACTGATTGCGGGAGAAATCGCCGTTGTTGTTGGTGTCCGACGCAGGGGGCGCGACGTGGTCGTTGTTGATCAGACCCACGAGGTAGCGGAACGCCTCGGTGGCGCCGGGATTGTCGAAGGCGAACTCGTCGCCGCGCTGGAATACCCCGCCGGCTGAACCGATGTAGGGCAGGTAAATGGCCTGTGCGTCGTTGGCCGCGTTGTACGCCCATCGGCGCACCCGTTGGCCGTCGAAATTCGTTGTGCCCGCGATATTCCCGTCGGCGTCGACGGTGAGTCGAGCGAGCAGCGGTCGCAGCGTGTCGTCGGAGCCGGGACTCCACCGCACGCTATTCAACTGGGCCGCATCGACACCGGCCGCGGCGAGCAGGTCCGCGTTGTAATACACCGCGATGCCGGCGTCGGTCAGCTGCGGCACGCCCCACAGCACCCCGCCGCGGGTGAACTGGTCCACCACTGCCGGCTCCCAGCCCGCGGCGGTGTCGGGTCCGAGGGTCTTGCCAATGTCCATCAGCCGGCCGCTGTCGGCATACGCGGCGAAGTACGCGTTGGACAGCCAGAAGATGTCGTCGGCGCTGCCGCCGGCCATGTCGGTGCGCAGGGTGTTGAAGTACGTCGGGTAGGCCACCATGTCGGTGCGCACCTCGATATCGGGGTGGGCGCGGTTGAATGCCTCGAAGGACTCTCGGTATGCCGCTGCAATCGGGTCGCCCCAGATTCGCACCCGGACAATGATCTTGTCGCCATGCAGTTCGCCGGAATAGTTCAACAGTACTGCTGTCGCGGCCAACAACACCGCGATCAGCGCGAGCGCCGCGACCGCCAGCGTGGAGGAACGGGGGCGAATCATGTCATGCGCCGAGGCTGCGTTAGTGGTCGTGATCGGACGAAAATTGCAGCCCTGAAAGCAGTCTCGGCGCACAAATGGGTCACTTGAGCCCCGAGACCACGATCGACGCGACGATGTGTCGCTGGGCGGCCACGAAAAGCGCGATCAGCGGCACGATTGCGACGGTGGTTGCCGCCATCACCAGCGTCCACTGCGAGTTGAACCGGGTCTGCAGGTCCGCCGTCGCCACGGTGAGCACCCGCCACTTGCTGCCGCTGGTGATCACCAACGGCCACATGAAGCTGTTCCACTGCGAGACCACGGTGATCAGAGTCAACGTAGCCAGCACCGGTCGGCTGGCGGGAATCACCACATGCAAGATCACGTCCAGCGTGTTGGCGCCATCCAGGCGCGCGGCATTGACCAAGTCGTTCGGGATCATCCGAAAGTGCTCGCGAAGAAGGAAAATCGCGTACGGCGAGCCGAACATGAAGGGCAGCACCAACGCCCAGAACGTGTTCCGCAGGCCCAGCTGGGCCATCATCAGGTAGAGCGGCACCACCGTGACCGTGCCGGGCACCATCATGGTCCCGATGTAGACCCAGAACAACGCGTCACGCCCGGGGAACTCCAAGCGCCCAAACGCGTAGGCGGCCAGCACCGAAAACGTCAACTGGCCAACCAGAATCACCGCCGTCATCAACGCCGTCACCGCGATGGCGCGGCCGAACCCGGCACCGCCGAGATCGGTGTAGTTGGCCACCGTCGGCGGACGCGGGAGTTGAAGTGGGGCGCCGGTGACGAACTGGTGCGCCGAGGTGAACGACGTCAACAGTCCAAGCAGAAAGGGGATCAGGGTGATCAGCGCGCCCGCCACCAGGCCGACGTAGATCACCATCCTTGTCGCGAGAGTGTAACTACCGACGCGTTTCCCGAGTAACTCCGTCGGTAGTTGCACTCTCGCGGCGGGAAATTTAGACGATGTCATAGCTGATCCGCCGCCGGAAGTACAAGTGCTGAACGGCGGTGACGCCGACCAGGATGACGAACAGCACCACCGCCATGACCGACGCCCGCCCGATGGCCGCCGCGCCGAACGCCTCGGCGTAGATGCGGTGAGCCACCAGGTCAGTGCGGCCGTCCGGGCCGCCGTCCGTCAACGCGTACACGGTGTCGAAAACCTGCGCCGTGCTGACGACTCCGGTGACCAGGACGAAGAACATCGTCGGCCGCAGCATGGGCAGCGTGATGCGCCAGAACCGCTGCCAGGCGCTGGCGCCGTCGGTGCTGGCGGCCGCGTGGACATCGTTCGGGATGGCTAGCAGGCCCGCGAGGAAAGACAGCGCGACGTAGCCGGCGTTGGCCCAGATCACCACCGCCGAGACGACCGGCAGCGCCAGGCTGGGATCGGACAGCCACTCGATGTGGTGCCCCAGCACGGTGGCCACGGCCCCGTCGGTGGGCGCCAGGATCCACCGCCACAGCACCGCGATCGCGACCGGTGCGCAGATCCACGGCAACACGTACAGCGTGCGGAACAGGCCGGTGCCGGGAAGCTGCGGAGCCAGCATGGTCGCGCACAGCAAACCGAGCACGGTCTGCGCCGGAACAACGATGGCCATGAAGATGGCCGTCACGATCAGCGAGTTGAGGAAGCCGGGGTCGGTCAGCACCGAGTGCCAGTTGGACATCCCGACGTAGCGCAGGGGCCCCAACAGATCCCACCGGTACAGGCTCAGCCAGATCACCACGAGCAGGGGCAGCAGCAGAAAGGTGAAAACACCGAACAGGCTCGGGGCCAGCAGTGCGTAGCCCAGCGCGGTGGCTCGACGTTTTTTCGTCAACATCGTCGTTTCCTCAGCGCCGCGCCGGTCATGCAGGTAATTAAAGCTGGCGCGGCGTCAGAGTCTGCAGTCCGTGGTCGATACGGTGTAGCCGTGACACCGAACCGGGATATCGACTCCGACTTCCTGGGCCTGCCGCGCCATCAGTTGGCCGAAGCCGCGTTGAAGGCGGCGAAAGCGGCCGGGGCCAGCTATGCCGACCTGCGGATTCAGCGCCTCAGCACCGAGATCATCCAGCTGCGCGACGGTGAGCTCGAGACAGCCGTGGTGAGCCGCGAGGTCGGCCTGGCGGTGCGGGTGATCGTCGGGGGCACGTGGGGATTCGCCTCGCACGCCGAGTTGGCGCCGTCGGTAGCCGCCGAAACGGCGCGCCGCGCGGTGCACGTGGCTACCACGTTGGCCGGGCTGAATTCGGAACATGTCGAGCTGGCCGCCGAGCCCGTCTACGCCGACGCCAGCTGGGTGTCGGATTACGAGATCGACCCATTCGAGGTCCCCACGGCCCGCAAAATCGCCGTGTTGGCCGAGTACTCCGGGCGGCTGCTGGCCGCCGACGGGGTGGACCACGTCTCCGCTGTGGTGACTGCGGTCAAGGAGCAGACGTTCTACGCCGACACCTTCGGCTCGTCGATCACCCAGCAACGGGTGCGGGTGAATCCGATGCTGGAGGCGGTCACCGTCGACCCGGCCGCGGGCAGTTTCGACTCGATGCGCACGCTCGCGCCGCCGATGGGGCGGGGCTGGGAAGTGCTGGCCGGCCAGGAGGTATGGGACTGGACCAAGGAGCTTGCGCAGCTGCCGGTGTTGCTGGCCGAGAAGGTCAAAGCGCCCAGCGTAACGGCCGGTCCCACGGATCTGGTGATCGACCCGACCAACCTGTGGCTGACCATCCACGAATCCATCGGCCATGCAACGGAATACGACCGCGCCATCGGCTACGAAGCTGCCTACGCCGGAACCTCGTTCGCCACACCCGACAAACTCGGCACCATGCGCTACGGCTCGTCGGTGATGAATGTGACCGCCGACCGGACCGTCAGATTCGGTTTGGCCAGTGTCGGTTACGACGACGAGGGAGTGGCCGCGCAAAGCTGGGATCTGATCCGGAACGGCATGTTCGTCGGCTATCAACTCGACCGGGTGTTCGCCCCGCGGCTCGGCCAGTTGCGCTCCAACGGCTGCTCGTACGCCGACTCGCCGCATCACGTGCCGATCCAGCGGATGGCGAACGTCTCGCTGCAACCCAGCCCCGACGACATCAGCACCGAAGACTTGATCGGCCGGGTCGAAAACGGCATCTACATCGTCGGCGACAAGTCGTGGTCTATCGACATGCAACGTTACAACTTTCAATTCACCGGCCAACGGTTCTTCCGGATCACTGACGGGCGACTGGACGGGCAGCTGCGCGATGTCGCCTATCAGGCCACCACCACCGATTTCTGGAATGCCATGGAAGCCGTGGGCGGTCCGTCAACCTGGCGGCTCGGCGGCGCATTCAATTGTGGCAAGGCCCAGCCTGGGCAAATCGCCGCGGTCAGCCACGGCTGCCCGCCGGCGTTGTTCCGCGGCGTCAACGTCCTCAACACCCGCGCCGAGGGCGGCCGATGATCCGCGCCGGTGACGATGCAGAGCGAAGCGATGCTGAGGAGCGGCGCCGATGATCCGCGCTGGTGACGATGCAGAGCGAAGCGATGCTGAGGAGCGGCGCCGATGATCACCGCGCAGCACGTCGTCAACAGCGTTTTGCAGGAGGCCGCCAAGCTTGGCCGCGCCGACGAGACCATGGTGCTGGTGACCGACCGGGTCGAGGCCACGTTGCGTTGGGCGGGCAATTCGATGACTACCAACGGCGTATCGGTCAGCCGCACGGTGGCGGTGATTTCCATTGTGCGCCAGGGCAAAAGCGCATTTGTCGGGACGGTGATGTCCGCTGAGGTGGACCCGCGGGTGATTCCCGGCCTGGTGGCGGCATCCCAGGAGGCGGCCCGCACGGCACCGGAGGCCGGCGATGCGGCGCCGCTGCTGGCCGACACCGGGGTGCCCGTCGATTGGGACGCGCCGGTTCCCGGCACCGGGCCCGAGGTGTTCGCCGACGTGGCCGCCTCGTTGAGCCGAGGGTTCGCCGGCACCGACCGGTTGTACGGGTTTGCCCACCACAGTCTTTCGACGACATTCCTGGCGTCGTCGACGGGCGTGCGCCGCCGTTACACCCAGCCAAAGGGCGCGGTTGAGATCAATGCCAAACGCGGCGACGCCAGCGCCTGGGCCGGCATCGGCACACCCGATTTCGCCAACGTGCCAACCGATCTGCTCCTCGACCAGTTGTCGACCCGGCTGGGCTGGGCCGCGCGGCGGGTGGAGCTGCCCGCTGGCCGTTACGAGACGATCATGCCGCCCTCGACGGTGGCCGACATGATGCTCTGCATGGCGTGGGCGATGGCCGGCCGCGGCGCACAAGAGGGCCGCAGCGCGTTCTCGGCGCCCGGCGGCGGGACCCGGGTAGGGGAGCGGCTCACCGACCTGGGACTGAGCATGTTCTCCGATCCGATGGCGCCGGGCCTGGCGTGCACGCCGTTCGTCGCGACGAGCAACTCATCGGAGACGATGTCGGTGTTCGACAACGGCATGGAGATCAGCCAGGTCGACTGGATTCGCGACGGCGTGATCAACACGCTGGCCTATCCAAGGGCTACCGCCGCCAAATTCAACGTCCGCGTTGCCGTCGCCGCCGACAACCTCGTGATGACCGGCGGGTCGGCCGATCAGGCCGGTATGATCGCGGCCACCGAGCGCGGGCTGTTGTTGACCACGCTCTGGTACATCCGCGAGGTCGACCCCACTACTCTGCTGCTCACCGGCCTGACCCGCGACGGCGTCTACCTCATCGAAAACGGCAAGGTGACCGCCGCAGTCAACAACTTCCGATTCAACGAGAGCCCGCTGGACCTGCTGCGACGGGCGACCGCGGCCGGTCTCAGCGAGCTCACCCTGCCGCGGGAATGGGGCGATTGGGCCACCCGGGCGGCCATGCCGTCGCTGCGGATACCGGACTTCCACATGTCGTCGGTCAGCGAAGCGCAGTAGCTTCCTGGCGGGGCGCGTTCTAGCGTGTGAAGAATGGCTTTGCTTCCTGATCAGTTCGCGCGCTTGGTCGCGTTGTCCCCGGGCGACGGGCGCATCGCGGGGCTGGTGCGGCGGGTGTGTGCGCAGACGCTGTCGCTGCCGTCGTTGCCGGTTGCGGTTGACGTCGGTGAGCCCGCTTCGGAGGCCGAAGCCGTGCTGGCCTCGTTCGCCGAGCAGTTCAGCGTCGACGTGTCCGCGATCACCGGCGCGCAGCGGTCGCAGCTGTTTAAGATGTTGGGCAACAACACCTTTGGCGTTGTCGTGTCGATGTACATTGCGGACTTTGTGCCACGGGTGCGGGCCGGCCTGGAAGCACTGGGCGTCGGTTCGGAGTACCTGAGCTGGGTGAACGGGCCGATCCTGTGGGATCACGTCAGCGATCCGTCCGATGTCGTGTTCAACGACTTTCTGCCGTCGGTGGCCCGGATGCGGGCGCTGGACCCGGTGACGTCCGAGCTGGTGCGGCTGCGCGGCGCGACGCAACACAACTGCCGGCTGTGCAAATCGCTGCGTGAGAGCACCGCACTCGATGCCGGTGGTTCTGAGGCGTTGTACGAGGATATTGAGCGTTTTGAAGAATCCGCGCAGTTGACGCCGCGCGCTAAGGCAGCGCTCCGGTATGCGGATGGGTTAATTTGGACGCCTGCGCACCTCGTCGCCGATGATGTCGCCGAGGTGCGCTCTTGCTTCTCGGAGGCCGAGGCGGTCGAGCTGACCTTCGACATCATGCGCAATGCCAGCAACAAGATCGCGGTGTCGCTGGGTGGGGACGCGCCCAGGGTGGAGCACGGCACCGAGCGGTATCTGCTCGATATCGACGGTCAGACGGTGTACAGCTGACGCCGGCGCGGCCGCGACATTCTTCGCTTTTGCGTCACCAAAAATTCTCTCTCTGCCCACTGCCAGCGCCCGTAGGATGCCGGACTGTGAGCACTCCTTCGCCCGGGCCTGGTTGGTGGCTGGCATCAGACGGACAGTGGTACCCACAACGGTGGGAGAACCACTTCATCTACAACACGAATGAGTCTCTCGAGGAGTTGATCACCGAGGTAAGCGCACTGACGAAGGCGCATGGCGAACACGGCTGGGAACTCGTCAACTCCACGGTGCAACGCGTTCAGGTGACCCACGGATTCAAGGGCTACGACAAAGGCGGCGAGTTGTATTTCGAATGGAGCATCGTCTGCAGCATGAAGCGGCCGCTGCGGCCCGCTTAGTGCGTTACGCGGCGGCGCAAGGACCGCGCCAAGACGCGTGCGCTGATGTCTTTTTCGATTGGCTTTGAGCCGTCAATGCTTGGCGAAGATCGGTCACGGGAGCCATCTCCGGGTCGCGTGTCTGCTCGCGCCGCTCAGCGCGGTGATGCGTGAACCAGGCGCCGGTCACGGTCACGATCCCGAACGCGAGAGCCGACAGCACGAAAGCGTCCCCGAAGGCCAACATGACGATGATGCCCGCGACGATCCAGAGCGCCTCGCTGATGGGGGAATGCCCGCTGATGGTGTTGTATTGCATGTCTGCCTCGCTCCGTATCGCGTCACCGGTCTAACCTGGGGAACGCCTGAGTGACGGCAACGCTGCCCGATTCGGCATGATCGTGACGCATGTCACTGGGCGGATCGCCAAACAAAACAGGGGCGACATCGGTGTGCTGAGGTGCCTATATCCTCAGTTGGGTTAGCGCCGGGGGCGGTAGCTCAGTTGGTTAGAGCCGCGGACTCATAATCCGTAGGTCGCGGGTTCGAGCCCCGCCCGCCCCACTTCAGGCCCTATTTTTCAAGTTTTTCGGTGCCGAGTTACCGTTTATTCACCGCTTTTGGCGATGGCTCGATCGAGGAGATCAGCCACCTGTGTGTGCACTCGGCCGCGGGTCATGTAGCGATCTTGAGTCATTGACACCTTCGAATGGCCGAGCTGATCCGCGCCGATGCGCGCGGACAGGCCGTCGTCGTCGATCAGGGTGGCGACAGTTTTGCGGAAGCTGTGGGTCGTGACTTCGGGGACGCCGAGTTCCTCGCGGGCATTCCGCCACTCCTTGCCGAAGTTATTCGGGTCGCGCAGCGTCCCCGCTGTAGAAGGGAAGATCACTGCTTGCTCGCCCCGATACGGCAAGCGGTGGCGAATTTGAAGCATTTGGACCGCGAATTGGGGTACGGGCACCGTGCGCCGGCCAGCGGCTGACTTCGTCTCGTCCACGCGCACGATTCCCTCGCCGGACACCCGCACAACCTTGCCTGCGACCGTGAGCGTGCGTGTTTCATAGTCGTAGTCGACCCAACGCAGACCGAGTAGTTCAGACCGACGAAGACCAGTGGCGATTAGCAGCGTGATCGGATCGACGAGATCGTGATCCTGACAGAACTTCGATGCCTGAACCTTTTGCAGGAGGTCGCGTACCTGCTCAGCTGTGAGCCCGACAGCGCCTTTGGGCTGGGTGTTGGACCTGAGCGGTTGCACATCCCGCACCGGATTCGATCCGAGTATGTTCGCCATTACCGCCAGCTGTAGTGCGCCGCGCAAGACCGTTTTCGCCTGGCGAGCCATCGTCGGCCCGTGCACTGAACGCATGGAGCGCAGGGCCGCATCGATCCGTGCCGGCGACGCTTCGCCGACCCGCACTCCGCCGATGAACTTGTCGAGTTTTCCTACGGCGAACCTGTAGGTGGTCAAGGTGACGGGCGAGCGGCCATCTTCCGTCAAACGGACGAGATGCTGTTCCACCAGCGCGGTCACCGGCGTTTCAAGGCTAACCGCATCCGGACCGGACGATGGGCTTCGGTCGGCCAGGGCTTCAATAAGTGCATCCTCGGCCATTTTCCCGTATTGGTCGTAGATTCCTGGCGGTCCCAGCCGCTGCACTTTGCGGGTGACTCCGTCGGTATCTCTGTAGCGACACCGGGCCAGCCACAGACCGCCGCCGAGGTGAACCCGGGAGATTTTGCCGTGCCCACCGATCCGCAGCGACGGTCTTCCAGCCATGCGGCTATCGTCCCCGGTGCTTGGAGTCATCGCAAAGGCCTTGCTCGACTGATATGGCAGTCATCAGACGATGATAGTCAGGCGGTGCTGCGTTTGTCGTCCGCGAATTGTTTTCGTTCCCAGTCGATTACGTCGCTGAGATGGTAACGCACGTGGCGGCCGAACTTGGCGTAACGCGGTCCCGTTCCCTTGGACGCCCACTCGGCCGGCGTCTTCACCGGCAATCCATAGCGTTCGGCGAGCTCCTGGCGGCTGAGCCATCTGTCCTCTGCGTGATCCTCCATGGCGGTTACTTCCCTTCGATCCACCTCGTTCGGCCGGATAACAAAACTGTAAGCCCGCAGAGTGATCAAGATTCCGCAATTTTTGCGTCACCGTTGAGAAGTTCCCCGAGCGCTTCAGCCCGCCGACACCAACGCAGAATCCACAACCCACAAATCCTTCAAATCCTGTCTCATCTGTTCTCACTCTCTCACTCCCACTGCCCAACACTTCCCGAACTATCCCAAAACCACTACACCCCTTAGGATTACATCGACATACCTACCGTCAAATCATCCCAAAAATGGTTGGCACATTGGCACAAGTGGTGCAATACTGATTTTGGGCGCGCAGGATGGCCCCTAAATCCCTTCCGCTACAGCTAGTTTCGCTCCTTAATGTCGTGAGGTGGTCGCGCGTGTTAACGATCTCCCGGTTGTCGCGGTGGAGCATCAATTACTACAACGACACCGCGAATAAGGCCCAGGCGGCGGCGATGGATCGCCGGGCTGCTGGCGGCGGGCTGGGGGAGTACTACTCCGAGAGCGATACCCGCGTGCCGACTTGGGTGGTGGCCGGGGACCCCGCGGTGGTGGGGGAGCTGACCGGGCTAGATGGTGCGGCATTGCAGGGCGGGTGCGTGGACACCGCAGTGGCGGCTCGGTGGCTCGATGATGGGATCGCGCCGAATGGGGCGAGCGGGCGGGCATTCACCGCGGGTTCGGTGCATGGTTTTGACTTGACGTTCGCCGCGCCGAAGAGTGTGTCGCTGCTGCGTGCCCTGACTGACGATATTGGGGAGAAGGCCATGGCCGTGGCGCATCAGAAGGGGATCGCCGCGGCTTTGGCCTACCTGCACGAGCACGCCGGCTACACCCGTGTGCATAACCCGCTGACCGGGAATAAGGATCTGCGGCGGCTGCCGGGGTTGGTGGGGATCGCCTATCAGCACGAGACGTCGCGGTGCGGGGATCCGCACCTGCATACCCATGTCATCGTGCCCAACCGGCAAGCTCGCGCGGACGGCACGTTGGTGTCGATTGACTCGAAGTCGCTGCACCACGAAGCCAAAGCTGCCGGGGTGATCTATCAGGCGGTGGTGCGTCATGAGCTGCATGCCGCCGTCGGCGCCGAATGGGCAGTTGTCGATGGGCATTCCGGGATGGCCGAGATCGCCGGCGTCACCAAAAAATGCCTCAAGGCGTGGTCGCAGCGCTCCACCCGGTTGCGGGAATGGGCAGCCAACAACCTGGCCGTCGTCGACGGTGCGCCGACCGCCCAGCAGCTCGCGGCGGCGCAGAAAGCCACCCGCCCGGCCAAGCCGGAATCCACCGCGTGGGCCGAACTCGCCGCCCAGTGGCGCGCGGATGCGCGCGGTCTGGAACTTGACCGCGCGGCGCTCCTTGACGCGCGCGCCGCGCGGCGCGGCGCGCCGCGCTTGCTGCTGGACCGCGCGCGCCTGGCGCGCATGGTCGCGGGCATCGACAAGCCCGCGTTCACCCGCGCCGATCTGGTGGAGCTGGTGGGCGCGCTGCTGCCCATCGACGCGCCCGGGGATCCGCGCGCGCTGATCGAGCAGATCGTCGACGTGGTCGGTGTGCGGGTCAGCGCGACACGGGAAGCCCATCACCGCGAAGGCCATGAAATGTTCACCGTGGACGCGGTGATCGCCGAAGAGACGCGCATCTTCGACCTGGTCGACGCGGCCGACGCACGCGCGCGCCTTGATGCGCGCGCCACCGACCTACGCGACCTGTCCGCGGACCAGGCGCGCGCCATCACCAATATCGCGGCGTCGCCGTACTTGGTGCAGCCGCTGCAGGCGCCGGCGGGCGCAGGCAAAACGCACTCACTGCAAGCGCTGCGCGCCGCGGCGCACCGCGCCAACAAAGACGTGCTGGTGCTCGCGCCCACCGGCAAGGCGGTCGATGAGGCAATGCGCGGCGGGGCCGGCGACCGCGGCCTGACCGTGGCCAAAGCGCTACAGCTCATTGAGGACAACCAGCTCGAAATCGATCGACGCACGATGATCCTCGTCGACGAAGCCGCCATGGTCGGCACCCCACAGCTGCGCCGCCTCCTCGAGACCAGCACCGCCGCGCAAGCCAAAATCGTCCTGGTCGGCGACGCCTATCAACTCTCGCCCGTCAAAGCGCGCGGCGGCATGTTCGAACACCTCTGCCAAGACCTGCCCTGGGCGCAGCGCCTGTCCGAGGTGTGGCGACTGCGCGACCCCGCCGAACGCGACGCCTCCCTCGCCCTGCGGTCCGCACGCGGCAACCGACTACGCAAAGCCGTCGGCTGGTACCGCACCCACGACCGCCTGCACACCGGGGACCCCATCGCAATGGCCACCGACGCCACCACCGCCTACATCGCCGCCCACACGGAGGGCAAAGACGTCGCGATCCTCTGCGACCGATGGGACATCGCCGACGCCATCAACGGGCGCCTCCACCACCACTTCACCAACCCCGACACCCCGAGCGTGCAAGTAGCTCGTGATCAGCAGGTCCGCGCGGGCGATCTGATTCTGAGCCGCCACAACGACACCACCGTGACCGTTCAACCCGGCACACACCACCGCCGAGGTAAACAGGTCGACCAGGTCCGCAACGGCAACCGCTGGCGCGTGCTCAACGTCGACGCCCAACGAGGCCGCATCGCCGCCGAGCGGCTCACCGATCAGGCGCGCGTCATCTTCGAGGGCGACTACCTACGCGAACACATCACCCTGGGCTACGCCGGCACCGTGCACTCCGCCCAAGGAATGACCATCGGCAACGCCACCACCCCGGGAGTCTGCTGGACCATCCTGTCCGATCGCGCCAGCCGCGCCATGGCTTATGTCGGCATGACCCGCGGCCGCGACGAAAACCACCTCGCCATCTATCCAGCAGTCACCAACGAAGCCGACCAACACCACCACGGCGCCGGCACCGGCATCCACCAGACGCAGCGTGGTACCAAACACGCCGCCGCCCGGGCACTGCACACCACCGTCACCGCCAACGACGACCGCGCGGCCACCATGCACACCGTCGCCGCCCGCACCGACCGCGACCTGCTGCCCACGACTGTGGCGGCCCTTCTCGACCGCAACCATCAACGCCGCGCCGACCGCGCCCAGGCCTGGCAACAACACACCGCGCAACACCTCGCCCGCGAAGCCGCCTACCAACGCCTCACCACCACCAGCCAGCTAGCCGCTGAGCGTCAACGCAGCCGCTACCACGGATATGGACTTGAACTGTAGTTCAGCGAAGATTCCTGCATCGGTACAAGATTGCCCCAGATCATCCAACTACGATCGGCGCGGCGCCTTGAGGAGACGCACTCGGCGGCGCCTCGGTCGTGATCCGGCTTGGAAGCCGCCTGGGTGGACTCTCGTCTTCAGAAACGAAACTCGATGTCGCCTCCTATCCCGGCCACTGGATATGCAAGGGCGGGGCCGAGGCGTAGGAAATCCTCTACACTAGAGCTATCGGTATTGAGGATTTCCTACGTACAAGCCAGGAGGTGTTGCAGCATGGACAAGCGGCATCATGACATCCTTGCGGGCCTGCCCAACACCTTCCGGTTTTCCGAAGCGCTGCAGCACATCAACGAGCGTCAGCTGCGCCAGTTGATCGCCGACCAGGAGATCACTCCACTGGCCCGCGGGCTGTACCGCAAAAGCGACTGGTACGGCGACGAAGATCTCGCCGAGATCGCGGCCAAATCGCCGCGCGCCACTATCGCGCTGCAATCAGCACTGGCCAGCCACAACCTCATCGATGACATCCCCAACGCCATCGATATCGCCATCCCTCGCGGATCGTGGACCCCGCATACAACGATCCCCATCCGCTGGCACCACTTCAACCCCGAGACCTACGACATAGGCCGCGAAACCCTCGACACCGGGGCAGCGCGGACCATCGGCATCTACAACGCTGAGCGCAGCATCATCGACGCGTTACGGCTGAGCCACCGGGAGGGAGGCGACACCACCATGGCAAACCAAGCATTGAAAGCCTGGCTGCGTCGCGGTGGGCAGCCCTCCACACTGCTTCAAATGGCGCACGCATTCCCCCGCGCGCAGCGCGCGCTACGCGCGACGCTGCACATCCTGCTATGAGTGCGGTGACACGATCCACCCCTGCCGGGGTGGCGTACCTCGACCTTCAACGCCAAGCGCGCCAAAACGGACGCCTTACCGAAGAACTATTCCAGCTCTACGCACTCGAAGGCTTCCTCGCCCGGCTAGAGGCCAGCCCGGCACGCGACCAGTTCGTCCTCAAAGGTGGCGTGCTGCTGGCCGCCTTCGGGAACCGCCGCCCCACCCGTGACGTCGACCTATCCGCGATCGACCTCAAAAACGATGCCGCCACGATTCTAAATTTGGTTCGTTCCGTGCTCACGATCCCCCTTCCCGAGGATGACGGCCTGACGTACCAAGCTGATTCGGCAAGCGCCGAGGTGATCCGCGAAGAGGACAACTACTCCGGTGTGCGGGTTAGCGCCACCGCAACCCTTGCTAGTGCACGCCTGACCTTTCACGTCGATGTCAGTGTGGGCGACCCCATCTACCCGGAACCCACCACCGTGGCCATCCCGCGCCTGCGGGGCGGGCAACCCATCACGCTCACGGGTTATCCCATGGCGATGGTGCACGCCGAGAAGCTTGTCACTGCCGTACAACGTGGCACGGCCAACACTCGCTGGCGTGACTTCGGTGACATCTGGACACTGTCCCGCCACCATCCCATCGCGGGGGTCCAGCTTCAGGACGCGATCACCGCCGTCGCGACCTCACGCAACGCCACCCTGCTGCCTCTAGGTGAAGTGCTCGACGGTTACGACACTATCGGGCAGGCTAAATGGGCGGCATGGCGGCAAAAAAACGCTTACGACTGGTTGCCCGAACAGTTCGGCGACGTCCTCGGCGCCGTCATCGCTTTCGCCGGCCCCGCTTTCGCCGGCCATGTCGACGAGCAGAGGTGGGACCCCCAAGCCGCCAGATGGGAATGACCGCAGGGGCCGAAGTGCGGTTTGGCCGATCTGCGGAGGATGAATTGGTGATCAGGCACGGCATCGGAGTCTTACAGCGCCGGGCATTCACCGTTGTCAAGGACGACGAAGGTTCTTCGAATAAGCGAACCGCGACCACTACGCCATGGTGAGCTGTGACATCCAAGTCGTGAGGACCAAACCCCCGTTGTGCCAAGAGTGTGCCAAGACAGGCAAACACAGCCCGACAATCCGTAGACGGAGTGGGACGCGAACCAGCGCTGAGCTGGGAATTCGAGGATGCTATGGCACCGCCCGCAACGCCGTAGACAGTCTGACTCGGTTTTACACACTAGCGGTGAGCAGTTCGATCAGTAGACAGGTAATCGATCATTTGTCAAATTATCGATAACTCGTTGAACTGTCGATCGAAATTTGTCATGCTTGCGTCCATGCTGTTGGCGCTGCTCGAGCGGTTTCTTGACGTCGAAGACGACGGCCGATGATGCGCGTGACAGGGATAGAGGACTCTGCATCCTCTTCATTTGACGCCGACCGTGCCGGAAGTGTTCGTGCGACAGCAACAGACGACGACATTTTCGATGTCGCGATTGTTGGTTGTGGCCCCGTGGGAGCGCTGCTCGCGATCTTGCTAGGCAGGCTGAACCATCGGGTGGTCGTCGCGGAGCGGCATCTGGCCCCCTATCCGCTGCCACGTGCGGTTCATTTCGACGACGAGATCGCCCGCGTGTTTGCCGGGGCCGGCGTGCCCGCAGTTGCGTGCAGCGAACAGGCGCGCTGCTATGAATGGCGCAATGCTGCCGGCCGCACCTTGCTGCGTTTCGACTATAGCCAGCCGGGTGAATCGGGTTGGCCTCCGGCGAATATGTTCGCCCAACCCGAACTCGAGGAGCTCCTTGGTTCCGAGCTGGCGAAACTACCGCCGGTGTCCGTGCGGCGCGGACATGACGTCGTTGACATCATTCAGGATGACGACGCGGTGCACGTCGTCAGCACCGACCAATCCGGTGCTACACACCGCATCCGGGCTCAGTACGCCGTGGGGTGCGATGGCGCGAACAGTTTCGTTCGGGAGCGGATGCGAACGACGATGGACGATGCCGGATTTTTCTACGACTGGCTGATCGTTGATCTGGTGCTTGACCAGCCTCGGGTGTTCGAACCGGACCAGCTTCAAATCTGCGACCCGCGCCGTCCCACCACAGTGGTGTCAGGAGGGCCTGGCCGGCGGCGTTGGGAGTTCATGCGGCTGCCCGACGAGACTCTGGCCGAACTCAACGGTGAGCAATTCGCCTGGCGGCTGCTGCAACCGTGGAACATTACTCCCGACAATGCACGCCTGGAACGGCATGCGGTGTACCGGTTTCAGGCGCGCTGGGCGCGAACATGGCGGGACGATCGCCTGTTTTTGGCCGGTGATGCTGCCCACCAGATGCCGCCCTTCGCCGGGCAGGGTATGTGTTCGGGGCTTCGTGACGCCGCGAACCTGGCGTGGAAGCTGGACTTAATTCTATCGCTCGGCGTTTGCGACGACGTCTTGGACTCCTATACGACGGAACGACGCGCGCACGTGCAGAACGCCATTGGAATCTCCAGGGCGCTCGGTGAGGTCATCTGCGTGACCGATCCCGATGCCGTCGCGGCCCGCGACGAGTTCATGCTGGCCGGTGGTGGCGATCCCGCCAAAGTGCTGCCCGCAGTTCCTCCGCCCAGCTTGTCTGGCGGATTGTTGCAGGGTGCCCGAAGTGGGTCGGTCACCGCGCCGGCCGGCACACTGAGCTTTCAGGCGACCGTGGCCTCGGGAAACCGGATCGGACGATTCGATGAGATCTGCGGCACCGGGATCGTGCTGGCTGCGACGCACGACGTCCGGGCCGTTCTCGGGCCAGCCCGGGTTGCGGCGCTGCAGGCACTCGATGCCCGCCTAGTCCGGATTGTCCGCGCCGAGAATGCGAACGATGACGAGCCAGATCCGGGAATCACCGTGGTGGAAGATGTCGACGGTCGCTACCTGCCTTACCTGGCTGAGCACGGCCTTGAGGCAATCCTGGTGCGGCCGGACTTCTATCTGTTCGGTGGCGCACCGACCTTGTCGGCCGTCCCGGCGTTGGTCGACGACCTGCTCGAGCAGCTGCACCTGAATGCTGACGACCCGATAGGCGGCGCGCTGGCGGCGAAGGGCCGTCATACCTGAGAGCCGAGGAGCAGTGCGATGAGTGACGTACCGGCCTACCAGGATGACTTGTACACCGATGAGGCGTTTCGCCGGCCCACGAGCGGTACTGGGACCTGCGGGAGCAGGGTCCGGTGGTATGGCGTCGACGCCGAGGAATGGCTGCACGGATGACCCGGCGACGGCTATCGCTCAGTGATCGGCCGCGTTCACTTGCCGGCTTGCGCGGGTCGCTGCCAACGTAAGGAACGTATCCAGCGCGGCCGGATCGTCCACGGCGTCGCGGCTGACGACATGCTCGGGGTCGAAGCCGAGGAAAATCCGCTTGATCGGCACTTCGAGTTTCTTGCCGGTCCGGGTGTGCGGTATCGCGGGGACCGCGATGATTTCGTCCGGCACGTGGCGGGGGGAGGCCTCGCGGCGCAGCCCGTCGGTGATGGCTGCGCGCAGACTGTCGTCAAGCTCGCCGTCCACGACGACGAACAGCGGCATCCAGTAGGTGCCGTCGGGCTGCTCGACGCCGATCACCAGCGCGTCGCGCACACCGGGCACGGCCTCGACGACATCGTAGATATCGGCGCTGCCGAGCCGCACGCCATGTCGGTTCAGTGTCGCATCGGAGCGACCGTGGAAGACGACACCGCCGTGCTCGGTGATGCTGACCCAGTCGCCGTGCCTCCAAACGCCTGGGTACACGTCAAAATACGTGTCTCGATAACGGCTGCCGTCGGCGTCGTTCCAAAGGCACAGCGGCATAGTCGGCATCGGCTGGGTGACCACCAGATCACCAACCGCGCCGCGCACCGGATGGCCGTCGGCGTCGTAGGCGTCAAGTGCGACACCGAGTGCGGGCGCAGCGATTTCGCCAGAGCGCATGGATAGTGTCGGAGCACCCGTCGCCAGCCCGGACACCACGTCGGTACCGCCGGACATGGACATCAGCGGCAGACGACCGCCGAACTGAGCGTGCACCCAGCGGTACGTCGATGTGGGCACGGGCGACCCGGTGACGGGCAGCAGGCGCACACGAGCCAAGTCGTACCTGCTCGCGGGACGCAAACCGTCGCGCGCACAGGCCGACAGATAGCCGGGGCTTACGCCCAGCACGGTGACCTGATGTGTGGCGGCCAGTTCCCACAGCCTCCCGGTATCCGGGTGCGTCGGGCTCCCGTCGTAGAGCACGACCGAGGCTCCCAGCAGTAGCACCTGCGCGACGACGTTCCACATCATCCAGTTGGTGGTCGTGTACCAGAACAATCGATCGCGGCTCGTCAGATCCAAATGCAGCCCAAGGTATTTCAGGCCCTCCAGCACGACGCCACCGTGCCCGTGAACGATGGCTTTGGGGACACCAGTGGTGCCGGAGGAATACAGCACCCACAGCGGGTGATCGAACGGCACCGGCTCAGCCCGCACCTGCGTACCGCCCAAGCCAAGCAGCGCTGCGTCCCATTCCAGCACCGGTACGCCAAACGCTGGTGGTGTAAGACCGAGCAGACCGACATGCACCACGTTGTGCACGCTGGGCAGCAGCGCGGCAAGCGCCGCGGCTTCGGTCCGTCGGTCATGGGTCTGCCCGCCGTAGCGGTAGCCGTCGGCGCAGATCAGCACGGCGGGTTCTAATTGACCTAATCGGTTGGCTGCAGCCGTGGCCGCGTAGTCGGGTCCACAGCATGACCAGATCGCGCCCAGGCTGGCCGCGGCCAGGAAAGCGACCAGGGTTGCGGTGCAGTTCGGCAAGTAGCCAACGACCCGGTCGCCGCTTTGTACGCCCAGTTCACGCAGCGTCGCGGCTAGCGCCGCGACCTGGCGCTCAAGCTGTCGATAGGTCAGTGTCTCGGCGGTGTCGGTTTCGGTGGCCGCGATGATGGCGGTGGCCGCCGGATCCCGGCCGGCGAAGATGCGGTCGACGAAGTTGAGCCGCACGCCGGGAAACCAGCGGGCACCCGGCATCGTGCGGGTCGCCAGCACTGTATCCGGGGCGGGGGTGGCGTTGATGTCGTAGAAGTTCCACACCGCCGCCCAGAACTGGTCGACGTGTTCGACTGACCAGTGCCACAGGTCGTGGTAAGTGGGTAAGTGCTGGCCGTGGTGGTGTTCGATACGTGCAGTGAACGCCGCTAACGCGCTGTCCGCAGCGGCGCGAGGATCTGGTTTCCAGATAATGTCGGACGTCGCAATACCCGCCGGCTCGCTCATCGCGGCCTCAGATCAGCGGGGTGATCTGGTCGTCGCGGTTGAGCAACGCCTTGCCGTAGATCTCGTAATTAATCGCAGGCACCACCAACGCGTGCCGCGCTGCGGTCGCCGAGTCGCGCCATATGCGTTGCAGCGGGTTGACTTCGGCGAAGCTGCCCGCCCCGTGAGCGAACAACAGCTGGTCGATGGCCTGGGTGATGTTTTTGACGGCCCAGCCGGTGTCGGCCCGCACCCGCGCGCGGGTGAGCACATCGGGGTAGACCCCGGCGGCGGCGGCGTCGTCGATGTCGTCGGCCGCGCGGTAGGCGTGAAAGTGCGCGGTGTCGATCATCAGGGCAGCTTCGGCGAGCTGAAGTTGGAAACCGACCGATTCCGACTGTGCGGTGTAGAAGGTGTAGGAGATCGGCTTGCCTCCCGCCTTGGTTCTGACCAGGTCGAGGGCCTTGCGGCCCATGCCCAGTTGCGGCCCGGCCAGCACCAGGGTCAATACCGGCGCCAACGCTGACCGGTAGAGGGCCTCTTCGGTGTGCTCGGTGGCGTACTTGCCGCCGATCGCTGCGGGAACCGATACGACGCGGTGCTCGGGAACGAAGACCTCGTTGGCGATCAGGCAGTTCGATCCCGACGACTTCATGCCCGCGACAAACCAGGTCTCCTCGAGGTCGAGATCGCTGCGCGGGATCAGCGCCACACCTTGATCGACGGGCTGACCGTTGGTGTCGGTGATGGGGATTCCCACCCCGGCCCAGTCGGCGTGCCAGGATCCTGAGTTGTAGAACCACCGGCCGCTGACCCGGTAGCCTCCGTCGACTTTTGTTGTTTCAGCGGTCGGCGACAACACGCCGGAGACTTTCGCGTCTGGGTTGTCTTTCCACACGTCGTCTTGAGCTTGTACGGAAAACAGGCCCGTCATCCAGGCGCACACGTTGGTCAGGGCAACGACCCACGCGGTGCCGCCGTCGGCTTCGGCTACCGCCGCGGACACCTCCAGCATGGTGCGCACTGAGGCCTCATAGCCGCCGTAACGTTTGGGCTGAGCGATCTTGAACATCCCGGCGTCGGTCAACGCCGCGATGGACTCCTCGACGACCCGGCGATCCTGCTCACCTTGAGCAGCGTTAGCCGCCAGCAGCGGCTGCAGGTCACGGACGCGGGTGAGCAGTTCGTCGGTCGCCGGCACGGTGGCCATGGTGGGTGATTCTGCGGCGGTCATCGTGAGACGTCCTTTCGGTGGAGCAGTGGACCAGGTGTGGTGGAACTTAGCGGGCGCAGGCCGCGATGTGGTCCACGATGGGCGGACGCGGTCGCTGCTGGTAGCGGGAATGGGTGCCGAAGGTGCGGTGGGCGTAGATCAGTGGCGGCGATTCCGTGCGGCCCGCCGCCAGAACGTGGCCAACGATGAGCTGGTGGTCGCCGCCGGCGACGACGCCGTGCACCTCGCACACGATCCAGCCGGGCGCGTCGTCGAGGCGGGGTAATCCGTGGTCGAAATGCCAGGCGGTGTCAGCGAAGCGGTCCGCTCCCTGGGACGCAAACAGCGTCGCGAGGTCTGCCTGGCCGTGACCGAGCAGGTTGACCGCGAACCGGCCGGCGGCCAACAGGTGGGAAAGCACGGTGGAGCGTTGGTCGAGCGCGATGGTCACCAGCGGCGGTCGCAACGACAGGGAGGCGAAAGAGCTGACCGTCGCGCCGTAGGGGGTGGCGTCGTGCGTGGTCGTCACGATGGTGACCGGGGCGCATACGGCGGCCATCAGGTCGCGGAAACGCTGCGGCTCCACGGTCATCGTGTGCCGCCGTGGCCCGCGGTCATCAGCTCGGCGAGGTCATCGGGCATTAGGAAAGACGGCGGGGGAGGAGGACCCCAGTTGTAGAGACCCCGGGCGCCTTCGAATACGCCCGGCTTCCATAGCGCGTCATCGACGATGCAGTCCAGGTCCGAGTAGTACTCGGAAAAGTTGCCCGCCGGGTCGCGCAGATACCAGAAGAAGTTCGAGCCGACGTGATGGCGACCCAGACCCCATACGTGCCGTTCGGGATGGCCTTCGAGCATCGCGGTCGCGCCCCGGCCAACCTCGTCGACGTCGTCGACTTCCCACGCGGTGTGGTGCAAGAACGCCAGCGGCGCCTGCTGTATCAGGACGTTGTGGTGGTCGGTGGAGCAGCGCATGAACGCCGCGAGACCCGGCACGGTGTCGCTGACTTTGAGTCCGAGCCCGGCGAAGAACCGCTGCGACCCTTCTTGATCGGTGGAGCCGAGCACCACATGCCCGAGCTTGCGGGGACGAACGCGATCAGTGCGTGCGATGCCGGGTGCGCGGGTGTTGGGCCGGGCGGCCTCGGCTGGCGCGTTGTAGGGCGGCGCGGGTGTGGGGTTCTGGACGATCCGTTCGGCGATCTCCACCACCACCGACAGCTCCGTGCCGGCATCGTGGGCGCGAATGACGTCGCCGCTTCGGGTTGCCGCGATGTCGAGTCGTCCCAGAGAGGCACTGATGCGCTCGATGTCGTCGCGGTCGTCGGCGCCGATACGTAGCTCCACCAGTCTGCGGCGCCCACTGTGCACGACGCGGAGCTGTTCGCCGCCGTCACAGGTCGCCAGAGGCGTTGCTGCGGAATCGGTTTCGCGCTTTGATGCAGTGAGTCCGAAATCGGCGTAGTACGTGGCGGTTGCCTCGACGTCGGGCACGCCGATGGTGATCTGGTTCAACCGGTGCAATGCCATGATGGCCGCATCCTCCCTAGGGCCGTTCCACGTAGTCGGCCGCCGCGACGAACTGGTTGCGGAGCTCGCCGACGCCGGTGACGTGGCTGGTCAATGTCGCCCCCGGCGGCAGGTACCGCGGCGGGGTACGGGATCCACCGACTCCCGAGGGCGTGCCAGTGAAGATGATGTCACCGGGCAGCAGCGGGCACACCGCGGAGATTCGTCCGATCAGCTCGGGAACGCCGAAAATCATGTCGCGGGTACGTCCTTGCTGCAGGACTTCGCCGTCGAGGTTGCAGCCGAGCTCGAGATCGTCCGGGTCATTTACCTCGTCGATGGTGACCACTGCTGGGCCCAGTGGTGCAAAACCCGGGTAGGACTTGCCCAGCGAGAATTGTGGAGCCGGCCCGGCGAGCTGGACGACCCGTTCGGACAAGTCTTGTCCGACCATCAGGCCCGCCACGTGGCTCCATGCTTGCGCCTCGGCAATGTCAGCGCCGCCGCGGGCGATAGCGACCACCAGTTCGACCTCCCAATCCACGGTGTTGCTGGGCAGCGTGACCGTCGCGGTAGGCCCGGTGATCGATGTCCGGAACTTGGTGAACACGGGTGGTGTATCGGGGCGGCCCATGTTGGACTCCGCGGCGTGTTCTGCGTAATTCAAGCCGATCGCGAACACCTGCCTTGGCGCCGGCGCAGGCGCGCCAAGTTCGGCGTCATCGACGGGGAACGCTCCGTCGCTGGGCAACCGGTCCGCCCAGGTGCGCAGCGTGTCCCACTGGTCGAACAGTGCCTGGGGGTCGGAGGCGAACTTGCCGTGGCTGGCCTTCTCGACGTCTATCCCGAGTCCGGAGCCGTCGAGGAGAGTGGCTCGGCCGGCAACGTTGGCAATTCGCATCGATTGGCTCCAGGGTCATCCGGTCGGCTCTTGCGCGCACCGATCCTCGATCCGCCGGGCGTGACATTACGCTAAGCTAAGTCGACCGGTCAATCTATAATCGATTTTTTGGTCGTTATCCGATTGGAGGCAGGCATGGTTGGATGGCTGGACGTACACGCCCATTACGTCACAGAGCGCTACGTGGCCGCGTGCCGATCAGCCGGTCACGGGCAGCCAGACGGCATGCCGGGTATGCCGGGTTGGAGCGTTGAGGCGGCGCTGGATCTCATGGGGGCGACGGGAGTCAGCGCCGCGGTCCTGGCGATCTCGTCGCCGGGGGTGCACTTCGGGGCGGATTCGGTTGGTCGCGACGCTGCCGCGCGCGACCTGGCGGCGCATGTCAATGACGCCGGCGCGCAAATCGTAGCTGGGCAACCGGCGCGTTTCGGTCTCTCGGCGGTGTTGCCGTTGCCGGATGTGGAGGGCGCGCAGCTGGAGCTGGCGCGTGCTTATGACGAACTCGGTGCCGATGCGATTGCCCTTAAGACCAACTATCACGGCCGCTACCTGAGTGACCCTGAGTTCGCGCCGGTGCTGGCCGAACTGGACACCCGTGGCGCGGTCGTGACCCTGCACCCGACCTCCCCGCCGTGCTGGGACAGGGTCGCGATGGGCAGGCCGCGACCGATGATTGAGTTCTTGTTCGACACCACCCGATCTGTTGTCGACCTGGCGCTGAGTGGAGCTCTGACCCGCTTTCCAGCGATCCGCTGGATCGTGCCGCACGCCGGGGCGGTGCTGCCGACCGTGGCGCACCGGGTGGCCGCGATCGCCGCGTTTAGCGGGGCGCCGGCTGATGTTCCCGCCCTGCTGGCCGGCCTGTACTACGACCTGGCCGGAATGCCACTTCCGGTCGGGCTTGACGCGCTGCTGGCGATCGTGGAGCCTCAGCGCCTGCTGTACGGAAGCGATTTCCCGTTCACCCCGGCACCCATGGTCACCGGCCTGGCCGCCGCGCTGGCGCAGGCCCCCGCGCTGGAGAAGGCCCGGTTGGCGCTGACACCGGATTCGCCCGCCGCGACCTTGTTCCCGCGACTACTATCAATGCAGACAGAATCGATATCTAGATGAGTCGATAGTCGTCATCCATAAAATCGGTTATGCTGCAAGTTGTGTTTCTGGGATCCGGCCGGTATTGACCGGTGGCGGTTGGCCGCCGGATCACGGGATTCGCGTCGGGAAGGTACAGGGTGGCGGCACGGGCAGCTGCGAGAGGGCGATCTGTGGGGCCAGCGCGAGCTAGTTCAGACAACGCGCCAAGCTTGAGTGTGGCCGTCTACGCCCGGATGCGGGCCGAGATTCTGGCCGGCCGGTTCGCACCCGGCTCCCGGCTCAGCCCGCGCGAGCTGGCAAACGAATTCGACGTGAGCCTTTCGGTGGTGCGGGAAGCACTGTCCCGCCTGGCCGAGCAAGGCTTGGCGGTGGCCACCCCGCAACTCGGGTTTTCCGTGGTGTCACTGAACATCGACGATCTGCGGGATCTCACCAAGGTGCGGGTACTGATCGAAGGCGCGGCCTTGAGGGAGGCAGTCGAGCACACCGATGTGGAGTATGAGACGCGTGTGGTCGCCGCGCACCATCGCCTGAGCCGCACCCAGTTCCTCTCCGAAGAGGCGACGATGGCCATCACTGACGAATGGGCGACCGCGCACGCGGCCTTTCATGACGCCCTCATCAGCGCCGCACCCAGCCCGCGCCTGTGCGAACTGGCCGCGAACTTGCGCGACCACTCGGAGCTGTACCGACGCTGGTCGGGGCCGTTCGCGCAGGGTGAAAAGCCCCGCGATGTGGCGGCGGAGCATCGGCGGATGATGGAAGCGGTGCTCGATCACGACGCCGACCAGGCCGTCAACTTGCTCACCGATCACTTCAACCTCACGACCTCGATCCTGATCGCCTATGCCACGACCACAGGTGCGGCGGATTCATAGCGCTCGCACCTGACGGGTCCGACTCGCAGTCGCCGAGCAGATCGGCAGCGACCACCTGTTGACGCTCCCGACCGAGGGCGACTCCGGCGTCACCACGTCGGCTGCGCCTGACCGGAAGGCGACTTCCACTAAATCGATTTATTTATGACAATCGATTACCGTGGTGAGCAATATAAGTCGCCTCGACAATCGTCGCGGCGTGACGAAAAGGAAACCCGCCATGACAAGCACTTCCCGCTCCGGCGAAGGCCGGTCCTTTGCTGCCGAAGTCATGGCGGGCGCTTCCACAGTTCTGCGCGGGGTCACCGTCGTCGACACCCGCGACGGGTCGTTGCTGACCAACCAAGACGTCATCACCGCCGAGGGCCGGATCGCCGCCATCGCCGCGACCGATCCGCGACGCCCCGGCACTCACGTCGTGGAATTGGCGGGCAAGTACGTTGTCCCTGGCTATCTGGACATGCATGCCCACCCGCTCGGTGACGGCGACCGCACCGGAACGCTGCGGCTGATGCTCGCCAGGGGGATCACCGGGTTCCGGCAGATGTCGGGTTCGTCGAAACTGCTCAAGCAGCGGCGGGCAGGCACGTTGCCGATCCCGGTCGAATCGCCTGATATGTTACAGATGCCCGGGGCGGTGCTGACCCCGCTCAACGCGGGCAGCGCCAAGGCCGCGGTGACCACCGTGCGCGAACAGCACGCCGCCGGCGCGGATTTCATCAAGGTCGGATTGGTCAGCCCCACCGTTTTTTTCGCCGCCCAGCAAGAGGCGAACAGCCTGGGAATCCCGATCCTTGGCCACCTGCCGGTCGGAATCGACGTAGCGGAGGCATCTGCGCGCGGGATGAAATCGATCGAGCACCTAGGTCCCGGGGTCGGGATCCTGGCGGGCTGCTCCACCGAGGAAGCCGCCCTGCTCGGGGTGCTGAACGCCAAGCCGATGAAATCGCTACCGTTCCGTATCCCGTTCGCCGACGAGCTCTTTTTGCCCCTGCGTCGCAAGTTGATCCTCAATCCGTATGCATCGCAAGGGGTTAAACGTGCCGACGTAATGCGGCGTGCGGTCGACACCTTCAATGAGGACCTGGCCCGCGAGCTCGCGGCCCGTTTCGTCGCCGACGGCACCTGGCAGGTGCCGACGTTGATCCGGGAATGCACTTGCAAGCTCAGCGGTGCACCGCAGTTTCGCGATGATCCCAACCATCGTTTCGTCGACCCGTCCACGCTCAAGCGGTGGCACGATTCCGGTCAGCGTTTCGACCGACTGCCGACCGGTGTGCGCGATACCTTCAGTGATAGTTACGAACTCGAGCTTCGGCTCACCAAGATCTTCGACGAAGAGGGCGTGAAGATCCTCGCCGGGAGCGATTGCTCAGGCGCAGCATGGGAGGTGCCAGGCCACTCGCTGCACCAAGAGTTCGACGCGTTCGCCAAGGCGGGCCTATCACCGCTACGGGTGCTGCAGACCACGACGCTGAACGGCGCCGAGTACCTCGACACTACATCCACGATGGGCACTGTCGAGCCGGGTAAGATCGCCGATCTTGTTGTGCTGGAAGCCAATCCGATCGAAAGCGTGCAAAATTTGCATCGCGTGCACGGCCTCATGCGTGCCGGACATTACTACTCCGAAGTTGCTCTCGCCGCGATCGAAGAGGACGTCGCCGCCGCGCGATCCGTCAACTGACTAACTTTCGCACCAGTTTAAGGACGTCGCGTCTTGCCTAAAGCGATTCTGACCGAAGGTATTTATCACCGAAACTGGCGGTGCGACCCGCGTCGTGGCAATCGGGCACGGCCAAGAAATACAGACCGACGAAGTAGGAGCAAGGTCGACGTACGAACGCGCGTCTAGCCCGCCAGGTTGAAGTTGCCGTTGGGTCCATAGACGGCAAGCGCCACCAGCAGCGTCACCGACACGACAACCACGAGCGACGTCCGCACCGCGTTGCCCACCGCCGCGCCGACCCCGGACGGTCCGCCAGAAGCGAAATAGCCGAAATACATGTGTATGAGCAAAACGGCCAGCGCCACCAGAACCCCCTGCAGAAATGACCACAACAGGTCGATCGGGTTCAGAAAAGTATGGAAGTAGTGGTCGTATAGCCCGCCGGATTGCCCGAACAACGTCACGACGACCGCCTGGCTGGCGGCAAACGACGCGGCGACGCCGATGGAGTACAGCGGGATGATCGCAAGCATGCCCGCGATGAGTCTGGTGCTGACGAGGTATTCAACCGAGCGGATCGCCATGGATTCCAAAGCGTCGATTTCTTCGTTGATCCGCATGGCGCCGAGTTGGGCGGTCACGCCGGCGCCGAAGGTAGCCGCCAAGCCGATACCCGCGACCACCGGTGCTGTGACGCGGACATTGATGAATGCCGCAACGAACCCGGTCAGCGCCTCGATCCCGATATTGCCCAGCGAGTTATAGCCTTGTAGGGCGAGTGTCCCGCCCGCGATCAATGTCATAATCGCGACAATGGCGAGGGTTCCGCCGATCATCGCTAAGGCTCCTGTACCCATGCTGATCTCGGCGATGAGGCGAACAATTTCGTGCCGGAAGTGTGTGGCCGCGTGCGGCACTCCGGCGATCGCCCTGCCGTAAAACAGAGTGTGCTCACCGATTCCGGCCAGTGTCGTGAGTGGCCACTGCACCCTGCGGAATACACGGAAGGCGCGCGGATAGGCGGCTGGCAACGTCACATGACTCCGCTTATCTTCTCGTCGTGAACTGAATGCCCACGGCGGTGACGACCATATTGACGACAAACAGCGCGATGAACGCGTAGACCACGGTTTCGTTGACGGCATTACCTACCGCCTTGGCGCCTCCCCCGCTGATGATCAATCCGCGATAGCACGCGATGAGCCCGGCAAGCAAGCCGAAAAGCGCCGCCTTCACACAAGAAATGATCACTTCAGGAACCCCGGTCAAGGTGGTGATGCCGGCTGCGAAGGCCCCCGGGTTGACGTCTTGGATAAACACCGAAAAGACGTAGCCACCCGCAATGCCGATGAGGACGACCAGGCCATTGAGCAGCAATGCCACCAGCCCGGACGCCAGCATCCGGGGCGTCACCAACCGCTGTATCGGGTTGATGCCCAAAACCTCCATCGCGTCGATCTCTTCACGGATCGTGCGCGAACCCAGGTCCGCACACATCGCGGTGGCGCCGGCACCCGCCACGATCAATACCGTCACCAGCGGCCCGATCTGGGTAACTGCCCCGAAGGCGGCGCCCGCGCCGCTGAGGTCAGCCGCGCCGAGTTCGCGAAGCAAGATGTTGAGCATGAAGCTGACCAACACGGTGAAAGGAATCGCCACCAGCAGGGTGGGCGCTAACGAAACCCGCGCCACGAACCAACACTGGTCCAAGAACTCTCGCCACTGAAACGGCGGGACGAAGATGAACTTCACCGCATCCGCCGCCATCGAGTACAACCCGCCGACAGCCTGCATCAGGTTGGAGCCTCGCCTCAACCTGATGCCCCCAGACCAGCGGTCCGGCTTTGCACTCACCATCGACCCCCGGCCCCATTCCGCAGATAATCGCCCAACCAGGCTAGAGGCATGCTACCCTACGCGAGGTCGACTTATCAATGAATAATCGATTTCCAATGATAATGTTACGACCTGGCGAGCGTCTAACGGACTGGGCAACGGAGGCTACGTTGTGATGCGGTGTCGTTCGTTCACCGTGATGGCCTGCGCCATAGCGGTATGGGTAGTCGGGCTGGTATGCCTGGGCGCGTGGTCGCCAGCCCGTGCGACGGGCGACAAGCCGGCGATCAACGGCACATTCACGGCGACGTCCAACGGAGAGTGGGCGCAAACCAATGGGGTGTTCCACGACCAAGCCACCGTGCGAGGCACTTGGACGGTCAGCACAACGTGCGCCAACGCCTTGTCCTGCGAGGGCACGGTAACCAGCGATCAGGGCTGGACGGCGCGCGTCTACACCACGGACTACGTGTGGTACATCAAACGCGACTTGCCCAACTGGGAACCGTGCGCGGACGGCACCAGCTTCCCCGGACATCAGGTGTATGACTTCTACGCCGTGGCCGCGGACGGCACTCTCGACCCCAACTCGACCACGTATGCCGGCAAAGACGAGACCCAAGGTCCGAGCGGCGCGTGCGGCAAAAATCTACCGGTTGTCATCACACTGCCGTTTAAGCTCGTCAAGATCGCCTAACCGCCGGTGTGCGCATGAACCCTGTGCCGCCGCATGATTCAGCTCCCGGCAAGAATGAGGTCCTTCCAGGTACGTCGTTTTCCTGGCGATGCCAAGTCGGCCTGCGTGAAGATCTGATTGTTCCCCGCGACGTACCTGCCGGTGCTTGGGTCATAGCGCGCGACAGCGAGCGAAAGGCCCGATCGAGAACCGCCGCGATTGAACGAACTCGGAGCCGCCGACGGGCCACTCCCGGCTCGCGCCGATGGCGATGGCGGGTCCGGCATATCTGGCGGCGCGAACTCCGGCGCCCCGGGGACAACCGCTGTCGGCGCCGGTACACCCGCAGCCCCGGGGGGCGCAACCGCGGCCGGCGGCAGCGGAGTTCCGTCTACAGGTCCGAAAATGCGGTCTCGGTTGAAGCCGGCCCGGTCGTCGGGGGGAATGCCTTGGGACAGCAGATTAGGGTCCAGCGGGTCAGCACCCAGCACGTGTTGGCGTATGGCAAGTGGCTCGTAGGGCTTGTCGCTGTCGCAAATCTCCACCGTCGGTGCGCGTTTCCCGGGGTGTCCTAGGCAGGGGAAGTTTCGGACACCGCGCACGCTTATGGGGGAGTCCTGCGGGAGTTTGCAGTAGAGGCCGTCGGGAGTGTCCGTCTCGGAGGTGTCGGCTGGTGAGCGCCACTGTGACAGCGGCAGGAAGCCGACGGTGCACGGTGGTGGGTCGTTCAGTGCGAAGCTGACGTCGCCCAGCGCATAGCCGACCGGGTTGTGCGTCATATCCGTCGCCTGTTCCTGCGACGTCAGCGGCGGCTGCAAGACCAGCGCCTGCCGCAGCGAGGAGTTGTAGGTCACCGCGATCTGGCCGATTGTGGTCAGGTTGGCCAGCAGTATCGGCAAGGTGGGTTTGAGCTCGTCCAGCAGATGGGACACCTCGTTCGCGAAACCAGGGCCGGTTTGTAGCAGGCTGCGTACCTGGGAGTCATCGGTTGCGACCTGCGCGGTGACCCCGGCGAGGCTGTGCGCCCACAGGCGGGTCGCGTCGGTGGTGACCGCCTGGGAGTTGAGTAGCGGTTCGCTGTCCTCGATGAGCGTTCGGCTACGGTCGGCTACGCCGTTGAGGTCGCCCACGATCGTGGACGACGAGTCGACCAGCGAACCGAAAGCGAAGCCGGACCCGTTGAAGGCTTTGTTCGACTCATCGAGCAGCGCGGCGACCTTCTCCTTGGGAATGCTGGTGACAAGCGCGTTGACCTGATCCAGCAGGGGCCCCGCCGGCTGGGGGAGGGTCGCGGCGGTGGCAGGGATGACAGACCCATCGTGAAGGTACGGTGGCGAGCTCGCGCGCGGCATGAGGTCGACATATTGTTCGCCCACCGCCGACACGCTGCGCACTTCGGCTCGCAGGTCGGCAGGAATCTGGGGTGAGTTGTCCAGCGACAGTGTGGCTTCAGCGCCGCCGCGGGTGAAATCCACCGCCGTGACTTTGCCGATCTGCACGCCGCGCAGGGTCACGTTGGCGAACCGGTACAGGCCGCCGGCGTTGGGCAGTTCCAGTTTCACAGTCAACCGGCCGACACCGAGCAGAGCAGGCGCCTGCATGTAATCGAAGACGTTCAGGCTAATCCCGACCATCGACGCGATGGCGAAGATAAGCAGTTGAATTCGCACGAAACGCGTCATCAGTGGCCTCCGGGGAGCGGCGGATCCTCAGGCGGTGGCGCCGCGTTGGGCGGCTGCCCTGCGGTGGGCGGCGGTGCGACGCCCGCTCCCACCGGGTCGTAGGTGAAGCGCTGATAGAAGGGATCACCGGGAGCGGGCACCAGCGGTGCGCCTTCCTGCCCCCAGCGGGTGCCTAGGCCGAGCGTGCGCTTCAGCCTGGGATTGGTTAAGTCAATCTCCAGATACCCGTTGACGTAGTCGCCGCGTACGGCGCGGTCGATCTCGCTCTGGTTTAACGGCCTGAACAGGATGCTCGCCAGCACAGCGTCGAGTTCGGGCCCGACGTCGGCGAGCGCGCGGATCGTCGGGTCGAGGTTTTGAAAATTCTTGACCAGATCCCCGCCGGCATCGTGAACAAGCCTGGTGGCGAGGTCGCTGAAGGTGCCGAGCTTTTCCAGTGCGGTGGTGATGCGCGGCCGCTCCCGTTCGAGCACCTCGAGGGCCGGCGGAACTTTACGCAGCGCTTCGGTGATGACGTCGTCCTTGGCGGCCAGCCGCCCGGAAAAACGGTCCAGGGCCACGATGGTGGAGACGATGTTGTCGCGCTGGTCGTCGAAGGTGCCGGCGAACGTGTCGAGTCGGGTAAGAAGATCACGCACTTGGCCCTCGCGCCCCGAGAAAGCGGCGTTCAAGTTGTGGATCACGTCCCCGATTTGGCCTAACTGCCCAGCGTTGAGGACCACCGACAGCGCGGAAAGCGTCTGCTCGGTCGACGGATACGTCAACGAGTTGCTCAGCGGGATCGTCGCACCCGACGTGAGCCGCCCTTTCGGAGCTTGCCCCGGTGGCGGGTCGAGGGACAAATGCAGCGAACCGAGCAGGCTGGTCTGCCCGACGCTGGCGACTGCATTGGCGGGCACCACCACACCGGCACGCACCGAGAGCTCGACGTCGGCATGCCAGTTCATTACCGTCATCTTGCCGACGGTGCCGACCACCGCATCGTTGAGCATGACCGGCGAATTCGATTCCAGCGTATTGACGTTCGCGATTTCGAGGTGATATGTCGAGCTGCCGGACCCACGCCCCACGGTACCGGGCAGCGGCAGCGAATTGAGGCCCGAAAATGCACATCCCGTGGCTGTCAGCGCAACCACGCTGGCCATGGCGATCAGTCCGCGCAGACGGGCGCCCAAGCCGGACGCCATCACGGCGTTCCTTCCGCGGGTGACGACGGGCCCGCCGCCTGCCCTTCGGTCGGCCCTGCCGCCGGCGCTTCGGCCGGCAGTAGCAACTGCGGCAAGCTGACCGGTCCCGGCAGTATCGGCGCTCCCGGGTACAGAGCGGGCGAGGGTGCCGCCGGCAAATGATCGGGTACATACAGGCCCGGCCCTGCCGGTGGCTGACCGCTGCCCGCGGGCGGTGGCACGTCTCCGAGACCGGTGTACGCGGACACCCCTGGCGGCATCTCGGGCGGCACGGGGGTGCCGCCTGCGCCGCCCGGCGCCAGTCCCGGCTCGGAGTAGATGATGTTGTCCGGGCTGGCCGACTTCATTAGATACGGGTTGACCGGAATCGGCAGGTAGTTGAGATTCGCGAAAATGAAGGGATTGGCGACGCGCAAGGCGGGACCGAGGTATTGGGCGCACAGTTCGCCTGTCTTCACTGCGGTCACGTTCTCGACCGCGCCGATCGCGCCGCAGATGAACTGCAGGGGGCTAGCGAAATTGGGCGCGGACACTCCGGCGACTCGCCCTCCGATGTCGGGGTTATAGGTGTTGTAGGTGTTGGCCTGAACATTCGGAAACAGGTGAAGGACGTCCTCCAGATCCGTCTTGTTGTCGACGAGGGTCTGGGTGACGTTGGCCAGCCGCTGAAGCCCTTCGGCGAGCGGATCGCGGCTACCCTTGATGAAGCGCTGCACCTCCACGACTGCGGTCGCTAAATTCTTCAGCGCTGCATCCAAATCCGACTTGCTGTCGTCGACCGCGCTGGTCAGGGTGGCTAGCCGGTTTTCGAAGGACACGATCTGGGGTGCGCTCGTGCTCAGCGCGGTGACGAAGGTCTGCAAATTCTTGATGATGTCCACGATGTTGCCGCTTCCGTCGGCGAGGATGCGCCCCAGCTGCGACAGTTGCAGTAGCGTCTGGCGCAGTTTGTCGCCGTTGCCGCCCAGCGCGTCGGCGGCGCTGTCGATGAATCGCGCGACCGCGGGGGTCGAGACCGTGCTGTTGGGGCCCAAATCCGTTGCCAACCGCATCAACTGCGTTTTCACCTCGTCCCACTCGACGGGTGCGGCGGTGCGGTCGGCGGGAATCACCGCGCCGTCGGGCATGGTCGCACCGGGAGCCGAATACGCCGGCGTCAGCTGTACGTAGCGGGCCGCGAGGAGGTTCGGGGCGACGATGACTGCCTTTGCATCGGCCGAGATGGGAACGGCGTGGTCGACGCGCAGCGTCAGTTGGACGTCGGTGGCGCGGGCCTGGATAGCGGTGACGGTGCCCACTTTGACACCTAAAATCCGCACATCGTCGCCCGGGTAGAGCGCCCTGACCGTGGGAAAGAAGGCGGTAATGGTGGTGGGGGCGAAAAACTCAGCGCGGACCACGAGCGCCGTGCCGGTCATGATCAGCCCTGCTAACGTGACCGCCAATCCCAGCGCGAGCCACTTGCGCGACATCATGGGTGCTGCCCCCCGTTCTGCGGAATGGCCCCGTTGTTCGGGATTGCGTTGCGGGGCCACGGGAATTCCGCGCGCGGTCCGGCGTTGTCGGGTGGTTGCCCAGCGTCGGTGCCACGGCGGAAACCGAACGCGTAATCAAAGAACGGCTGCAAAAACTGCGTTGGCGGCAAATTGGGGATGAAGAGGGTGTTGTGGAAGCCGTTAGACAGCCCCTCGTTGGTCCCGTACAGGTATTTCTTGAGGCCGGGCAACGCTTTGGCGATGTTGTCGCGGTTCTTCTCCAGCATCGCGGTCACCACGTTGAGCTTCTCCAACGTCGGCGCCAGCACCGTCTCGTTGTCGGCGACCAATCGTGTCAGCTCCTTGGCCACCGCCGAGGTGCGGGCCAGTAAGTCGACGATCGCCTCGCGCCGGTCCACCAGAACCGCGAGAAGGTCGTTGGCGTCGAGGATCAGTGTGTTGAGTTGTTGGCTGCGTTTGGACAGGATCGCGGTGACATCGGAGGTGTGCTTGAGTAACTCGCGTAAGGTCTCGTCGCGGCTGTTTATGGACCGCGACAACCTGCTGAGGCCGTCGAACGTCGGGCCGATCTGCGGTGCGGTCTGATCGAGCGTGGTCGACAGCGTGTCCAGCGCCTGGTTGAGGACCGCGGTGTCGGTGCCCGCGGCGTTGGTGGTGAGGTCGTTGGTCGCGTCGGTCAGCGTGTACGGCGAAGACGTGCGTATGAGCGGGATGATCTCCTGCGGATGCAGCCTGCCGCCGCCAGCCGAGTCCAGGGTCAGCACGCGCTGACCCAGCAGTGTCCCGGTCTGGATGTGCGCGGTGGTTTGCGATCCCAACGGCACAGTGGCTTTCACGGCGAAGGTGACTAACACGGCTTTACCGCGCAGTGACACTCTCGACACGGTGCCGACCTTGACGCCCGAGCGTGTCACAGGGTTGCCCGCGGCCAAGCCACCGGCCTCGGCGAACAGCGCCTGATATGGGACCATTGTCGCGCGCGACACCAGCGACATGGGTGAGAGCATGACCAGGGTCACCAGGACCGTCAGCGCAGCTCCCATGAATCCTGCTCGGATGAGTTTGACTCCCCGGTACTTGAGCATCAGGGCTCCGCACACCTTCCCGTCGTCTGCTTGATCCAGGGAAAGACGGCGGTACCACCGTGGAGGTCGCTCACCCGGATGGTGAGCCCACACAGATAGGTGTTGAGGAAACCGCCGTAGGCCTGAACCCGATCGAGCTTGCGGTAATTTTCCGGTGCCCTGCCCAAAGTGGCGTCGAGTCCGTCCTTGCCTGCGACGAGCACCGGCGCCAGCCGGTTGAGCTGGTTTATCGTGCCGGTCAGCGGCGGTCGAGCACTGGCCAGCAAGTCGGCCAGCGAGGCCGTACCGTTGTCGAGCGATTCGATGGCGGCCCCGATAGGTGCGCGGTCGGCGGCCAGTCCGCTGGCGAGCCGGCTGAGGTCGTCGATGGCCGCAGCGAACCGGTCGCCCTTATCGTCAAGCGTTTTCAGCACCGTGTTCAAGTTGTTGATCACCTGCTCGACGGCTTGGCGGTTGTCGGCCAACGACGCGGTGAACGACGAGGTTTTGGACAGCAGTGACTGCAGCGTGCCGCCCTGGCCCTGGAGGACCTGCAGCAGTGATGAGCTCAGCGCGTTGACGTCTTGCGGGTTCAATCCGGCGACAACCGGTTTGAGGCCACGGAGTAGCAAGTCAAGGTCGAGAGCCGGTGCGGTGCGATCCAGCGGTATCTGCGATCCCTGCGCCAACAATCGCGTCGACCCTGGCCCGTCGAGGAGGTCCAGGTAGCGGTCACCCACCAGGTTGAGGTAGTGAACGGCGGCCCGGGTCCCGGCAGTGAGCGGGACGCCGCGGTCGACGTCGAAGTCGACCACGACCTTGCCGTCAGGACGCAGCGAAACGTTGCCAACGGTGCCCACCCGGATACCCGCGACCCGCACCGAGTCTCCGGCCTGCAACCGCGACACATCGGTGAACTCAGCCGAAAACGCCACGGTAGAACCGGTGCGGTATTGACCGAAGATGAAGAACAAACAGACCAGCACGAACACCATCACCGCCGCGAACGCGCTGAATTTGATCCCTGTCGCCCGCACGCCGCTCACCCGGGTTGCCCGATCTGGGCGTCGTTGCGGGGCGGACCGTCGATCGGCCCGAACAGCCACTGCTTTAGTGCGTCGGAGTTCGCCAGGATGCCCTGGTTGCCGTACTGCCATGGGTTGGCCCCGACGTCGGTAACCAAGTAGGGCGGGCGTCCCTCGAACGGCACCTTAGGCAGCAGCAAATCGCTGCAGTGGGAGTCGCCCTTGGCGGCGACCTTGGGCAGGTTCGCCGGGTAGCGGTAGCGTTCGACACCCAGCATCAACCCGCCATAGACATAGACGCCGGGGTCGGGCTCGGGCGGAAGGTGAACGAACGGGATTCCCCCGAGCAGGCTGCAGGTCATGCCCTCGTGGTAGCGGTTGGTCAGGTCGGTTGTGGGCACCAGCAGATGCGAGACGGCAGTCAACGCCTGCCGGTTGGTTCCGATGACGTCGTTGCCGAGGTCGGCAAGACCGATCGCGCTGATCAGCAACGTTTCCAAATTGTGTTGCTGGTCGACGACGGTCTGACTGATCAGGTTGCTGTGGTCCACGGTGTCGAGGAGGTCCGGTGCCGCGTCGGCGTAGGTGTCGACCACGCCCGGCGCAATCGAGATTTCGTGACTCAGCGCAGGAAGGCTCGGTTGGTTCTTCGCCAGAAACGAGTCCAGGTCGGCCAGAGCCTGGCCGAATTTTGGCCCGCGACCGTTAAACGTGGACGCGACCGCTCCCAGGGTTTCGCTGAGTTTCGCGGGGTCGATCTTCCCCAACACCGCGCTGAGTCGCTCGAATAAGGTGTTGAACTCCACAGTCACGTGCTTCGCGTCTAGGATCTGGCCGGCATACATCGATTCCGGCGAAGGATCCGGAGGATCGAGCAACTGCACGAACTTCGATCCAAAAAACGTCGACGAGGCGATGTCTACGAGCGCGTTCCTTGGGATGAGGTGCAGCCGGCCGCGATTCATGGCCAGATGAATCGCTACCTGGCCACTCGGCTGGGCCTCTATCGCGGTGACGGTGCCGACTTGGACGCCGTGCATTTTCACCTTTGCGTCAGGGTCCATGACCAAGCCCGCGCGCGGACTCAACACGGTGACCGGGACGCTATCGACTAAACCGCCACGGAACATCGTGAAACACAGCCCGACAGCCACGGCGATCACCACAACCGTCGCGAGGCCGGCGACAGCGGCCCGCAGTAAGGCGCTGGCATCCCGCACCGTCACCCCGGCCTTCTGTGCCATGCGTGACATCCTAACCATGGATCGATTTTTTGATAGTTAATCGTTCAAGTTGGTGGTTTCCGATACATTGAGCGTATGAAGCCGATGCCCGGGACCCCGCCGAGCCTGGCCCGCGCTGGCGCCTTGTTACTGACCGCGGCGCTCACGGCGACCGCGGTGACGGTTGCGCCAAGGGCCAACGCCGGGATTCCCGTCGGCAATTACCAATTCGTAGCCTCGTGGGATTCGACCCACTCGTGGGTATGGTCGGTCGCCTGCGATTCTGTTGGGTGCCCGCACGTGATTGCTGTCCCCAGGCCTAACGGGGGCGCTTGGTCGTGGTCGGGAACTGCGCAACTTGCCGATGGCAAATACACGATGAGAGCCGACGTGCCAACCGGCCGGGTATGCATCGGCTACGGACTTCCAACCCATGACACCTACATATGGGATGAGATGACGCTCACAGGTTCGGTGGATTCCACATTTGACGCGGACTGCGGCGGCGGGCCGGCAGGCAACTCCGGTTACCCGTTCACGTTGGTACGGATGTAGTCCGTACATTGGGGGCATCCATTGCTTACAGCGCGGGAACAACGCCCGACGATTACGGGACCCGATCCAACAACTCTAAGGCCTATCAACAGGTGGGGCAGCCGCAGCGCACTGGCGGCCCGGAGAAGCTGCTGATGTCCTGAGGCGGACTTTCTGCTTGCTCATGTGGTTCCGCAGCGGGGGAGCCGCAGTTAACCTGGCCCCAATGGGCAAAGGAAGTCGCAATCGGGCTATACGAGAAAAAGCAGGCGCGACCGTGCGTGTTTTGCGGCGCTGCTCCTGCCGAGGGCGGAGAACAACCAATGGCCGGATTGGCTCCGGGAGAGCGAAGTAGTCGAACGAACGGCCAGCGGTTCGATTTCATCCGCCCCACATCCGCTAAGCGGTTTGGATTGTGTGGTCTGAACCCTGAATGGTCCAGCCCGTCGAGACCGATGCGCAGTGCCGAGCAGAGGTCGTCGATTCGCTCGGGTAGGACGTCTTCGCGTTCCCGGGCCGCGTCTTCGACGGGCCGCCCTGCCGCAGCGCTACCGCGCGTGTTGGTGTAGCGCCTCCGCCGGTCGTGGTTGTCACGAGGTTGTCACAACACGTGCGGGACGGGCGGAGATGGGGTGACACCCCGGGGACACCATCAGAGCAGCTCAAAGCTCTCCGAGGCGTGTTGCGACACCGCAAGACACCGCTATCTGCGGACTGTAAATCCGTCGGCGGTCAATCGATCTGACGACAGTTTTGACGACAACAGTGACGACAGTTGCTGTCTCAGCGACGACGCCTACACGACCATTTGCGGCCGATCGTGCCTGGTCACCACGCTTGCCCGCTCGTGGCAGTCTGGGGGTCAGGGTCGTGCGGCTGTCACCGTTTATTCACCGCCAATGACTGGGAATCGACCGGAATAGGCCGGTTCCTGTCGGAGGTTGGAGATAGCCAATCCGGTTGTCGCGCAATGAGAAACGGGCGCTAATAGGAACTATCAGGACCTATGGGTTGCTAATCCGTAGGTCGCGGGTTCGAGCCCCGCCCGCCCCACTTCAGAGCTGGTAGTTAGCTGTAGATGGGTGACATTTCGTCTTCGGGTGATGCCTGACAGTGTTTCGGCTGATGCTTGACAGCTTGTCGGCTGATCCTTGACACTCCCTGATCGAGGGAGTTGAGCGCGGCTGAGCAGAGGAACTTCACCAACAACCGGTCCTGAAGAGCCCCACACTTCGGCGGCGCAATTGGTGAGACGATTGGGCAGCTGGGAGTACACCTACGGTACACGCTAGGTGTATAGTACGTGTATGGCAAAGGTGCGCACCAATATCGAAATTGAAGACGTCTACGTCGATGCGATCAAGGACCGCTACGGGGTCCACACCAAGACCGAGGCCGTGGAGCTTGCGTTGCGGCATCTGGCGGGGCAGCCGATGACGCGCGAGCAGGCGCTGGAAATGCGGGGTGCGCACGCGATGGGTGAGGTTCCGGCCGATAGCGGTCCCCGCGGCTCCGCGTGATCCTCGCCGATACCTCTGCGTGGGTCGAGTACGACCGGGCCACGGGCAGTAAAGCGGACCAGCGCGTTGCCGAGTTGATCACCACCGACGGGCCGCTGATGTTCACCGAGCCGGTTCTGATGGAGGTGTTGGCCGGCGCACGCAGTGATGCGCGGGAGGTGGATCTACGGCGCATGCTGCTGCGGTTCGGTTTAGCGCATTTCGATGCAGTCACCGATTTCGACGCCGCGACGAGAATCTATCGTCGGTGTCGACAAGCGGGCGTCACCCCCCGCGGGATGGTCGACTGCATGATCGCAGCGGTGGCGTACCGTCGCGCTCTCGCGCTGCTCGCCTGGGACGCTGACATGTTCCGCGTCGCCAAGGTAATCGGGATCGAACTGGATGAAGCATCGCTCCGCGCTTGACCCTGCCGATCTGCGGTGCGATCTCTGGAATTTCGCGGCCAGGACGGCCAGGGGGGAGCCGAGAGCTGCCGCGGTAGCCGGCTACGGCGACCCGTTGCTCCCGCTGCGGCCGAACGGCCCGGCAAAGCCAGCGCTGCCGCCTTTCCCGCCGCCCGTGCCGTTGCCGCCGTTCCCGCCGTTGCCGATAAACGAGGCGTTGCCGCCGTTCCCGCCGTCAGCAGGCAGGCTGCCACCGCCGGCGTTGCCGCCGCTGCCGCCGTTGCCGTACACCTTCCCGCTGGAGCCGCCATTGCCACCGGCCCCGCCGGCGCCGAAGAAGCCACTACCCGGGTTGTTTTGGCCGCCCCCACCGCCGGCGCCGCCGTTGCCGAAGACCCCGCCGGCTCCGCCGTTGCCGCCCGCCCCGCCGGCGCCTGCGTCGGATCCACCGCCGCCCATCCCGCCGGCACCGCCGCTGGCGAATATTCCGGTGCCGCCGCCGTTGCCGCCGGCCCCACCGGCCCCGTCGATCCCGTGGGCTACGCCGCCCATCGCGCCGTTACCGCCGTGGCCCCACAGCTTGACGTTGCCACCGTTACCCCCTGCGCCGCCGTCCTGCCCGGCCCCACCTGTGCCGCCGGACCCGCCGTTGCCGATTATCCCGCTGTTGCCACCCCTCCCGCCGTTCCCGCCGGTCCCATTGACTCCCTGGCCACCCTGGCCGCCGTCACCGCCGTTGCCGAACAACCCAGCGGTACCGCCAGAGCCGCCGTTGCCGCCGAATCCAGGATCGCCGGCGGTGTTGCCGCCACCGTTCCCGCCGGCGCCGCCGTTGCCGTACAGCAACCCGCCTTGGCCCCCATGGCCGCCTGAACCGCCCATGTCGTTTCCACCTGTGGCGCTCCCGCCAGCCCCGCCGGCGCCGCCGGAGCCGAGCGTTGGGGCGCTGCCGCCGACACCGCCGTAACCGCCGGCGTTATCGCCGACCCCGCCGGCCCCGCCGGCGCCGCCGTCGCCTCCCAGCCGCCCGCCAATGCCGCCGGCGCCACCGTAACCGCCGTAACCGTTGGCGTCGGTTCCGCCCGCTCCGCCCGCGCCGCCGTGGCCAAGCAATGGGGCGTTGCCGCCGACACCGCCGCTGCCGCCGGTGCCCCCGACGGATGTGGCGGCCCCGCCGGCCCCGCCGGCCCCGCCGGCACCGAACAGCAACCCACCACGGCCGCCGGCACCGCCGAGCCCGCCTGCCCCGCCCTGCCCGCCAATGCCACCGTTGCCTATGAGGCCGGCGGACCCGCCGGCACCCCCGGGCGCTCCCGGGTTGGTGCCCGCGCCGCCGTGACCGCCGCTGCCGAACAAGATCCCGCCGGGCCCCCCCGCCTGACCCACACCGTTGACGGTCTGCCCATTGGCGCCGTTGCCGATCAGTGGGCGCCCCACTAGCGCCTCGGTGGGTGCGTTGATCACACCCAGCACATCCTGTTGCAGGGTTTGCAGCGGCGAGGTGCTGGCGGCCTCGGTCGCTGCGTACTCTCCCGCTCCAGAATTGAGGGCCTGCACGAATTGGTTGTGAAACAGCGCCGCCCGGGCGCTGAGTGCTTGATATGCCTGGCCGTGCGTGCCGAACAAGTCCGCGATGGCAGTCGACACTTCATCGGCGCCCGCAGCCAGCACGGCGGTGGTGGAGGCCGCCGCTTCGGCATTCGCCGCGCTGATCGTGGACCCGACGTCCGCCAGACTTGTCGCCGCCGTTGCCACTATTTCCGGCGTTGCAATCACAAAAGACATTGCGTACCTCCCGATAATCCGGCTACCGCCTAAACAATGACCAAGGTCGTTTGAAAACGATAGAAGCCTTTACCGATTCCGGCAAGAAAAAATTTGTGGGCGCTCGATATTCCGCGCTGTGTCGCTGTATGGGATCGGACGCACGAAAGCCATGCACCAAAGGACTGCAAGTGTTGAGGCCTGCGGCGACTTTGCGCGGTTCAAAGTGCCTCGAATATGCTGAACGGCGGAGAAATCAAGCGCCGTGAACGTTCTACTCAATGGAGTCTATTACACGGTCGAGGCGGCGCTGCCCGCACTATTGGAGCACGGCGACGGTGGGGCAATCTTCATCACGAGTTCGGCCGCCGGGTTGAACAGCTTGTGCCCAAAATTCAGCCTTCTAAGTCATGGCTATGCCGGCTATCACGCCGCCAAACACGGCGTCGTTGGACTGATGCGGTACTACGCGACCTCGTTGGGGGAAAAGAACATCCGTGTCAATACCGTGCATCCATCAGGGGTGGCGACTCCGATGATTCTGAATGAAGCGGTCGCGCAAAACATGGTCGAACATCCCGAGGGCAACAGTGCGCTGGAAAACTTGCTCCCGGTCCCAATAATCGATTCCTTCGACGTGACCGAAGCAATGGTCTACCTGTGCGGGCAATCCGGCCGCTACATCACCGGTATCACCCTTCCTGTCGATGCCGGCTTCACCGTTAAGTAGTGCGACGCACTAATCCGGCGGGTCGTCGGCGTTGTCCTGTAGCTAACACCTCCGCGCACATCCCACCCCGGCGTCACCCCGGCGACCGGGGGCGTTTTGTAGTCGTACCGCAGCCGTACCTAGCCCGTACCGGCAACGCTCAGACTTACTGTCCTACAGGCGAAATGATACGAATCGGCTAATCGTTTCGCAGGTCGCCGACGCGCTGGATAGGGACTCATAATCCGTAGGTCGCGGGTTCGAGCCCCGCCCGCCCCA
>CAVQSX010000043.1:0-11067 GCA_963715905.1 uncultured Actinomycetota bacterium
CCGCGACGAGTCAGCAGACTGCAGAGCGGCAACGCAGCCGCGACCAGGGATACGCGCTCGAACTCTAGATCCGTTCAGGCGTCAGAGCGCTTTCACGAGTGCCCTCCTTGCTGTTCACGGGTGAGCCGGCATGAGCGGCGCGCTGGCAACCGTCACCACGGATCACCGCGCCAGATCACTCACGTGTCGGTCGACGACACCGTGATGAGATGAACCTGTGAGTCGCAACAACCGACCTCGGGATACCGCCCCGAAGGTGGAGCCCCTGTCGTCAGACGCCACGCACGAGGTGGTGTTCTTCCAGCGGCACCGCGACGACGACACAGCGCAGAGCTCACCCGGTTTGGAAGCGCTCCTGGGATTCCCCACGAACGTGCGGGCACGTCTCCTCGCGACCCTCGCCGCCGTGGCCAAGGCGCCGCCGAAACGGTTCGCCGGCGGCGGGCAGTGGGAGGCGATGCACGGCGACATGACCGGCTACTTCGAGGCGCGCGTCACCTCGAAGACCCCGAACGGAAAGTGGCACTACCGGCTGTTCTGCCTTCTCGACTACGACGCGGCGGGGAAGACCTCGCCGCGCCTCACGGTGATCGACGGCGCTGCGAAGCCGTACCGGACGACCCTGCCCGACTCCCGCTACGCCGAGGTGCGCGAACTGGGCAACGAGTATCTCGGGCGCAATCCGAGGTCGCTCGCCACCGAGGACGACATCCGGGCCGCGATGGGAGCGAGCTAGGCGCAGGCCCGCATGGGTTCGGTGATGCGGGTGCGCTCGTCCTCCGACATCGGTGTGAGTGTCACCTTCATGCCCAGCGCCGCTGCGACCTCGGCGATGGTGCTGAGCGTCGGGTTCACCGACTCGGACGACAGGAGTCGCCGCACGGTGCTCGGGTCGGAGCCGATCGCGCGGGCCAGCGCCGCCTTGCTCAGCTTCTCCGTCCCCCGCGCCTCGTCGAGCGCGTTGATGATGGAGTCGATCGCATCGATCCGTGCCGACTCGGCGGCGTACGCGCGGGCGAACTCGGGGTCGCGACCCTCGAGTTCAAGCAACGTGTTGAACACGTCGTTCATGGCGATCACCTCTTTCGGCTGTGTGGCGGGGATGCAGAAAGCGTAACATAAATGCCACGATCGAGGTAGAGGCTCAAGGATCGTCGAGCATCCGCCGCGTCGGACTCCGTGGTGAGGCCGACCTCAACTCGTTCAAGTTGGTCGCCTCGGTGACGGTGCGCCGCCCGCCATAAGCGGCGAGCACCATCATCAGGACGGCGAGTAAGGCAGTTCGAAGGAAATTGGACCACTTGACCCCCAGTCTAGGGAGACGGGAACCTGATCGTGCTCGTCATCGTGCACACCTGTTGGAACACCGCCCCGCCCGACCGGCTCCGGGTACGGAGCGCGGACAAGCCAGCGCCTGGTCCGTCTAATGGGTCAGCCGCTGGATCGGCGAAGGCGGCAAAGCCGGCCACACCACAGCCTTCCAACGTGAGTGGCCCCGGCCGACGACGCCATCACCGCCGTTTAATCGGACGGGGTCTAGCCGGACTCGTGCCCGATGATGTCGCGGAACGCGAATGTGTCGGGAATGGTTTCGAGCAGGTCCTCGGAGCCCGCGTTCGCCGGATCGTTGTCGACAGCCTCGAGGATCTGGTCGGTGATGTTCAGGATGCCATCGGCCAAGTTGGAGTCGTTGAGAAGCGTCAGCTGTTCGACGAAGCCTTCCGACACGGCGGTGATCTTCGAGAGCAGTGCGGCGATCAGGATCATCGCGACGAGCACGGTACCGCGTCGTTCGGATGCTTCGAGTTCAGCGAGCAGTGAATCGCGGGCGGATAGATCCTTCCAAAACTTGATGAGGTCGTAGGCGTCGCGGTAATCGGACGGGTTGATTGCCTTGAGGATATCGGTGCCCACCGTCCCTCGGGCGAGCGCTCGCTTCACAATCGTCGCTTGGATTTGGTCGGGTTGGCTCAGCGTATCGAGCAGGTATAGGTAGGGGAGGAACACAAGGTCGTCGGGCATGTCTCCGGTGTGATGGGCTAAGAGTCGCTCAGCGACCAAATCTCTTGTGCTCTGTGGCGGCTTCAAGCCTCCATATCCATGCGTCGCGTTTCGAAAGACCTTCATCAGAATCGCGGCAGCCCGGTGCGGTTCCCGATGGTGCGGGTTCTCGTCATCTGGGATGTATACGAGGACGTTGTCGTCTCCACGTTGTTTTCGAATGAAGAAGCCGTCCTGAACGCGCCGAAGGCTCTCAACAGCCCGGTCTGCCAGCGGCATAAGCACTTTCGCTACATCTTCGGGCATTCGAGTGCGCACTCTGTCGGCAGTCGCTTTCGCGGTGTCATATGTGCACAGCTGGTCGAACCGCCGTCCTAGGATCCGATCCGCGTACGTGTCGAGCAACGTATTCATCAGTGAGCGCTGTACGTAGTAGTTGCGCGTCGACGTCTGCACAGCGGTGGTGAGGTAGAAGACCTGGCTCAGTGTCAGCAGCCAATGCTGGTGTTCGTACGGGTCGTACACGCCCTGAGCGTTGCTGAATAATGTTGGATCGCAGAGGTATCCGAACATCCGGTTGAGCCGATTAGTCCACCAATAGATTGCGTGGCGACATGCAGCTGGCGGCAAGTCGATGGCCGAGGTCGATTCGGTTCGACCAGAGTCGGGCAACAGCTGCATTGGTTCCATCGGCGAGCTTCTAGTACCGGCGATATCGGTGCCCAAGTTGAACAATATTATGAACGTCGGGCGGCCGGCAGGCAGGCACCAGAACCGAGGGCTAAGGCAACCGAGAAGCGGTCCGAAGTAGTGAGTTACACCGATGATTTCTCGGTACCAAGCGGCGGAGGACGCGAAGAATCCTTCCTCATATTCCGCGACATTCCCCATGGCCTGCAACGCGTCCGGGTCTTGGTCAAATCGGAACAGGATGCCGGGCAGCCTCGCTCGTCGGACGAGAAGATCTGTCGCTGTGATGAGTTGGATGCTGGCCCCGTCGAACAGACGCTCTCCCGTCTTCTCGTACGGGACTTGTCGTAAGTTTTCGTAGGCATCCTGCACGATCGCGATCAGCTCTTCGCTGTTGTTGGACATCGCGATGTGGGCTTGGATCCGGTGAAGTGGTGCAGCAAGATCGTCGCCAGACTTCAACCGCTTGAGTAGCTGTTGCTCGAGGTCGCTGAATCGCTGAGCGATCTCTGGGTCTGCGACGAGGTTGATACCGGGGTCAGGTAGGTCTTTGAGATAGTCGAAGTGGTCGTCGAATTCTGTCTCGTCGGCGACATCGCGGCATGTGAGGAAGCTTGTCTCTGCGTTCGGCCACACAGACCAGCGGTCGCCTCCTAGGTGCCGCCCGTGTAGGCCAGCATGCTGGAGCAGACCGCGAGGATCACGGCCAAAGAGTTCACCCGAAAAGCTGAGCTCAACTTCCCTTTTCATCGGTTTGGGCTCACCTGTTCTCTGTTGCGAAGACGTTGGACATTCGGACCTTGGCGGGCCCGGACAGGGCCGCGCAGTGGCTGCCCTTCGGCGGCCCATACACCGTGGCGTCGCGGGTACGCCGGCAGAAGCCAGGGGACCCGGTGTCCAAGGTCCGTGTCGGAACCACGGGCGCCGCGACCGGACGTCCCATGAGCCAATTGGTCCAGTGGACCATCACCTAACAGGTGCCTAGGTAGACGCGCTCCCGCCGCCCTCACCATAAGTCATGCCGTTGAGCATGAGCTCCATGAGATTCGCCCACCGCTGTTCGAGTTCGGCATCCTCGACCTCTCCGAGCGGCACGATGGGATACGGCGGCAATTGATACGACGCCGGTCCCGACTCGGCGAGCTGCCGATGCCATGCGAGCAACTCCTTCCCCTCGCGAACTATCGCATATCTATGCTCGGGCGTGGCTCGGATGCGTCGCCGGGCCAACTCGCGAACGATGAGGATGCTGTTGAGCTGGGAGAGTCGCCAATCGAATTGGTCTGGCGCGGCCCCCGAGGCAATCCCGCCTTGCGCGGTCTGTAACACCGCGCTCGCGGTGGCGGTCCACAACCGGTAGAAGCTTTCGACCTCACTGCTTGGATCTGTCACCGTTTCAACCCTTACGGAACTAGGGCTGCGGCACCAGGCCTATTGGTGGGCCTTTCGCACACGGCAGAAAATCTGGGAGTCCGAGATGCAGCCGCCGCTCGCCGCCCGGTGTGGCAGTGTGCCGCCGGTGGCGACGCGCTGGAGAAGCTGCTGGTGCCATGAGGCCGTTCGAGGCTTCGCCCCCCATCAGGAATTGCACGGTCATCGACCGACTACGTCTGGACTGTTTGACGGCAGTTTTGACGACAACCGTGACGACAGTTACCCCCTCGGCGACGGCATCTACAGTCCCAAAACGCATCTATCGTGCCTGGTCACGGCTCCTGCCCGCTCCTGGCAGTGTAGGGGTCAGGGGTTCGAATCCCCTTAGCTCCACCGGCAAATCGCAGTTCAGCGCTGCTTTTCAAAGTTGCGTCGGGAGCGACGTAACAGATGACGTAACATCATGGGTTGTGGCAAGCATCCATGCCCAGAAGAACCGCGCCGGGAATACCTACCGTGTGCTGTGGCGCGAAGACGGTCGCCAGCGCTCGCTGACGTTCGAGAACCTGCCGTCGGCGGAGCGCTTCAAGACCCTGCTGGAGGACCACGGGCCGGACGAGGCGTTGCGCGTCATTGAGCTCGACGAGGTCGGGCGCCATGTTCCAACCGTGACGGAATGGCTTTATACCCACATCGACAATCTGACCGGGGTGCAGCCGGCGACCCTGGCGCGCTACCGCACCTACGTGGCTCGCGATATCGATTCTGTCTTTGGGTCGATGCCTGTCTCGGCGGTTACTGAGGCCACGATCGCGAAATGGGTGAAGCAGCTGGGGGGGAGCGGAAAGACCATCTCGAATAAGCACGGCTTCGTGTCTGGGGCGTTCAAAGCTGCGGTGCGTGCTGGAGTGGTGGTTTCGAACCCGTGCGAGGGCGGCGCTTGCCGCACACCCGTGTCGAGGAGACCGTCTTCCTGACGCCCGGCGAATTCAAGCTGCTGCGCGATTACATCGAACGCGAACGGTGGAAGAACCTCGCCACCTGGCTGGTCACGACCGGCATGCGTTTTTCCGAGGCGGCCGCGCTCTCGGCCGCAGACATCGACGTCGACGCCAAGACGTGCCGAATCAACAAGGCCTGGAAGTACTCCGGGAACTACCGGCCCGAGATCGGGCCACCCAAAACGAAGAAATCCATCCGCACCATCAGCTTGCCTCCTGCAGCCATGGAGGCCCTGGATCTCAGCGCGCCGGGCTTCCTATTCACCAACGGCGCTGGTAAACCGGTTCGGGCACAGGAATTCTTCAACGGTGGTTGGAAGCCGGGTCGAGAAAGGGCGATGAAGGCCGGGTTGACGAAATCGCCACGGGTACACGACCTGCGACATACCTGCGCGTCGTGGATGATCCAGGCCGGCGTCCCGCTGCCCGTGATTCAACAGCACCTCGGGCACGAGTCGATCCAGACCACGATCGGCGTGTACGGGCACCTCGATCGGCGCAGTGCCCAGGCCGCCGCTGATGCGATCGGGTTGGCACTCGGCTGAATTTGCGGATTCCTGGGACTGAGCCCTCCGAAGCCCCGTCCGCATCTGCATGCGTTACCCCACGGTCGGAAACAGCGTGTATCGCTTATCGATGCGAATTGGTCGAGTGTCGCTGGGCGAAGCTCTGTTGTTGCACGCAACAATGGGCTCGACGAACTCCTCTGGCCGAACGCCGGGGTCGGTAGGAAGGAAAGTCATGCGCCTCGAGCAGTTCGCAATTTCCAATTTCAAGCGAGTTGGCGACCTGGAGATCCACCTTCGGAACCACCTTGTCTTGATTGGAGCGAACGACGTCGGCAAGACATCTGTGTTGCGTGCGCTAGATCTCCTGCTCGGGTCAACGGCACAGATCTACAGCGCCGTCAGCGTTGCCGATATTCGTGATCTTGAACAGACGTTGGCGATACGTGCCGTGTTTGTAGATTTCGATGTCGTTGAGCGAGCGCTCTTCCACCGCGAGATCACGGTCGCTCCAGACGATCATAGCGAGAGCTTGGAGGTCCGCCTCGAGGTGAAGGTGGACCCCGAAGACGTTGATTCAGTGCTGATTTCCCGGTTCTGTCCCGGCCGGGGAGAGCCTCGAAACATCACTCGCGAACAGATCTCGGCGATCGGTTGGCGCTATCTTCCAGCCCTTCGTCCACTGTCGGCGGCCCACTTCGACGGCGCATCCGGCGCGATTCACACTCTCCTACGCGCGGTCGAATCAGAGCTTGGTGATGAGCGGTCGGCGCTTGCAGCATTACTTGAGTCGTTCAATAAAAAGCTCGAAACGAATCCCGCGCTGCAGAACTTGCGCGGCGGAATGGCGAAACAGCTGTCGAGCTCAATGCCGAAAGCGATCGCGGCCGAGGACCTCGCGGTGCGGACTGCTACCGACCCCTCGACGTCGGTCCTTGAGGACGCATCAATGTACTTAAGGCGAGAAGGCACCTTCGTGCCGCTGTCTGAACAGTCGGACGGCATCCGGCAGTTGATCTCCATGACACTGTTCGACCTCGCTGAGGGCGCCGCGAACGTTATCGCGGTCGATGAGCCGGAACTCCACCTTCATCCGTCAAGCCAGCGAACAGTAGCCGAGATGTTATCGGCCAGCGCCAACCAAAAGATCCTTGTCACGCACTCACCGTACGTCGTGCAAAAGTTTGATCCTTCGCAGGTCGTGGTGGTGCGTGCCGACGGCTCCTGCCAACAGATCGGACCGGATCGCGTGCCCATCGAGGACCGCGTTCAGGCTCTGTGGTGGTCACCGAAGATGTTGGAAGCGCTGACCGCGCGCTTTGTGATCGTGGTTGAAGGACTCGCCGACCGCCTAGTCGTTGAAGCTGCGGCCGGAGTCCTCGACGTGCCGCTCGACAGGACTGGCGCGGTCGTGTTGGAGCTCGGGGGTTCCGAGAACTTCAAATCTGTGTATAAGTTGCTTGGCCCAGAGGGTTTTGGTGTCGAGATTTTGGGGCTTGTCGACGACGCAGAGAAGGGCCCGTGGCTGGGCGCGGTTGGTGGAAAACCCATTGACGTCGTGGGGCGCACCGTGTTCGTTTCGACTGCGGACCTTGAGGACGAGTACTGCAAGGCACTTGGCGCTGAGGCGCTAGGACCGCGCCTTATTGCCTCCAAGGTTGCTCGAGATGAGAATGCACTTCTTTCGTCCTGCGGCGTAAGCAGTACCCAAGAGCTCACAGCGCTGCACCTGGCTGCATATTGCCGCTCGAATGCTGGTTCAGGGAAGGGCAGTCGGAAGGTCCCGTCGGCGCTTGTGGTCGCGAAATCTCTGACACGTAGCGAGGCCGAAAAGATCGTGAGCATACACGATCTGTTGACCGTTCTTGCGGATCTTGCCAGCGCATGACCAACAGCGCAAAGGAGTTTCGCAACGCGGTCGAGACTGAGACACCCAACCTTCTCGTCGTGGCGCCGCCTGGATGCGGCAAGACAGAGCTGCTCGCACGCCGGGCGGAGTTGCTAATCAAGTCATTAGGTGAAGGGCAAAAGATACTTGCGCTGACGTTCTCGAATAAGGCAAAGGCCAACTTAAATAACCGCCTTACATCAGTTTTGGGCGCTGAGCGCAGGCGCCGGTTCATCCAGGTGCACAACTTTCATGGGCATGCCGCTGAGATAGTCCGATCGCACGGCAGCACGCTCCACATTCTCGTCGACTTCGTCATGCCGACCAAGCGCACGCAAAGTGACGCCATATCGACCGCCCTTGAGGAGCTTAGCGAGACAGCAGGCTACGAAGAGATCCGGCAGATCGATGAGGAACTGAGAGAAGCGAAGAGGGGCCCCTGGGACGACCGTCAAGTGCTCATGCGGCTTCGCGAATCGGGCAACTCGAATGCTCTCGCCGTCGAAGAGTTTCGGCAGCGCGATGGAGTGGCGTTTTACGACGACCTCCTTCGACATGCTCAGCGTCTGTTGAGAGTTAGAGAGATTGCCGGCCTATACCGGGCGCACTATGGCGCCGTACTTGTCGACGAATTTCAGGATCTTTCGTTCCAGCAGCTGGATATCGCGCTACGCAGTTGCGAATCGAGTAGAACCTTCGTGGGTGACCCACTGCAAGGGATCTATAGCTGGGCAGGCGCTCGGCCGATCCAGGTCGAAAGGTGCCTACGCCGCGTTTGCGGTAAAGCGAGGGGGCTCGGTCGCTCTTACAGGTCGGCGCCTCGCGTCCTCGAACTGGTAGGCATAGTTGCCGTTCATCTCGGTGGTCAGGCACTGGTATCGCATGATCCGGAGGCCTGGTTCGAAGGAGGCATCACGGTTGGTGTCACTCTGGAGACTGCTGCCGAGGAAGCCGGATATATCCGCGACACTTGCGATTCGATAATCGCAAAGCGCGCCAACGCCACTATCGGGGTGATTTGCCGCAACGGTTGGCGACGCCAGGCCGTCGACGCGGAGTTCGCAGCATCCGATACGCAGTGCACGCGGTGGGATCTCGCCGTAGATGACGCCAACATCGTCGCCCTGCTGAGCGACGGTTTGAGACGACTCGGGAGCGGTCCGGAGCTCGATGACCTCAAGGAACAAGTTCTTGCGTCCATCGATGGCACAGACGTTGATACAGCAACGGACGTCGTCGACGCGATTGACCAGCTACGGGACATTGTGGTTCAGGCCGGGTCCATCGCAGCCGCTCTGACACAGTTCAGAATTCGCGAAGACTCTGCTGACGCGATGCCTGCGGGCGTCCATCTCCTCAATGCCCACACAGGCAAGGGCCAACAGTTCGACTGGGTGTTCATCCCAGGCTTCGAAAAGGGCAATGTGCCCAGCTTTCTGGCTCGATCACAGGCTCAGTTGCAAGAAGAGGATCGCGTCCTTCTAGTGATGTTGTCACGCGCTCGCCACGGCATTGTTCTAACAAGATCACAGACCCTCATATCGAAGGCAGGTCGTGTCTACAGTCCGGATCCGAGTCCATGGATTCCACGGCTGCGTCCAGGTGTGATTGCCAACGCGTCTGCACTAGCTGCACACATCGAACGGCTACCGGGCGACGACAGCTAGTTGGTCTGTCAACTCAACACGCAAGGCTGCGCGGTCGATTCACGCACCACGTTTCGAATGCAATTGTCTGCCAAACCGACTGTGCTTCGACAGACCCGACGGCGATGGTGGGTCTGCAGGCCGGGCCTCGATACACATCGATTCGATCGCAGCCTCGATCTGCGCTTCCGTCATAGCCCATCGGCCCGCTCGCTTCATGCCGGCGAAGGTTCGGTCCCGGAGTTTTGCTCGGAGGTAGGACTCGGACATGCCGAGGATTCTTGCCGCTTCCGCCAGGTCGTAGATGATCGGGATCACTGTGGTGGCCTCGCCTTCGGCTCGGCGGGATCTGCACGACACGCCCTAAGCCGATCGGCGATGGTCCGCGTCGCCTCAAGCACCTGGGCGTCCTCCCACTTGACGATGTCACTGAGTCGATAGCGCACATGTCGGCCGATCTTCGCGTGGGGTGGCCCGGTGCCGTTAGATGCCCACTGGGCGGTCGTCTTTGGCGGCACCCCCAAGCGGTCCGCGAGTTCTTGCCGGCTCAGCCACCGGTCACTAGCGCTCTCCATGTGGGCCACCTCCTCCGCCGAATCGGATACGTGTAATTAGCGTAAGCCCGCTGAAACCCCCGCCCGAAACTAAATTTGAGGGTCGCGAGCAAATCAGGCACTCGATCGGTGGAGACTCGCGACCGTCGCCATAACTCCGAATACTCACTGCCCAAAGGACACCCAACCCTTCTTCGAAACTCCTTCAAACACCACCCAGTCATTCCCACTACTTCTCAACCCATATCCCAAACATCGAGCATCACAACAACACTCACCCAAAAGCTCTCCAAAAGACTCTTGGCACATTGGCACAAGTGGTGCAATACTGATTTGGGGCGCGCTAAATGGCCCCAAATCCGATCTGGTACAGCTTGTTTCGCCCGCTGCATTCAGGAGGTGGTCGGCGATGTTGACGATTTCTCGGTTGTCGCGGTGGAGCATCAACTATTACAACGACACCGCGAATAAGGCGCAGGCCGCGGCGATGGATCGCCGGGCTGCTGGTGGAGGGTTGGGGGAGTACTACTCCGAAAGTGATACTCGGGTGCCCGCCTGGGTGGTGGCCGGCGACGCCGTGGCGGTGGGGGAGCTGACCGGGCTCGATGCCGCCGCATTGCAGGGTGGGTTGCTGACACCGCGGTGGCGGCCCGGTGGCTCGATGATGGGATCGCCCCTAACGGAGCGGCCGGGCGCAAATTCACCGCGGGGTCTGTGCACGGTTTTGACCTGACGTTCGCCGCGCCCAAGAGCGTGTCGCTGCTGCGCGCCCTGACCGACGATATCGGGGACAAGGCCATCGCCATGGCGCATCAGAAGGGCATCGACGCGGCGATGGCCTACCTGCACGAGCACGCCGGCTACACCCGGGTGCATAACCCGCTGACCGGGAACAAGGATCTGCAGCGGCTACCGGGGTTGGTGGGGATCGCCTACCAGCATGAAACGTCGCGGTGCGGAGATCCGCACCTGCACACCCACGTCATCGTGCCCAACCGGCAAGCCCGCGCTGATGGGACGTTGGTATCGATTGACTCGAAGTCCCTGCACCACGAAGCCAAAGCTGCCGGGGTGACTATCAGGCCGTGGTGCGCCATGAGCTGCAAGCCGCCATCGGCGCCGAATGGGCAGTTGTCGATGGGCATTCCGGGATGGCCGAAATCGCCGGCGTCACCAAAAAAAGCCTCAAGGCATGGTCGCAGCGCTCCACCCGGTTGCGGGAATGGGCAGCCAACAACCTGGCCGTCGTCGACGGTGCGCCGACCGCCCAGCAGCTCGCGGCCGCGCAGAAAGCCACCCGCCCGGCAAGCCAGAATCCACACCGTGGCCGAACTCACCCAACAGTGGCGCGCGGATGCGCGCGGTCTGGAACTTGACCGCGCGGCGCTCCTTGACGCGCGCGCCGCG
>CAVQSX010000044.1:0-284717 GCA_963715905.1 uncultured Actinomycetota bacterium
GTCGTATACGACGTCGGGAGCGCAACGCCACGGCGAAAAGTGGACGAGATTTTCGCCGTGGCGTTCCGCTCGCTGCCCGGCATTGCCTGGGCTCGGTTCCCCGCGCGGGGTGACGACTCGCCGTCTATGGAACGGGTTGGGACAACACGGCGACGACATCTTGCAGGGGGTCCGAGGTGGTCGATATCTCACCGACGTAGGGGTGTGCCAGTTGGAGGATGAGGGAGAGATTGGTGGCGACGATGACGGCGACGATCGCCACCATCGGGTAGTGCAGGATCGGTTTTTCGACCCCGTAGATGATCACGGTGCCAAGGACCAAAGCGCTTGTCAGGAAGATGACCGCCCAGAGCGACCAGGGCAGTCCGGCGTCTTCGCGGGCGGTGAGTAGTCGCACGGTGCGTGCCTGGCTGATCTTGTCGAGGTTGGAAAAGGATGTCGAGAGCAGTGTCTTCTGGGTGTCGGTCTTCGCAGCTATACCGTCGTAGGCCGTACGCAGGCGGGCCAGGGCGGTGTCGGCATCTGGTGAACGACGATTCTCGGATTGGGGCCATTCAGCAATCGCGGCCTGTTCATACGTCAGCAGACTCTCCCGGATGCGATCTCGATCCGGTGCCTCGAACACGACCGCGTCCAAGGCCATCTGCACCGCCGCTGCGCCTTCGGCGCGTGCATTGCCGTCTGCGGCGTTGTTCTGACCCCACATAGAGGAGACGACGAATCCGATGAAGAAGGCATAGAAGAACCCGATAAAGCCATACGTGAACTTGGTTCCGTCGTTATGCGCGTCACCTTTGAGGACTGGAAATCGCCGACGCACGTACCGTTGAATCAAGGCCGCTCCGCCTGCGATGACCACAATGAGGCCGATCAGCAGCACCTACCACGGGATGTGGCTCACAATCCACCAACTCATCAGCGGCTCTCCCAAACGATTCGACAACACAGGGGATGCGTCGTTCGACTGTAGGGGGCGGTTGCGTCAGCTGATGCCTGGCTTGCCGGGTGAACCGGATATGCCGTCGGCGCCAACCTGACCGTCGGTGCCGTCCAGGCCTCCGGTCCCGCCTGCCATACCGCCGATACCCGCGGCGCCGCCGCTTCCCAACATCCCGCCGTTACCCGCAGCACCGCCGGCTCCGGAGCCGCCTGCGTTGCCGAACAGTCCTCCCGCGCCACCCGCGCCGCCGTTTCCGCCGTCGCCGCCATTTCCGCCGTTTCCGCCGTCGCCGCCGTCACCTCCGTCGCCCCCGTTGCCGTTGGTCACGTTCGAGGTGCCGCCGGTGCCACCGGTGCCACCTGTGCCGCCCAGAGCGCCAGCGCCGCCGTCGCCGGCGCCGCCTCCGATGCCGCCGTGACCGCCATCACCGATCAGGAGGCCACCCCGACCACCGGCACCGCCGTCGCCGCCGGTGCCGCCGGTGCCGCCGGTTGCGCCGACACCTCCGGTGCCACCGTTGCCTCCGCTACCGGCGAGATTGATGGCATTGCCGCCGGCTGACGCGAAGCCGCCGGTTCCTCCGTTGCCGCCGGCGGCACCGATGCCGCCGGTTCCGCCATTACCGCCGTTGCCACCAAGAACCACGGTTCCGGCCTGCGAGAGACCGATGGCGCCCGCGCCTCCGCCATCCCCGCCATTGCCGCCCTGCGCGCCGGCCCCACCAGTTCCACCGCTGCCACCGGCACCTCCGGTAGCTTGGCCGCCGTTGTTTGTAACTGCCTGGCCTCCGTCGCCCCCGGTGCCACGGGTGCCCGATTCCGCAGCAAATTTGAGAGGTGTGCGGGGCGGCTAGTCGATCGCTAATTCTGGGCGCCGTCACTATTCGACAGGAGTTCGTCAACGAGAACGCGGACGCGCCCGGCAATGTCGTCGCGGATGCGACGCACGACGTGTAGGGGTTGGCCCGCCGGGTCATCGAGTTTCCAATCCCGGTAAGACAATCCGGGAAAGTAGGGGCAGGTATCGCCGCAGCCCATGGTGATCACGACATCGCTGGATTGCACCGCCTCGCCGGTGAGAACCTTCGGGGTCGCCGCGGAGAGGTCGATGCCTATTTCTGCCATCGCAGCGACGGCGGTGGAGTTGACTTGCTCAGCGGGTTCGGTTCCGGCGGAACGTACTTCGATGCGGTCCCCGGCGAAGTGGCTCAGCAAGGCGGCGGCCATCTGGGATCGGCCGGCATTGTGCACGCAGACGAACAACACGCTGGGCGTGGTCACGGCTGACCCTCCCTGAGCGGTGTTACCGGATGGGGGAAGTGTTCTCGCAGTGCCAGGGATACATACACCAGGGCGACCAGCGCCGGCACCTCGATGAGAGGTCCGATAACGCCGGCCAATGCCTGGCCGGAGGTGGCGCCGTAGGTGGCGATCGCGACTGCGATGGCGAGCTCAAAGTTGTTTCCGGCGGCCGTGAAAGCAAGTGTGGTGGTGCGTTCGTAGCCCAGGCCGATGGCGTAGCCCAGCGTGTAGCCGCCGCCCCACATGATGGCGAAGTAGGCCAGCAGCGGTAGCGCGATACGTGCCACGTCCAGAGGCCGGTTGAGGATCTGATTTCCCTGCAGCGCAAACAAAATTACGATGGTGAACAACAGTCCGTATAGCGCCCACGGCCCCACCCTTGGCAGCAGCCGGGATTCATACCAGTCGCGGCCTTTCGCCTTTTCGCCCAGCCTGCGAGACAGATAGCCGGCCAACAACGGGATGCCCAGAAAGATCAGCACCGACTTGGCGATCTGCCATGGCGAGGTGGCGATGGTGGTCTGCGGCAGGCCCAGCCAGCCGGGCAACACCGATAAGTAAAACCAGCCTAGGACAGCGAACATGACGACCTGAAAGACGGAGTTCAACGCGACCAAGACGGCGGCGGCCTCGCGGTCCCCGCAGGCCAGATCGTTCCAAATAATCACCATCGCGATACATCGGGCCAGCCCGACGATGATCAGCCCCGTGCGATATTGGGGCAGATCCGCCAACAGCAGCCAGGCCAACGCAAACATCAACGCCGGCCCCAGAACCCAATTGAGCAGCAACGAACTGATCAGCAGCTTGCGGTCCCCGGTGACGGTGTCGAGGCGGTCATAGCGAACCTTGGCCAGAACGGGGTACATCATGATCAGCAAGCCAAGTGCGATCGGCAAGGAAATCCCGTCGACTTGGACCTTGCCCAGGACGGTGTTGATTCCGGGTACCCAACGGCCGAGCAGCAGCCCGGCGGCCATCGCCAGCCCGATCCAGAACGGCAGCAATCGGTCCAGGATTGAGAGCCGGGTAGAAGCCGGTGTGTGCGTGTCAGATTGTGTATTCACCCGGTCTCCCAATGGGTTAGGGCTGCCGGCGGGTCAGCAGCACGACGCTGTTGACGAGGCAGCCGAGTCTTGGGCGCTGGTGCCACAGCAGGCGACCTGGCCCGGTGCCTTGGTGTCGAGGCGTTGGGGGCTGGCGCCAAAGGTCTCCGAATCGGCCAGCACGGTGTACACCTCCCACCGCTCGCCGCCAGGTCCGGTCACCCACACCTTGTCCTGGGTGGCGAAGCAACAGGTCGTTCCGATCTCTTCTTCGGTGAACATTCCTTCGTCAGCCAAGCGGGCGATCTCGGCATGTACCACATCGCTGGATTCGACCTCGACTCCGAGGTGATTGAGAGTCCCGCCCTGGCCCGGGTTTTCGATGAGCACGAGCTTCAGCGGTGGTTCGGAGACTGCGAAGTTGGCGTAGCCTGGCTTAACTTTCGCGGGCGGCGTGTTGAAGAGCTTCGAGTAGAACGTGATCGCCTCGTCGAGGTCATCGACGTTGAGAGCGAGTTGAGCGCGGGGCATCAGCGGCCTCCTACCTTTGTGGCTTATGTCGAACTCCCAATGGCTCTGATCCTGCCACCTCTTCGATATATGTCAACAAGCTGTGGCAGGATGGCAGGCATGCCCAAGACGTTGCCCGTGGTGGATATGTCAGCCCCGGTGTGCTGCTCGCCCGTGGCCGCTGGACTGGTTGACGACGATGCCGCGTTGGAGATCGCACTGCGGCTCAAAGCGTTAGCCGACCCAGTACGGGTCAAACTCGTCTCGCTGCTGTTCAGCTCGGAAGTTGGGGAGGTGTGCAACTGCGATCTGGCCGCGGCGGTCGATCTGAGCGAATCGACCGTGAGCCACCATCTGGCGCAGTTACGGCGTGCAGGGCTGGTGGACTCGGAACGCCGGGGCATGAATGTCTACCACCGCCCACGCCGGGAGTCCCTGATGGCGCTATGCACGGTGCTCGACCCGAACTGCTGCCGCTAGGACTGCGCACCAGTGTCGGCGGCGGCGCGGCGTGACGAACGTTGTTTGGTCTACGTAGACACCTCCGCAGGTCAACTCCTCGAATAAATCTGAACAGGTCGTTCATGCATTTTTGGTTGGAGCTCGTGATCCCAGGCGTCGCCCGATGAGCGACGCCCACGGGGACGCACCGGCCGAAATACCGCCGAGCCTGGCCGGAGTGGTGCGGGAGTGGGGGCGCATCGGGTGCATCGGCTTTGGCGGTCCGCCCACCCATATCAAGCTGCTGCGGGATCTGTGCGTCGAGCACAAGCGGTGGCTGACAGCCGTCGAATTCGAAGACGCCGTCGCCGTCTGCAACCTGCTGCCCGGGCCCGCCTCTACTCAGCTCGCGATTTTTTGTGCCTGGCGAGTCCGCGGTCGCCCCGGCGCGTTGCTGGGAGGAGCCGCGTTCATCATTCCCGGCCTCATTCTCATCCTCGCGCTGGCCGCGTTGTTTATCGAGGGCGCACCGCCTCGCGCGGTCCTGGCCGCCGGGGCCGGCGCCGGATCGGCGGTCGCCGCGGTCGCGGTGCATGCCGCGATCAGTCTGCTGCCGGCCAGCTGGCGGCGCGCCAGCGACAGCGGCCGCTCCTCCCGGCTGCGTTGGGTCGCATACGCTTTAGTGGGTCTGATCGGTGCGGCCACCATCGGTCCTTGGCTGGTGCTGGCGTTACTGGCCTGCGGCGTTCTTGAGATCGTCATCCGACGGGAGCGCCGCGGTACCGCCGGGCCTGCCGCGATCGCGCCCACGCCGCTACTCGCAATCGGCGCCCTGAGCGCCGGCACGATCGCCTCCCTGATCTGGGTGGCGTTTAAGGTCGGCGCGCTGTCCTACGGAGGCGGGTTTGTGATCATCCCGTTGATGCAAAGCGACGCCGTGAATCGCTACCACTGGATGACCGGCGGGCAATTCCTCAACGCCGTTGCCCTGGGCCAAATCACCCCGGGCCCCGTTGTGCAGACTGTCGCCGTCGTGGGGTACGCCGCTGCCGGGCTACTCGGTGGCGTCGTTGCTGCCGTTGTCGCTTTCAGCCCGTCGTTCATCTTCGTGCTGGTGGGCGCACGCCACTTCGAGCAATTGCGCACCAACCCCACCGCGCGGGCGTTTCTCGACGGCGCCGGGCCCGCTGCCATCGGCGCCATCCTGGGCTCGGCGGTCGCCCTGGCCCGCGTCCTGACGGAGCCGTGGCAATACGCCGTCCTTGCGGCTGCCGCCGTCGCGCTGCTGGTAGGCCGCCGCGGCGTTGTGCTGACGCTGCTGGCCTCGGCAGTTGCTGGCATCGTCCTCGTCGGCGCCGGCCTGCCTTTACCGCACTGAAGCGCCTCAATCACCAATGGTGGTAACGAGAGCCCTTCAGGCACAACGATATTCGGCCGTCTGAACCCCCTCGTCGACAGGTGACTAGACTGTCGGCAGGAGGGGCTGTCAAGGGCAGTTCTGGAAGCGGTTGGAGGGTGATGTGCGAACCATGACATCTCGCTGGGCGGTGATCCTGACGGCCGGTCTCGGACTAGCTGTCGTCGCCGCGGCGGTGTTCACCGTCGTAGATCCAGCGATGCAGCCCCGTAGCGGCGCGGCGACGTCGGTCGTGGTTCCGGCGCCGACCGTCGATGAACCGACGTCGGCCGCACCCGAAACGGCGGTGCTGGCCGGCGGCTGCTTCTGGGGCGTCCAGGGCGTGTTCGCACACGTCAAAGGGGTGTCCCAGGCGGAATCTGGTTACGCAGGGGGTGATGCGGCGACAGCGCACTACGAGACGGTCAGCACCGGTTCGACCGGGCACGCCGAGTCCGTGCGCATCACCTACGACCCGACCCAGGTGACCTACGGCCAACTTCTGCAGATCTACTTCTCCGTTGCGCAAGATCCCACAGAACTCAACCGTCAGGGCCCCGATGTGGGCACGCAGTACCGGTCCGCGATCTTCGCGCAGGACGTGACCCAGCAGCGAGTCGCGCAGTCTTACATCGCCCAGCTGACCCAGGCCGGAGTTTTTCCCGGCCCGATCGTCACCAGCGTCGTACCACCCAAGGCTGCGTTCTTCCCCGCCGAGCAATACCACCAAGACTTCTTCAATCTAAACCCGTCGAACGCCTACATCGTGGCGAACGACGTGCCCAAGGTGGACGGTCTCAAGCAGTTGTTCCCGGCGCTGTACCGCAGCTAACCAGCAGTTGCCCCGCGCAGTCATCTGTACGTCGCATAGGGTGATGTCGCATTGTGCCCGTCAAGCGCGAAGGAACGATCTATGAGCGATGCGGACGCCGCATCAATTCGAGCAGCGCGAGCGGAGTGGACGAAGGAGCACCTGGGGCAATATCTGAGCTCGGGCGGTGCGCAGGGACACATCCTGGACCTTCGCTCCGTTGGCGGTCACGCAGTGACGACGCACTGCTTGATCAAGGTGCTGGGGCGCAAATCCGGCGAGGGGTACGTGAAGCCGTTGATCTACGGCAACATTGGCGGCGAAATTGTCATCGTGGCGTCAAAGGGCGGCGCCGACACCCATCCGCAGTGGTACCTGAACATCCTGCAGAGCGAGACGATCGGCGTCCAGATCGCTACGCAGGCCTTCGAGGCCACCTGGCGCGAGCCCAAAGGCGAAGAACGGCACCGGGTGTGGGCGCACATGTCCCATCTGTACCCGCCCTACCTCGCCTACCAGGCGTCGACGGAGCGGCACATCCCTGTGGTCATGTTGGAGCCGGTGCGCCCCATTGACGTCTTCACGACCACTGAGCTGCGCGGTTAGCGCGCCGGGCGACCGATCGCTTCCTGCATACCCCGCGTCGCCAATACGTCCGCCAGCTCGTTGTCCGCGTGACCCGCGTGCCCCTTGACCCAGAACCACTCGACCCGGTGCCGCGCGCACGCCGATTGGAGCCGCTGCCAGAGGTCGACGTTCTTCACCGGTTGCTTCCCGGCAGTCATCCAGCCGTTCCGCTCCCAGCCGAGGATCCATTTGGTGATGCCGTTTCGGACGTAGGTGCTATCGGTGTAGAGATGCACCGCTACCGATCGAGTGAGCGCCTCTAGCGCCATGATCGGCGCCGTGAGTTCCATCCTGTTGTTGCTGGTCTGGCCGGACTCGCCCCCGCACATCTCGCGGACGTGCTCACGGTGCCGCAACACGGCTCCCCAGCCGCCGGGCCCGGGGTTGGGCCGACATCCACCGTCGGTGTGGATGACTACGACGTGCTCGTCCATGCGCCGAGGATATTCACTGCGTGACCTGATTGGCTCAGCGACTCGCGAGGCCATACTGATGACGTGGGCCTGACCGTCTCCGTCGACGAGTTCGAGGTCGCTGATCCACCGGAGGCCTGGACGCAGGCCGGCTTCAGCGTCGGCTCGGATTCCGTCTGCCGGGTCGGCGGCGTCGGTATCCGGCTGGCTGGACGTGACCGCGGCGCCGGCATCGTCGGTTGGTCGTTGCGCGGGCTGCCGCCAGACATCTCGGTAAGCGATGTTGACGGGGTCCCGACGGCGAGGTCGGGACGCGTCCCCGCAGCGCCGTCCGTGCACCCGAATGGCGTCATCGCGATCGACCACGTCGTGCTGTTGTCACCTGATCTGGGCCGGACGGTCGAGTCGCTGGCAACTGTGGGTGTGCACCCGCGCCGAGAACGGGACGGCGAACTCGGCGGGCAACCGATGCGCCAGATCTTTTTCCGACTCGGGGAAGTGATCGTCGAGGTCGTCGGTTCGCCGGCGACGGCGGGGCAGGGTCCGTCCGCTCTCTGGGGGATGACGTACGTCGTAACGGACATCGACGCAACTGCCTCGTTCTTCGGCGACCGCACGGCGCCGGTCAAGGACGCGGTGCAACCCGGACGCCGGATCAGCACGCTGCGGCACCGGGAGTTCGGGATGTCGGTCCGGACGGCGTTGATCTCGGCGCCCGTCCGCAACGGCTCAACGCCGCGAGCGTAACGGGACGGCGAAAAATCGAGGCGGTTTTCGCAATGGCGTTACGCTGGCGAGCTAGCCGTGGCCGATAAGCCTCATCGGCCCTTGAGTTGGTATTAAAAGAACCACATGGTTGCGGTAGAATTAGTCCTCGGTAGCCGAAGTCGAGGGGCTCGAGTAATTCAGCAGCGATTCGACCTTCGGCAGGGGAGCGAAGGAGCGGGAGCTTGAATCTTAGCCTGTTGGATGGTCTCACGATACTCGTTGGCGCACTGGAATTAGTGTTTGCCAGTTGTGTTTTCGTCTACATCAGGCGGCTAGAGGATCGAACGCCCGCCTTGTTGGGTGAAAAAGTGGGCGCTCATAAATCGGTTTTGGCTAAATTGCACAAACGCGAATCATTGTCGCAGGATGAGATCGATTACGCGGCGGAGCTTATTTCTGACAGCCGATCATTGCTTGCGTACTCGATACCTGCCGCTCTCTTCACAATGGGACTGTTTTATGTGGTTGGCTGTTTCCAACAGTTACATGGGGCGGCGCCGTCGTTTCGAACGTTTATCGGGTTGATCCCCATGTTGGCGTCCACAAACATGACCATTCAGCTGCTCAGGGTCGCAGGGTTGAAGGGGCGGCTGCAGAAGGCGTCGTTGGCGGTACCCGAGTCATCGGACGAGCTCAGCAACGCCTAGCCACGATGACTGCCGCTGACCACTGGATCCCCGTCTTCCCACAGCAGCAGTTGACGAACCGCTTGGCGGGAACCGTAGGGCTGCAACATTTGGCTGGCGGGGCGGGGGCGCACCCTTAGCGGCCACCAGAACCAGCGCCCCAGCAGTGCTGCGAGCGATGGCGTCATGAACGAACGCACGATCAGGGTGTCGAACAACAGACCGAGGGCGATCGTGGTCCCGATCTGACCGAGAACGCGCAAATCGGCGAACATGAAAGAGGCCATGGTGGCTGCGAACACCAGACCGGCGGCGGTCACCACCGCGCCGGAGCCGGCCATCGCACGGATGATGCCCGTCTTCAGGCCGGCGTCGATCTCCTCCTTGAACCGCGAGATCAGCAACAAGTTGTAGTCCGACCCAACGGCCAACAGCAAGATGACGGCCAGCGCCAGCACGATCCAGTACAACTGGATCCCAAGAATGTCCTGCCAAATCAGCACCGAGAGCCCGAAGGACGCGCCCAACGACAGCGCAACGGTGCCCACGATGACGAACGCGGCCACCACACTTCGGGTGATGAACATCATGATCAGCAGAATCAGGCTCATCGCGGCGATCGCTGCAATCATCAGGTCGTATTTGGCGCCGTCCTGGATGTCCTTATAGGTGGCCGCAGTACCGGCGAGGTAGATCTTCGATCCGGCCAGGGGCGTTCCCTTAATGGCCTCTTGCGCCGCGTGTCTGATGGCAGCGATGTGCGAAATGCCCTGGGGGGTAGCGGGATCGACGTCGTGGGTGATGATCATGCGCGCGGCGCGGCCGTCCGGCGAGAGGAACAGCTTCAGGCCGCGCAGGAACTCGGGGTTGGTGAACGCCTCCGGTGGTAGGTAGAAGGAGTCATCGGTTTTGGACGCGTCATATGCCTGACCCAGGGCGGTGGCGTTCTGCAGTGCCGCCGCGCTCTGGTTGTCGATGCCCGAGTTGGTGGCGTAGTTCGTCATCGTCAGGTCGCGGTTGGTCTGCTGGTTCGCTATCTGAGGCGGAATCAGCGCGAGCAGTTTCGGCTGCAGAGCGTCCAATTTGGTGATGCTTGACGAGACGTCGCCCAGTTGCTCGGTCAGCACGTCGATGCCATCGAGCGCATCGAAGACCCCCCGCAGCGCGGCGCAGGCCGGGATGTCGAAACAGTGTCTCTCCCAGTAGAAGTAGCTGCGAAGGGGCCGGAAGAAGTCGTCGAAGTTGGCAATCTTGTCACGCAGGTCCTTGGTAGTGGCGACCGTGTGTTGAAATGCCTGGGCCTGCTCGTCGGTGAGGGCGCTGGACTGCTGTTGCAGCGCATACTGCTGCCGCAGGATGTCGATGGACTTGTCGATCACGTTGACTTGATTGAGCAGATCGGCGGCGCGGGCCTGCTGAAAGGGCAGGTTCTGGATCTGCGCCGAGTTCCCGGCGCTGATCTGGAACGGGATTGACGAATGATCCAGGGGCGTCCCCAACGGCCGCGTGATCGACTGAACCTCGGCAATTCCATCGGTGTGAAACACGGCCTTCGCCACCCGCTCGAGCAAAATCATGTCGGTGGGATTCCGTAGATCGTGGTTGGCTTCGATCATCAGCAATTCGGGGTTCAGCCGGGCCTGGGAGAAGTGCCGCTCCGCGGCCGCGTAGCCGATGTTGGCCGGGGCGTTGGCCGGCATGTAGGGGCGGGTGTCGTAACTGGTCTTGTAGCCCGGCAGGGCGAGCAGACCGATCAGCGCCACGGCGATCGTCACCACCAGGATGGGACCGGGCCAGCGCACGATGGCCGTCCCGATGCGCCGCCAGCCCTGGGTGCGCATCGGGCGCGCGGGCTCAAACAGGCCGAAATGGCGGCCGATACTAAGGAGCGCCGGCGCCAGGGTCAGTGCCGCCACCAGCGCGACAAGGATGCCGGTTGCAGCGGGAATGCCCAGGGTCTGAAAATACGGGAGCCGGGTAAACCTCAGGCAGAACACCGCGCCGGCAATCGTGAGGCCCGACCCCAAGATGATGTGCGAGGTCCCTCGGTACATCGTTCCGAAGGCCGTGACCCGATCCTGACCGGTGTGGCGCGCCTCGTGGAAGCGACCCAGAATGAAGATCGCATAATCCGTTCCGGCCGCGATGACCAGCAACGTCAGCAGATTGGTCGAGTAGGTGGACAGCTCGATTATTCCGGCGTTCGCCAAGACGGCGACGACACCGCGAGACGCGGTCAGCTCGATCATCACCGTGAAAATCACGAAAATCACCGTGGTGAAACGGCGATAGAGCGAAAACAGCATGGCCGCGATCACACCGAGGGTGATCAGCGTGGTCTTCAGGGTGCCTTTCCTGCCCACCTCGAACTGATCGGTGACCAGGGGGGCGGCGCCGGTGACATAGGCCTTGACCCCCGGCGGCGGCGGCGTCTGGTTGACGATGTTGCGTATCGAGTCGACCGACTGATTGGACAGTGACGTGCCCTGGTTGCCGGCGAGATAGACCTGCACCAATGCCGCCTTGCCGTCGGCGCTCTGGGAACCGGCCGCCGTCAGCGGATCTCCCCAGAAATCCTGAATGTGCTCCACGTGCTTGGTGTCCTGGGAGAGCTTGTGGACCAAGCCGTCGTAGTAGTGGTGGGCGTCGGCACCGAGCGGCTTGTCGCCCTCCAGGACGATCATCGCCGCACTGTCCGAGTCGAACTCCTCAAACACCTTGCCGATGCGCTTGCTGGCCTGCAGCGACGGCGCATCCTGGGGGCTCAGCGAAACGTTGTGTGTTTCGGCAACGTGCTCCAACTGCGGCACGAAAACATTCGTGACCACGGCCAGGCCCAGCCAGAATAGCGCGACCAGCACCGATAGCCGCCGGATCGTGTGCGCGATTCGATCGGTCATCGAGTGGCGTTCAGCCCGCGGGGCGCTCATCCGGACTTGTCCAGACAGAAGGCGTAGGCGTTCAGGGTGTTCACCGTTCTCTCGTCCTTGACGACGTCGTCGATCTTGATCCGGCAGCCGATCGAGTCACTGTTGCCCTGGGCCTGGACGTTGACGAACACCGCGGGCTGGGTGGTGGTCGTGTCGTAGGCCCACGGCAGAGTCACGGCGTCGGCGCGCTGCGGTTGGGTGTTCACGTCCAGATAAGTAATGGTGGCCACCGTGCCCGGCGGGCCGAAGACCTCCAAGACCACGTGTTTGGGATTGAATGGTGCGGCGTCATTGACGTTTCCGCTGGGAGTCGACGTCACGTCCTGCGAAGCGAAAATGCCGTTGAGGCGGTACACGGCAAATCCCGCAACGGCGACGACCACTGCTGCAACCAACAGCATCCAGCGTCGGGTTAGTCGCCTACGGATCGAAAACCGCGGCATCCGTGACCCTTTCGACAAACGACATGCAGGCGGTAGGGGTCTCGTTCGGACGACGGCCCTATATCAACTAGGTTGACAGTACGGTACGGGACCGTGCACTACAACAAATACCTTGGTTGGTGTGTCGGGCGAGGGTGCCGTTGCGGATCGCCCGTGAACCCTTAGGGGCCGCCGGCCCCGCCGTTGCCGCCTGTCCCGCCGTCGCCTCCGGTAGTGCCGACGGCCGCGCCGCCGCTGCTTCCGGTGTCGCCGGTGCTGCCGGCCGTATTCGAGCCGGTTCCGCCGTTGCCCCCGGTGCCACCCGCGCCGCCGGCGCCCCCGCTCAAGGCCGAGCCGACGATCGCGTCGCCGCCCTTGCCGCCTGCGCCACCTTGGCCGCCGGTGCCGCCGACACTGCCGGTGCCTGTGGCATTCCCACCGTTACCGCCCGTGCCGCCGGCGCCGCCCGTGTCGCCGGCGACGCCTGCGCTGCTGGCGTCGTTGCCATCTGCGCCGTCTCCACCGTTGCCGCCATCGCCGCCCGTGCCGCCTGTGCCCGCGTGCGTACCGGTGCCGGCCGCGCCGGCGTCGCCGCCGTTGCCGCCGTTGCCGCCTGCCGGGGCGACGGTCCCGCCCGTCCCGGTGTCGAAGCCGTCACCGCCTTGGCCGCCGTTGCCGCCGTCGCCCGCGTTACCGCCGGTGGCGCCTCCGCCCGTGCCGGCGCCGCCGTTTCCACCGGTGCCGCCGTTGCCGCCGTTCTTGACGCCGCCGAGGGCGTCGCCTCCGCGGCCGCCGTCGCCACCAGTCCCGTGGCTCGCGCCGCCGTTGCCGCCGTTGCCGCCGTTGCCGCTATTGGCATCGGCCCCACTGATCCATCCATCACCGCCGTTGCCGCCGGTGCCGCCGGTAGTACCGCCTTCGCCGCCGTTGCCGCCGTTGCCGCCGTTGCCACCGGGGGCGCCGTTGAGGATCTGGTTGCCGGAGCCGGGTTGTGTTGCGGCCCCGCCGTAGTTGCCCCAGCCGCCGTCGCCGCCCGCACCGCCGGTGGTGGTGCCTTCGCCGCCGTCGCCGCCGTTGCCGCCGGCGCCCCCGGCGGCGAAGGTGTTGCTTTGTCCACCCATGCCGCCCTGGCCGCCGTTGCCGCCGGAGCCGCCGGTGTTGCCGCCCCCGCCGACGCCACCGTTGCCGCCGGCACCGCCGGAAGCCTGGGCGCTGCTGGAGAAGATGACATCGGAGTCGCCGCCGGCGCCACCGTTGCCGCCGGTGCCGCCGGTCCCGGTGGTGCCGCCGGATCCGCCGCCGCCGCCGTTCCCGCCCGTGCCGCCGGTGCCAGCAGTGTTTTGGCCGCCCTGGCCGCCGTTGCCTCCGTCGCCGCCGGTGCCGTAGCTGCCGCCGGTGCCGCCGTCGGTGCCAGTGCCTCCGGCCCCGGCCGCTCCGCCGGTGCCTCCGTTGCCACCGCTGCTGCCGCCCGCGGCAGCAGCGCTGCCGTCGCCGCCGGTGCCGCCGTTGCCGCCGACCCCGCCGTTGCCGCCGCCCGCACCGCCGACGCCGGGGCCGCCCGCGCCACCCTGGCCGCCGGCGCCGCCGGCAAATCCGATACCACTGGGTCCGCCGCCCGCCGGGCCGACGTCGCCGGCTCCGCCATTCCCGCCGGCGCCACCAGTACCGCCGGCGCCCGCGGCGCCCGCGTGGCCGCCGAACCCGCCGGCGCCGCCGACGCCGGGGGCCCCGCCACTACCGCCGGTACCACCGACACCCCCGGCCGAGCCCACACCCGCAGCGCCGTCGCCACCGGTGCCGCCCGTTCCGCCCGCGCCGCCGGCCCCGCCCGAGCTGAATAGCCCGGAGCTGTTGCCGCCATGCCCGCCGGCCCCGCCCACCCCGCCCGTCGATCCGCTGCCGCCGGCCCCGCCTTGGCCGCCCGCGCTGCCCAGGGCACCGCTGCCGCCGATCCCACCGGCGCCACCCGCACCGGCGCCCCAGAACATCAGCGCCCTGTCGGCGCCGCCGGCGCCGCCGATCCCGCCGGCGCCGGGACCGACCACGTTGATGCCGGCGGTGTCGGCCCCGCCTGCGCCGCCCGTCCCGCCGGCCCCGCCGAAACCGCCCAGCAGCCCACCGGCGCCGCCGGCGCCACCGCGACCGCCGGCGAAGCCGGGTGCCCCGGCTCCGCCGGCCCCTCCAGCCCCGCCCCAGCCGAAGAGGCCAGCAGCCCCGCCCGCACCACCGGTACCGCCGGCGCCGGAGCCTGTCGTGCCCGACCCACCCTTGCCGCCGTTACCGAACAAGATGCCGCCGGCCCCGCCGGCCCGCCCGGTCCCCGCCGCACCGTTGGCGCCATTGCCGATCAGTGGGCGCCCGGCCAACGCCTCGGCGGGCGCATTGATGGCGTCCAGCACGCTGTGCTCGAGCGTCTGCATGGGCGACGCATTGGCGGCCTCCGTCGTGGTATACATCGCCGCACCCGATGTCAACGCCTGCACAAACTGCTCATGAAACAGCGCGGCCCGCGCGCTGATCGCTTGAAATTCCTTGGCGTGGGTGCCGAACAGAGCCGAGATCGCCGTTGACACTTCATCCTGAGCCGCAGTCAACACCTGCGTGGTCGAACCCGCGGCGCACGCGTTTGCTGCACTGATCGCCGACCCGATCCCAATCAGATCCGAGGCTGCGGTTGTCACAAACTCCGGCGTAGCGATGACAAAAGACATCTGATGACCTCCCAGACGTGTGCGCCGAACCGGCGTAGCTCCACAACTGAGACCTTGTCGAACTGCGCGTACGGCGGTTTTCCTGAAAGCTAAGCCGCCGTGTGCGATTCCGCGCGAGTAGTCGACTACCTGTCTTTGACTGCTCCTACTCGCCGATCACTCAGCGAGATCGTCGGCGGGCGGCCGCAGCGCGGACCTGTCGAAGATCAACAAGAGTTTTTCCGGGTCTCCTTGCCACGGGAGGTCCCACAGCTGACGGTTGCTGCGCCGTCCGCCGAACGCGCGAAGCGCCTCGAAATCGGTCATTTCAATCGCGATCTGACCAGGAGCGGTGCTGGGATCGCCGAGTTGGGTGGTTCCAGTGGCAGGAGTGGTCAACTGCAGGGCGGGTAACCCGCTGCGCCTGATGGCCCGGTCGAGCATGGCCATCAGGAATCCGGCCGCCACCTCGAAAGCCGGGTCCTGGGTGCGCAACCCGGGTTCGCCAAGTGCGCCGCAGATGTCATGCTCATGCGTCAGGGCATCAAAAACCGCCTGGGCACCAACAAGTTTCGGGCTTTGGGCCAAGACGTTGGCGACCGCGCCGGTGGTCCCAGCCCAGAGGTCCAGTAATTCATCGAGGCTATGGTCGGCGAGTCTGTCGATCTGGGCCTGGGTCCAGGTGTCGGTGCCCGCGCCCTGCAGGTTGACCGACGCGATGTCCTGAGCGGTACCGGCCAGATGGCGGACGGTTTGGTGAACCGACCATAGTGGGCAGGCCGGCACGTTGACGTCGGCAACGTCGGCCCGGCCTCGCAGCAGCGCGTCCACCCGGCTTTGCACGGTGCGGTACGCCCCGGCGACATCCGTCATGGCGGACACGGTACTCGAATATTAAGGAAGGGGTAAGGACGCTGCACCGACGTGCCCGCCCGGGGTGCGTGACGGCGGCCGTACGCCCGGCGGCACTATGAACGGGTGAAGCCGTTTCGTATCGACGTACCCGACGACGTCATGGATGATCTGCGATCGCGATTGGCGCGCACCCGGTGGCCGGAAGCCGAATGCGTGGACGACTGGAGCCAGGGCATGCCCCTCGACTACACCCGCGCGCTGGCCGACTACTGGGCCAACCAATACGACTGGCGGTCGCGTGAGGCAGCGCTGAACCGCTTCGGCCACTTCACCACCGAGATCGACGGACTGGATATCCATTTCGTCCACCAACGGTCGCCGCACAAGGACGCCTTCCCGGTGGTGCTTACCCACGGCTGGCCGGGTTCGATCGTGGAGTTCCACAAGGTGATCGAGCCGCTGACCAACCCGACTGCCCACGGTGGGCGCGCCGAGGACGCCTTGCACGTGGTGTGCCCATCGCTGCCGGGGTATGGCTTCTCCGGGAAACCCAGCCGCACGGGTTGGGGCGTCGAAAAGATCGCCAACGCGTGGGAGCAGCTCATGGTGGGCCTAGGCTACAACCGGTACGGCGCCCAGGGCGGGGACTGGGGTTCGGCCGTCACCACTCAGATCGGCCGAAACGGCGGCCACTGCGCGGCAATCCATCTCAATATGCCGATCGGCAGGCCGACGAAGGAATCGCTCGCCAACCCCACCGAGGAAGAGAAGCGGGCCCTGGCCGCGCTGGCCGAACACCGCAACACCGGTACCGGCTATTCCAAGCAGCAGTCCACCCGGCCGCAGACGCTGGGCTACGGGCTGGCCGATTCGCCGGTGGGGCAGATGGCGTGGATCGTCGAGAAGTTCTGGGCGTGGATGGACTGCGACGGCAACCCGGAGAACGTTCTCACCCGAGACGAGCTACTCGACAATGTGATGGTGTATTGGGTGACCGGCAGCGGGGCGTCCTCGGCGCGGTTGTACTGGGAGAGTTTCAAGTCCTGGGGGAACATGGGCCGGGTCGAATTACCGACGGGCATCGCCGCTTTCCCCGGAGAGGTATTGATCGCGCCGCGGTCGTGGTGCGAGCCGGCATACAACATCACGCACTGGACCGATATGCCGCGTGGCGGCCACTTCGCCGCGTTCGAACAACCCGAACTGTTCGTCGATGACGTGCGCGCGTTCTTTTCTGCTTTCCGGTAGCCCCGAGAGTGCAACTACCGACACCCTTACTCGCGAAATGCGTTGCCAGTTGCACTTTCGCGATGCGAAGGCCTAGACGATCCGCCAGCCGCGACGCGCCCGAAACCGCATATCCCACAGATACAGCTGATAACCGAAAATCCAGGCGCGCTGTGGAATCAGCTGGTCGGCGAGCCGCAGGGCGGACAGCAGCCGACCAAACTTGCGCTGCTGACGCTCCGACCAGTCCAGTTGCATCATCGACCGGAATTCGGGTGCCAAGAACCCGGTCGTCGCGAACAGGTTAAAAGGTCCCGCCAGCGCTCGCAGCGGCCAAGGGAGAAACGCCATCGAGGCGACCCCGCGCAGATGTTCGCGCACTGGGGCGTCGATGCGTAGTTCGTCTAGCGAGCGCTTCCAGTATTCGTCGAACGCGACCCGATCCGGCGGCCACATACGTTCCTGCACTTGCAGTGTGGTGCCCAACCGTTTGGCGTCGCGATAGACGACATCGGCGGTCGCGTCATCGAGCGCCCCGTACAGGAATTCGTGTTGGTCGACGAAGTAGCGGTACAGGCAAGAAGCCACCCATAGCTGCAGCTTGGGGTCGAATGCGTTGTAAGAGAATGGGCTTGACGATGTCGATCGAACCTGCCGGTGTGCGACGTCCACCGCGGCACGGATGAGGGCCCGATCGGATTCGGTCCCGATGGTCGCAACCGCCAGGTAGGTCCCGGTGGTGCGGGCCCGTTTGAATGGATGCTTGTATACGTTCCCGCTGTCCACCGGACTTTCCAGCACCCCGTAGCCCACGCCCGGCAACGCCAGCTGCATGATCACGTTCGCGGCGGGCAATAGCGTTGCCGCCGGATTCAGCAGGTCGGCGACTCGGGTGGCGGGCCGCCTCATTGCGGACTCGCTGTGCAAGACTCCATGGGACCGAGTAGACCATGTATGAGACGCTGCCGGAGTGTTTGCCGGAATCCTTACTAAGACACGGCGCTCCCGGATGGCCGCAGTGCTCGGCGGCTACCTGGCCGACCTCGCGTTGAGCGACCCGAAACGGAGTCATCCGGTTGCGGTGTTCGGCCAAGCGGCAGCGAAGTTGGAGCTGGTCACCTACCGAGACAGCAGGATCGCCGGCGTGCTGCACGTCGGCCTGCTGGTCGGCGCGGTGAGCTTGCTCGGCGCCGCTGTGCAGCGTGCGGCTCGGTGCGGGGGACCGCTCTGTTCGATTGCGGTCACCGCAACGGCCGTCTGGATATCGCTCGGCGGAACGTCGTTGGCGCGCATCGGTATGCGGATGTCGGAGCTGCTGGACCGCGATGACACCGAGGCCGCGCGAGCACTGTTGCCGTCGCTGTGCGGGCGGGATCCAGCCCGGCTGGACGGCCCGGGCCTGACGCGCGCGGCATTGGAGTCGGTCGCGGAGAACACGTCGGATGCGCAGGTGGCGCCGATGCTGTGGGCGGTCGCGGGTGGAACGCCCGCGGTGTTGACATACCGGGCCATCAACACGCTGGATTCGATGATCGGCCACCGCTCACCGCGGTATCGCCGGTTCGGCTGGGCCGCAGCGCGACTGGATGACGCCGCCAATTACGTCGCCGCCCGGGCGACGGCGGCGCTGGTGGTGATGTGCGCACCGATTGTCGGTGGATCACCGTCGGGTGCGGTCCGGGCCTGGCGTCAGGACGCCGCCCGGCATCCCAGTCCCAACGCAGGCGTCGTCGAGGCGGCCTTCGCCGGTGCGCTCGACGTCCGGCTGGGCGGGCCCACCCAGTACCAGCATGAGCTGCAGATCCGGCCCACCCTGGGCAATGGGGCACAGCCGACGGTGGACGACCTGCGTCGGGCAGTGGTGTTGTCCCGGGCCGTGCAGGCGGCGGCCGCGTTGTTCGCGGGGCTGTTGGGTCGGCCGCGACGTCTTGTCACCCGTCTCTCCGGAAGTCGGCAGGATGTTTGCCCGCCTTCAAGCGACAAAATGATCTGACTCCGCCGGCTGTCGCTATGGGCTGGGCAAAGTTCGTGCCGTCTGCGCCAGAGACTCATGTGGCGGCTGCGACCGATGTGACCTATTTGGCGCCCTACTGCCGTCTGCCGTAGCGGTCGGCGAGCTTGTCCTCGACCGTTTTCGGCGCTGCCGGTGCCGGCGTTTGATCCAATTCGCGGCGGCGGGCGCGGATTTCGGAGTAGACGAAATAGCCCAATCCGATGGGCGCGAGGATGCCGAACGAAATCCACTGGATGCCGTAGGACAAAAACGGCCCGGCATCCAGGTGCGGCACGCCAATCAGGCCGAGCCCGCCGGGCTGGTTTTCGACCAACTGCAGATACGACCCGGCCAGCGGCACTTTGGTCAGCGCCGAAACCTGATCGGTGTTGATCGAATACACCTGTTGGACGCCGTCCCTGGAGAACGGCTCCTTGTCTTTGAGCAGCGGTTCGGAGTCCCGCAGCCGCGCCGTGAGGGTGACGGTCTCGTGCGGTGGCCGCGGGAATTCGGGGACATGAGAGCCCGGCTCGGGGCGCACGTAGCCGCGGTCGACCAGCACGGTCGGCCCGTTATCGACGACAAACGGGGCCAGCACCTCGAAGGCCTGGTCGCCGTCGACCACCCGCAACCGGGCCAGCACCTGCGCGTCCGGCAGATAGTGGCCGGTCGCCGTCACTCTGCGCCACTGCTCGTTCGATGCCGACGAGTCCTGCTGTGGCAGAATCGTTTTAAGCGGCACCGGCGGTGTGTTGAGCGAATACTCGATTTGTTGATTCTCCCGCGATGTTCTGGTGTTCTTGCCCAGCTGCCACGGCGCGAGCACGGTAAAGCACAGGTACGTGAAAGCGACGACCACCAGAGCCAGCGCTATCCAGCCCGGCCGCAGCAGGAACGCCAGGCGCGGTAGGAAACGGGGCATCAACCGTGTCCGTTCTGCGCAAGCCGCGTGTCCACCCAGTCGTGCAGCCCGGGCAACGCGGCCTCGATGACGGTGAGAACCTGTTCGAAGTCGTCGTGGTCGCCGTAGTAGGGATCCTCGACGTCGAGGGCATGAGCGGCCGAGCGCGGATCGAACGATCGCAACATCCGTACCCGGTCGTCGTCGACGCCCAGCTCCCGCAACTGCCGAAGGTGGTTGCGGCCCAAGGCCACCACCATATCGGCCGCCAAGTGTTCCTCGCCGACCTGCGCGGCTCGGTGGTCCGTGGAGTACCCGTGCGCGCGCAGTACCTGCTTTGCCCGCAGGTCTGCGCCTTCGCCGGCGTGCCAGTTGCCGGTGCCCCCGCTGGTCACCCGTACCGCGTCACCGAGGCCGCGCCGGCGCAGCTGGTCGGCGAACATCTTCTCGGCCATCGGGGACCGGCAGATGTTGCCGCTGCAGACGAAGGTGACGTGCAGTGTCTTAGACACCTAAAGCCCTCCGTAGCTCGTCGATCGTCGGGGCATGTGTCACACCGGTGCTGTTGCGCCCGTCGGCGAAGTCGTCCTGGCCGTAACCCCAGCCGACGACCACGGTGTCGATTCCGTGGGTCGCCGCCCCGTCCACGTCGTGGCTGCGGTCACCGACCATGAGCACCCGTTCGGGCAGCGGCTGCAGCTGTGCCAGCGCGTGCGCGAGCACCTCCTCCTTGGTTTTGCGTGAGCCATCCGGGCTCGCGCCCGCGATGACCTCGAAATGCTGCTCGAGCCCGAAATGGGCGAGGATGCGTCGTGCCGTCGGTTCCAGCTTGGAGGTGGCCACAGCCAGCCGGACACCGGCGGTACGCAGGTCGGCCAGCAACGCAACGATCCCATCGAACACGGTGTTCATCGCCCAGCCCCGGGTGCCGTACTCGGCCCGGAAGGCTGCGATCGCCGCTTCGGTGGACTCACCGAGGCCCAGCGCGCGAAAAGTGTCATCCATCGGCGGCCCGACGATCTGGGCGGCCAGGTCACCGTCGGGCACTGGGGCGCCGACGTGGCCGAGCGCATGCAGGAAGCTGGCAACGATCCCTTCTGCGGAGTCGGTGAGGGTGCCGTCGAGATCGAAGATCACCAATTGCGGCGCTTCCCCCACCACCGGGATCGTGTCTGTCACGATCCCATTGTCGGCGATGGCGCTGGAGTGCGATACCGCGGCTACGTGCAGGCGCACTAGTGTTTCACTGATGGCGAGTCTGGACCCGAGCGCGCTTGCAGCGCCGCGCTACCACGGAGACCAGGCCGCCATGCCGGGCATGCTGGATTTCGCCGTCAACGTCCGGCACGCTCAACCACCCGATTGGCTTGTGCGGCGGCTGGCCGCGCGGCTTCCGGACCTGGCCAGCTACCCGAGCGTCGAAGACGTGCGCCGGGCGCAAGACGCGGTCGCCGAGCGGCATAACCGGGCCCGCGACGAGGTGCTGCCGCTGGCCGGGGCAGCCGAAGGGTTCGCTTTACTACCTAACCTGCGGCCGGCGCGGGCGGCGGTCATCGCGCCCGCGTTCACCGAACCGGCACTGGCGCTCGGCGCGGCCGGCGTGCCCGTACAGCATGTCGTGCTCGATCCGCCGTTCGGTCTGGATGGCGCATTGAATACCGGCGCGGTGCCCGACGACGCCGACCTTGTCGTGGTCGGCAACCCGACCAACCCCACCTCGGTGCTGCACCGCCGCGAGCAGCTCCTGGCGCTGCGCAGGCCGGGACGAATCCTGGTGGTCGACGAGGCGTTCGCCGATTCGGTTCCCGGTGAGCCGGATTCGCTAGCCGGTTACTCGCTTCCCGACGTGCTGGTGCTGCGCAGTTTGACCAAGACGTGGTCGTTGGCCGGACTGCGGGTGGGTTACGCCCTCGGCTCACCAGATGTCTTGGCCCGATTGACCACGCAGCGCGCGCACTGGGCGGTGGGAACACTGCAACTGGAGGCCATTGCGGCCTGCTGCGCCGCCGAAGCCGTCGTCGAGGCGGCGACCGGCGCGGTGCGACTGGCGGCGTTGCGGGCCGAGATGGCGGCTGGGTTGGCATCGGTGGGCGCCCACGTGGTCGACGGCAGGGCCCCGTTTGTGCTGTTCAGCATGCGTGACGCTGAGGATGTCCGAAAAACCCTGCTGAATAAGGGAATTGCGGTCCGACGGTGTGACAACTTCGTGGGCCTCGACGATCACTATCTGCGGGCGGCGGTCCGTGCGGAGTGGCCATTGTTGGTTCGAGACATCGCGAACGACGGGAGGCGCCAGTGAGCATTCGGCTGGCCGACGTCATCGAGGTACTGAACGAGGCCTACCCGCCCCGCCTTGCCCAATCGTGGGATTCGGTCGGCCTGGTGTGCGGTGACCCCGACGACGCGCTGGATTCGGTGACCATCGCGGTGGATGCGACGGCGGCCGTGGTTGACGAAGTTCCCGAGGCCGGGCTGCTGCTGGCCCATCACCCGTTGCTATTGCGCGGAGTCGACACGGTCGCGGCCAATACGCCCAAAGGTGCGCTCCTGCATCGCTTGATCCGAACCGGGCGTTCACTGTTCACCGCGCACACCAACGCCGACTCGGCGTCACCCGGTGTGTCCGACGCACTGGCTGAGGCCCTCGGTCTCACCGTTGAGGCTGTGCTCGAGCCGCGATCCGCTGCGGCCGACCTCGACAAGTGGATCGTCTATGTGCCGCGGGACAGCGCGGCGGCAGTGCAGGCGGCGGTATTTGCGGCCGGTGCCGGCCAGATCGGCGACTATTCGCAGTGCAGCTGGAGCGTGGAAGGCATTGGGCAGTTCCTGCCGCATGACGGGGCATCGCCCGCGATAGGCAGCATCGGCAGCGTCGAGCGGGTGGCCGAAGACCGATTCGAGGTTGTCGCACCGGCGCGACTGCGGGCCGACGTGTTGACGGCGATGCGCGCCGCGCATCCTTACGAAGAGCCGGCATTCGACATCTTCGCGATGGTGCCGGTGCCCGGCGACACCGGGTTGGGCCGCATCGGCACCCTGCCCCAACCCGAGCCCCTGCGCACGTTCGTCGCGCGGGTGGGCGCTGGGCTACCGCGAACCTCCTGGGGTGTGCGCGCCGCGGGTGACCCCGACATGGCGGTATCGCGGGTCGCGGTCTGCGGCGGCGCGGGAGACTCGCTACTGGCAACCGCGGCAGCGGCGGACGTACAGGCGTACGTCACGGCAGATCTGCGACACCATCCGGCCGACGAGCACCGCCGGACTTCGGATGTGGCGCTGGTCGACGTCGCGCATTGGGCAAGCGAATTCCCGTGGTGCGAGCAGGCGGCCAACGTGCTGAAGTCGCGGTTCGCCGCCCTGCCGGTGCGTGTGTGCACGATCCGCACCGACCCATGGAACGTCGAACCCCCAGAGAACCTCGAGAACGATACCTGGAGAGAATAGCCATGAAAGCCGAAGTAACACATCAGCGTTCGCTATTGGAGGTGGCGAAGCTGGATGCGGAACTGTCCCAGCTCGCGCATCGGGCCACCCATCTACCGGAGCGGGAGGCCTACGAGGCGATACAGGCCGAGCACAATGCCGTCAATGACCGGCTGGCCACGGCACGCATCGCGTTGGAAGATCTGGATGCCCAGGTGTCGCGATTCGAGTCGGAGATCGACGCGGTGCGCCAGCGCGAAGACCGCGACCGCAAGTTACTCAGCTCGGGTGCGACGGACCCCAAGCACCAGTCAGATCTGCAGCACGAGCTCGAGACCCTGCAACGACGCCAGAGCAGCCTGGAAGATTCGCTGTTGGAGGTGATGGAAAGTCGCGAGGAAGTGGATGCGCAGCAGAACGCCGAGCTGCAGGCAATCGATGCGCTCCAGGTCGACCTTGCCGCCGCGCAGCAGGCGCTCGACGCCGCCCTCGCCGGAATCGAGCAGGCCCGCCAGCAGCATTCATCGCGGCGCGACGTGCTGGCCGCGACCCTGGATCCGGCCCTGTCTGCGCTCTACGAGCGACAGCGCGCCGGGGGAGGGCCGGGCGCTGCGCCCCTGCTGGGACATCGCTGCGGTGCCTGCCGGATCGAGATCGGCCGCGGCGACCTGGCCGGCATCACGGCGGCCGCCGAAGACGAGGTGGTGCGCTGCCCGGAATGCAACGCAATTCTTCTGCGGGTCAAGGGATTCGACTAGTGGAGGTAGTCGTCGAAGTCGACGGTGGGTCGCGGGGCAACCCCGGGCCGGCCGGATACGGCGCGGTGGTGTTCAGTGCGGACCGCTCGGCCGTGCTGGCCGAGGCCAAACAGTCGATCGGCCGCGCGACCAACAACGTCGCCGAATACCAGGGCCTGATCGCCGGTTTGGATGCCGCCGCGGAACTCGGCGCCACCGACGTCGCGGTCTGGATGGATTCCAAGCTGGTGGTCGAGCAAATGTCCGGACGGTGGAAAGTCAAGCACCCTGACCTCATCGAGCTGCACGCTCAGGCCCGGCAGGCGGCGGCGCGGTTCGACCGGATCAGCTACACATGGATTCCGAGGGAGCGCAACGAGCACGCCGACCGGTTGGCCAACGAGGCGATGGACGCCGCGGCCGCCGCGCCAGTTGGCGAGTCGCCTGCCGAGCCGCCGAAAGCCACGGCCACGCCGTCGTTGACAGCGCCGGGCTGGACCGGCGCGCGCGGTACACCGACCCGGCTGCTGTTGCTCCGACACGGGCAGACCCCATTGTCGTTGGAGCGGCGTTACTCCGGACGCGGCAACCCGGAACTGAGTGAATTGGGACGGCGCCAAGCATCGGCGGCGGCGCGGTATCTGGCGCAGCGCGGCGGGATCGCCGCCGTGATCTCATCGCCGCTGCAACGGGCCTACGACACCGCGGCGACGGCCGCGAAGGCGCTGGGTCTCGACGTCACCGTCGATGACGATCTGATTGAGACCGATTTCGGAGCATGGGAAGGATTGACCTTCGCCGAGGCCGCCGAACGGGATCCGGATCTGCATAGTCGCTGGCTGCGCGACAGCGCGACGACGCCGCCGGGTGGTGAGAGTTTTGACGAAGTGCTTGAGCGGGTGTGCCGGGCACGCGACCGGATCACCGCGGCACATCAAGACGCGACGGTTCTGCTGGTGTCACATGTTACGCCGATCAAGATGCTGCTGCGGCTCGCGCTGGAGGCCGGGCCGGGCATTCTGTACCGCTTGCACCTTGACTTGGCGTCGCTGAGCATCGCCGAATTCTATTCGGACGGAGCGTCTTCGGTGCATCTGGTGAACCAGACCAGTTACTTGTGACCTGCCGATAAAGTGATTGCCCGCTCCGGGCAGTTCCGCTCACCGGCGACGGCCTGCGCCTCCAGCTCATCGGAGACGTCCTCGACGAGCACGACGGCATGGCCGACCTCGTCCGCGTCGAACACGTTGGGCGCCAAGGTGTAACAGCGTCCATGGCCGGTGCAGCGGTCGACATCAACGGATACGTGAGTCATGACACTGGGAACACCAAGGGCAATGATTCCACCGAGCGCAGCGCCGCGGTGAAGACCAGCTCGGTGCCGGGCTTGATCTGGTAATCGGGGATGCGCCGGTGGAATTCACGCATCGCCACCCGAAGTTCCATCCGGGCCAGGTGGGAGCCGAGGCAGCGGTGCGGACCTCCGCCGAACGCGCGGTGCCGGTTCGGGTTGCGGTTGAAGTCCACCAGCTCGGGATCGGGGAACTCAGCCGGGTCCGTGTTGGCCGCGCCGAGCAACGGACTGACCCGTTCGCCCTTACTGATGGGACATCCGCCGACCTCGACGTCTTGCATGGCCACCCGGGCCACTCCGGGAACCGGCGTCTCCCACCGCAACAACTCCTCGATCGCATGCGGCAGCACATCGGGGTCTTCGACCAGCTGATGACGGTGCTCGGGGTGTCGAGCCAGGTAGACGAAGAAGCAGTCCAGCGAGTCGGTGACCGTGTCGAGCCCCGCGATCAGGAACAGGAAGCAGATGTCGAGCAACTCCTCGCGGGACAACGGCCGCCCTTCTTCTTTGAGGTTCGCCGCGATCATCGCGGACAGCACGTCGTCGCGCGGGTTGGCGATGTGGTCGTCGATGGCCCTCTCGAAATATTCGTAAATCTCCAGCGCCACGGGTGCGGAGGCGTCGTGGCGGCCGTCGTAGCCCGCGGCGCCCTCCGGGCGGATCACGGCGTCCTTCCACTCCAGGAACCTGTCGAGGTCTTTCAGCGGCAGGCCGAGCAACTGTAGGAAAACGGTGCACGGAAATGGCACCGCGAACTCCTCGTGGAAGTCGCACTCGCCGCGATCGGCGAACCGGTCGATCATCTCGTTCACCAGCTCGGCGATCTGGGGTTCGCGTCGGGCCATCTCCCGCGGGGTGAACAGCGGGTCGAGGATGCGACGGTACTTCGCGTGCTCGGGCGGATCGACCTGCAGCGGAATGAGTGGCCGGATGGTGCCCAGATCGACCGCGTCCATATTCGACGAGAACAGCTCAGTGTGTTTGAGCACCATCTCGATGTCGGTCAGGCGGCTGAGAACCACCACGCCTGGCGATCGAAACACCGGGTTCGTTTCGCGCAACACCTTGTACATCGGCTGCGGCTCCGCGAGCCCGGTCGCGGCCTGGTCGATGAACCCTTCGGTTTCGGTCATTCGGTCAGCCTGACACCAACACTCCGCATTGGGCAATGGCCCACCCCGCCGAGCAGACGCGAAAGCCCCGCAACCTCGGCGTGTCGGAGGATTTTGCGTCTGCTCGCGGATAAGCGGGCGCGACGGGGTACCGTGTTCGTCGCGGACGAGTTGGCCGGGCGGCCGCGGCTTTTACGAGTCGAGGAAAGTCCGGACTTCACAGAGCGGGGTGATTGCTAACAGCAATCCGAGGTGACTCGCGGGAAAGTGCCACAGAAAACAAACCGCCACCCACGTGGTGGTAAGGGTGAAACGGTGCGGTAAGAGCGCACCAGCACTCCGGGTGACCGGAGTGGCTCGGCAAACCCCACCCGAAGCAAGGCCAAGAAGGTCGCACCGGCGGTGCGGCTGCGCAGGCGTTCGAGGGCTGCTCGCCCGAGCCTGCGGGTAGGCCGCTCGAGGCACCCGGCAACGGTGTGTCCAGATGGATGGTCGCCGCCGTGCCGCCGTTGCTTACGCCACGGCGGTGCGGAACAGAATCCGGCTTACAGGCCAACTCGCCCGCCCCGCAATCCCCGCCGCGAGAGTGCGTTCAGCTACGCGTTCACCGAGTAGAGGCGTCGCCAGTTGCACTTTCGCGGGGGGCTAGGGACGCGGAAGGTTCGCCACTACCGCCGTGCTCTGCGCACCGACTTGTCGAGCCTGCGCATCACGTCGTCGAGCTGCGCACGACAACTATCGGCCAATTCGATCTCCTGCTGGTAGAGCAGGCCGTAGGTGAAAGTGTCCTCGCCGGCGGCATGGGCGGCTTCGGACTGCTCGATCAGGTGGTCGCGGCTGACCACGCTGTCCTGGTGGTCGCCGAGCAGCGTCTGGATATCCTTGGCTTGCTTGGATACGTCGTCCTCGCCGGTGGCGGCCGCGATGTAGCGGAGACTCTTGGCCCGCTTGCGGATCAGGTGCAGCGCCGCGTCGTGATCGTGCTCGGTCTCGGGGGAGTCGGCGTCCTCGTCCTGCCCCTGGATGTCGGCGGCCTTTGCGGCTTTGCGGACCTTCTTGTAGGCGGCGTCGATGGTGACTGGCGTCGCTTCCTCGTCCGACTGGGCGCCAGGGATTTCGGCCACTATCGCGTCGAGGGCGTCGAGCATGCGGAAGTATCGCTGCGACCGCATCGCGATCAGCGATCGCCGCAGCCCGGTCTCGTAGCGGCGCCGGGCGCCGGCGACCAGACGCTCCCACACCGGCCCGCGCACCAGCTCCGGTGACAGCTGGTCCAGCTGGTGCTCGTAGCGCTCGGCCAGCACCTCGGCGTCGCGGGCCACACCGAGCACGCCGGCGAGCTCGCGCAGCTCGTCGAGCACCCAGTCGCCGTCGGACAAGCCGAATGAATCGTGCGAGTCGCGCAACAGGCTGCGGATCTTGCGGGTGGTGACCCGCATCTGGTGCACCGCGTCGTAGGCGTCGGCACGCACCGCGCGATCCCAGACCAAGAGCTCGTCGACCTGCTCGGCGACCGCGCGGTGCAGGGGATCCTCGGGTGCCGGCGTGCCATTGGACCGTGCCGTCGCGCCGAGCACCCGAGCAAGTTTCGAGCCATGCCCGGCGGGGGCGGCACCGGCATCGAGCAGCCGATTGCCTAACCGGCTCAACAGTTCGGTGTCAGGAGACCCGTTCGTTCCGAGGAGCTCCAATTCCCACTCGCGCCACTCTTGTTCCTGCGGTTGCGAGTCGGACACCTCCGAGGAATCAGCGGAATCAGCCGCCCAGGCAATCACGTGATCATTGCTGAACTCCGCCAGCGCAGTGTCCAGCGCGCCGTACAACACCTGGCTTTCGCGTTTGGTGGTGATGCGCGCGACCGGCCGAACGGGACGGTCGCGAACGATCGCCAGCACCACATCCAGCAACTCGCCCGGCACGGTGTCTTCAGCTGAGGCCTCAAGTGGCGCATGGATCTCGGTGCGCGCGTCCGGTCCGGCCGGCAGCTTCAGATGCCAACCGGCGTCGTGGCCACCGGTGCGACGGCGCAGGGTGATCTTGTTGCGCGCCAAGTCCTGCTTGGGAGTGTCAAAGTAGGTGGCGTCCAGCGAGTCGACGTGTGACTTCTCGACCCGAACCACCGCGGCGATGCCTTCGAACGACGGTGCCACCGTCGATTCGTCGACGTCGAACTTGCGCTCAACCTCCAGATGACGCGAGGTTTTAGGCGCTTTTGAAGGCATTTTCGGCTCCGAGGGGGGCGCGTGCCGCGGTCGCGGACGGTCGTGAATGGTCGTGCGTCACGCCATAGCGTGCCATACCCGAATGACACGCTTGGCTCCTGCCATTCACCTTACGTTAACTATTCTCTTAATCATTTTGAGCGGTCGCCAAGTTTGGATCCGGGGGCGTCTTCTTCCGCCGGATCTGGACGGGCTTGACCGGCTCCGCGGTGCCCCCGTCTCCTTCGGCGGTCAAATACTCGTAAAGCGCTGCTGCCAAACCGTTGGCTGTAGAGATGTCGCTAGGGGTGATGCGTATGCCCGTTTCTTCCTTGAAGTAGTTACGCAGCTCGAGGTTTGCCAGCGAGTCAAGGCCGTACTCGGACAGGGGGCGGTCCGGATCGACGCTGCGACGCAAGATCTTCGAGAGTTTGTCAGTAACCACCCGACGGAGCCGGGGAGTCCATTCCTCCTTCGGCGACGCCTGCAATTCCGACAGGAACCTGCTTGTACCCGTTGACTTTTTGCCCGCGTCCCGGAATAGCTCGGCGAACTTGGAGCGCTGCGCGAGCGCGGTCACCCACGGCGTTCCGGTCATCGGTGCGTACCCGGTGTACGCGCGGTCATGGCGCAGCAGCGCCTGGAACGCATACGCGCCTTCGTTCGGGGTGATCGCGATATCGGTGGCTTCTGCCACAGCCGAGGCGCGGCCGATATCGCCCCAGATTCCCCATGCAATGGACGTGGCCGGTAGGCCTTGACTCCGCCGCCAGTAGGTGAACCCGTCCAGCCAGCTGTTGGCCGCGGCATACGCGCCCTGGCCGGGCGAGCCCACCAGCGCGGCCGCCGAGGAGAATGAGCAGAACCAGTCCAGCGGCTGTTCGGCTTCCCTTTCTTGCAAAGCGTTGTGTAAGTTCCACGCGCCGCTGGCCTTGGCCCCCCAGTCCCGGTCGATCAGTTCGTCGGTGATGTTCTCCAGCGTGGCGTCCTCGACCACGGCGGCCGCATGCAGGACCCCGCGTAGCGGGAGTCCGGTAGCGGTGGCGGCCGCAACCAACCGCTCTGCGGTGCCGGGTGCAGTGATGTCGCCACACTCGACGACGATGTCGCCACCCATGGCCTGAATGAGCTCAATCGTCTCCAGCACCTTCGGGGTGGGCAGTGAGCGGGAGGTGAGCACGATGCGGCCACAGCCGGCAGACGTCATCTTCTCGGCGAGGAAGATCCCGAGGCCACCCAAACCGCCGGTGATGATGTACGAACCGTCATGCCGGAAGATCTGGGCGCGTTCCGGCGGTACCACGACGTTGCTGCGCCCGGCGTGGGGCACGTCGAGCACCAACTTGCCGGTGTGCTCTGCGGCGCTCATCACGCGGACGGCCGTGGTCGCCTCGCGCAGCGGGTAGTGCGTGACTTCCGGGGGTGTCAGTTCGCCTTCAGCGACAAGGCGGTACACCGTGCCAAGAATGTCGCCGATCCGCCGTGGGTGGCTCTGGGCCATCAGCGCCAGATCGACGTAATGGAACGTGAGGTTGCGCCGGAATGGCGATAGCTCCAGCCGGGTGTTGCCGTAAACGTCGGATTTGCCGATCTCCACGAATCGTCCACCGACGGAAAGCAATTCCAGCCCGGCACGTTGCGCGGCGCCGGTCAACGAGTTGAGCACGATGTCGACACCGTATCCGCCGGTATCGTGGCGGATCTGCTCGGCGAATTCGGTGCTGCGCGAGTCGTAGACGTGCGTAATTCCCATATCGCGCAACAACTGTCGACGCTTGTCGTTGCCGGCGGTAGCGAAGATCTCGGCTCCAGCGGCGCGGGCGATCGCGATCGCCGCCTGGCCCACGCCGCCGGTGGCGGAGTGGATCAACACCCGGTCGTCGGCGCCAATCCTGGCCTGGTCGTGCAGCGCATACCACGCGGTGACGTACGCCGTGCTGGTTGCGGCCGCGACCCCGTCGGTCAGCCCGGGCGGAAGAGTGGCCGCAATACGCGCGTCGCACGTGACGAAGTTCGCCCAACTGCCGGTTTTGCAGAATCCACCGACACGATCACCGACGTGATGAGTCGTGACGTCGGACCCCACCGCGGTCACTACCCCGGCGAAATCCATCCCGAGCTGAGGGGCGACCCCGTCCACGGTGGAGTACCGGCCGAACGCGATCAGAACATCGGCGAAGTTGATGCTGGCTGCGGTCGCCGCGACCTCAATCTCTGTGGGGCCCGGCGGGACCCGGTCGAACGCGGTGACTTCTATCGATTCAAGGTCGCCAGGGGTATGAATCTGCAGCCGCACACCATCGTGGGCGTAGTCCACCACGGTGGTTCGCCGATCTTCGGGGCGCAGCGGTGCCGGGCTCAGGCGCGCGGTGTACCACGCGCCGCTCCGCCACGCGGTCTCGTCCTCGTCGGACTGCTGCAGCAACTGCCGTGCCAGGCACTCGACATCGGTGTCCTCATCGAGATCGATTTGGGTAGGCCGCAACTCGGGGTGCTCGTTGCCGATCACGCGCATCAGACCGCGCAGCCCGGCTTGCTCCAAGTTGACCGCGTCGTCGGACAGCACCGACTGGGCGCCCCCGGTAACGACGAAAAGACGAGGTGGCTCGGCCGGGATATCCGGTAGCTCGCGGGCGATTCGTGCCAGGTGCCGCACGCACTCCCGGCCGCGGATCGCGCACTCCTGGTCCGGTTTGTCGTGCTCCGATCCGGCTAGCACGACCAATCCGTCGATCACGTTGGAGCTGAGATATTCGCGAAGCTGGGACGCATTGGACGTCGCGTCTGCGGACCGCGACCACAACATCGACGTGCATTGCGCACCAGCGAGTTTCAATGCGTCGGCGAGTTTGTTTGCCACCACATCCGCGGAGCTGGAGGCGGCAATCAGCAGCCAGGATCCGGGGTCGGCGTGGCTGGTTTCGGGTAACTCGCGCTGCTGCCATTCGATGGTCAGCAGCCGCTCGTCGAGCATGCGATCGCGTTCGCTGGTTTGGGAGATCCCCATCTCGAGCCCGCGCAACGTCAGCAGGACTGTCCCGTGCTCGTCCAGGATGTCGAGGTCGGCCGCAACACCTGTGGTGTCGGCACTAATCACCCGCGTCAAGCAGTAGCGGGCGGTGCGGGTGGATCCGTAGGCACGCAGCTGACGCACACTCAGCGGCAACAACACGCTGCCGTTCGCGACCTGCTCGACAACGGGATGGGCTTCCACCGACTGGAAGCAGGCGGCTAGCAACGCCGGGTGCGTGCGATAGCCGGATTGTTGCGAGCGGAGCAGGAGCGGCAGTGCAACCTCGGCGAGCACCGTCTCGTCGGTTCCCTCTGAGGTGTGTACGCACGTCAGTCCGGTGAAGGCGGGACCGAATCGAACACCACGCCGCTCGAACCAATCCCGAACCACAGCGCCGTCCACCCGGCGCGGATGTGTAGCCAGCAGCCCGGCGATGTCGATGGCGGGCGGTTGATCGGTGTCCTCGATTGTGCGCAGGACCGCAGTGGCCCACCGGGTGTGTTTGCCATCTTTGATCGTCTCCACCGCGAAGGAGAGGACGCCCGGCGCCTGCAGCGACGCGACGGCACCGATCGGGGTCTCTTCGTCGAGAATCAGCGGCTGCTCGATCCGGATATCGCTCAGTTCGGACGCCTCGCCTAGGACCGTGCGAGCCGCGGCCAACGCCATCTCGCAATACGCGGCCCCCGGAAGGGCGGTCGCATCGTGTATTTGGTAGTCACTGAGCCACGGCTGTGCGATGGAACCGACTTCGCCGCGCCAAACGTGCCGCTCCGGCTGCTCCTGCACTTGCACGTGCGCGCCCATCAGCGGGTGCACCGCAATCGTGCGACCGCCGCTCGTCGGTGAATGCTGATCACCACGGCTCAGGAACAGCCGACGATTGCTCCAGGTAGGCAATGGCGCGTCCACCAGCCTGCCCTGAGGGTGACGCAGCGAGAAGTCGATCGCGGCGCCCGCGCTGTACAGATCTGCCAGGAAGCCACGCAGACCTTCCGGCAGCTCCGCCTCCCGGCGCATGGCGGCGAGAGCGGCGATGGGAATACCGAGGCTCTCCCCGGTCTGCTCGGCGGCGTGGGTCAGCAGCGGATGCGGTGACAACTCCGCGAACACCCGGAAGCCGTCCTCCAGCGCCGCCTGAACGGACGCGGCGAACCGCACGGTGTGACGCAGATTGTCGGCCCAGTACCAGGCATCGCACACGAGTTCGTCACGCGGGTCGAACATGGTCGAGGAGTAGAAGGGAACCTCCGGCGGCAGCGGGTTGAGGTCGCCCAACTCATCGGCCAGATCATCGAGTATCGAGTCGACTTGTGGGGAGTGTGATGCGACGTCTACGGCCACCTCACGGGCCATCACCCCGCGCTGCTCCCACACCGCGACGAGTTCACGCACCGTCTCGGTGACCCCGCCGATCACGGTTGACTGCGGCGATGCCACCACGGCCACCACGACATCGCCGTTGACTCCTCGTGCCACTAGCTCCGAAAGCACTTGTTGGGCAGGCAATTCCACCGATGCCATGGCTCCGGATCCGGAGATCGTAGACATCAACCGGGACCGGCGGCAGATCACTCGCACCCCGTCCTGCAGTGACAGCGCTCCGGCTACGACCGCCGCCGCGGCCTCGCCCATCGAGTGGCCGATCACCGCACCCGGCTGCACCCCGTACGACCGCATCGTCGCGGCCAGCGCGACCTGCATCGTGAACAGCGCCGGCTGAACCCGCTCGATTCCGGTCACCGTCTCGGGTGCCGAGATCGCCTCGGTTACCGAGAATCCGGACTCCTCGAGGATCAGCGGTTCGGCCTCCGCGACGGCCGCTGCGAACGCCGGTTCGGTGGCGAGTAGTTCGGCGCCCATCGCCGCCCATTGCGAACCTTGCCCGGAGAAGATCCACACCGGGCCTCGATCGTTTCTGCCCACCGCGGGCTGATAGGGAAAGTCACCATCGGCGACCTCGCGCAGACGGTCGGACAGCTTCTCGAGAGTGTCGGCGAAGACCGCCGTGCGTACCGGGCGGTGCTCACGGCGGCGGTTGAGCGTGTAGGCCAGATCCGCTGCCGACAGGTCCGCCGAGTTGGCGTCAACCCAGTCGGCGACTCGCCGCGCGGTCAGCCGCAGTCCGTCGGCGGAGGTGGCCGACAGCGGGAACATCAGCGGGCCGTCGGCAGCCGAGGTGGCTGGCGCTTCGTCTGACTGCGAGGCCGTCTCGGGCGCCTGCTCCACGATCGCGTGAACATTGGTTCCCGAGAACCCGTAGGACGATACCGCCGCCCGCCGCGGCGCTTGCTGATCGATGCCGGGCCATGGCGTGGTCGATTGCGGCACAAAGAGATTGGTCGGGATTTCGGCGAAATCATCCGGTAGCTGGTTGAAGTGAAGATTGCGCGGGACGACGCCGTGCTGGACGGCCAGCACGGCCTTCATCAGCCCCAACGCACCGGCGGCCGCCTGGGTGTGCCCAAAATTGGTCTTCACCGATCCGAGCGCACACGGGCCGTCAACGCCGTAAACCTCTGCAAGACTTGCATATTCGATTGGATCACCCACGGGTGTGCCGGGACCATGGGCCTCCACCATGCCCACGCTGCTTGGGTCCACTCCCGCCACGCTCAATGCCGTCCGGTACGCCTCGACCTGGGCGGGATGCGATGGCGTCACGATGTTCACCGTGTGGCCATCCTGGTTGACGGCGGTGCCGCGCACCACCGCCAGGATCCGGTCGCCGTCAGCCAGCGCATCCGGCAGGCGTTTGAGCAGCAGCACGACGCAACCCTCGCCGGCCACGAATCCGTCCGCGTCGACGTCGAACGCGGCGCAGCGGCCGGTCGGCGACAACATTCCGATGGCGGACCCCGATGCCGCCTTGCGGGGTTCGAACATGACCGAAGCGCCACCCGCCAGCGCAAGGTCGCTCTCGCCGTCCTGCAGGCTGCGGCAGGCCAAGTGGATCGCGGTCAAGCCAGACGAGCAGGCGGTGTCAACCGTCATCGCTGGTCCATGCAGACCCAGGGCGTACGAGACGCGGCCGGATCCCATCGCGAAACTGTTGCCCATATAGCCGTACGGCCCCGACAGGGTCTGGGCTTCGGCGTGCACGAACTGGTAGTCGTCGTGCATCAGCCCAAAGAACACCCCGGTCCGCGAGCTGGCCAGCGTCTCTCGACTGAAACCGCCTTGTTCCATCGCCTCCCAGGAGGTTGCCAGGAGCAAGCGGTGCTGCGGATCCATTGCAGTCGCTTCTTTTTCGGTGATCCCGAAGAACTCGGGATCGAAGTCGGCGACATCATCCAGGAACGAGCCCCATTTGCACACCGTTCGACCGGGGACCCCCGGTTCGGGGTCGTAGAACTCGTCAACGTCCCAACGGTCGGCGGGCACTTCGGTGACCATGTCGTCGCCGCGTAGCAATGCCTCCCACAGCAGCTCAGGGGAGTCGATCCCGCCCGGCAGCCGGCACCCCATGCCGATGACAGCAACCGGTGTAGCGCGTGTCTGGTCCAAAACCATTACCTCTTCTTGCCTGAATGCCTAAGTTCTTATCACTGTCGCGGGCTCTTATCAGGGCTTCGGCGGAGATCGCCCAGTATTCGCTGAGGATAGTGCCGCAGCGCCAGATAATCCCACCGCGCCCCTTATGGAGAACAACGGTTTCAGCTAGTAACGTCTGGCGCCCAGATTGGCAATCTCGACGCAAAAGCGACGGGGTTGTGCTCAGAAACAGTGCTCGTCAGCCGGGAAAACCCCGCCGGCAACTTCTTCTGCGTATTGCACTGCGGCACGGCGTAGTTCGCCGCCGATGTCCGCGAATCGCTTGACGAAGCGCGCGGCCTTCCCGGTGCTGAGTCCGGCCATATCCTGCCAGACCAGCACCTGGGCATCGCAGTTTGGACCCGCGCCGATCCCGACCGTCGGGATGGTCAGCTTGCCGGTGATCTGAGTCGCCAATTCAGCCGGCACCATCTCCATCACGACGGAAAATGCTCCGGCTTCGGCGACGGCGATCGCGTCGTGGATGGTCTGTTCGGCAGCGTCGTCACCGCGGCCCTGCACCCGGAACCCGCCAAGAGTGTTGACGCTTTGCGGCGTGAAGCCGATGTGCGCCATCACCGGGATACCCGCCGCGGTCAGGCACGCGATCTGATCGACTACGCGCTCGCCGCCCTCGAGTTTGACGGCGTGAGCGCCGCCTTCCTTCATGAATCGGGTAGCGGCCGCCAGCGCTGCGGCCGGGCCGGCCTCGTAGCTGCCGAAGGGCAGGTCCGCGACAACCAGGGCGTGCGGAGCACCTCGCACCACGCCGCGGACGAGCGGGATAAGTTCGTCGATCGAGATGGGCACCGTCGTGTCGTACCCGTACACGACGTTGGCCGCCGAGTCACCAACCAGCAGCACCGGGATACCGGCCTCGTCGAAGACCCGGGCGGTCGAGTAGTCGTAGGCCGTCAGCATGGCCCATTTGTGGCCTTCGGCCTTCATCTTCTGCAGGTGGTGGGTGCGGATCTTGGTCCGCGGGCCCGACGGGGTGCCATCCGCGGGGTTGGTCCCAGCGGAAGTAGCTCCATAAAGAGTCTGCTCAGACATCATTGTCCCTAATGTTGGTCGGGTCGATCCTCGTGGCCTTACAGGTCCCCGGGTTCGTCTGACTCACCACAGTGTGCCATTTCTTGCACGCGGATGCACCGTCGGATCGGTGTGACAATTGCCATCCCAACCCCTCTGGCAGCATAGGTGGGCATGGGCCTGATTTGCCGCGCCAAGAGCGCGCGCACGCCGCTGATCTGTACGACGATCGGTGCCGTGGTGCTGGTCCTGGCGGGATGTGTCCACGTGGTTGCCGGGCGTTCCGTGATGGGGGGCCCCAAACTGGGCCAACCGGTGGAGTGGACGCCCTGTCGCACGACGAACGCTCAAGTCAAGATTCCTGGCGGCGCGATGTGCGCCAAGCTCGCCGTGCCGGTCGACTACAACCATCTCGACGGCGACGTCGCAGCACTGGCGATGATTCGCTTTCCTGCCACGGGGGACAAAATCGGCTCGCTGGTGATCAATCCCGGAGGGCCCGGCGAGTCTGGCATCGAAGCCGCCCTCGGCGTGGTTCAGACGTTGCCGAAAAAGATGCGCGAGCGGTTCGATCTGGTGGGGTTTGACCCGCGCGGAGTCGGGTCGTCGCGGCCAGCGGTCTGGTGCAACTCCGACGCCGACAACGACCGGCTGCGCACCGAACCGAACGTCGACTACACCCCGGCGGGGGTGGCTCACATCGAGGACGAGACCAGAGAATTCGTCGGCCGCTGTGTGGCCAAGATGGGCAAGAACTTCCTGGCGAATGTCGGCACGGTCAACGTCGCCCGGGATATGGATGCCATTCGGGCCGCTCTGGGTGACGCCAAACTGACCTATCTCGGTTACTCGTATGGCACCCGGATCGGCTCCGCCTACGCAGAGGCCTACCCGCAGAACGTCCGGGCGATGATCCTGGACGGCGTCGTCGACCCCAACGCCGATCCGATCGAGGCAGACCTCCGTCAAGCCGAGGGATTTCAGGATGCGTTCAATGACTATGCGGCCGACTGTGCGAAGCAGCCGACCTGCCCACTAGGCACCGACCCGGCCAAAGCCGTCGACGTCTATCACAGCCTGGTCGACCCACTGGTCGACCCGAACAACCTGATGCTCGGCCGACCGGCGCAGACCAACGACCCGCGCGGGCTGGGCTACAGCGATGCCATCGTGGGCACCATCATGGCGCTGTACTCACCGACCCTGTGGCACCACCTGACGGACGGACTTACCGAGTTGGTCGACCACCATGGCGACACTTTGCTTGCCCTGGCCGACATGTATATGCGCCGTGACCCGCACGGCCATTACAGCAATGCCACCGATGCGCGGGTGGCGATCAATTGCGTTGACCAGCCCCCGGTTACCGATCGGGCCAAGGTCATCGACGAAGATCGCCGATCCCGGGAGCTCGCCCCGTTCATGAGCTTCGGGACGTTCACCGGTGACGCGCCGCTGGGCACCTGCGCGTTTTGGCCGGTGCCGCCCACCAGCACGCCACATGCCATCTCGGCGCCCGGCCTGGCGCCCATCATGGTCGTTTCCACCACCCACGATCCGGCCACTCCGTATCAGGCCGGCGTCGAGGTGGCCGGCCAGCTGCACGGCTCGCTGCTCACCTTCGAGGGGACCCAGCACACGGTGGTCTTCCAGGGCAACAGCTGCGTCGACGACTATGCGACGGCGTATCTGGTCGATGGGAGCACGCCGCGCAGCGGCGCAAAGTGCTGACCTGAAAACCGGTTCGGGCCAACGCTGCACGTTCGGCGGCTTGTTCGGCGAGAACGGCCCGCCGGGTACCGATAAGAGACCAAGGCGTGACCTTTTCGCGCTGCTGCGGGCATTCGAAAGGTGCGACGATGTCTGCCATGTCGCGCCTGAGATCCTTGAGCTCGGCGTTGCTTTCAGTTGGGCTTTCAGTCGGGCTACTGCTGCCAACGGCGATGGCATCGCCGTTGGCCGGCGCAACTCCCGAACCCGGTGCCGGCCAGACCGCCAACCCGCCGCCACCGGCGGCGGCGCCCTACGCCAACTGGGGCAGCTGCGATGCGTTCCTGAAGGACACGAGCGACGTCCCCACCGCGAAGTGCACAACGGTCTCGGTGCCCGTTGACTACCGCAAACCCGGCGGGTCTGCGGCCAAGCTGGCGGTGATCCGGGTGCCGGCGACCGGCCGTCGGATCGGCTCGTTACTGATCAATCCGGGCGGACCGGGCGGATCGGCGGTCGAGATGGTGGCGGGCATGGCAGCTGACCTGGCGAACACCGACATCACCCGCAACTTCGATCTGGTGGGATTCGACCCGCGCGGGGTCGGTCATTCGACGCCATCGGTGAGGTGCCGCACCGACGCCGAGTTCGACGCGTTCCGGCGCGACCCCATGGTCGACTACAGCCCGTCCGGGGTGGCGCACATCGAGCAGGTCAATCGGCAGTTGGCGCAGCAATGCGTCAATCGCATGAGCACCGAGTTCCTGGCCAACGTCGGAACCGCCTCCGTCGCCCGCGACATGGACGTTGTCCGGCAAGCGCTGGGCGACGAGCAGATCAGCTATCTGGGCTTCAGCTACGGCACCGAGTTGGGCACCGCCTACCTCGAGGAATTCGGTGACCATGTGCGAACGATGGTGCTCGATGGCGCCATCGACCCGACGGTGGGCCCGATTCAGGAGAACATCAGCCAAATGGCCGGATTTCAAACGGCTTTCAACGACTACGCCGCGGACTGTGCCCGCTCGCCGGCCTGCCCGCTGGGCACCGACCCGGCCCAATTCGTCAATCGGTACCACGCCCTCGTCGACCCGTTGGCCACCAAGCCCGGCAAGACATCGGATCCGCGCGGCCTGGGCTACGCCGACGCGACCACCGGCACCATCAACGCGCTCTACACCCCACAGCACTGGAAGTATCTGACCAGTGGTCTGCTCGGGCTGCAGCGGCGCACCGATGCGGGGGACCTGTTGATGCTGGCCGACGACTACGACGGCCGCGACAAGAACGGGCATTACACCAACGATCAGGATGCTTTCAACGCAATCCGCTGCGTCGACGCGCCAACGCCGACGGATTCGGCGTCGTGGGTGTCGGCCGATCAACAGATCCGTCAGGCCGCGCCGTTCCTCAGCTACGGGCAGTTCACCGGTAATGCTCCCCGCGACCTGTGCGCGCTGTGGCCGGTGCCGGCGACGTCTACGCCGCACACCGCCGCGCCGGCCGCGGTCGGCAAGGTCGTCGTGGTCTCCACCACCCACGACCCGGCCACTCCGTATCAGGCCGGGGTGGACCTGGCCCGTCAATTGGGCGCTCCGCTGATCACCTACGACGGAACCCAGCACACGGCGGTGTTCAACGGCAACGAGTGTGTGGACACCACTGTGATGCGCTACTTCGACGCGGGGACGTTGCCGCCGGGGTCATTGCAGTGTCGTGCGTGAGCCGCACAAACCGGCCTTGAGCGAACCTGTTCGGAACGGCCGCAACGCTTCTGGCTGCACATCCCGGAGGTGCCATGGGCGGAAATTGAACTCGACTTAAGCGAAAAGTGAATGGCGGGTTACATTTCGGAATTCGAGGCCGAAGTGCGAATAGAAGTGGCTGACATCGGAAAGCCCTTGATAGCAGAGACCTTCGGCACGTAGCTCTTCCCGGGCTCACTCGTGTCGGCCGAGTTTGAACGAAGCCTTGAAAGGTTGGTGTATGAAGATGAAAAACAAGCTAAGCACGTGCGCCTGCGGCGCTCTACTGGCGCTGACGGTTATGCCCATCGCAGCTGCGCGCGCCGACAGTACGGACTCAGATTTCGTCAACTACCTGAATGCGCAAGGCGTCCACGTTGGCACGGCGTCCCAAACCGTGAACATCGCGCACGCGATGTGCCAAGACCTCAACGCGGGATACACCGAGAGGGACGAGGTTGACCAACTGCTGGGAGCACAGCGACTCAACCCGGCACAAGCCCAGGTATTCGTCGGCGCGGCGACCGCAGATTACTGCCCCGGCAAGCACCCCGCCAGCCCTCCGAAGGCTGGGTAACGGCGACGACGGGGCGCTGCGAGTTGACTTGGTTCTCACAGGTCAGCGCACAGCACTTGCGTCGGGGTAACACAGAATTAACAGCTGTTGCCTAGTGTGCCGGTTATGGATCGACAAAAGGAATTCGTCCTCCGCACGCTGGAGGAACGAGACATCCGCTTCGTGCGGCTCTGGTTCACCGACGTCCTCGGTTTCCTCAAATCGGTTGCGATTGCCCCGGCCGAGCTTGAGGGTGCATTCGAGGAAGGCATCGGATTCGACGGCTCATCGATCGAGGGCTTTGCGCGGGTTTCGGAATCCGACACGGTAGCCAACCCGGATCCATCGACTTTCCAGGTGCTGCCCTGGTCCAGCTCCGGCCACCACCACTCGGCGCGGATGTTCTGCGACATCACCATGCCCGACGGCTCGCCATCGTGGGCGGACCCGCGGCACGTGTTGCGGCGCCAGCTGCAGAAGGCCAACGACCTCGGTTTCTCCTGCTACGTGCATCCCGAAATCGAATTCTTCCTGCTCAAGTCGGGCGCCGAGGATGGTTCGGTGCCCATTCCGGTTGACAACGCGGGCTACTTCGACCAGGCCGTGCACGATTCCGCCTCGAACTTTCGCCGGCACGCGATCGAGGCCCTGGAATTCATGGGCATCTCGGTGGAGTTCAGTCACCACGAAGGCGCGCCCGGCCAGCAGGAGATCGACCTGCGCTTCGCCGACGCGCTGTCGATGGCCGACAACGTGATGACCTTCCGCTACGTCATCAAGGAAGTCGCGCTGGAGAACGGCGCGCGGGCGTCGTTCATGCCCAAGCCGTTCGGGGAGTACCCCGGCTCGGCCATGCATACCCACATGAGCCTGTTCGAAGGCGACGTCAACGCGTTCCACAGCGAAAACGATCCCCTGCAGCTGTCGGATGTCGGCAAGTCTTTTATCGCCGGGATCCTGGAGCACTCCGCGGAGATCAGCGCGGTCACAAATCAGTGGGTCAACTCCTACAAGCGGCTGGTACAGGGCGGAGAGGCACCCACCACCGCGTCGTGGGGCGCGGCGAACCGGTCTGCTCTGGTGCGGGTGCCGATGTACACCCCGCACAAAACGTCGTCGCGCCGGATCGAGGTACGCAGCCCCGACTCGGCGTGCAACCCCTACCTTGCCTTCGCCGTGCTGCTGGCCGCTGGCTTGCGTGGGGTGGAGAAGGGCTACGTGCTAGGCCCACAGGCCGAGGACAACCTCTGGGAACTCACCCCCGAAGAACGCCGCACGATGGGCTATCGCGAACTGCCAACTAGCCTCGACGGCGCACTGCACAGCATGGAGGCCTCCGAGCTTGTCGCGGAAGCCCTAGGGGAGCATGTTTTCGACTTCTTCCTGCGTAACAAGCGCGCGGAGTGGGCCAACTACCGCAGCCATGTCACGCCCTACGAGCTGAAGACCTACCTGTCCTTGTAAATACCTCCCGCAAAGGCAGCGTGTGACGGCCGGTCAGAGCGATCGGCACCTTGCGCTACCGTCGTTGTCGTGATCAAACCGGCGCTCGAACGCCCGAGGCTGCCCGGTGTGGGCCGGCTCGGGTTGATCGATCCCCCCGCGGGTGAGCGTCTGGCGCAGCTGGGGTGGACCCACCACGACGACCGGGCGCACGTCGACCTGCTGTGGTCGTTGGCGCGCGCACCCGACCCCGACGCCGCGCTGCGGTCCTTGGTTCGGCTGTCGGAAAGCCCAGGCACCGGATGGGACGAGCTGGACGCCGCCTTGCTCGCCGACCGCGGCCTGCGTGGGCGGATGTTCGCGTTACTGGGCTCGTCGGTGGCACTGGGTGACCACCTGGCCGCGCATCCGCAGTCGTGGAAGCTGCTGCAGGGCAAGGTCAAACTGCCTTCCGCGGATCAGTTGCGCCAGGCGTTCAACGCCTGCGCCGACGAAGCGTTGGCCGATTCGGTGGGCCCCGGTTTGGCGATTGCTAATTTGCAGAATTTGTACCGCGACCACCTGCTGGTGCTGGCCGCGCTGGATGTGGCCCCGACCGTCGAAGACGAGCCGGTGTTGCCGTTCACCGAGGTCGCCGCGCAGCTGTCCGACATCGCGGACGCCGCGTTGGCGGCCGCGCTGCGGCTGGCTGAGGTCACGGTGTGCGGTGCCGGCCCGCCGCCGCGGCTGGCGGTCATCGCGATGGGCAAATGTGGTGCCCGCGAACTGAACTACGTCAGCGATGTCGACGTCATCTTCGTGGCCGAGCGCGCCGATCCGACCAGCGCCCGAGTGGCCAGCGAGATGATGCGGGTGGCCTCGGCCGCGTTCTTCGCGGTCGATGCCGGGTTGCGACCCGAGGGCCGCAGCGGTGAGCTGGTCAGGACCGTCGATTCGCACGTCGCCTACTACCAGCGGTGGGCGAAAACCTGGGAGTTCCAGGCGCTGCTGAAAGCGCGGGCGGCCGTTGGCGACGCCGAACTCGGCGAGCGCTACCTGACCGCACTGAAGCCGATGGTCTGGGTCGCCTGCGAACGCGAGGACTTCGTGGCCGAAGTGCAGGCCATGCGCCGGCGGGTGGAGCAACTGGTCCCACCCGACGTCCGCGTCCGCGAGATCAAGCTCGGCACCGGCGGATTGCGCGACGTCGAGTTCGCCGTCCAGCTGTTGCAGATGGTGCACGGCCGCAGCGACGAGTCGCTACACGTCGCCTCGACGGTGGATGCGCTGGCCGCGTTGAGCGCCGGCGGCTACATCGGCCGCCAGGATGCGGCCAACCTCACCGCCTCGTACGAGTTCCTGCGGTTGCTCGAGCACCGACTGCAGCTGCAGCGGCTCAAGCGCACGCACCTGCTGCCCGAGGCCGACGACGACGAGGCGGTGCGCTGGCTTGCTCGCGCGGCCCATATGCGGCCGGACGGCTCACATGATGCGGCGGGGGTGTTGCGCGAGGAAATCAAGCACCACAACCTGCGGGTGTCCCAACTGCACGCAAAGCTGTTTTATCAGCCGCTGCTGGAGTCGATCGGGCCCGCCAGCCTGGAAACCGCCTCAGGAAGGACGGCGAAGGCCATGACGTCGGAGGCCGCGGAACGGCAGCTGGCGGCGCTGGGCTACGAAGGCCCGCAGACGGCGTTGAAACACATGGCTGCGCTGGTCAATCAGAGCGGCCGGCGCGGCCGGGTGCAGTCGGTCCTACTACCCAGGCTGCTGAACTGGATGTCCTACGCCCCCGACCCCGACAGCGGGCTGTTGTCCTACCGCCGACTCAGCGAGGGGCTGGCCGGTGAGCGCTGGTATCCGGCCACGCTGCGCGACGAGGCCGCGGTGGCGAAACGGCTCATGCAGGTGCTGGGGACTTCCGCGTACGTGCCGGACCTGTTGATGCGCGCGCCACGGGTCATTCAGAATTTCGGCGACGGGCCGGCCGGCCCGAAACTGCTCGAGACCGAACCGGCCGCGGTGGCCCGCGGGCTGATCACCTCCGCCGGCCGCTACGCCGACCCGGTGCGCGCGATCGCCTCGGCGCGCGCGCTGCGCCGTCGCGAGCTGGCCCGCATCGGTTCCGCGGACCTGCTTGGCATGCTCGAAGTCAGAGATGTGTGTGGGGCGCTTACCTCGGTGTGGGTCGCCGTGCTGCAGGCCGCTCTGGACGCGCTGATTCGGGCCAACCTGCCCAAAGGCGGCAAAGCGCCTGCGGCGATCGCGGTTATCGGGATGGGCCGGCTGGGCGGTGCCGAGCTGGGCTACGGGTCCGACGCCGACGTGATGTTCGTCTGCGAGCCGGCCAGCGGTGTCGACGATTCCCAGGCAATGCGGTGGTCGACGATGATCGCCGAGCATGTTCGGACTCTGCTGGGGACGCCCAGCGTCGACCCGCCGCTGGACGTCGACGCCAATCTGCGGCCCGAAGGCCGCAACGGTCCGCTGGTTCGCACACTTGGCGCTTACGCCGCCTACTACGCACAGTGGGCGCAGCCGTGGGAGATTCAGGCGCTGCTGCGTGCACATGCGGTCGCCGGCGACGCGGATCTAGGCCAGCGCTTCCTGTTGATGGCCGACCAGACGCGGTACCCGCCCGACGGCGTGTCCGCCGAGGCGGTGCTTGAGATTCGCCGGATCAAAGCCCGCGTCGAGGCCGAGCGACTGCCGCGGGGCGCCGATCCCAACACGCACACCAAGCTGGGTCGCGGGGGACTGGCCGACATCGAATGGACCGTGCAGCTAGTGCAATTGCAGCATGCACACGAGATACCCGCCCTGCACAACACCTCGACCCTGGAGTCCCTGGACGTGATCGCCGCTGCTGAGTTGGTTCCCGAGGCCGAGGTAGACCTGCTCCGACAGGCGTGGCTCACCGCGACACGTGCCCGCAACGCGCTGGTGTTGGTCCGGGGCAAGGCCACTGACCAGCTGCCCGGACCCGGACGTCAGCTCAACGCCGTCGCGGTCGCCGCGGGCTGGCCAAACGACGATGGAAGTGAGTTCTTGGATAACTATCTGCGGGTGACACGACGCGCGAAAGCCGTCGTGCGCAAGGTGTTCGGGAGTTGAGTCAGGGAGCGAGCGCGTCCAATCCCCGGTCCGACGCCTTATTTGAGGTGCTCAGCGCGGCCGAGGCTGATCGGGTGACGGGTCTGTACGCTCCGCTGGCCGACGCCGTCCGGGACCTCATCGACGCCACCATCCGGACCGAAGTCGACGACGACGTCGTCGGCAATGCGCGAACCGCTATCGAGGCCGTCACCGAGTCACTGCGGCAACGGAGCAGGTCGCTCGGAGTGAGCTTCGTCGTCGACGGCCGCCCGCTGCCGTTGGGTAACGCGGTGGTCGGCGTGTGCAATCCGATCGCCGCGCCGGTCGTCGTCCGTCACGACAGCGACGGGCGGTGCCGGAGCGAGTTCGTCCTGGGGACGGCATACGAAGGCCCGCCGGGCCGGGTGCACGGCGGCGTCAGCGCATTGGTACTCGACCACATGCTCGGCGAGGCGGCCAGCGAAGGGTTGTCCAGGGCGCGTTTCACCGGAACTATCACGGTGAAGTACCTGCGCGGCACGCCGCTGGGTCCGCTTCGTTCCGAGGCTTGGATTGATCGCACGGAGGGCGTCAAAGTCTATGCACGCGGCACGATTTCGGATGCGGATGGGGTAACGGTGGAGGCAGAAGGCGTCTTCATTGAGCCGTCGTGGGCGAGGAGCGGTTAGTGAAGTTCTACGTCAGCAGCGCATTCCTGAACACCAGCGAAATCATCGAGATCGCCAAGGCCGCTGACGAACTCGGTTATGACGGGATCGGGATCCCGGACCACGTCGTCAACCTGGAGACTCTCGACACCCCGTACCCGTATACCAAAGACGGGGAACGGCGCTGGCAGCCGTTCACCGACTGGCCCGATCCGTGGGTTCTGATCGGCGCCCTGGCGCAGGTGACGTCGCGGCTGCGGTTCGTCAACACCGTCTACATTCCGGCGATGCGCAATCCTTATTCGGCGGCCAAAGCCATTGGCACCGCCGCGGTTTTGGCGTCCGGCCGGGTCGAGCTCGGCATCGGAGTCGGCTGGTGCCGCGAGGAATTCGAGCTGATGGGTGAGCAATTCGCGGCCCGCGGCAAACGCACCGACGAGATCATCGATTTGATGCGGGCGCTGTGGGAACCGGGTTGGACGGAGTTCGACGGCGAGTACTTCCGGGCGCCGCGGCTGGAGATGCAACCAACTCCGCCGCCGATACCGGTCTATGTCGGCGGGCTCAGCGACGTCGCGCTCCGGCGCGCTGCCCGGTACGACGGCTGGATCGGTGACCTGATCAGCACTGACCGTGCCATCGATGCGGTTGGCCGGCTGCGGGAACTGCGCATCGAAAGCGGGCTTTCGATGGACGGTTTCACCGTCCTCACGCCGCTGACCGACGCGTTCACCACCGCCGACTATCAGCGCGCCGCGGATGGCGGCATCACCGGCATCATCACCATGCCATGGATGTTCTACGCCGGACCGGACGCCAGTTTGGCGGACAAGATCGACGGGATGCGGCGCTTCCGGAAGGACCTTGGGCTCGACCGCTAGGCTTCCGCTCATGGCTTTCACGGTTGTTTTCAGCAACGGCGAAGTACGGGACTATGGCGTATTCGACAGCTTCGAGGTCACGGAAGCGGGCGTGTTGATCATCCAGATGAAGCGCGAAGACCTGAACCGGCATCATGTCGCTCCGGGTGCGTGGCTGGAGGTGGTTGAGATGGCGGAAGGCCACCCGGCCAAGATGTCACGAGGGATCATCGGGCATCGATCCCGAGTCTGACGGGTCGAGCATGCCGCGAGAGTGCAACTGCCAACACGTTTCGCGAGTGACACCGTCGCCAGTTGCACTCTCGCGGCACTTGTAGGCCCGACAAACCGACGCTCGGCGCTCATCTATTCTTCATGTTCGTGCCGCTTTGGACCCCCATACTGGCGGCTTCGTGGACGCCGAGAAGATAGGAAGCGCATCACATGCCCTCACCTCGCTGGCTTGCCAGACTAACCGTCCCCATGATGGTTGGCGCCGCCTTGGTCGGTAACGGCGCGGTTGCCACCGCCGATCCCGCAGATGGCGCCTACCTCTCTCAACTGCGCGCCGCCGGCTTCAGCTGGCCGCCCGAACACGACGAGGCCCTTGTTGCGATGGGGCGCCTCGTCTGTGACGACATCGCGTGGGGTTGGCCCTATGACTCGATTGCCCAGAGCATCCACGCCAACTTGGACTCGAGAAACGTCACGTTCGGAAACGTCGGATCCATGGTGCACATCGCGCATTCGACGTATTGCCCCGGCCAGCAGTGCTGGGGCGGTGAGTGCTGAGCGGTTCACACCGGGTTGGTGCCCGTCAAAGTGCCTATTGTCTAGCGGCCAATAAGCGCGACGTGCCGGACTGCCGCCGATTCAGCGCCGGGGGAGCTTGCAGAATGTAGTCCACCCTGAGGAGCCGACGAATGAAGAACGTTGCACGATTGACCGCCCCGCTTGCCGCCGTTCTGGGCGCTATCGCCGTGAGCACCGCCCCCGATCGCGAATGCCGACTCAACGGATGACAGTTACCTGCAAGGACTCAAGGACGCATCGATCACTTGGGCAGGTAGCTCGGACCAAGCGATGATCGAACTCGCGCATTCGGTCTGTAACGACTTTTCTAACGGGTTTACGTTTGAGAAGACCCTATGTTTGAGAAGAGCCTTGCCGATGTGAAAACGGCGACGCCACAGTTTGCCGATATCTCTATCGGCAAGATCATGGCTGTGGCGACCGGGGTTTACTGCCCGCAATACAAGAGCAAATTCGACTGAGAATCGACGACATAACCACAAGCCCGTGGTGCGTTGCCTTACCCGACCCGGGACTGCTTGACCGGCGTACTCAACGGGAACGGGAACCGGAACCCGCGGTAGCTCGACTGAGGCACGAGATGCCCTCCAGCCTGAACCCTGCGTAAAAGATCGATGACCAGGGCGGTGTCCTCGCCCGACAGACCCGCGATGCGACACTTCGCACTCAATGCCCTAGCTGAAACCCGATGGACATTCCAGCGTCCGCGCATCTGCATCATGTCGGACTTGAGCTTTGCCACTTCGTTCCACGTCATCGCGCCGCCGTAGGCTTTTGCTGCCCCCGCGACGTAGTCGACGATCTCGTTGATGTCCTCTGGCAGATTCGCGGGATTCATGCTGGACCACTATCACCGCCGGACCTTAACAAAGTGCTAACGGAAGGTTGTTGCCCTTCTAACGCTGCACTGCTCGGCAGCTCGTTTCACGTCGTATGACTGCGGTATTCACGCTCGCCGCTGATTCTCGATTCGTTCCGCTGCACCGCAAAAGATCTCGCCGCCCACCGGCTTAAGAGCGAATCGATGTGGTTACGGCCAGAGGACGATTCCGACGGTCGTGGAACCTGGCGCTTGGTGAGAACTACACTCGCGCGAGTCGCGCGTGTGAGACGTTTCACGTCGGTCTGGTGAGCTGTTCGGACTCCTGGAGCGTTGCTTGTAAGGTCAACCGTTTCATCTCGAACGAAAGAGGATGAGATGAAGAATCAGCATCACCAATTGATCACGAAACCACTGGTCAGCGCTGCTATCGTTCTTGGCGTCTGGGTTGGGGGAGCAGCACCGGCAAGCGCCAATACGAACGGCACCGACCCGACTCCGTTCGGCGGCCTCAGCTGTAACTGCCAAGAGGCAGCTCCATCGGGCAGCCCAGCTCTTCGAGGAGAGATCGAGCGGGGAATCCAGCAGGGTCACTCTGTATGGATGCCAGGATTACCGCGGAACCAGGCGTAGTCTGCGTGCGGCTCGCCAAGGCCGTCAAGGACGCTTTCCGTAAAGACTTCTCCCGCAGTCAGCTGATGCCACCCGATCGTCTTGGCTGAACCGGTTGCCGAAGGCGATCAAGAGCGATGCTGCGGCGTTCTCGCGTTGGACTCCACCGCCGCTCTGGGTGACGCAAACGCGGCGCACACACCGTCACCGGTGTGCTTGAACAACCAGCCCCCGTGCGCCTCAATCGTCGTGCGCAATACCTCGTCGTGGGCGGCCAGCGCCACCCGCATCGCATCCGCGTCGGCCTCCCACCGACGCGTCGAACCCTCAACGTCGGTGAACAGAAACGTCAACACTCCGGAAGGAGCAGCCACCGCAGCAGCGGGCACCCCCGCAGAATGTCACAACAGACGTGCTAACACCATGCACATCGCCGGAATCCGGCCCCACAGGCGACCACAGTTCCGAACCCGCCCCAACTCGGCAAGAAGCGCACACCCTTTCGCAAATCCCAGGTTGGACGGGCTGGCGAACGTCTTCGAGGTTACCGGCAAGGCGGCCCATCTGGACTACCGGCGTGTCAACGAACTTGATTCTGGTGGTAGACACACTGTTATCGAGGATGCAGACTCATCGCGATAAAGAGGGATGCGGTTACGATCCACAAAACGGCTCAGGAATATCTCGAGGCACGCGCTGCCATTGCCGAAGCCAGGAGGCGTTTCCATTGAGAGGGGTGTTGGTCACGGGAATTAGATTACTTGTGGCACTAGGGGTTACGTTGTGGGGACTCCTCAATTCCCCGGTAGCCTGGGCCGGGCCGGGCGGCAACATTCCCGGCCCAGGCGTCTGCGATTATCCCGGTGTTGGCACAAGTGATTTTGAGGCGGGGGCCACGATGTACTACTGCGATTTTCCTATCGAAGAGAACAGCACACACTGGCACTGCGAATATGGCGGATGGAACCTGGGTGGTCCAGGTGGCAACGCCCCCCTCGGTGGAACTTTTATGGGTTTTGGGTTAACCATTCCTGCAGGCGATTTCGGGGGTGCCGCCGGCGGTTGTTCATGGCGCTGGCCAGATAACACTATCGGCCCCGCACCTAACCCGCCGGGCGCGTGGAAGAACTACTTGGTGCCCACGCCGCCGCCGCCCGAGCATCGGGCGCCCTCGACTCCACTGGCTAAGCCAGAGTCCGGACCACCACCGGTAATTAGTCCTGATCTCGGCGATGAGCCACAGACACCGGCCTACACTAACCCGGCGTTTCCGAATCCCGGCAGGACTGAGAACCCGCCAAGTTAGCTTGTGCCGCAGCCATATTCTAGGTCGCTGTCTTCTTAAGCGCGTCTAGAAAGAGGTTGTCCCGGGCGTCGTAAAACTTGAGGTTGTGGTCCCCAAAAGGGCCCCGGTGAAGAAGAATAGCCAGAATCTGCCCGCGGACGCGACGACGCCCGTGATCGGGCGAAACCCGGACCCTAGCACTATCGGCGCTGGTCAGCGCATTAGCTGGCCTACACGTCGTAATTGAGCGCGAACTACCTGCTGGGCACCGGACCTGACCTGCGGAAACGGGTCGACGGATTGTTTGGTGGGACCGGCATTGCGCGGAGATCCTGCGGCTGCCTGCGGGCTGGGCGTCCTGTGTGTGCGTGCCGTCGGGGGACACGCCGGCCATTGTTCAGCAGCCTGGCACCGCTGCGCTAGGACGCTGGCAGCGTGGCGGCGTCTCTAAAGGGTTTCCGTCGCCACCCGCCGGTTGGCGACGCCTTGAGGACTTCCAGCGAGCTCATCGGTGAATCTGCATCGCCCGTAAGTGGTTCGGGACACGGGTAAGAGGTGGAGATCACCGGTTTCGCCGGACCAGAGTTGTGAGACGACGACTACTCACACGGCTCCGGACATCGATAGCTATATCTGATATTCCGGCAGCTTGAAGTCGTCGCGCACGCCGCCGGCGAACAGGGCGGTCAGCGGGCCGAAGTTCATCATGCGCATCGATATGTTGCGAAACCAGAGCCCGAATCGGGTCCGCGTGGCGAAGAATGAGATGAACTTCTCCGCGCTGGATTGCTTGTCTTGGATGAACGGGCGAAGCCGAGTCTCATATCCGTTGAACGCCCGTCGATGGTCGCCGTCGCCGCGATGAAGTTCGCCCGCGAGCGCATAGGCCTCGGTCATCGCCAGGCCGATGCCCTCGCCGCCGAGCAGCGAGATACATCCGGCCGCGTCGCCGATCAGCAGCACCCGGCCCCGTGACCAGCGATCCATGCGGATCTGGCTGACAACGTCGAAGTAGAGATCGTCGACGTCGTCGACCGCTGCCAGGATGCGGGGGCACTCCCACCCAGCCTCGCCGAACTGGTTGTGCAACTGATCTTTTGGTGTCACACCGGCGCTGCTGTGTTCAGCGCGGAACACGAACAGAAACATTGTGCGGTCCTCGCGCAACGCGAACCGGCCAACTTGCTTACCGAGCGTGTTGTAGGTGACGTACTTCAATCCGTCGCGCGGCCGGTATCCATCGACCACGCACGCGGCCACCTTACAGCCGAGGTAATGCTCGAAATTCGACTCCGGCCCGAACACCAGGCGACGCACGTTGGAATGCAGTCCATCAGCACCGATGACGAGGTCGAAGTCACGGGGCTGGCCATGATCGAACGTGACGTTGACACCACCTTCGTGGTCCTCGATGGTGGCGATGCTGTCGCCGAAGATCGCCTCAACGTCGTTCTCGACAGTGGCGTAGATCGCCGCCGCCAGGTCGCCACGCGGCACGCTGGTGAAATCGTCGCCGATCATGCGTCGAAAGATGTCGACACTCAACTCCGCTTTGGTCTCGCCGGCTGGCCCTACCGAGCGGACGCACTCCACGTCATAACCCGCATCCAGGATCTGCTGCTCGATGCCCATTCGCTGGGCCACGCGGTAACCGACGCCCCAGAAGTCGATCATGTAGCCGCCGGTACGGAATTTCGGGGCCTGTTCGATCAGCGTCGGCGTGTGACCGGTGCGGTACAACCAGTGCGCGACCGCCGCACCGGCCACACCTGCACCGCTGATGGCGATTTTCATATCATGATTCTGTCCTGCTTAGGTTCGGGTCGATACCCCCGCATGCAACCACCCGATTGGCAACGCGCGGAAGCATAAGTGGCCGGCCTCATGCGCAGCGATCAACGCGACGTAACACAGTTCACTGTGGGCCGTCGACCAGCCCCCAATGTGTGACAGATCGCTCACGTGGGCGGCACATCGGACGACCGAAGGCACTCGATAAATCCAAAGCCGCTCTGGCCCAGCGCATGCGCAAGGGTGGTGAGTCGGCCAGCACGATTGCGACCGCCCTCGGCGTGGGCCGGGCGACGGTGTACCGAGTCTTAGCCGAACAGACTGCTGAAGGCCATTGCGAACATGCTGCAACGTTCTCGCGTTCGACATGCGACTCGCGCAACTCAACCAGGGTGTTCGAGTTCTGTTCGAGCCTGGTCGATTTGGTCGTATGCGTAGGTCACCATGGCGGCGGTGGTCATCGTCTCACCCTTGTGGGCGAGCGATTCGTAGGCCGGGTCGCCGAGGACTTCGCGGAGGTGGGTGATCGCGGTGGTGATCTCGGGGAACGCCGCCGAAGATAAAGGACTGAGCGCGAACCCGGCGATGGTGGCCGCCGGTTCGTAGCGTGCGAGCCGGTCGAAAAGAACGGCGAGGATGGCCAGCGGGCCACGGATCGTCGTGGTGTCGCCCGAATCGTGGAAGTTGCGGATCGCCAGAGTGAGGTGATCGAGCACGGCCAGCGTGTCGCCGTATTCGGCCTCGAGGCGGGACAGCACCGGCCGCCAATACTGACTCGTTGGCGCGGCTGCCGCTGTCTTGAGCGATCACCAGACCCCGGCCGAGGGCGTGAAGCGCCCCGACGGGGTCTGCGTCACGGAAAGCGGCACCGTAGGCAGTGAGCGCAAACGCGAGCAAGGACGGGTTGCCCGTTGCCTCCGCAGCCTCGATGAGGCCATCCGCGCAATCCATCGCCTCCCCACCGGAACCGGCCAGTGCAAGGGCGGCAACCAGCCATGACCGGATGTGGACGTGGGTGTCGCGGCGGCGTGCGAGCTGGGCGCGGCACCACTCGGCCAACCGCTCGGGCTGCCCGATGGCGAGGTAGACAGCTCCAAGCATCGCTTCGCTGCCGTACGGCAGCGCCTCGCGGCTCCTGCCGAGAACGATCTGGCCTGCGTCGCTGTAGCCGACAGCCGCCTCGATCCGTCCGGTCGTGTAGCACTGCGATGCAATCGCGTACAGGAACGCCAGCCGCGGGTGGTCGGCGACGCGGGCGGGCTCGATCAGCTCTTCAGCCCAGGCGATCGGCTCAAGGGTTTGGACCCCCCACACGCCGAGCAACCCCGCATAGGTGGCGAGGGTGGCGGCGACATCCAGATCGCCGTGGTCTGCGGCCCATCGAAACGCGGTGCGCAGATTGGCCAGCTCTATCGTGAACCAGTCGTAGGCATCCCGCTGGTGGGTGCTGTCCCACAGGGCCAGGATGTCGGCTTCGCGTCCGGCGAAGTAGCGGGAGTGGGCGGCCCGAATCTCGGATGCTTCGCCGCGGGCGACCAGTTGTTCCTCGGCGAACTGGCGGATCGTCTCCAGCATCGCAAACCGAGTCCGCCCCGAAGACCGGTCAGCGACCAGCAGCGACTTGCGCACTAGCGCATCGAGCAGATCAAGGATCGGCGTAGTCGTCGGGGTCGTCGGATCCGGCTACGGCGCAGGCACTGTGCAGATCAAATCCCCCGGCGAACACCGAACACCGCTCCAGCAGCGCCTTCTCCGTATCGTCGAGCAGGTCATAGGACCACGCCACCGCGTGACGCAGGGTGTGGTGGCGTTCCACGCCGCGCCGCGATCCGACCAGCAACCGGAACCGCTGATCGAGCCGATCAGCCACCTCGCTGGCCGTCATCGATCCCATCCGTGAGGCCGCCAGCTCGATGGCCAACGGAATCCCGTCCAGACGACCGCAGATCTCCACCACCGCGCTCGCCTCATCGGCCTGGGCCAGCGAGAAGCGCGGGGCCGCGCTGCGGGCACGGTCGACGAACAAAGTCACCGCGGCAGAGTCGATTCCCCCGCTGAAGTCCAGCGAGGCCACCGGCCACACCTGCTCCTCGACCGCTCCCAACCCTTCACGGCTGGTGGCCAGGATCTTCACCGTCGCCGAGTGCGCGAAGATCGCCTCGATCAGATCAGCGGCAGCATCAAGGACGTGCTCGCAGTTGTCGAACACCAACAGCCGCACCCTGCCCTCCAGCGCGGCGGCGATGCTCTCGGTCACGCTGCGGCCGGGCTGTTGGGTGATGCCCAGCACCGAGGCCACCGCATCCGGCACCGCACCCGGATCCCCGACACTGGCCAGTTCGAAAACCCAGACCCCGTCGGGGAACTTATCGGCCACCCGCGCCGCCAACTCCAGCGCCAGCCGGGTCTTGCCGACCCCGCCCACACCGGTCAAGGTCACCAACCGATGTCCCCGCAGCGCCGCTTCCACCTCGACCAGCTCCGGCCCGCGCCCAATCAGGCTGCTGTACTGCGGGCGCAGGTTCCCCGGCGTCGCATCCAGGGTCCGCAGTGGCGGGAATGCGGTCGCCAATCCCTCGGCCAGGACCTGAAAAACCCCCACCGAGGTCGATAAGTCCCGCAATCGCCGCTGACCCAGATCCAGGAGCTGCACCCCGCCGAGCAGACCCGCCGTCGAATCGGCCACCAAGATCTGACCACCATGCCCGGCAGCCATCACCCGCGCAGCACGATTCAACACCGCACCGAAATAGTCGCCGCCACGCAGCTCGGCTTCCCCGGTCGCCAAACCCATCCGCACCGGCAATTCCAACGCCCGCTGCGCAGCCACCGCCGCATCCACCCCCGAACGCGGCGACGCGAACGCGGCACACACCCCGTCGCCGGTGTGCTTGAACAACCAGCCCCCGTGCGCCTCAATCGCCGCACGCAACACCTCGTCATGGGCGGCCAGCGCCACCCGCATCGCCTCCGCGTCGGCCTCCCACCGACGGGTCGACCCCTCAACGTCGGTGAACAGAAACGTCACCACCCCCGAAGGAGCAGCCACCGCCGGACGAGCGGACACCCCCGCAGCATCCCATAAACAGACGCGCTCAAACTAGGCACATCGCCGGAATCCGGCTCCACCGGCGGAACTCCGTTGCGTCGGAGTCCCATCTCAGCCAGAAGTGCGTACTCGCGGGCGAATGGCTTCTCCCGCTTTCGACCAAATCCTCCTTGCATACCCGTCTGATCGGCGCGTCCATTCTGCGGCCGTCGCGCCAGCGCCTGTAATGGGTTGCCCACCAACCAAGCGAGAGTGCTCGCCTACTGCAGGCCCGCACGCGGCACAGCAAAGACAAGACGACGCTCGAGGTGTACGGGCACATGTGGCTCGTCAAGACAAAACCACCAGCGCCTCTATCGGTGGCTTGATCGCGGCGCTGGTGGCGGCGTCAAGCGGGGACCCTGCGGGCGACACGATCCTGGTTCACCCGAAGTGCCTGGTCGGGGTGTTAGCCAGCTCACACGTCGTAATAGAGCGCGAACTCGTACGGGGTCGGCCGGAGGTTAATCGGCGCAATTTCGAAGTCGCGCTTGAATTGTATCCACGTCTCGATCAGGTCGGGCGTGAAAACGCCTCCCTCGGTGAGGTATTCGCTGTCTTCCTCCAGGCGATCGATCACCGCGGACAGCTGGGTGGGCGCCTGCGGAATGTTCGCGGCCTCTTCTGGCGGCAGCTCGTAGAGGTCCTTGTCGACCGGGGGTGGCGGCTCGATCTTGTTCTTGATACCGTCCAGGCCGGCCATCATCATCGCGGCGAACGCCAGGTACGGGTTGCCCGAGGAGTCGGGGCAGCGGAACTCCAGCCGTTTGGCCTTCGGGTTGCTCCCGGTGATCGGGATGCGCACGCAAGCAGAGCGGTTGCGCTGGCTGTAGACCAGGTTGATTGGGGCCTCGTAGCCGGGAACCAGGCGCTTGTAGGAGTTCACCGTCGGGTTGGTGAAGGCCAGCAACGAGGGCGCGTGGTACAGCAGACCGCCGATGTAGTGGCGGGCGGTGTCCGACAGGCCGGCGTAGCCCGTCTCGTCGTACATCAGCGGGCTGCCGTCTTTCCAAAGCGACTGGTGGCAGTGCATACCGGAGCCGTTGTCGCCGAACAGCGGCTTGGGCATGAACGTCGCGCTCTTGCCGGCCTGCCAAGCGGTTTGCTTGACGATGTATTTGTACGTCTGCAGGTCATCAGCCGCGTGCAGCAAGCGTGTTGAACTTGTAGTTGATCTCGGCCTGACCGCCGGTGCCCACTTCGTGGTGGCCCTTCTCCAGGGAGAAGCCAGCGTTGGTCAGGTGGGTGAGCATCGTGTCGCGCAGGTCGACGTAGTGGTCGGTGGGGGCCACCGGGAAGTACCCGCCCTTGGGGCGGACCTTGTAGCCGAGGTTGGGACTGCCGTCAGGCTCGGTCGGTTCTCCGGTGTTCCACCACCCCGATGTCGCGTCCACCTCGTAGAAGGAGCCGTTGATTCGCGAGTCGAAGCTCACTGAGTCGAAGATGTAGAACTCGGCTTCTGGGCCGAAATAACAGGTGTCCGCGATACCCGTGCTAATCAGGTAGTTCTCAGCCTTGCGGGCGACGTTGCGCGGGTCGCGCGAGTACGACTCGAGGGTGAACGGGTCGTGCACGAAGAAGTTCACGTTCAGCGTTCTGGCGGCACGGAACGGGTCGATGAATGCGGTTTCCGCGTCGGGAAGCAGCAGCATGTCGGACTCGTGGATCGATTGGAACCCGCGAATCGAGGAGCCGTCGAAGGCCAAGCCTTCCTCGAACACGAGCTCGTCGAAGGCGTAAATCGGAATTGTGAAGTGCTGCATGGTGCCTGGCAGGTCACAGAACCGCACGTCGACGTACTCAATCTTCTCGTCTTTGGCGAGTTTGAAGATATCGTCGGGCGTCTTCTCGGTCACGGAAGGCTCCTTTGCTTGGTGATCAATGGCCTGACGTTATGGAGCATATGTTGGCGCGCGCCGGTTATTGCGCACAGGTTACGTGACTCCGCCGTACGCGGGCGAGGCCGGGTCGCCGCGGGCCTCGGGTTCTATCCTGGGCCCATGGAGATCGGCCGATGACGTCGGGATCGCGCCCCACCTACCCTGGTGAGCTACTCGGGCTGCCCGAGAGTGGGCCCGGATCCCTGGCCCCGATGGGGCGCCGGATGGCGGCGCTGCTGATTGACTGGCTGATCGGCTATGGCCTGGCGGCGCTGGCCCTGGCGTTGGGCGTTATCCCCGTCGAGGCATTGTCGACCGCGGTTTTGGTCGTCTGGTTTCTGCTGGGCCTGGTTGCGGTGCGGCTGTTTGGTTTCACGCCCGGCCAGTTCGCGTTGGGACTCGGGGTGATCTCGCTGGACGGCCGACTCGGGATTGGTCGGGCGGCGGCCCGGGGTCTGCTGATCAGTGTGGTGATCCCGCCGCTGTTCACCGATGCCGACGGGCGTGGGTTACACGATCGGGTGACCGGAACCGCCGTCGTGCGACGCTAGACCCGATTGAAGTGGGCGTTACCTGCGGCGCACTGTGCGCTGAATGCCGCGCATTTTGCCGGCGTTGGGGAGCGGTCCTTTAGGCATGATCGCAGAACCGGCCCGCGATCCCAGCGCGGCCAACCGGGATTCCAGCTGGTCCATCTGCTTGACTGTGATATTGGCCGGGAGCTTGGTGAGATGGCGCTCCAATTTCGCCAGCGGAACCTCGCCCTCACCATTGCCGATGACGATGTCGTAGATCGGTGTGTCGCCGATTAGCCGCGCGGTGCGCTTTTTCTCCTGAGCCAGCAGCGGCTTCACCCGCGTTGCCGATCCTTCGCCGACCAAGATGACGCCGGGCCGGCCGAGCACCCGGTGCACGGCATCGAAGTGGCCGGTCGCGGCGACGCCCGGACTGACCCGCCATTTGCCACGCATGTTGTCTAATGCCCACGCCGCCGCGCCGGTTTGGCCTTCGGCCCTCCGATAGATCGATTTCTGGGCCCGGCGGCCGAAGATGATGAACATCATCAGGCCGCCCAGCATTACACCGATCGGGATGAGCGTGATCGCGGTCAGCCCGCCGGCCCACAGACCCACCGCCACCGACACGCCCACGATCAACACGAACGCGCCGATCATGTACGGCAGTAGCCGCTTGTCTTCCTTGCGCTGGATGTTGAACGCCTGCCACAACTGGCCGCGGCGCTCCCGCGCGGCGGCTTTGCGCGCGGCTTGTGCCTGCGCTTTTGCGGCCTTGTTCTCGGCGGTGGTGCGGGATTTAGCCATAAGCCTTAAGGATACGTATATGCGGGCTAGTTCGAGGCGGGGGCTTCTGGCCTCGCCAGCGCGGCTTGCTGGTAGAGCCGCCCGGCCCGGTACGACGACCGCACCAGCGGGCCGGCCAGCACACCTGGGAACCCCAGCTCTTCGGCGTGCCGCGCAAACTCGACGAACTCCTCGGGCCTGACCCAGCGCTCGACCGGGTGGTGACGCGCCGACGGACGCAGATATTGGGTGATGGTGACGATGTCGCAGCCGGCGTCACGCAGGTCGGCCAGTGCGGTGCGCACCTCGGCGGGGGTTTCACCCAGGCCGAGGATGAGGTTGCTCTTGGTGACCAGGCCGACGTGACGAGCCGCGGTCAGCACGTCCAGGCTGCGTTGGTACGTGAACGCTGGCCGAATCCGCTTGAAGATGCGGGGCACGGTTTCGACGTTGTGCGCCAACACCGCCGGGCGGGACGCGAAGACCTCCGCGAGCCGGGCGGGCTCGCCGTTGAAGTCGGGAATCAAGAGTTCGACGCCGGTCTGTGGATTGAGTTCTTTGATGGCGCGTACCGTCGCGGCGTACAGCCAGGCGCCGCCGTCGGGCAGGTCGTCGCGGGCGACCCCGGTGATGGTGGCATAGCGCAAGCCCATCGTTTGCACGCTCTCGGCGACCCGCCGCGGCTCGTCGCGGTCCAGGGCGGCCGGCTTGCCCGTGTCGATTTGGCAGAAGTCGCAACGGCGGGTGCACTGGTCGCCGCCGATCAGGAAGGTTGCTTCGCGGTCTTCCCAGCATTCGAAGATATTGGGGCAGCCCGCCTCCTCGCAGACGGTGTGTAGACCCTCGCGCCGGACCAGGCTCTTCAGTTGCGTGTATTCCGGTCCCATCCGGACTCGCGTCTTGATCCACGGCGGCTTGCGCTCAATCGGCGTTTGCGCGTTGCGCACCTCCAGCCGCAGCAAGCGACGGCCTTCGGGTGTGACAGTCACGAATTCGATGCTACGCGGGCAGCGGTGGGCTGCCAGGTAAGGGCCAAGCGGCCGTCCAAGGCGCCGCAGACGGCGTCGGCCACCGCCGATCGGACGTCGTCGACACCGACGGTGTGTCCGAGCTCGGCGGTCAACGACGTTACCCCGGCATCGCTGATGCCACACGGAACGAAAGTGGTGAATGCGTTCAGATCGCAATCGCAGTTGAGCGCAAAGCCGTGCAGCGTGGTCGCACGCGACACCCGCACACCGATGGCCGCGACCTTGCGCGCGGGCACACCGTCTCTGCCAAGCACCCAGACCCCGGACCGGCCGTCCACCCGGCCTGCTTCCAAGCCCACGTCGGCGCATACCCTGATCAACGATTCCTCAAGGCGCCGAACATAATTGACCACGTCCAGCGGCTCGGCCAGCCCGATGATCGGATAGCCGACCAATTGCCCCGGCCCATGCCAGGTGATCTTGCCGCCGCGGTCGGTGTCTATGACCGGAATGCCTTGGTGGGGCCGCTCGTGCGGCTGGGTGCGCCGACCGGCGGTGTAGACGGGTGGGTGTTCGAGCAGCAGCAGGGTGTCGGGACCGCCGCCGACCCTGGCATCGGCCAGGTCGCGCTGCAGTTGCCAGGCGGCGAGGTACTCGACTGTCCCCAGCTGGCGGACGTCGATCGCGCTCGACTGCGATCGGATGGAGCTCATGGTCGCGACGTTACTTGTCGGTGGCCTGACATAGCATTCGAACATGAGTTCGAGTAGTCGTGAGGAGATCGTTGAGGTCTTTGATGCGGCCGAGGCCGTGTTGGATCGGCTGTGTGGATTGACCTTTGACGCGTTGACCACCCGGGAGTGGTTGGCGCTGCTGGACCGCTGTGAGCGGATACGCCGCCAGTTGCCCGCGGTCGAACACCCGCTGATCAATCATGTCGCCCGCCAGGCCACCCCTGAGGAACTGGGCGGTAAGTTGTCGCATGCGATCGCCGAATGGACGTTGATCAGTCGTGCTGAGGCCGGCCGGCGCATCCACGAAGCCGCCGATCTGGGCCCGCGGCACGGGCTGACCGGGGAACCGTTGGCCCCGGTGCTGGCCGCGACCGCGGCCGCCCAACGCGCCGGGCAACTCGGGACCGGCCAAGTCGCGGTGATCCGGCGCTTCTTCAAGCAATTGCCCGGCTGGGTCGATGCCCCCACCCGCGGGCAAGCCGACGTTGACCTGGCGCGGATCGGGACCCAGCAGCGACCCGAGCAACTCGGCAAGTTCGCGGATCGACTCACCGATTACCTCAATCCCGACGGCACCTACACCGACGAAGACCGGGCCCGGCGCCGTTGCCTGACCCTGGGTAAACAACACGCCGACGGCATGTCGGAGTTGCGTGGCTGGGTCAGCCCCGAGCTGCGCGCCACCCTGGAAGCCATGCTGGCCAAACTGGCCGCGCCCGGCATGTGCAATCCCGACGACGACACCGCGGTGGTCGACGGCGCCCCGGCACAGGACGGGATCGATCGCGACTCGCGGAGTCCCGCTCAACGCAACCACGACGGACTGACTGCCGCACTACGTGCGTTACTGGCCTCAGGAGAACTCGGTCAGCACAACGGTCTGCCGGCATCGATCATCATCACCACCACCCTGGCCGACCTCGAAGCCGCCGCCGGACGCGGACTCACCGGCGGCGGCACCCTGCTGCCGATGAGCGACGTGATCCGGCTGGCCCGCCACGCCCACCACTACCTGGCCATCTTCGACAAAGGCAACGCCCTGGCGCTCTACCACACCAAACGGCTGGCCTCACCCGGCCAACGAATCGTGTTGTACGCCAAAGACCGCGGCTGCACCGCACCGGGCTGCGACGTGCCCGGCTACTACTGCGAAGTCCATCACGTCATCGACTATGCCAACAGCGGCACCACCGACGTCAACCAGCTGGCCTTCGGCTGCGGCACCAACCACGCCACCGTACGACCCGGCGGCTGGACCACCCGCAAAAACACCCGCGGCGACACCGAATGGATCCCACCCCCACACCTCGAACGCGGCCAACCCCGCACCAACACCTTCCACCACCCCGAAAAACTGTTCCGCGAAGATAACGACGAAGACAATGACGGCGACGCCGCATAGTCTCCGACGTGACTAATCGTGGTCTCGCCGGGCGGTGGCGTAGCCGAGCGCTTCGCCAATCGTGTTGTGGTGGAACTGGAAACCGGCGCGTTCGAGCGCCGACGGGATGGCGCGCTGCCCGGTGAGCAGTCCCTCCTCGGCGAACTCTCCGAGCGCTGCCCGTACCGCGAAGCCCGGAATCGTCAGCGGCGTCGGGCGGTTGACCGCGCGACCGAATGCGGTGGTGAACTCCGCGTTGGTCACTGGTGCCGGTCCGGTCAAGTTGACCGGACCGGACAGCGACGGGTTCGAGATGGCGAAGAGCAGCGCTCGCACCTCGTCCTCCATGCTGATCCATGACATGTACTGTCGGCCGCTGCCCAGCCGGGCGCCCAGGCCCGTCGAGAACAGCGGCCGCATTCGGCGCACCGCACCGCCGGTCGCGGCCAGCACGATGCCGGTGCGCGCGAGCACGACGCGAACACCACCGTATTGGGCCGGCAACGTGGCCGCCTCCCAGTCTTCACAGAGCCGGGCCAGGAAACCGCTTCCCGTTCGGCCATTTTCGTCGACCACTCGGTCTTTAGTGTCTCCGTAATAGCCGACCGCGCTGGCGTTGATCAGGGTTCCGACCCCGGCGTCGACGACGGCCCCGGCAAGCACCTCGGTGGGAGTGATGCGGCTGTCTCGCAGACTTTGTTTGAAGGCACCCGACCACCGACGCTCAGAGATGCTCACGCCGCAAAGGTTGACCACAGCGTCGACATCGCGGAGCGCGTCGGCATCGAACTCGCCGCTTTCCGGATTCCAGTGCAGTTCTTCGGAATTCGCCGGAGCCCTGCGCACAATGCGCAGTACCGGGTGGTCGGCAGCGCGAAGCGCCGCGGCCAAGGCCGAACCGATCTGTCCGGACGAACCCGCTATCGCAACGATGGCCTTACGACCAGCTCGAGCCACGTCCTCAGAGTCCTAAATCGGCCTCGAAGGCTCCCTCTTCGAGTCGGTGTCGGACGGTAGTGAGGAAGCGTCCGGCATCGGCGCCATCGATGAGCCGATGGTCATAGGTCAGTGGCAGATAACAAATCGAGCGGACCCCGATCGATTCGTTGCCGCTGTCATCGGCGACTACCCGGGGCCGCTTGACGATGGCCCCGGTGCCCAGCATCGCGGCCTGTGGTGGAACCAGGATCGGGGTGTCGAACAATGCGCCCTGGCTGCCGATATTGGTGATGGTGAAAGTGCCACCGGACAGTTCGTCGGGCTTCAAGTTGCCGGAGCGGGTTCGTGCGGCGATGTCCGCAATCGCCCTGGCGAGCCCCGCCAGCGACAAGTCGCCGGCATTGTGGATGACGGGGGAGAGCAGCCCCTGCTCGGTGTCGACAGCGAAGCCGAGGTGCTCGGCGTCGTAGTAGGTGATCTCTTTGGTGTCTTCGTTGTAGCTGGCATTGATGTTGGGGTGAATCTTGAGAGCGTCGATCACGGCCTTGGCGATGAACGGCAAGAACGTCAGGTTCACGCCCTCACGCTCAGCGAACGCGGCCTTGGCCCTGGCCCGCAGCCCCACGATCTTGGTCATGTCGACTTCGTGGGTTTGGGTGAGTTGCGCAGTGGCCTGCAGGGATTCGCGGGTTTTCTTGGCGGTGATCTGGCGGATCCGGCTGGCCTTCTGGGTGGTGCCGCGTAAGTGCGCCAGCGCGGGCGCCGGGGCAGCCGGCGTGGCCGAGGGAGCCTTCGCGGCCGACTCGGCGGCGGGGGCTTGTGCCGATGGCGCAGGCGCCTTCGTGGCGGAGGCCTTCTGCCGTTGCTTTTCCTCGGCTGCGGCGAGCACGTCCTGCTTGCGGATGCGACCACCCACGCCGGTGCCGGTTATCTCCCCAAGGTCAATCTTGTTTTCGTTAGCCAGTTTTCGTACCAGCGGGGTCACGTAGGGCGCGGAATCGCCGCCGGATTCCGCCTCGGGCTGCGGCTGTGCGAGTTCCGCTTCCGCTTCCGCTTCCGGTTCCGGTGCCGGTTCCGGCTCTGGCTCCGGCTCCGGCTCCGGCTTGGGTTGGGGCGCTGGGGCCGGCTTCGCAGCCTCCGGTTCGGGTTTGGGTTCGGGCTTGGGCGCGGGTGCCGGCGCAGCGCCGGCGTCGGATGCGGCACCGATCCGGGCCAACTCGCCGCCGACCGCGACGGTGGCGTCCTCGTCGGCGGTGATGCTGACCAGAACGCCGGCCACCGGTGACGGGATCTCGGTATCTACCTTGTCGGTGGACACCTCCACCAGTGCGTCGTCAACCTGAACCGAATCCCCAACCTTCTTAAGCCAGCGTGTCACGGTACCCTCGGTCACCGATTCGCCGAGTTCGGGCATCAGCACCGGAGTCGTGCTGCCGCTGGCGGAGGACTGCTGGGCCCGCGCTACGGGTTCTGGTTCCGGTTCTGCTGGCGCTGCGGGTTCTGGTTCGGGTTCGGGTTTGCGCGGGGCAGGCTGTGCTTTGGGGGTTTCGGAGGGTTCAGGAGCGGACTCGGACGCGTCACCGATGACGGCCAACTCGCCGCCAACCTCGACGGTGTCGTCCTCCTGGGCGATGATTTTCGTGAGTACACCCGCGGCGGGCGCTGGGATTTCGGTGTCGACCTTGTCGGTGGACACTTCGACGAGAGGCTCGTCGAGTTCGACCGTGTCGCCTTCCTGCTTGAGCCAGCGGGTAACCGTCCCCTCGGTCACGCTCTCACCGAGTGCCGGCATCTGGACGGAGAAGGCCATCTCTTTTGACTCCTCGATTACGCGTAGGTCGGCGTAGGTCGACATCTGGCTTACCACACCTTTGTGTACCGCCGCGGAACTGCGTTAGATGTCGGAAACCATCCTGTCACTGCGCCTCGGCGCGCACGCATCCAGGGCGCGCCGTGTGCGTGGCCGCGATTGCCGGTCGACGAAGAGAGTCTGTCGCTAAACGGCAGGCGCCCCTTTGGCGCGTCGCATCAACAGCGCACCGCCGATCCCGAGTACTCCCACGAGCGTCAACGGTATGGACCACGCGCGCCGGCCCGACAGCGACGACTCACACAGAGCGACATAGTCGTTGTGCGGGATGACCTGGTTAAGGACCGGGATGTTCGCGCCATTCTTGTCGTTGGCGCTCCTGGCCCCGGAGAGGTCCGAGGCAATGCCGTTCCCGCATGCAACGGAACTGCCGTTGCCGTCCGAGACCGATACTGGTACCAGGAGCCCGATCACTCCGGCCAGCAACAGCACGGCCCCCACCATGACGATCAACCGTCGCGTAGTCACAATTTGCCTTCCGTCGAATACGAATCGATGGGAGGTTATCCGCGAGGCCCAGCGGCTAAACCCGGCAAACGCTGGCGGCCCGCTCGACGGTTCGGCGCTTAGCCGTTGCTGGCGATGTCCTCGAGCACCGCGAACATCGTGCGGGTCGGCACACCGGTAGAGCCCTTGGGGGTGTACCCCCACGGACCGCCGGTGTTGTACGCCGGGCCGGCCACGTCGATGTGCGCCCATTGGACCCCGTCGGCGACGAATTCGCGTAGGAAGACCCCGGCCACCAGCATGCCCGCAAATCGCTGGCCGCTGATATTGGACAGGTCGGCCACCGTGGACTTCAGGTCGTCCTTGAGGTCGTCGGGCAGCGGCATGGGCCAACCGTTCTCGCCCTCGCGCTGCGAGATGGCCGCGACCCGGTCGCGGAACTCGTCGCTGCCCATCACCCCCGGGATGCGGGCCCCCAGCGCCACCGTCTGCGCGCCGGTAAGCGTGGACGTCTCGATCAGGTAGTCCGGGTTGTCCTCGCAGGCCCGCACGATGGCGTCGGCCAGGATGAGCCGGCCCTCGGCGTCGGTGTTCTGCACCTCGACCGTGATGCCGCCGTACTGCGTCAGCACGTCACCCGGTCGCTGCGCCGTCGACGACGGCATGTTCTCGGCCATCGGCACGGTGGCGATCACGTCGATCGGCAGCCCGAGCTGAGCGGCCAGGGTGACGGTCGCGATCACCGCCGCGGCCCCGCCCATGTCCGAAGTCATGTGGTGCATTGACGCCGCCGGCTTTATCGAGATGCCGCCGGTGTCGAAAGTGATGCCCTTGCCGACCAGGGCCACCTTCTTGGCCTGCTTCGGCTTCTTGGCCAGTTTCGAACCGTGGTGGATCAACCGCACCAGCCGCGGCAACCGCGACGAGCCCTGCCCGACGCCGATGATCCCGCCGTAGCCGGCCTTCTGTAGTGCCTTGTCGTCGAGAATTTCCACTTCGAGTCCGACGGATTCACCCAAAGCCTTTGTACGCTTTGCGAATTCGGCGGGGAAGAGGTGGCTGGGCGGGGTATTGACGAAGTCGCGCGCGGTGGCCACGGCGGTTGCGACGGCCGCACCGTGCGCGCTCTGCTTCTTGGCGTCCTTTGCGGTCGCAAGCACCGTGATCTTGTTCAGCCCTTTGTCTTTGGGCGCGGTCTTGCCGCTGCGGAAGTCCGTGAACCGGTAGCTGCCCAGGATCAGCCCCTCGACAGCGGCTGCGCAGACCCCTTCACCCGGTAGCTCGGCCAGCGTGGTGACCACGGCCTCGACCCCGCCGAGCGAGCGCGCGGCCACCCCGGCGGCTCGCCGGATTGTGTCTGCCGGCCACTCGTCTCGCGCGTTGCCCAGGCCGATCGTCAACACGCTGGCCACTGGCAACGCCGGCACCACCAGCCGGTGTACCTGGTCGCTGCCGCCGGTGGCCTCCAGCGCGATCAAGTCGGCCTCTATCTCTTCGATGGCCTCGGCGGACAGGAACGGCTCGGAGGCAAGCACGACCGCGCCCGGCCGGTCGTCGTCGCCGGTCGAGACGACCGGCACGAGCAATACCGAAGAACCCACGCCGCGCTTCGGCAGCGAGGTGGCGACATTGACGGAAGCGGCTTGGTATCCCGGTTCGGTACTCACGGGCATTTACCCTAGCCACCGGGGGTGAGGCCTAGCTCGGCAGCGTCCCCGCGTGCAGGTCGAAGGCGATCACCGGTTCCTCAAAACCCTTGAGCGTTAACGGACCCTGGGCCACTGCGGGCCAGTCGGGCAACTCGTCATGCAGCTCGGATGTAGCCAGGATCTGCACCGGCGCCGCCGCCGCCACGAGCCGGGCCGCCAGGTTGACCGGGTTGCCAAAGTAGTCGCCGTTGATGGCGACGACCGTGCCGTACGCAAGCCCGGCGCGGACCTGCAGGCCCTCCTCGCGTGCCTTGGGGTGCTCGACGAGATCAACCGCCGCGCGCACCAGCCGCTCGGGCGCTGAACTCACCCACATCACCTCGTCGCCGATGAACTTCACGATCCGGCCACCGTCGGCATGTACGACGTCGGAGACGGTGCCGGCGAACTCGTTGAGCAGATTCGACAACTGTGCCGGCGTCAGTGTCTGAGTCAACGCGGTGAAGCCGGACAGATCGGCGAAACCAACACCGCACACCACCGTGGCCGATGTGTCGCGAAGGACACCCTCGAAGTGCGTGCGAGCACTGGTCAGATGATGGCGGTGCACGATGTCGATCAGTGCCCCGATCCGGGGGACGAACTCGGCGACTGAGCGGTAGGCCTGCGCGGTGGCGAGTTCGTCGCGGGTATGGGTCATTTGGATATCCGGCGTTCCGGCGCGGATTATCGTCGCCTCGGCTTCAGCCAGCCGGGCCATGGCAGCGCCCAGCACCCGCAACAGGCCCAATGCGCCGTCCTGACCGACCACCGTCTTGAGCGCGAGCCAGGTTGCCAGGGCGTCGACGTCGGCCTGGCTCAGCACAGGAACATCGGGGCCGGCGACAGTCAGGCCGAGCAAGGACCAGGCCCGCGCGACGTCCTCGGCTGTTATCCCGAGTTCCTCGGCCGCCGTCTCCAACGTGTAGGTCGGGCGCCCCGACCAGGACAGCACATCACCGGCAAGCCCGAACAGCCGGCCGCGACGTTCGGCTTCAACCATTTCTTCGACCGTGAAGCCAAGGTCGTCCAGGTACTTGATCAGGTCGGACCGCTCGCGCGCGTTCGCTACGCCGGCGGACTCTAGCGCCGCGAAGTCCAGGGAATCGGACACCTACCCAAGTCTGCCAGGTGCAATGACGATTAGGGTAAGACGCCGTGAGCGATGCGCCGGAGTTACTAAAGGGACCGCTGGAAGACCGCCACCGCGAGTTGGGCGCAAGTTTCGCCGAGTTCGGCGGCTGGCTCATGCCGGTGGCATACGCCGGCACCGTCAGCGAGCACAACGCAACACGCAATGCCGTCGGCCTGTTCGACGTCAGCCACCTCGGCAAGGCCTTGATCCGCGGACCGGGCGCGGCCGCGTTCGTCAACTCCGCGCTTACCAACGACCTGGGCCGAATCGGGCCGGGCAAGGCCCAATACACGCTGTGCTGCAACGAATCCGGCGGCGTCATCGACGATCTGATCGCATACTACGTCGACGACGACGAGATTTTTCTGGTCCCCAACGCCGCCAACACCGCGGCGGTGGTCGAGGCACTGCAGGCCGCCGCCCCGACCGGCCTGACGATCACCAACGAGCATCGCTCCTACGCCGTGCTGGCGGTGCAGGGGCCACGATCAACGGCTGTGCTCGACGAGTTGGGGTTGCCCTCCGGGATGGACTACATGGGCTACGCCGATGCGTCATTTTCCGGGGTACCGGTGCGGGTGTGTCGCACCGGGTACACCGGTGAGCACGGCTACGAGCTGCTGCCGCCGTGGGAGTCCGCGGATGTGGTGTTCGATGCGCTGGTGGCCGCGGTGTCGGCTGCGGGCGGCCAACCCGCCGGCCTGGGCGCCCGCGACACGCTACGCACCGAGATGGGCTATCCGCTGCACGGGCACGAACTTTCGCTGGACATCTCCCCGTTGCAGGCCCGGTGCGGCTGGGCGATCGGGTGGAAAAAGGACGCGTTTTTCGGCCGCGCAGCGCTGCTGGCCGAGAAGTCCGCCGGCCCGCACCGGCTGCTACGGGGTCTGCGCATGGTGGGCCGCGGCGTCTTGCGTCCCGGACTGACGGCGTTTGACGGGAACACCCCCGTCGGGGTGACCACATCGGGAACGTTTTCGCCGACGTTGCAGGCGGGGATCGCGCTGGCGTTGATCGATGCCGATGCGGGCGTGCAGGACGGCCAGCAAATCGCCGTCGACGTCCGCGGCCGCCGGGTGGACTGCGAAGTGGTGCGTCCGCCCTTTGTGCAACTGAAAACCCGCTAGTCGCGGTTCGAGCGGCAAAAACCCGTTGGCACGCAGATATACAATCGGCGCATGCCCAGCGGTTCCCTCGAGTTCACCGTCTTGCGCTCGGAAAATCCAGCCACCGACGCCGAGCGTGAAACGATTCTGCAGGACCCGGGTTTCGGCAAATACCACACCGACCACATGGTGTCGATCGACTACACCGAAGGCTCCGGCTGGCACAACGCGCGGGTGATCCCGTACGGGCCTATTGAGCTGGATCCGTCGGCAATCGTGCTGCACTACGCGCAGGAGGTCTTCGAAGGGCTCAAGGCCTATCGCTGGGCGGACGGGTCGATCGTGTCGTTTCGCCCCGATGCCAACGCCGCCAGGTTGCGCGTGTCGGCGCGGCGGCTCGCGATTCCCGAACTGCCCGACCAGTTGTTCATCGAGTCCTTGCGTCAACTCGTCGCTCTGGACAATGCCTGGGTACCCCCGGCGGGCGGTGAAGAGGCGCTGTATCTGCGGCCATTCATCATCGCGACCGAACCGGGGCTGGGTGTGCGTCCGGCCAAGGAATACCGCTACCTGTTGATCGCCTCGCCGGCGGGCGCGTATTTCAAGGGCGGCATCAGCCCCGTCAGCGTGTGGGTGTCGACCGAGTACGTGCGGGCCAGCCCGGGCGGCACGGGCGCGGCCAAGTTCGGCGGCAACTACGCGGCCTCGCTGTTGGCTCAGGCCCAAGCCGCTGAGCACGGGTGCGACCAGGTGGTGTGGCTGGACGCCGCCGAGCGCCGTTTCGTCGAAGAGATGGGCGGGATGAACATGTTCTTCGTCTACGGCAGCGGTGGATCGGCCCGGTTGGTCACTCCGGAGCTGTCCGGTTCGCTGCTGCCTGGGATTACCCGAGATTCCTTGCTGCACTTAGCGGTCGATGCGGGATTCAGCGTCGAAGAACGCAAAGTCGATATCGACGAATGGCAGAAGAAGGCCGCCGAGGGCGAGATCACCGAGGTGTTCGCCTGCGGCACCGCCGCCGTCATCACCCCGGTTTCACAGGTGAAGTACGGCGACAGCGAATTCACCATCGCCGACGGCCAACCCGGCGAGGTGACGATGGCGCTGCGCGACACGCTGACCGGGATCCAGCGGGGCACCTTCGCCGACACGCACGGCTGGATGGCCCGGCTCGGTTAGCTTGCCGAGCAGACGCAAAAGCCCCCCCACGCCCGGCGTGTCGGGGGCTTTTGCGTCTGCTCGCGCTAGAACCGGACCAGCCCCGCAAGCGCCACCGCACTCACCGTCGTCGTCAGTTCGATCGCGGCACCCAGCACGTCGCCGGTGATGCCGCCGAAGCGGCGCACGCAGTGCGCCACCAGGACGGCGCCGCAGGACACCGCAACCAGCACCGCAACCGGCCCCTGCCACGGCCGCGGACCCGCCAGCACCGAAACCGCTAGTAGCACCGCGACCCAGACCGCCACCACCGGCGCCGGCTGGGTACCGGCAACGCTGGCGCCCAGGGTGCTGCCCTCGGCCGCGGGTACCGACCGCCGGCACGCCAGCACCGCGGTCACTCGGCCCGCGAACACCGCCACCACGATTCCCAGGATCCCGGCGCTTCCCGCCGGTTGCAGCGCCGAGAAGGCCAGCCCCTGCAACGCGATCACCAGGACGACAGCCGCCACCCCGAACGGGCCGGTCGTCCCGTCACGCATTACCGCAAGCGCACGCCGGGGCGGCCCGTAGCAGCCCAGCCCGTCGGCCGTATCGGCAACACCGTCGATGTGTAAGCCGCGGGTGACCAGAAGTAGCGCCGTCACCGCCAGCAGCCCGGACAGCAAGCTGGACGAGCCGAAGGTCAGGCCGCCGAACCAGGTGACACCCGCGGCCAGGGCGCCCAGTGCGGCGCCGACCACCGGTAGTGCGGTCATGGCACCGCGGCCGAGCGGGGTGCCCCAGGAAGGTGGGATGGGCAGCACCGTTTCAAACGTGAAAGCCGCTGCCAGAGCGCGTATCACGACTCAGCCACGCGGGCTTCGTCGCACGCCTGCTTCGTCGAAGGTAGCCATCGACGCCAGCGTGGCCACCGCGGCGCGCAACACCGGCAGCGCAGCCGCTGCGCCGGTACCCTCGCCCAGCCGCATCCGTAGGTCCAGAATCGGGTCCAGATCGAGAGCCATCAGGGCCAGCGCATGACCCGGCTCGGTGGACCGATGACCGGCCTGCCACCACAACCGGGCGCCGGGTGCCATTCGCTCGGCGACCATCGCGGCGGCCGTCACCGCCATGCCGTCTAGCAGCAGCGGGGTGCGCCGGACGGCGGCCTGCGCGCAAAAGCCCGCCATCGCCGCCAGGTCCGCGCCAGCGCCGCAGCGCAGCAGCGCGACCGGGTCGGGCAACACCTGCGAGGTGCGAAACAGGGCGTCGCGCACCGCGGCGGTCTTGCGCGCCCAGCCCGCATCGTCGATGCCCGTTCCGAAACCGACTACGGCGACGGGCTCGGCGTTCGTCAGCGCCGCCACCACAACCGCTGCCGCGGTGGTGTTTCCGATTCCCATGTCGCCCGCGATGAGCAGGTCAGCGCCGCCGTCGACCTCCTCGTCGGCTATCCGCTGGCCGGCGGCGATGGCCTGGGTGACTTCGTCGTGGGTGAGCGCGTCCTCGACGGCGATATCGCCGCTGCCGCGCCGCACCTTGTGCGCGCCGATCTGCTCGGACAGCGCGTCCGCATTCACCGCCAGGTCCGCAACCCGCACCGTGGCGCCGGCGATAGCGGCCAGCGCATTGATCGCCGCTCCGCCGGCGTCGATGTTGGCGACCATCTGGGCGGTCACCTCCGGCGGGTACGCCGACACCCCGGACCGGGCGACACCGTGGTCACCGGCGAACACCACTACCCGGGCGCGTTCGAATTGCCTTGGCGGGCAGTGGCCCTGACACGATGCGATCCAGATCGACAGGTCCTCGAGGCGACCCAGCGCGCCGCGCGGCTTGGTCAGGGTGTCCTGACGGGCCTGGGCGGCCTCGGCGGCGCTCACATCCGGCGGCAACACGGGCGCGAATTCCATCAGGTCGCCATCAGGTTCTAGACGCCTTGATCGGTAGCGCCTGTCCGGCTACCACCAACACCACCTCGTCGCACAACGCCGCGACGCGCTGGTTGAGGCTGCCGAGCTCATCGGCGAACCGGCGGCCGGCGGCGGTGGGCGGCACCACGGTCAACCCGACCTCCGGGCTGACCAGCACTAGCGCGGCAGGAAACGCGCCGACCGCGGCGAGCATTTCGTCGATCGTTTGTTGGACGGGGGCCGCTGCCGATCCGTTGTCCCACGCCCGGTGCCGGTCCATTGTGCTGGTCAGCCACGTGCCGAGGTCGTCGACGAGCGTCGGGGGGTGCGGTGACTGCCGCAGTTCGGCGGCGATGTCGTCGGTTTCGACCGTCGACCAGTGCGCCGGCCGGCGATCGCGGTGCTGTGCGACCCGGTTTGTCCAAGCGGCATCGGACTGGCCGGCCGGCCCGGATGCCAGGTACCGGACCGGTTGCCCGGGTGCCAGTGACTTGGTGATGGCTTCCTCCGCCCACCGGGATTTGCCCGATCTGATCCCGCCGAGCACCAGGGTGCGCACGGGGTTCAGCCCGCTTTCAGGCGATTCTCAACCAACTTCTCAACCAACTTCTCAACCAACGTTGCTGCCGCGCTCGACCTGGGGCTTTGGTGTGCGCATCCGGCGCATCTGGGAAGCCCGGCCGGCCGCGTAGAGGCCTATTTTCCAACGGCTTTCGGTGTTGTCCGGGAATTTTGTGTCGACCATTCCACCGACCTTGCGGCCCAAGATGACCCCGTCGATACCCATCAGGATCATCAGGAGCAGCATGCCGGGAGACATGTAAGCCTGCAGCTGCGGAACACCGAACGTGATGAACATCAGCGTCAGCGCGATGGGCATGAACAAGCCGAGTACGTTGCGCCGGGAGTCCACCACGTCGCGTACGTAGCGGCGTACCGGGCCCTGGTCGCGCGGGAGCAGGTAGGCCTCTTCGCCGGCCATCATGCGCGCGCGCCGATCCGTGAGCCGGGCACGGCTAGCGGTCTTTTCGGCCCTGCGTTCCTCGCGGCTGAGTTTGGGACCGGCCAGCGATTTGCGTCGGGCGCGTGCCTCGGAGGCGGTCATGGGCGCCGGCGCGACCGGCCCTTTCCTTGTGCTGCGCCTGGCGTCGGTGCGCTTGGGCGTAGGCCTGCCCTTGGGGTCGGTTTTACGGGTCCCCGGCGATGTGGTGTCGATCGAATTGGCCGTGTCGAGTTCCACCCGCCCGTCGGCGTTCTCTTCGTGGCCTTTGTTCCGGCCCAGCAGCTTCACAGTCGCCAGGTTACTTCGCCGTTGCGGCAGACGTGAATGGCCCCGGAGGCGAGCGCATTGGCCCTACGCTTACGGGTCATGAACGGCGATGGGTAATGGACGACGACGGCCCCACGGCCTTGGATGACGAGCCCACCGGTCCGGCGCCCGGCCGCATCCAGATGCCGGCCATGCGGGTGCTGGTGGCCCCGGACTGCTACGGCGACAGCCTTTCGGCGGTGGAAGCCGCCGCTGCCATCGCGACCGGCTGGTCCCGGTCACGTCCGGGCGACATGTTCATCGTCGCCCCGCAGTCCGACGGCGGCCCGGGTTTCGTGAACGTGCTCGGCAGCCGGCTGGGGGAGATCCGACGACTGCGGGTGTGTGGGCCGCTGGATGCCATCGTGGAAGCGCAGTGGGTGTTCGATCCCCGCTCGGCGACCGCCTACCTGGAGGTTGCGCAGGCGTGCGGTCTGGCGTTGCTTGACGGCCCGCCCACGCCGGAGACCGCGATGTCGGCCGACAGCAGCGGAGTCGGGCAGCTCATAGCGGAGGCGCTGCTGGCCGGGGCGGCACAGATCGTGGTCGGCCTTGGCGGAAGCGCCTGCACCGACGGCGGGAAAGGGATGATCAGCCAGCTCGGGGGCTTGGAAGTCGCACGTCGACAATTGGCGGATGTCGAGCTGATCGCCGCCTCCGACACCGAATACCCGCTGCTGGGACCGTGGGGCGCAGCCAGGGTGTTCGGGCCGCAGAAGGGCGCGGACCCGCCGACCGTCATCGCGCTCGAGGCTCGCCTCACCAAGTGGGCCGCCGAAATGGACGCCGCCGCGGGGCGGGCGGTGAGCGCCGAACCGGGTGCGGGCGCCGCCGGGGGTATTGGCGCCGGGCTGCTGGCGCTGGGCGGTCGGTGCGAGTCGGGCGCGGAAATCATCGCCGAACACACCCACCTGGATGACGAACTTGAGACGGCCGACATGATCGTCACCGGTGAAGGTCGATTCGACGAGCAGTCCCTGCACGGCAAGGTGGTCGGTTTTCTGGCGGAAGCGGCACGTCCGCTGGGAATTCCGGTGATCGTCCTGGCCGGACAGGTCGGTCTGGACAATTCCGCGACGCGCATGTCGGGGATCATGTCCGCTTTATCCATTGCCGATTACAGCGGCTCGGTGCGGTTGGCGCAGGCCGACGCGGCCAACCAGCTGATGGGATTGGCGTCACAGGTGGCCGCAAGACTCGGGAATAGCGGTCCCGCAAGGTACCGTTAAGGCAGTGGGTTGAGCTCACGGCGGAGCCACCCGACAATTGACGCACGTAGGAGAAGCAATGACGGTGCAGGACGAGTCGGTCACCAAGACCCACGGCGCGATACTGACCGAGGCCGCCGCCATCAAGGCGAAGTCTCTGCTGGACCAGGAGGGTCGTGACGACCTCGCGCTGCGGATCGCGGTACAGCCGGGCGGTTGCGCCGGGCTGCGTTACAACCTCTTTTTCGACGACCGGACGCTGGACGGCGACCTGACCACGGAGTTCGGTGGTGTGCGCCTGACGGTGGACCGGATGAGCGCGCCCTACATCGAAGGCGCTTCGATCGATTTCGTCGACACGATCGAGAAGCAGGGCTTCACGATCGACAACCCCAACGCCACGGGTTCGTGCGCCTGCGGAGATTCGTTCAACTGATCGGCTAGCCGGATCGTCAGTATTGACTTCCGCTGCGTAGCACGTACGAGCACACCAAGATCTGGCCGCGCTGGAACAGCAGCTGCGCGACGCCTTGGACTTGCCCATGCCTCGGGCCGCCGGTCGCAGGCGATACCTGCATCGTAAACAGGGCCTGCGCCTGATATTGCGACAAGTACACGATCTTGTCGATCGACGTCAGTTCGACTTCGGAGAACTGTTTGCGGAACGCGTCGCTGCCCAGTTTGGCCAGGGCCTGGTCGGATCGTTTGTCGTGGACGCCGTCGTACATACCGCAGAGCGCGTTGCGGACGATGGTGTCGGTGTCGCGGCGCTCGAGAGCGTCCAGGTACCCCTGAATCGCCGTTTTGGCCGATCCCTCAGAGAACGCGGCGCCGGTATTCGCACCGTTGGTGCGCACCCCGTACACGATCGCCACCGTCATCGCGGCCGCCACCGCGATGGCCGCCAGCAGGCCGACGATGAGGCCTCGTCTGGACTTTCTTGTCGGGGCAGGTAACGGGGACGGTGGGCCGAACGCCGAGGCCCCAGTGGCGGATTCGTTGGGGAACTCCAGTGGCGGGGATTCGGCGTAGCGGCTTGGTCCGTTGGCGCCGACGGTGTGATTCGGCGGCTGGGGACCGGCCATCGTGGTTCTCCTACGGTGGTAGACGGGACTGCGAGCGTAACCGCCCGGCTACCCGGGTCCCGGCGACTTGAGTGAGCTCCCTTGGCAGGCTAGCGCACGACCACTAGCCGGCAGCGAACGCAGCGGGGCCGAAACGCATGAGTAAGATAGATGACCTTACTAATGAAGGGTGGAGTTCTCGTGACGATCGCGGTGACAGGTTCGATTGCGACCGACAATCTGATGCGTTTTCCCGGCCGGTTCTCCGAACAGCTACTGGCCGATCATCTGCAGAAGGTGTCGCTCAGCTTCCTGGTGGACGACCTGGTCATACATCGCGGGGGTGTGGCGGGCAACATCGCCTTCGCCATCGGTGTGCTGGGCGGTGACGTGGCGCTGGTCGGTGCGGCGGGCGACGACTTTGGCGACTATCGCGAATGGCTGAAGGGCCACGGGGTGAACTGCGACCATGTGCTGGTCTCCAAGACCGCGCACACGGCGCGTTTCGTCTGCACCACGGACCTCGACATGGCCCAGATCGCGTCGTTCTACCCGGGCGCCATGTCGGAGGCCCGCAACATCAAGTTGGCGGACGTGGTGTCGTCCATCGGGACGCCGGACCTGGTCATCATCGGGGCCAACGACCCGGACGCCATGGTGGTGCACACCGAGGAATGCCGGAAGCTCGGCTTGGCGTTCGCCGCCGACCCGTCCCAACAGCTGGCCCGGTTGTCTGGAGAAGAGATCAGCAAGCTGATCGACGGTGCCGCATACCTGTTCACCAACGATTACGAATGGGACCTGTTGCTGTCCAAGACCGGCTGGACGGAGGCCGACGTTTTGGCGCAGGTCGACCTACGGGTGACCACGCTCGGCGCTGACGGCGCAGACATCGTGGACCGCGACGGCAGCACCATCCACGTCGGCGTGGTGCCCGAGACCAGCAAGGTCGACCCCACCGGCGTCGGCGACGCCTTCCGCGCCGGCTTCCTCACCGGGCGCAGTTCCGGTCTGAGTTTGGAGCGTTCGGCACAGTTGGGTTCGCTGGTCGCGGTCCTGGTGCTGGAATCGACTGGAACCCAGGAGTGGAAGTGGGATCACAAGGTCGCCGAGACCCGGCTGGCCGGCGCTTACGGCGAGAACGCTGCCGCCGAGATCGCCGCGGTGCTCACCTAGTTTCGCGAGCAGTCGCAAAAGCCCCGGCACGCTCGGCGTGTCGGGGGCTTTTGCGACTGCTCGCGGTCAGAGCTGGACCGGGTATACCGGCTCGCTGATCTGCGGCACCACCGAGTGCTCGACGAAGATGGCGTGCCAGAGCATGAAGATCAGCACCGTCCACAGCCTGCGGCTGTGATCGCTGGTGCCGCTTCGGTGCTCGTCGAGCATCCGGCGGACGGCGGCGATGTCGATCAGGTCGACCTGGTAGTTGACCTGTGACGAGTCGAGCAGCGCGTACGCCCACTCCATCAGTTCGCCGGCGCGCAGCCAGTGCCGGATGGGTACCGGGAACCCGAGCTTGGGTCGGTGCAGGACGTGCGCCGGCACGATGGGCTCCAGGGCGCGCCGCAGCGCGTACTTGGTGGTGGTGCGGGTGATCTTCGCGGAGACCGGCAACCGGGACGCGACGGCGAACACCTCGGGATCCAGGAACGGCACCCGAAGCTCCAGCGAGTTGGCCATCGTCATCTTGTCGGCCTTGACGAGGATGTCGCCGCGGAGCCAGGTGAACAGGTCCAGGTGCTGCATCCGGGCGACCGGGTCCCAACCGATCGATTCGGCGTACACCGATGCGGTCACATCGGTGTGGGTCCAGTCGTCGCGGAACCCCGGCAGCACCTCGCGCAGCTGGGCATCCGAGAAACTGCGGGCATTGCCGTAGTACCGCTCCTCGAGCGTGAGCGATCCGCGGTGCAGCAGGCTCTTGCCCCGCATGCCCTCCGGCAGGGGTTGGGACATCTTGCCCACCGACCGCCGTACCGGCCGGGGCAGATAGTCGAAGGGCTTGAGCGACAGCGGCTCCCGGTAAATCGTGTAGCCACCGAACAGTTCGTCGGCGCCCTCGCCGGACAGCACCACCTTGACGTGTTTGCGGGCCTCGCGGGCGACGAAGAACAGCGGCACCAGCGCGGGATCGGCAACCGGTTCGTCGAGGTACCAGACGATTTCGGGCAGGGCGGCGACGAACTCGTCCGCACTGACCACCTTGGTGATGTGACGGGCGCCGATGGCCTCGGCCGAGGCCACCGCCACATCGATCTCGGAGAACCCCTCGCGCTCGAAGCCGGTGGTGAACGTGATCAGCCGGGGGTTGTGCCGAATGGCCAGCGCCGCGATGGCCGTGGAGTCGATTCCGCCGGACAGGAAGGCGCCGACGGTGACGTCGGCGCGCATGTGCTTGGCGACCGAGTCCTCGAGCACCGCGGTGATCTCGTCGTAGCGGGCCTGCTCGGTGTCGCGGGTGATTGGCGCGGCGGCGAACCGGGGTACGAAATAACGAGTGATCGCCGGCGCCGCCCCGGGGCGGATCCGGGCGTAGCAGCCGGACTCGAGCCGGCGCACCCCACGATGCAGCGTCTCTGGCTCCGGCACGTACTGCAGCACGGTGTAGTGCTGCACCGCCCGGTAGTCGATTCCGGCGGCCCCGGCTTCGAAGCCCACCAGTCCAGCCAGATCCAGCAGGCATTTCTTCTCGCTGGCCACCGCGGTACCCCCGGGGCCGGTGGCCATGAACAGCGGCTTTATGCCGAAAGGGTCGCGGGCGCAGAATAATTCACCGGTTACGGTGTCCCACAAGGCGAACGCGAACATTCCGCGCAGCCGCTCCAGCACGCCGGAGCCCCAATAGTGGTAGCCGGCGACGATCGCCTCACCGTCACCATCCGTGCCGAACGCGGCGCCGTGCCGGGTGTGCAGTTCCTCGCGCAATTCCAGGTAGTTGTAGATCTCGCCGTTGAACACCAGGACGTAGCGCTCGGGTGTCTCCGGCGGGCCCCAGCGCAGCGGTTGATGGGAATGCGCGATGTCGATGATGGACAGCCGGTTGAACCCGAATACGGCGCAGCCTTGAGAGCCGTCGGCGCCCTGGTCGGTCCAGGTGCCCGGTTCGTCCGGCCCGCGGTGGCGCATCAGATGCAACGCGCCGGCGACAGCGGCGTCGGCTCGGGCTGAAACGGCCGCGGTTTCGCCGGTCCCGGCGCCCTCAGCAGGGCCCGGGGCCGCCACGAACGCCAGCAGTCCACACACGGCGCCCCAGTATGCCGCACTTGGACGGCTTAGTGGTCGGCCCAGTCGGATGGCGCACCGGGCGGGGTTTCGTCGCCGACGTGAGCCGCGTGGTCTACGCTGCGTAGTATTCGATCCGAGTTAGCCGACGATGCCCGCCGTAAGCGGGGTGAGCCCCCCGAGTCGGCCCAGCTTGTGATACAGGAGGCGCCAGCGTGACACCTCGCGAGCAGGTCCGTTCGCAACGTCTATCCCGTCGTCTTCGGCCCCTGGCGTTGGCCACGATGCTGGGCGCGCTGGCGGTGAGCCTCAGCGGCTGCAGCTGGTCGACAGCGTTGGGCATGGGCTGGCCGGAAGGCATCACTCCGGAGGCCCACCTCAACCGCGAGCTGTGGGTCGGAGCGGTGGTCGCCTCGCTGGTGGTCGGCACCATCGTGTGGGGCCTGATCTTCTGGACGGCCACATTCCACCGGAAGAAGGCCACCGACACCGAGCTACCCCGCCAGTTCGGCTACAACATGCCGCTTGAGCTGGTGTTGACCGTCACGCCGTTCCTGATCATCTCGGTGCTGTTCTATTTCACGGTGGTGGTGCAGGAGAAGATGCTGCATCTGGCCAAGAATCCCGACGTCGTCATCGACGTCACGGCCTTCCAGTGGAACTGGAAGTTCGGCTACCAGCGGGTTGACCTCAAAGACGGCAGCGCGCCCTACGACGGCAGCGACCCAGATCGCAAAAAGGCCATGCTCTCCAAGCCCGAGGGCAAGGACGAACACGGCGAGGAGCGCGTCGGGGCGGTGGCGGGACGCAACAAAGAGGACCGGACCTACCTCAACTTCGACAAGGTCGAGATTCTGGGAACCAGCTCCGAGATTCCGGTGTTGGTGTTGCCCGCCGGCAAGCGGATCGAATTCCAGTTGGAATCGGCCGACGTCGTCCACGCGTTCTGGGTACCGGAATTCTTGTTCAAGCGCGACGTAATGCCCAACCCCATCGCGAACAACTCCGTCAACGTCTTCCAGGTCGAACAGATTTCCAAGACCGGCGCTTTTGTCGGCCATTGCGCCGAGATGTGTGGCACCTATCACTCGATGATGAATTTCGAAGTTCGGGTGGTGTCGCCCAACGACTTCAAGGCCTACTTGCAGCAGCGAATCAGCGGAAAGACCAACGCGGAGGCATTGCAGGGGATCGCTCAATCTCCGGTGGCGACCACCACCCACCCCTTCGAAACCCGCCGCGGTGAAATGGCCGTCGGAAGCCAGTAGGTTAGGACACTCAAATGCATATCGAAGCGAGGCTTTTCGAGTTCATCGCCGCGTTCTTCGTCTTCGCGACGGTGCTGTACGGGGTGCTGACTTGGCTATACGCCACCGGGGGAGTTGAGTGGGCGGGCACCACCGCGCTGGCGCTGACCGCGGGGCTGGCGCTGATCGTGGCGACCTTCTTCCGGTTCGTAGCCCGTCGCATCGATACTCGGCCCGAGGACTACGAGGGCGCCGAGATCAGTGACGGCGCTGGGGAATTGGGGTTCTTCTCCCCGCACAGCTGGTGGCCGATTCTGATCGCGTTGTCCGGCTCGACGGCCGCCGTTGGTATTGCGATGTGGCTGCCGTGGCTGATCGTCGCCGGGGTGGTGTTCATCCTCGCTTCGGTGGCCGGACTGGTCTTCGAGTACTACGTCGGGCCGGAGAAGCACTGATCGGCATCCCAAAGGTCACAATCAGGGCGTCAGTTGATCAGTGGCCAGTTTGCCTTGACCGATTTATCCCTCGTGATTCTGTAGGGTTTGCCCAGGCACAAACAAGAATCTCTACGAGGCAAACATGACCGGGCCGAATCCCCCAGGACGGGAAACTGAAGAATCCGATTCCGCCAGCGAACTCAGCGGGGAATCGGATTCCGGCGGCGATCCTGGCGACGAACCGGACGCCGATGACGAAGTCAGGGAAATCAGTCCGTATGACGCATTGGACCCCCTCGACGACAGCGCGGAAATAGCGCGCGCAGCCCAGACGGGCCAGCCGGATGGCTACTCACGGGCCTATTCGGCCCCGGAGGTCGAGCACTTCAGCAGCGGCCCGTATGTACCATCTGATCCCAGGCTCTACGATTACGACGCCTACAGCGAGTCGGCCGACGCCGGCGACGAACATGCCGCGCCGCGTTGGCCGTGGGTGATCGGTGTGGCCGCGATCGTGGCCGCGATTGCACTCGTGGTCTCGGTGTCGTTGCTCGTCGCGCGCACCGACACCAACAAATTGGCCAATCCCGACACCAGCATCACCACCGCACCCGCACCGCCGATACAGGACGAGATCACCACCACGCCGCCCCCGCCGCCGGCACCGCCGCCGCCGCCAACCGAGATCCCGACAGCTACGGAGACCCAAACAGTGACGGTGACGCCTGTGCCACCACCGCCCGCGCCGGCGCCCGCGCCGCCGCCGGCAACCACGACGGTGCCGCCACCACCGACGACCACGGCACCGGCCGGTCCGCGCCAGGTCACCTATTCGGTTACCGGCACCAAAGCGCCGGGCGACATCATCACAGTGACCTATGTCGATTCCGCCGGGCGGCGACGCACCCAGCACAACGTGTACATCCCGTGGTCGATGACTGTCACACCGATCTCGCAATCTGACGTCGGCCAGGTCGAGGCGTCCAGCCTCTTCCGGGTCAGCCGGCTCAATTGCTCGATCACCACCAGCGACGGAGCGGTGCTTTCGTCGAGCGCCACTGACGCCCCGCAGACGAGCTGCTGATGGTCAGCAGATATTCCGCGTATCGGCGTGGGTCCGACACCATCGCGCCGGACGTCATCGATCGCATTCTGCTGGGGGCGTGCGCCGCCATCTGGCTGGTCTTGTTGGGTGTCAGCGTCGCCGCCGCCGTCGCTCTCGCGGATCTGGGCCGGGGCTTCCACAAGGCGGCAGGGAATCCGCACACCACCTGGGTGCTGTACGCCGTCATCGTCATTTCGGCGCTGATCATCGCCGCAGCGATCCCGGTGCTGTTGCGGGCGCGCCGCGCGGCGGGTGCCGACCCGCTTGCTCGGGTCGCTGGCCGCCCCCTGGTGGGGGCAGGGTCTCCGATTGTGCGCAGCGCGGCCGACCGGGCACGCCAGCAGCACGGGCTGGAGGCTTCGGCGCCCGTCTCGGGAGCGGTCTCAGAGTGGTCCGGTGAGGCGGTGGACCGAGTCTGGTTGCGCGGCACGACCTTACTGACGGCCACGATGGGGGTGGCACTGATTGCGGTCGGGGCCGCGACCTACCTGATGGCCGTCGGTCACGAGGGTCCGTCGTGGGTCGGTTACGGGCTGGCGGGGCTCGTCGCCGCAGCGATGCCGGTGGTCGAGTGGTATCACGTCCGGCAGCTGCGCAGCGTGGTTGCCGCGCAATAGCCCCGGTGCTCTTGCTCGGTCAGTGGCTGCCGTTGGAGCCGTTGGAGTCGTCCTGGTGTTCGCGCAGCGCGGTCAGGGCGCGGTGCTCAGCGGAGTGCGCAGCCTCGCGCAAGGCCGCATCCTCGGCTGCCGGATCGGCGAACAGGAAGCTGCCGGTACCCGGCGATCCCGCCGAGCCCAGTTTGTTCATTCGCTTGGGGGTCGGCGCGCCCGCGTACTCCAGCGGTATTGGGTGGCCGTGCTCATCGACCGGGCCGAGCGGCTGGTGCAGCTCGACGTAAGCGCCATGTGGCAGGCGCTTGATGATGCCGGTCTCAACGCCGTGCTCGAGCACTTCCCGGTCACTGCGCTGCAATCCGACGCACCACCGGTAGGCGATGAAGTACACGAACGGCGGAAGGAACACCATCCCGATGCGGCCGATCCACGTCGTCGCGTTCAGCGAGATGTGGAACTTCAACGCGATGATGTCATTGATCGACGCCAGCGTGAGCACCATGTAGAACGCGATCGCCATGGCGCCAATCGAGGTGCGCACCGGGACATCCCGCGGCCGCTGCAGCAGGTTGTGGTGTGCGTGGTCGCCGGAAAACCGCTTTTCCAGGAAGGGGTAGACGATGAGCACGACAAAAATCAGGCCCATCAGCAACCCGACCCAGACCGAGGCGGGAATGGTGTGATGGAAGAAGTAGAACTCCCACGCCGGCCAGAGCCGGGCCAGGCCGTCGGGCCACATCATGTAGAAGTCGGGCTGGCTACCCGCCGATATCTGCGAGGGTTTGTACGGGCCGAATTGCCAGATCGGGTTGATCTGCAGCAGGCCGCCCATCAGGCCCAGCACGCCGACAATGGCCGCGAAAAACGCGCCCGACTTGACCGCGAAGATCGGCATGACGCGCACGCCGACGACGTTGTGCTCGGTTCGGCCCGGGCCGGGGAACTGAGTGTGCTTCTGGAACCAGACGAACGCGAGGTGCATCCCGATCAGTGCCAGGATGATCCCCGGCAGCAGCAGGATGTGCAGGGCGTAGAGGCGCGGGATGATGATTTCGCCGGGGAAGTCGCCACCAAACAGCGCCCAATGCAGCCAGGTGCCCATCACCGGCATCCCCAGCGTGATTGACCCCAACGCCGCCCGCAGGCCGGTGCCCGACAACAGGTCGTCGGGCAGCGAGTAGCCGAAGTATCCCTCGAACATGGACAGGATCAGCAGCAGTGCACCGATGATCCAGTTGGCCTCACGGGGCCGCCGGAACGCACCGGTGAAGAAGATGCGCGCCAGGTGCACCATGATGGCCGCGGCGAACATCAGCGCCGCCCAGTGGTGGACCTGGCGCACGAACAGGCCGCCCCGGACCTCGAAAGTGATGTCAAGCGCCGATTCGTAGGCCCGTGACATCTCGATCCCGCGCAACGGCTGGTAGACGCCGTGATAGGTGACCTCAGTCATCGACGGATCGAAGAACAGCGTCAGCCAGACGCCGGTGAGCAGCAGCACGATGAAGCTGTACATCGCGATCTCGCCGAGCAGGAACGACCAGTGTGTCGGGAAGACCTTGTTCAGTTGTCGGCGTACTGCCGCCGACGGGTGATAGCGCGTGTCGATGTCCTCGCCTTGTCGGGCCAGGACATCACCGATCTTCGGGGGACTGAGTTTCGGGCTCATGTTGTTGTGCGCTCCCAAAATGCCGGTCCGACGGGCTCGATATAGTCGCCGTTTGCTACCAGATACCCGTCTTTATCGATGGTGATGGGCAGTTGTGCCAACGCTCGGGCCGCCGGACCAAATATCGGCTTGGCGAAATGCAATGCGTCGAATTGCGACTGGTGACAAGGGCAGAGGATTCGGTAGGACTGCTGCTCATACAACGATGACGGGCAACCCAGGTGCGAGCAGACCTTCGTGAAGGCGAAGAACTCGCCGAAGTTGAAGCTTTCCTGACCCTGGCGTTTGACCACCCGCGGCATGTCAGTGGGCCGCAGGCGGATGAGCATCACCGGGTTACGGACGCCCATCTTGATCACTGCCAGCTTCTCGTGTGATTCCACCGTGGTGCCGTCGCCGTCGGACTCCCGCCACGGGAAGACAGTCTCCATCCCGCCGGCATCCATGTCTTCCGGACGCATCCTGACGAACGGTGCCGAGTCGCTCATACCGGTGGCCCGTGCCAGATAGATCGTCTCGCCGTGATACCGCGGGGTCCATCCAGACGTCCAGAGCACGGCCTTGAGGCCGTCGGCGGTGGGAACGACCGGCTTCCATGGGTTTTTGATGAGGCCGCCGGCAAACGCAACCAGGGTGCCGAGACCGAAGGCGCCCATGCCGATGCCGAAGGACAGCCCGATCAGCTTGCGGCGTTTGATCGTGGAACCATCCAAGGCGTCGGTCAGGTTTGCTACGACCGTTTTGCGGTCGATATCGCGCGATACGCCGTCGTGCCGTTCCTGGATCGAAATCTCCTCCGGGATAAACCGTTTCTGGAACAACACCGCGCCGATCGCGATCGACAGCACGGACATCCCGAAGGTCAACCCATACAACGGGGTGGTGAAGGAGTAGAGGAAGTTACCGTCGGCCCCCGTGGGCTTGTACTCCCACGGCCAGAACAGGAAGACCGCTAGCAGCGCCAGCCCGAACGCACCGCCCAGCAACAGCCACAGCGCCACGCCGCGCTCCGCGCGCTTCTCGGCCTTGGTGCCCTCCACCGGCCAGCGGGGCTCTTTGTAGGCGATCCTGACGCCATCGATCTCGCCCCCGAGCTCGAGCAATTCCTCCTGCGACATCGAGGCCAGCGCCGCCTCGTCCGGCTGCCCTGCGCCTCCGACGTGCCCGTCGTCGCTCATGCTCGTGCCCCAATCCACAGTGCCAGCCCGATGGCGGCGACCATCCCGATGATCCACATGGCCATGCCCTCGGGCGCGGGTCCGAAGCCACCGAGGCCGTAACCTCCCGGCTGGCGGTCTTCGGTGGCGGTCTTCACGTAGCCGATGATGTCCTTCTTGGCCTCGAAGGAAAGCTGGTGGTCGGAGAACTTCGGCATGTTCTGCGGGCCGGTCAGCATCGCGGTCAGGATTTGCTGCTCATTGGCTTCCCCCAGATCCGGCGCGAACTTGCCGGACGAAAGCGCGCCACCCTTTCCGGTGAAGTTGTGGCATGAGGCGCAGTTGAGCCGGAACAAGTCGCCGCCGCGGGCCACATCGTCGCCGCGCAGCGACTGCATCTGCATGCTGCCGTCCGGGTTGCGCGCCACGACGGGGCCACCACCGTTGGCCTGCACGAAGGCGCCGATGGCGTCGACCTGCGACTCGTCGAAGATCGGGTCCTTGCGCGGCGCCTGGGCCTCACCACGCATCGCGGGCATCCTGCCGGTGGACACCTGGAAGTAGACGGCCGCCTCGCCGACGCCGACCAGGCTCGGTCCGTGGTCGGGCACACCCTGCAGGTTGGCGCCGTGGCAGGACACGCAGGAGGTGTCGAAAAGCTGTTTCCCGGTACGCAGCTGCGCCGAGGAATTCTCGTCGGCGACGGCCACCTGCGGCGTGGGTGTGAGGACCGCCGCCGCGCCACCCGAAACGGTCAGCGCAATCAGCAGCAGCAGACCGCCGGACAGTCGACGGCGAAGGCGCCGACGCGACCGATCACCATTGCCACCGGATCGGGTGAACCTCAGTTTCTTCAACCGAGCACTCCTGTTCGTCTTGCGCCAGCTATCGGATGAAATAGATCACGGTGAACAGCGCGATCCACACGATGTCGACGAAATGCCAGTAGTACGAGACGACGATGCTTGCCGTGGCCTGCGCCGGGGTGAATTTGCTCATCGCCGTGCGGACCAGCAGGAAAATGAAGGCGATCAGTCCGCCGGTGACGTGTAGGCCGTGGAAACCGGTGGCCAGATAGAAGACGCTGCCGTAGGCGCTGCCCGGGATCGTGGTGCCGTGACTCACCAGGTGCATGTACTCGTAACCCTGCCCGAGCACGAAGAACAAGCCCATCAGGAAGGTGATCACGTACCAGCGGCGCAGCCCGAAGACGTCGCCCCGTTCGGCCGCGAAGACACCCATTTGGCAGGTGAACGACGACGCGATCAGCACCAGCGTCACCGGCACCGCCTGGTAAAGATTCAGCTCAGTGGGGGGCGGCGGCCACTTCCCGCCGGCCTGCGCACGCGCGGTGAAATACATCGCGAATAGCCCAGCAAAGAACATCAGCTCGCTGGAAAGCCACACTATGGTGCCAACACTGACCATATTGGGCCGATTCAGCGAATGCACTCGCGACGTGATTGCAGTCCCCGAAGTGCCTACAGCGCTCGTCACATCCGCAAGTATGACGCTTTGTAGTTGTCGAACACTACCCGGGGCGCAAATTCGGTGTTTCGCGTCGTTTCCGGCGTGCGGGTGGCGACGGTTAGGAGCGGTTGGTCCGCGTGGGACCATCGGCGCGTGGCTGTGTCATCTCAGGCTTCTTCCGCGGGCGCGCCGGCGTCGTCGTGGCGACAGGTCCTGGGCCGTTTGACCGATCGGCGAGACTTGGCGCGGGGTCAGGCCGCCTGGGCCATGGACCAGATCATGGCGGGCACCGCGGCACCGGCCCAGATCGCCGCCTTCGGGGTGGCGATGAAGATGAAAGGCCCCACCGCCGCCGAAGTCAGCGAGCTGGCCGACGTCATGCTGAGTCACGCGCTGCAGATGCCCCCACCGGGAGACTCCGCAGACACCGTCGACATCGTCGGTACCGGTGGCGACGGCGTCAACACCGTCAACCTGTCCACCATGGCCGCGATCGTGGTTGCGGCCGCGGGCGTGCCGGTGGTCAAACACGGCAATAGGGCGTCGTCGTCACTTGCGGGTGGCGCGGACACGCTGGAGGCGCTCGGCGTCCGCATCGACCTCGGACCCGAGCAGGTCTCGCGCAGCCTTGCCGAAGTCGGGATCGGGTTCTGCTTCGCGCCGCTTTTTCATCCGTCCTTCCGGCAAACGTCCGCGGTGCGTCGTGAACTCGGGGTGCCCACCGTATTCAATCTCCTTGGGCCGCTGACTAATCCGGCCCGGCCGCGGGCGGGGTTGATTGGCTGCGCGTTCGCCGACCTCGCCGAGGTGGTGGCGGGGGTGTTTGCCGCGCGGCGGGCCAGCGTGCTGGTCGTGCACGGCGACGACGGGCTCGACGAGTTGACCACCACCACCACGAGCACGATCTGGCGAGTGCAGGCCGGCACCGTGGACAGGCTGACTTTTGATCCCGCCGGATTCGGCTTCGCCCGCGCGGACCTCGACGACCTGGTTGGCGGCGACGCGCAAGCCAACGCGGCGGAGGCGCGTGCGGTGCTGGCCGGCGCCAAGGGTCCCGTTCGCGACGCCGTCGTGCTCAACGCCGCCGGCGCGATCGTCGCCCACGCCGGCCTATCCAGCCGCGCTGAATGGTTGCCGGCGTGGGAGGACGGGTTGCGGCGTGCCGGCGCGGCCATCGATTCCGGTGCGGCCGAAGACCTGCTGGCGCGATGGGTGCGGTTCAGCCAGCAGGTCTGAGGCCAGGGCCGCCTGCTCGCCGGCCAGTCGCGCCGACCGTGCCAGGGCCGCCCACCCGGCCCAGGCGCCGGCTGAACCGAGTGGAGATGCCCAGCCGCCCTCAGCGACCCGGACGATGCGTACTCCCGGGTTGGCCAGCCAGCGCGCAATGAGCGCGGTCTCTTCGACCAGGGCGCCGCCGAGCGGCGCCGGCACCGGCAGGATCGCCTGGGCGCCAGCGTGAATGGCGTCGACCACCGGCATCGGCGGCACACCGCGCCTGGCGTTGCCTGCCGCGGCGAGTTGGCCGTGCCGGATGACGACCAGGTGGTACCCGCCGGCGCCGTCCGGGGCGGCGGCGACGAGCTCCGGCAGCATCGCGAGAGCACGCAGCCGCTGGCCACGCCACAGTGCCTCCACGGCGGCCGCGGTGCGGTCACGCAGGCGCGCGGCGCTCTCGTAGTGGCGGCGTTGGGCGAGCGCAGCGATCTGATCGACGGCCGCGCCTAATGCGCTGTTGTCCCGGCCGTCGATCAAATCCGCGGCCCGTCCCACCGCCGCCGCGTACTGGGTGGCCGTCACATCACGGTCGGCCGGGCAAGGCGATACCTCCACCTCGGGGCAGGACGGCCCGTGCAGCGCCGAACGCGCCAGCCGCGCCGTACATGTTCGGACCCCGGTGCAGCGCGCCAGCAGAGCCGCCGTCGCGGCGGCTTCGGCGCGGGACTGAAACGGGCCGACGGCGCGGTCGTGTCGTGGCGCCCGCACCACAGACAGCCGTGGAAATGCCTCATCGGTCAGCACGACCCACCACCAACGCCGCGGGAAGCGCGACCGGCGGTTGTACGGCGGGGCATGCGCGGCCAGCATCCGCAGCTCGCGCACGCCCGCCTCCAGTGGATGCGCGCATTCCACATGGTCGACCGCGCTGGCCAGCGCCACCATCTCGGTCATCCGGGCGCGCCGGTCGGTGCCGTTGAAGTACTGGCTTGCGCGACGCCGCAAGTCGACGGCTGTGCCGACGTAGAGCACCTCGCCCGACGGGCCGCGGAACAGGTAGATGCCGGGGCGGCGGGGGAGGCCGTCGACCAGCACCCGCTTGCGGCGCTGGGCCGGCGTCACGTCGGGCAGGTAGGCGCGCAGGTCCGCATAGGTGTGTACGCCCTGGTTGCCCACCCGCTCGATGAGCGCGTGCAACACGTCGACGGTGGCGCGCGCATCGTCAAGGGCGCGGTGGGTGGGCTGGGTGGTGACGGCGAACAGCCGCGCCAGCGCGGCCAGCCGCACGCTGGGCGCTTCCTCGCGACTTAAAACCCGCCGGGCCAGCCGCACCGTGCACAGCACCTGCGGTCGCGGCCAGGGCAGCCGGCACCGCTCGGTGGCCGCCCGCAGAAATCCGATGTCGAAACCCGCGTTGTGCGCGACCAGCACCGAGTCGCCGGCGAACTCCAAAAACATCGGCAGCACGGCGTCGATTGTCGGGGCGTCACACACCATTGCCGTGGTGATGCCGGTGAGCTGCACGATCTGTGGCGGGATGCTGCGCTGCGGGTCCACCAAGGTGCCGAACTCGCCGAGCACGACACCACCGCAGACTTTGACGGCGCCGATCTCGGTGATCGCGTCGGGGCGTGTTCCGTCGGTGCTTCTGGTGCGCCCGCCGGTGGTTTCCAGATCCACGACGACAAAAGTGATCTCGCGCAACGGGAGTTCCTCCGTTGACGCCCAGCTTGATCCGTCGGCTGGTTTCAGGTCGGCGAAACTCAGCTGAGTCGCACCGGTCACCCCCATGGCCGCGACGTTAAACGCCGGCACCGACAACGCCGCAGGGAAGGCGTAGGCATGTCGCAAAGAATTCTGAAGGCAAACGTGTCGGTGGTTGCGGTTAGCGTTCGGAAAAGAGCGCGACCGAGCGCCACCGAGAGGACCGATTCTGATGGCACAACACGGCCGACCCGACCGCCGACCCGACCGCCGACCCGACCTCAAAGGCGTCCTAGCGCCCCGACCAGACGAGCCCGTGGTTATCGACTGTGACGACTGCGCGGTGCGCGGTCCCGGATGCCGCGACTGCGTCGTCAGCGTCCTACTCGGGGTGCCGGAAACCTTATTGCAGGACGAACGGGCCGCGCTGGAAGTGCTCGCCGAGGTCGGATTGGCGCCAAGGTTGCGATTGGTGCCGATCCGGCGGAGCCGCGGGTCTGGTGTCGCTTGATGGCCCTGCGCGTCGGATTTGCTTGAATAGCAATGGTTGGCGCCGCCATCATTCACATAGTTATGACAGAAATCTATCCATTTTCTTAACGGCCTCATTTGGACAAACGGCGATATCGTTTCGTAACCTGTTTGAGACCTAAACCCCGGCGAACGTCGATGCAGTTTTAAGGAAGAGATACTTTGAGGCTCCCCGCTAGGCATCCCGTGACCCGTTTCGCCACACGTTCTGTCATCGGGATGCTCGCGGGCTTCATGGTGCTCGCCGGTGGTTTCGCCGCCAGTGCGCCGGCCGACCCGGCTGAGGACGCATTGGCCAAACTCAACGAGCTTTCGCGGCAGGCCGAGCAGACCACCGAGGCGATGCACAGTGCGCAACTCGACCTGAACGGAAAGCTGGCGGTCCAGCAGGCCGCGGACAAAAAGCACTCGGACGACCAGGCTGCCGTTCAGGCGGCGCAGGATCGCCTGGGCACCTTCCAGACCGCGGTCAACAAGCTCGCCGCCGCGACGTATATGGGTGGGCGCGTTGATGGCATGGACGCCATGCTGATCGCGGACTCACCGCAGCAGCTGATCGACAACATGGCTGTGCAACGGGTGATGGCGCGTCAAATGTCCATGCAGATGGCGAGTTTCCGGTCCGCCGGAGCGCAAGCCGTCCAGGCTGAGGAAGCATCGGCAAAGTCGGCCGCCGAAGCAAAGAGCGCGGCCGATCAGGCGGCCGCGGTACGGTCCAGCCTGCAGTCCAAGCAGAGCCAGTTGCAGGTGCAGATCGCCGTGGTCAAGTCGCAGTACGTTTCGTTGTCGCCCGGACAACGCACCGCCCTCGCCGAGCCCGGACCGGTCCCGGCGGGAGTTCCGGCGCCGGACGCATTGCCGCCCGGTACATCGCCGGCACCCGGTGATGGGCCACAGCCCGGCGGGCTGCCCGGATTCTTCCCGGCACCCCCGCCCGGTGGCAGCGGTGACCGCGCGAGCGTTGTGCAGGCGGCCCTGACTCAGGTCGGCTCGTCTTACGTGTGGGGCGGCGCCGCACCCGGCGGGTTCGACTGCTCCGGATTGGTGATGTGGGCCTTCCAACAAGGGGCCGGTGTCGCGCTGCCGCACTCCAGCCAGGCGCTGGCCCAGGGCGGTCAGCCGGTGGCACTGTCGGACCTGCAGCCCGGTGACGTGCTGACCTTCTACTCGGACGCATCGCACGCGGGCCTCTACGTCGGCGACGGCATGATGATCCACTCGTCCACCTACGGGGTGCCGGTGCGGGTGGTGCCAATGAACTCGTCCGGCCCGATCTACGACGCCCGCCGGTACTAAACGCCGCGGCGCGGGGCGGACCGGCCGCCCACGCCGCTGGGTTCCGCTGCTGCTGGGGTGGGTTTTTGTCGTTGAATTGACGGCCGCCGCCGCTGTGCCGTTCAATCTGCGACACGACGATTCCGCAAGGCCCGCCCAGCTGATCGCGCCCGCTCGTCGCCAGGTGAGTGCGGGGGCGCCCCCGTTGGTCGTCGGCGACCGCTTCGTGCGATTGCTCGGTGGCCCAGCCACTGACGCATTGCTGTCGCGCGTCGCGTCGAACATCGGTGCCGCGATCGACAAGGTGGAAGCTTTCTGGGGACATGATTGGTCGCGCGACATCTCGGTGCTGGCCGCCGGCACGGCTGAACAGTTTCGCGTAGCCGCCGGCGGTGGCCCGGCAGCACAGTGGGCTGATGTCGCGGCGGTCACCGTGTTCGACAGTGTCGATGCCGCGCATCGGATCGCGTATGGCCAACGGATCGTTTTCGCGCCGGGAGCGGTCGACATGAGCGAGCCCGCATTCCGGATCGTGCTGACCCACGAGCTTTTCCATTACGCCGCGCGCGTCGACACCGCACCGGACGCGCCGCACTGGCTGACCGAGGGCGTAGCCGATTTCGTTGCGCGCCCACCGACGGCGGTGCCCGCCGATGCGCTGTCCATCGCACTGACCCTGCCGTCGGACATCGAGCTTGACACACCCGGGCCGCAGCGCTCGCTGGCTTACGACCGGGCTTGGTGGTTCGCGCGCTTCGTCGCCGATAGTTACGGGACCGCGAAGTTGCGCGCGCTGTATCTGGCCGCTTGCGGTGTCGGCCACACCGACGTGATGACGGCCGTCCGCGACGTGCTCGGCACCGACTATGCGGGCGTGCTGGCGGGCTGGAAGCAATGGATGCTGCGTTAGGCCGCTAGGCGGTGTGCATTAGCCTGACGCACGTGAGCCGGGTCCTGCTGGTAACCAACGACTTTCCTCCCAGACCTGGCGGCATCCAGTCCTACCTGGGAGAGTTCGTCGGCCGGCTGGTTGATACCGGGTCGCATTCGGTCATCGTGTACGCACCGCGGTGGAGGGGCGCCGACGCCTTCGATGACTCGGCTCGTGTCGCCGGCTATCAGGTGGTGCGCCACCCGACCACGCTGATGTTGCCGGGCCCGGCGGTCGATGCCCGGATGCGCCGGTTGGTCGGCGACCACGGCATCGACACCGTCTGGTTTGGCGCGGCCGCACCATTGGCACTGCTGGCCCAGCGCGCCCGCCAGGCCGGGGCGGCCCGGGTTCTGGCGAGCACGCACGGCCACGAAGTCGGCTGGTCGATGCTTCCGGTGGCCCGGTCGGTACTGCGTCGCATTGGCGAGGACACCGACGTCGTCACGTTCGTCAGTCGCTACACCCGGTCGCGCTTCGCGTCGGCCTTCGGGCCGTCGGCAGCTCTGGAATACCTGCCCCCCGGGGTGGACACCGACCGGTTCCGGCCGGATCCGGCCGCCCGCGCCGAGCTGCGCGCCCGCTACCGGCTGGGCGAGCGGCCCACCGTGGTGTGCCTGTCGCGGCTGGTGCCGCGCAAGGGCCAGGACATGCTGATCAAGGCGTTGCCGTCGATCCGGCAGCGGGTCGATGGGGCCGCGCTGCTGATCGTCGGCGGCGGTCCCTACTTGAAGACGCTGCGCAAGATGGCCCAGGAGTGCGGAGTGGCCGATCACGTGACCTTCGCCGGCGGCATACCCGCCGCGGAGCTGCCGGGCCACCACGCGCTGGCCGATGTCTTCGCGATGCCGTGCCGCACACGGGGTGCTGGCATGGATGTCGAAGGCTTGGGCATCGTATTCCTGGAGGCCTCGGCCACCGGCGTGCCGGTGATTGCCGGCGAATCGGGCGGGGCTCCAGAAGCAGTGCAGCACAACGAGACTGGGCTAGTTATCGATGGCAACGCGGTGGACAAGGTTGCCGACGCGGTCACCGAATTGCTGAACGATCGCGACCGGGCCGCCGCGATGGGCGCGGCCGGTCGCGACTGGGTGACCGCCCACTGGCGCTGGGACACGCTGGCCGTCCGGCTGGCGGAGCTGCTGCGCGGCTGCTAGTCCTTGTCGTAGATCGCTTCGATATCGGAGGCGAACTTCTCGGCCACCACGTTGCGCTTGACCTTCAGCGTCGGGGTCAGTTCACCGGTGTCCTCGGTGAAGTCGACCGGCAGGATGCGGAATTTGCGGATCGACTCGGCGTGCGACACGGTCAGGTTGGCTTGCTTGACGGCCGTTTCTATCTCGGCGGTCAAGTCGGGGTCGGTGGCCAGATCGCCCACCGACGCGTTGGCCGACTTGCCGTTGCGCTCCTTCCAGCCCACGAAGGCCTCGGGATCGATGGTGATCAACGCGCCGATGAATGGTTTGGCGTCCCCGACGACCAACGCCTGACTGATCAGCGGGTGTGACCGCAGCTGGTCCTCCAGCAAGGCGGGCGCGACGTTCTTGCCGCCCGCGGTGACGATGAGTTCTTTCTTGCGACCGGTGATGGTCAGGAAGCCGTCCTCGTCGATCGCACCCAGGTCGCCGGTCTTGAACCAGCCGTCGGCGAATGCCTCCTCGGTGGCCTGCTCGTTGTGCCAGTAACCACTGAACACCACCCCGCCACGCACCAACAATTCCTTGTCCGCGGCGACGCGCAGAGCGTTGCCGGGCACCAGCTTTCCGACGGTGCCGACCTTCAGGCCACCAGGCTGGACCTGGTTGACCGTGATTGCCGCGGTGGTCTCGGTCAGGCCGTAACCCTCATAGATGGTCAGGCCCACTCCGCGGTAAAAGTGGCCGAGCCGCGCCCCCAGCGGTGCGCCACCGGAGACGGCCGCGTGGCAGTCGCCACCCAAAGCCGTGCGCAGCTTGTGGTAGACCAGCCGGTCGAAGACCGCATGCTTGGCGCGCAGCACCAAACCCGGCTTGCCATCGTCGTGGGCCCGGCTCCAGTCGACCGCGGTCTGCGCGGCAATCTTGAAGATCTGCCCCTTGCCGTCGCTGGCGGCGTTCTGCTCGGCGGTGTTGTACACCTTCTCGAACACCCGGGGCACCGAAACTACGACGTTTGGTTTGAACACCGCGAGCATCGGCACCAGATTTTTGATGTCGCTGGTGAATCCGACGGTCATTTTGCTGGTGAATGCGGACAGAGTGAGAGCCCGGGCCAACACATGGGCAAGGGGCAGGAAGACCAGCAGCCGCTGGCCTTTCTCCAGCAGCGTCGGGAGGCACTCCTGGGTGCCCCGGATCTCATGCAGCACGTTGGAGTGGCTGAGTTGGCAGCCTTTAGGCCGTCCGGTGGTGCCCGAGGTGTAGATGAGCGTCGCCGGGTTCTCGGCGCGCAGCGCGCCGAGCCGCACGGTCAGCTCGGCCGGGTCCACCGAGGCGCCGGCCTCGGCCAGCTGGTCGAGCGCTTTTGGGCCCGCACCGTCGATGTGCAGGACCCGGCGAAGGGCGGGCAGTTCGCCGGTGAGCTCGGTGACCATCGCGGCGTGCGCATCGGTTTCGGCGAACGCCAGCACGGCCGCTGAGTCCTGCAGCACCCAGCGCACCTGCTCGGCCGACGACGTCTCGTAGATCGGTACGGTGACGGCGCCCACGGACAGGATCGCGAAGTCGAGGATCGCCCACTCGTAACGGGTGGCCGAAAAGATCGATACCCGATCGCCGGCCTGCACGCCCAGTGAGATCAAACCCATTGCCGCCGAACGGATCTGCTCGGCCGCCTCGGCGCATGTGACATCAGTCCAGACGCCGTCGATCTGACGCAGGAATATCACATGGCTGGGATCGTCGCGCTCATACTCAAAGACCGCGGCCGCGATATTGTCGCGCTCGCCGACGGAAAAGCGGGCCGGGACACTGTACTCACGCACTCTTTGACCTCGTTGTCCTGATGACGTTGCTTGCTATTTATCTGCGCTGGCTTGCCGTCATCCAGCGTAATCCGAAGATTCCCCCAGCATGGAGGCGGTCGGTCGGGCCTCACGGCGGTTGCGGTGGATTGGTGTGTGAAGCTTGAGCCGATGAACAGCATCCAGATCGCGGACGAGACATTTGTCGCGGCCGATGCCGCACGGGTCGGCGCTGCGGTCGCCGATCGTTCCAGTTGGCGCCGGTGGTGGCCGGATCTGCACCTGCAGGTCGTCGAGGATCGTGCTGAAAAAGGAATCAGGTGGACGGTTACCGGCGTGCTGACCGGGACCATGGAAGTCTGGCTGGAGCCGATGATGGACGGGCTGGACGGGGTTGTGCTGCACTATTTCCTGCACGCGGAACCGACCGGAATCCCAGCCTGGCAGCTGGCAAAGCTGAACTTGGCGAAAATGACGCACCGCCGCCGGGTGGCAGGCAAAAATATGGCCTTTGAGGTCAAGGCGACACTGGAACGGTCACGCCCGGTCGGGGTCTCTCCGGTAGTTTAGCCGGGTCAAGGTTTCGCTAGCCTGGGGTAGACCCGCGTGCGGGAGAGAGGGAAGCAGCCTGGTGGCGGAGAAGACGTCGCAGACGATCTACATCGAAGCGGATCCGGGCACGGTGCTGGAAGTGATCGCCGATATCGATTCGTACCCGGAGTGGATATCGGAGTACAAGGAAGCCGAAGTACAAGAGCGCGGCGCTGACGGCTACCCCAAAGTCGTGCGATTCGTCATGGATGCCGGCGTCATCAAAGACACTTTGGTGATGACCTACGTGTGGCCGAAAAATGGCCGGTCGCTCAGCTGGACTCTGGTGTCCAGCTCGTTACTACGCTCGCTCGACGGCACATATCGGTTGGCGGCCAAGGGGTCTGGCACCGAGGTTACTTACGAGCTCGCTGTCGATCTTGCCGTGCCGATGATCGGATTGCTCAAACGCAAAGCCGAGCGCAGATTGACCGATACCGCATTGAAGGACCTGAAGAAACGGGTCGAGGGCTGAGTGAATCCAGTGACTTCGTGGCGCCCACCCCGGCCCGGATCAGTCTTTTCGTCGGCAAAGGCGGGGTAGGGAAATCCACCCTGGCGTCCGCCACCGCCGTCTGCGACGCGAGTGAAGGACGTCGGGTGCTGGTGGTGTCCACCGACCAGGCGCATTCGCTGGCTGACGTGCTTGGCGTCCCGGTCCCGCCGAGCGGCCAGGGCGAACCGGTCCGGGTGTTCACCGACCTCGATACCGGGCAGGCCGAGTCCAACGGCGGCTTCCTCGACGCGTTGGCGCTAGACACCCTGGCGCTGCTCGAGGCCCGGTGGCATGAGGTGGTCGAAACCCTGGATCGGCGGTTTCCCGAATCCGAGTTGAGCAGCATTGCCCCGGAGGAACTCTCAGCATTGCCTGGGATCCAGGAGGTGCTCGGGCTGTACAAGGTCGGCGAGCTCGCCGCGGGCGGCCGCTGGGATCGCATCGTCGTCGACTGCGCTTCGACGGCGGACGCGCTGCGAATGTTGACACTGCCCGCCACCTTCGCGCTGTATGTGGAGCGCGCCTGGCCGCGTCATCGCCGGCTCAATGCCGGCGCCGATGACGCCCGGTCCGCCGCGGTGGTGGAACTGCTCGAGCGCATCAGTGCCGGTGTTGACCGGCTCAGTGCGTTGCTGACCGATGGTGAGCTGGTCAGCGCGCACCTGGTGCTGACCCCCGAGCGGGTGGTCGCGGCCGAGGCGGTCCGGACGCTGGGTGCCCTGGCGCTGATGGGGGTGACGGTCGAGGAACTGATCGTCAACCAGGTTCTGGCCGAAGACGAGTCCTACGAGTACCGGAACCTGCCTGAACACCCGGCATTCTTCTGGTATGCCGAACGCATTTCCGGGCAGCGCGCTGTGCTCGACGAACTCGACGCCGCCATCGGCGACGTTGCGCTGGTGCTGACTCCGCACTTATCCGGCGAGCCGATCGGCCCCAAAGCGCTGGCAGGCCTGCTCGAGAGTGCGCGCCTTCGGCTCGGAACGGCGCCACCTGGGCCGCTGCGCCCTATTGTGGATCTGGAATCGGGCTCGGGGCTGGAGTCGGTCTACCGACTGCGGCTAGCGTTGCCCCAGCTCGATCCTGCGGCGCTGACACTGGGCCGAGTCGACGACGACCTGATCGTGAGTGCCGGCGGCTTGCGGCGCAGGGTTCGGTTGGCGTCGGTACTGCGGCGGTGCATCGTCTTGGACGCACATCTGCGGGGCGGTGAGCTGACAATTCGTTTTCGACCAGATCCGGAGGTGTGGCCGACGTGAGTGGGGCTCACCCCGATATTGGTCCCGAGCTGCGGAGGCTGGCCCAGAGCATTCTGGACGGAATCGACCCGGCGGTACGCGCGGCCGCCGCGATGACCGGGGGTGACGGTGTCGGGACCGGCAAATGTCAGCAGGTGTGGTGTCCTGTCTGTGCGCTGGCCGCACTGGCAACCGGCGATCAGCACCCGTTGCTGACGATCATCGCCGACCACAGCATCGGGCTGCTGGAGGTCATCCGTGCCATCATCAGCGACGTAAGCGACATCGACCGATCCACCAAACCGCCGCCGGACGGGCCGCCAGACCCGCCCGACCCGCCAGGTCCTGGGAAGGCTCGGTATCAGCCCATCCCCGTCACGGTCGAAGAGTGACCCGCCGACGCTAAGGTGGTCCCTTCCGTCACACATGGGTACAGTTGGGCACAGAAGGCATCGGAGCGGACGAGAGGGGGCCCCATGTGGTACTGGCTACTCAAGTACGTATTACTCGGTCCGCTGCTGACTGTCATCGGCCGGCCGAAAGTCGAAGGCCTGGAATATGTTCCGAGTTCCGGGCCGGTGATCCTGGCCAGTAACCACCTGGCCGTGATGGACAGTTTCTTCCTGCCGTTGGTGGTGCGGCGCCGCATCACTTTCCTGGCGAAGTCCGAATATTTCACCGGCACCGGGTTCAAGGGTTGGCTGAGTCGCTGGTTCTTCACCGCCGTCGGCCAGGTGCCGATCGACCGCAACGACTCTGACGCCGCTCAGGCCGCGCTGGACACCGCGGGGCGGGTGCTGGGCGCCGGCAAATTGCTGGGCATGTATCCCGAGGGCACCCGCTCGCCCGACGGCAGGCTGTACAAGGGGAAGACCGGGCTGGGCCGGCTGGCTCTAGAGGCCGGCGTTCCGGTGATCCCGGTGGCGATGATCGGTACCAATGTGGTGAATCCGCCGGGCACCTCAATGTTGCGCTTCGGGCGGGTCACCGTCCGCTTCGGCAAGCCGATGGACTTCTCCCGATTCGAGGGCATGGCCGGTAATCGCTTCATCGAACGGGCCGTCACCGACGAGGTGATCTACGAGCTGATGGAACTCTCCGGCCAGGAGTACGTGGACATCTACGCGGCCACCGTCAAGGAACGCGGTAACGGCGAGTCGAGCGGTGCGGCGGCGCGGATCCCCGAGACTGCAGTCAGTTAGACCGCTGGCACCGGAGCGCGCTCGGGCGCTGTCGAGTCGTGCGACTTAGCGCGCGACGTGACGGTAAGCCCAGCCGTGATGATGACCGCCAGCGCCCACCACACGTAAGACATCCCGGCGAGTTGGCGCCACCAGACCGCGGTTGCCTCGTGATGCTCGGGCAGCAGTTCGATGGGTGTCCACCTCATCAGCGCTATCCCGGCGGCGCTTATCGCGGCCAGCGCGGGGTTGCGGCGCTGCCAGCCCAATATCCCGGTAACCAGAACCGCCGGCAGCATCCACACCCAGTGGTGTGACCACGACACCGGCGACACCACCAAGCCGAACAGCGCTACGCAGATGACCGCGAGCGTCGGTTCGCCGGCCCGCAGCACGCGCCGCATTGCCCAGATGGTCACCGCAAGCACCAGGAGGCAGGCCGCCAGCCAAAGCATGCGGCGTTCGTGCTCGCCAAGCACGGTCCGGGCCAGCGCGCCCGCGATGTTCTGGTCGGTGTTCAACGACACGGTTCCAATCCGGTCGGTGTGTAGCAATGTGTGCGTCCAGTACTCCCACGAGTCGCTCCACGCCAGCGCGAAACCGACCAGCGTTGCGGCCGCGAAAGACGCCAGCGCGGTCAGCGTCGCGCGATTGTCGCGACGCAGGAGGAAATAGAGCAGAAACACCGCCGGGGTCAGTTTCAGCGCGATCCCCAGGCCCAGCAGCAGCCCGCGCGGCCAGGGTGTGCGGCGCGGCACGCAGTCGGCGATCACCAGGGTCATCAGCACCGCGTTGATCTGGCCGAAGGCAAAGTTCGCTTTGATGGGTTCCAGCCAGACCGTCGCCGCGGCCACGGTGAGCACCGACAGCCACAAGCGGCCCAACCAGGCCGGTCCGGGCAGCACCCGCGGGGTGTTCCACACGTCGAGGCGAGTCAGCACGATCGCCATCGACACAATCAGCAGCACCAGCGTTATCAGCGTGATCGCAATGCTGGCCGCTGGCATGTGCAACCAGGCGAACGGGCTGAACGCGATGGCCGCGAGCGGGGGATAGGTGAACGGCAGGTCCAGCCCGAGGGGTGTGTGGAACGACACGTCTCCGTGATACAGCGGACGTCCGTCCAGCCAAGCCTGACCGCCCATCTGATAGACGTCGATATCGATGCGGTACGGCGTATGCCCGAATAAGTGCCAGGCCGCCCAGCCCAGCGCCGCGGCTGCGACCAGCCAAAGCAAGCACCACAACAACACCCGCCCGGGTCGACTGCCCATACCGGGCGCCCGCCATTTAGTCATCTCGCAGACAAGCGTAATCGTTGCCCGGTGCGCGCCCGCCGCGAACAGCGCGGCGCCCGAAGGAACGGAGAGCCTCCTGGTCCGTGGTTAGGCTGCCTCAGTGCGGTACTTCTACGACACCGAGTTCATCGAGGACGGCCGCACCATCGAGCTGATCTCCATCGGGGTGGCCGCCGAGGATGGCCGTGAGTACTACGCCGTGTCCACCGAATTCGATCCCGAGCGCGCCGGCAGTTGGGTGCGCGCCAACGTGCTGCCGAAACTGCCGCCCCCGGCCTCGCAACTGTGGCGCTCGCGCCGCCAGATCCGTACAGATCTGGAGGAGTTCTTCGGTGTCTCCACTGGCGGCGCTGATCCGATCGAGCTGTGGGCATGGGTGGGCGCCTACGACCACGTCGCCCTGTGTCAGTTGTGGGGCGCGATGCCCGGCCTGCCGCAAGCGATACCCCGTTTCACCCGGGAATTGCGGCAGCTGTGGGAAGACCGCGGATCACCCCGGATGCCGCCGCGGCCGCGCGACGTCCACGATGCGCTGGTGGACGCTCGTGATCAGCTGCGTCGCTTCCGGATAATCACGTCGGACGGCGAGCCCGGGTGAGTTGGTGGCGGCGTTCGCCCTGATCAGCAGCTGACACGCCCCAGTTACGATAGACCGATGAACTGGACCGTCGACATCCCGATCGACCAGCTGCCGTCGCTGCCGCCACTGCCTTCTGACCTGCGGGCCCGGCTGGACGCCGCACTGGCCAAGCCGGCCGCTCAGCAACCCAGCTGGCCCGCCGATCAGGCTGCGGAGATGCGCAAGGTCTTGGAAAGTGTGCCGCCGGTGACGGTGCCGTCCGAGATCGTCCGGCTGCAGGACCAGCTGGCCCAGGTCGCCAGGGGCGAAGCGTTCCTGCTGCAGGGCGGTGACTGCGCGGAGACCTTTACCGACAACACCGAACCGCACATCCGGGGCAACGTCCGCACCTTGCTGCAGATGGCGGTGGTGCTGACTTACGGCGCCAGCCTGCCGGTGGTCAAAGTGGCCCGGATCGCCGGCCAGTACGCCAAGCCGCGGTCCGCGGACATTGACGCGCTGGGGCTGCGGTCCTACCGCGGTGACATGATCAACGGCTTCGCCCCGGACGCCGCGGTGCGCGAGCACGACCCGTCGCGGCTGGTGCGTGCGTACGCCAACGCCAGCGCGGCGATGAACCTGATGCGCGCGCTCACGTCGTCGGGCCTGGCGTCGCTGCACGGGGTGCACGACTGGAACCGGGAATTCGTCCGAACCTCCCCGGCGGGTGCCCGCTATGAGGCGCTGGCCATCGAGATCGACCGCGCGCTGCGCTTCATGAGCGCCTGCGGGGTAGCCGACCGCAACCTGCAAACCGCCGAAATCTACGCCAGCCATGAGGCTTTGGTGCTCGACTACGAACGGTCCATGTTGCGGCTGTCCACTGAAGAAGACGGTGATCCGCAACTGTATGACCTGTCGGCGCACACCGTGTGGATCGGTGAGCGGACCCGCCAGCTTGACGGCGCACACATCGCGTTCGCCGAGGTGATCGCCAACCCGATCGGCGTGAAAATCGGTCCTACGATGACACCCGAGCTGGCCGTCGAATACGTCGAGCGGCTTGATCCGCACAACAAGGCTGGCCGGCTGACTTTGGTGAGCAGGCTGGGCAACAACAAAGTGCGCGACGTGTTGCCGCCGATCATCGAGAAGGTCCAGGCCACCGGTCACCAGGTGATTTGGCAATGCGACCCGATGCACGGCAACACCCACGAGTCGTCCACCGGCTACAAGACCCGGCACTTCGACCGCATCGTCGATGAGGTGCAGGGCTTCTTCGAGGTGCACCGCGCGCTGGGCACCCACCCGGGTGGTATCCACGTCGAGATCACCGGCGAGAACGTCACCGAGTGTCTCGGTGGCGCACAAGACATTTCCGATACCGACCTGGCCGGTCGCTACGAGACGGCGTGCGATCCGCGGCTGAACACACAGCAGTCGCTGGAGTTGGCGTTCCTGGTCGCGGAGATGCTGCGCGACTAGATCTCGCGGGCCCTCGTTACAGCAGGCCGGTGAGGTTGCTTCCGATCGTCCATCCCACGGTTGCCGCCAGCCCGGTGACGGCCAGCACGAGCGCCACCCAAACCAGCACCATCCGCCGGGCGTGAGATCGCTCCCAAATGAAATCGGTGATCGGGATGCCCGCGAATTCGCCTGAGACTGCGTCGTATTCAGGGTGGTCGGGGTCGTCGGGTTCGGCTTCGGGGGCAGCGCGGCGCGCTGGATCGGACCAGTCGCCGGGTCCCCGGGTCAACTGCCGCGTGGGGTGGTGAACCGGGCGCTCACTCAGCTGGCTGTGGCGCAACTCCGCCGATCGGTGTTGCGCGGAGTTACTCGGCGTCGGTACCCGGAAGTCCGGCAACCCCAATTCCTTGGCGATCACGTCCAGCGCTGTGGCCATCTCGATCGCGTCGGCGTATCGATCGGCGGGGTCACGAGCGGTTGCGCGTGCCACGAATCCGTCCAACTGCGGCGGCACCCCACCGATCACGGCGCTGGCCGGCGGTACGTCGTGGTCCAGCCGTTGGTAGGCGATCGAGAGCGCCGAGTCGCCGGTGAACGGCGCGCGCCCGGTCAACAGCTCATAGGTGAGGATTCCGGTTGAGTAGACATCGCTGTGGGGACCGGCATAGCCGTCGCGAACCTGCTCGGGGGAAAGGTAAGCGGCGGTGCCCAGAATGACGCTGGTTGAGGTTATTCCGGCCGCGGCGACCGCGCGTACCAGCCCGAAATCGGCGATTTTCACGTCGCCGTCTTCCGAAATCAGCACGTTCTCCGGCTTGACGTCGCGATGCACCAGGCCGGCCCGGTGTGCGACGGCCAGCCCGCCCAGTACCGGGCGAAGCACCGCCACCGCGGCATGCGGCGGCATCGGGCCGCGTTCGGTCAGCAGCTCGCGCAGGGTGCCGCCCTCGATGAGTTCCATCACCAGAAACGGATGCCTGCCGTCCAAGCCCTGGTCATAGACGGCGACCAGGCCGGGGTGCTTCAGCCGGGCGACGGTGCGGGCTTCGAGCTGGAAGCGGGTCAGGAATTGGTTGTCGCCGGCGTAGCGGGAATCCATCACTTTCAGTGCGACAGGCCGGTCGAGCCGGACGTCGAGGCCTCGGTAGACCGTCGATGTCCCGCCGCTGGCGATTTTGGCCTGCACGAGATAGCGGCCATCCAGCAGCGCGCCGTCCATCGTGCTCACCGGGCCATCGTAGGTGTGGTAGCCGCGATTTCGCGGACTCCGCCGCGCGTCAGGGCATAGACTTGCGCCGTGGGCAGTATTCCGGCCGGCGACGACGTCTTGGATCCCGACGAGCCGACCTACGACTTATCCCGGGTCGCTGAGTTACTCGGTGTTCCGGTCAGCAAGGTTGCGCAGCAGTTGCGCGAGGGTCACCTGCTCGCGGTGCGACGCGCCGGTGGCATCGTGGTGCCACAGGTCTTCTTCAGCAATTCCGGTGAGGTGGTCAAAAGCCTGCCGGGATTGTTGACGATCCTGCACGACGGCGGCTATCACGAGACCGAGATTGTGCGCTGGCTGTTCACCCCGGACCCATCCTTGACGATCACCCGCGATGGCGATCGCAATGCCATCGACAACGCGCGTCCCGTCGATGCGCTGCACGCCCACCAAGCCCGGGAGGTCGTGCGCCGAGCACAAGCCATGGCGTATTAAGCCGCGGCTTGCGCTTCCGTTTCCGCAGAAGTCTCTTCGGCGCGGGCGTCCGGGACCCGGTGCAGGACGTACCAGGCGAGGAGTCCGCATGCGGTGGCCAGCGATAAATGCAGCCACGAATACGTGCCCTGCGATCCATCGGGACTGAAAATCACCATCACCCATGTCGAGAACCCGGCGATGGCCGCCAACGCCCGCCGTGACTGCGTCAACGGGGCAATCACCGCCAGCACCCAGGAGTAGTACCACGGCAGGGCGGCGGGGGCGAACAGCACCACGATCAACATCGACCACGCGATCCCGCTCAATGCGTCCCGGTCGTCGCGCCGGAACCGCCACCACAACAGGGGCAGCGACACCGCAATGATCGCGATTCCGATGTAGCGGGTGACTCGCAGCACCGGATAGAAGCTGACCGGGAAGAATCCGCTGCCCAGGGCGTGGATCAGGTTCGCCGCCAGGGTCGGCAGGCTCAGCGCGTTGATGATCTTGACCGAGCCCGCCAGCGCGGCCAGCCAACCCAGGCCGACACCGGCCACCGCGGTCAGTATCCCGAAGACCGCGGCAAAGATCACCAGCGATATCGCCGTGGCCAGCAGGAACGCTTGGGGGGCCCGGTAGCCCCGGTTGGCGTGCAGATGGCGCATCCATACCCAGACCATGAACGGCAGCGCGATTCCTGCCGTGGCTTTGACCGCGATCGCGACCGCGATCAGCGCGACACCCAGGACATGACGGCTCTGCAGCGTCAGCGCGATACCGGCGGCCATCAACCCCACCATCAGCATCTCGTTGTGCACCCCGCCCATCAGGTGGATGAGCACCAATGGGTTGAGAACGCAGATCCACAACGCAATCGAGCCGTTTGCGCCGACGTGGCGGGCCAGTCGGGGAGCGGCCCAGATCAGTAGTGCCAGTCCCGGCAGCATGCACAACCGCAGCAGCATGGTCCCGGCCACCACGTTGTTGCCGACGATCGTCGTAACGAACTTCGCAACCAGAATGAACGCCGGACCATAGGGCGCTGTGGTGATCGTCCAGATGGGACTTACGTCGTCCAGCAACGAATTCGGATTGCCGACCGGGCCAACGGCATACGGATCCAGGCCGTCGCGCAGAAGTGCGCCCTGGGCCAGGTACGAGTAGGTGTCCCGGCTGAAGATGGGCACTGACAGCAGCAACGGGGCCAACCAGAATCCGGTGGTGGCCCTCATCACGAACTCGCTGACATTGCCGGCCAGCAGACGTCTGCCCAGTCCCAGCCATGCGATCACCATCAGACCCACGCCCACCCACAACAGAATCGAGGACAGCACCAGCCCGTGGCCGTACCGCAGCCAGGACATGTGAATCGACTCCAGCAGCGGGTCGTGCTGGCGGGTGCTGCCCGCTCCCAGGCCGCCCGTGGTGATCAGCACCGAGCCCAGGAAACCCAGTTTGGCCGGCCCGGACTCCGGCGCGGCGACGAACGCGATTATGCGTGAAAAGTGTTGGGAAATAAAAGATTTTGTCATAAGTTCATGCCGACCGATTCGTGGCGACATTGGCCAGTTCGGACAACCCCGCCTTGGCCGCCGCGTTGATGGGGGCGGCCGCCAGCGTGGCCAGCGCCCGCCGGCTCAGCGTGTCGATGCGTTGCTCGGCCGCGGACAGGGCGCCCACCGCTTCGATGACGTCGCGCAGTTTGCCGACCTGCGCGTCGGTCAGCGCGGTGCCGATCGAGGTGCGCAGCAGGTTGGCCGCCAAGGGATCTGACTTATCCGCCAGTGCCACCGCCTCGGCCAGCAGTACGGTTCGTTTGCCGGATCTAAGGTCGTCACCGGACGGCTTGCCCGTCACCCCGGGGTCGCCGAACACGCCAAGCACGTCGTCACGTAGCTGGAAGGCAACGCCAAGGTCGGCCCCGAACTGACCGAATGCGGCCTGGACGTCGGGTCGGTCAGCGGCGGCGGCGGCCCCCAGCTGGAGCGGTCGCGTGACGGTGTAGCAGGCGGTCTTGAACATGTCGACGTTCATCGCCGAAGCAATCGACTCCGCCGCGCTGGCCTCGGCGACGATATCGAGATATTGGCCCGCCATCACCTCGGTGCGGATGTCGGCCCACACCGGCTGGACCCGCTGTCGGGCGTCGCGGGACAGGTCGGCCGCGAAAACGATGTCGTCAGCCCAGGACAGCGCCAGGTCGCCCAGGAGAATGGCCGCCGATATGCCGAAGTCGTCGGGCGGACCGTTCCAGCTCCGATCCCGGTGCAGCGCGGCGAACTGGACGTGCGCCGTCGCCCTGCCGCGGCGGGTGGCTGAGCAATCGATGACATCGTCGTGCACCAGTGCGCAGGCATGCAGCAGTTCCAGTGCGGAAAACAACAGCAGCACATCAGGATCGGGTTCCGCTACGTCGACCGCGCGCCAGCCCCAATACGCGAAGGCCGGCCGCAACCGTTTGCCGCCGCTGAGTACAAAATCCTGCAGCGCGGCGATCAGCCCATCGAAGTCGCCACCGATGTAGGCCGCCCGCTCGCGGCGGTCGTGCAGATACCGCCGAAGTTGGTCGGTGATGGCGCCGGTCAACTCGATGGTTGCCGCTGCTTCGACGCTCAGCGCGGCGCCCCTTTCTCCTCGGCCTGTCCCTGGCCCGACAAGTGTATTCGCCACGCTCCTATGCTTGCTTCGAGACCGGAGAGTGCACTGGGCCGGCTGGCCTGCCATTGAGGAACCTGCGATCAAGGAAGAGGAGTCGGGTGACCCTGAACACCATCGCGCTCGAGTTGGTGCCACCGAATGTGGACGATGGTAGGGAGCGGGCACTGGAAGATGCGCGCAAGGTGGTCCAGTATTCAGCGCAATCTGGGCTGGATGGCCACATTCGGCACGTGATGATTCCAGGGATGATCGCGGAGGACGACGACCGTCCCATCCCGATGGAGCCGAAGCTCGACGTGCTGGACTTCTGGTCGACCATCAAAGCCGAGTTGCCGGGAGTCAACGGCCTGTGCACGCAGGTCACCGCGTTTATGGACGAACCGGCTCTGCGCCAGCGGCTGACAGATCTGTCCGCCGCCGGGATGCAGGGAGTGGTGTTCGTCGGAGTACCGCGCACCATGAATGACGGCGAGGGTTCCGGCGTCGCACCGACCGACGCCTTGTCGATCTATCGCGAACTGCTCCCCAATCGCGGCGTGATCTTGATTCCGACGCGCGAGGGCGAGCAGGGCCGACTCAATTTCAAGTGCAATCAGGGCGCGACCTATGGCATGACCCAGCTGTTGTACTCCGACGCAATCGTCGGTTTTCTGACGGAATTCGCCAAGAACACCGATCACCGGCCGGAAATCCTGCTGTCGTTCGGATTCGTGCCAGCGATGGAGAGTCGGATTGGACTCATCAACTGGCTCATTCAGGACCCGGGCAATGCGGCCGTGGCTGATGAGCAGGCGTTCGTCAAGCGGTTGGCCGCCAGCGAACCCGAGCAGAAGCGCCGACTCTTGGTTGACCTGTACAAACGCGTGCTGGACGGCGTCACCGACCTCGGTTTTCCGGTGAGCATCCATTTAGAGGCGACGTACGGCGTTTCCGGCCCGGCCTTTGCGACCTTTGCGGAGATGCTCGACTACTGGTCGCCTGCCCAGGTCTAGCCGTACTAGCTCAGCGGCTGGTCCCGATCCGCGGCGAGCGGTTCGGAGCGGTCACGGCTGAGCCACGCCAGCACTCCCACCACGCCCGCTGCCGCCAACGCCGCAACGCCGAGCCAGATGCCCGCCCCGGTGAAGGAGCGGGTGTTGGGGTCGGTGTAGCGAGCTTGCGCGGTCATCGTGCTCACCACTCCGGGCTTGAGCTTCCACGACACCGAGTTCGTGTCGGCGCGCTCACCGTTGGTGGACGTCACCACCCCGGGGAAGGCGATGGTCAACTCCACGTCGGCGTCCGGATCGGTCACCGAGGTCAGGTCCGCCCGGCCTTCCAGAACAACCACGTTGCCGCTGCGGCGCAGCGACAGATTAACGCCGGCGGCGTTGGAGTTCATGTTGGCCAGTTGCGGCAGTTCGGCGAAGGTCAGATCGGAGAAGACCGCCTGTGACCCCACATAGCCGTCGCTGTCGTAGTTAGAGACAGCGACTTTCTGACTGAAGGGCAAGTTGCTGTCGAGCTGAGGACCAGTATCTTTAGGGGTCTTTGGCTTTGCTGCGGCGATGATCTCCCCGGACACCAGGTCATCGGGTGAGATGGTGAGCGACGCCCTGACGCGTAGGCATCCGGTGGCCAAGGGCACGATCAGCAACAGCATCGCGATGGCCAGCACGCGGCGCCGCCGAGCAGTGAAACCTCGGGCTGGGAGCGGGGGAGGGCTGACGCGCACCAGGTCATCGTGCCAGATGCCGCCCGCCGTTACACATCCCTAGCACATCCCTTACAAAGGCAGCGCGCGACCCAGGATGGCGAACTCTCGGGGGTCACCGGCGAAGTGGTAGCGGCGGATCACATCGGTGAAGCCCAGCCGCCGGTACAGCCGCCACGCGCGGTTGGGTACGCCGGCCGTTTCCGGGGTGGACAACAGGACGTTATCTTCGCTACGACCGGTCAACAGTCGACGGGCCAGGGCTTCGCCGATACCGCGGCCCTGCGCGCGGGGATGAATGTGCAGTTCGGTCAACTCGAAATAGCTGTTCATCAGCTGCGCGATCGCCTGGGGCGGCGAGCCGCTGCGTTGCAGGCCCAGGACAACCTGCTGCTGCCACCACTGACCGGGTGCCCCCGGATAGCCGTAGGCCACGCCCAGCAACGGTGCATCTCCTAGTTCCGGGCCCAGTTCCTCGGCGGCAGCTGCTTCTACTGCGGCCACCGCCTGCCAGCCGCGTCGGCGGATGTGCTCCAGCCACATTGCGGCGCGCTGATTCTCGGTGCCGCGTGGATACCGCATCGCGTCGACATACACGCCCAGGGCGTCACCGAGGCGGCGCTCCATATCGTTCGGTGGCAGATCGATGAGGAATATCGCCAACTCGCGGTGTCCTCCTCATTCGGGTCACTCCGGTCGCACAGGCTCGGTGCTTGCACCGTCATTATCAGACCCGAGCATCTCGATCGACCAGCGGCCGCGGCTACGCGTTGACGGCCCGGGACGGTTCGGCAAGCCGGTTGTCGCGCAGCACCGTTGCGATCCGCCTCGTCGCCGGAGCGCATCAAAGATAGAATCGCCGTCGAACCGGTGGTACGGCGCAGAATGTGCTCGTATCATTTGAGTCAGATGCCCCCACTAAGGGCACCCGTGTGCTATCGATAAGTTACGTGTCAACCTGTCGGCAAGGAGGGACGGATGCCACTCTCCGATCATGAGCAGCGGATGCTCGATCAGATCGAGAGCGCTCTCTACGCCGAAGACCCGAAATTCGCGTCGAGTGTCCGCGGCGGCGGGTTGCGCGCTCCGACCGCGCGGCGGCGCCTGCAGGGTGTCGCGCTGTTCGTCATCGGCTTGGGGATGCTGGTCTCGGGTGTGGCTTTTCGGGCCACGATGATCGGTAGCTTCCCGATTCTCAGCGTCTTTGGCTTCGTCGTGATGTTCGGCGGCGTGGTATTCGCCGTCACCGGTCCAAGGTTGTCCGGTCGGGCGGAACAGCCGGGATCCACCCCCGGGCCGGCGCGCCAGCGTCGCACCAAGGGTGGTGGCGGTTCATTCACCAGTCGCATGGAAGATCGGTTCCGCCGCCGCTTCGACGAGTAGCGGACGATCCAGACGTAACGCGGGGCGGCCAACGGCTGCCCCGCTTTTTTGCCCGAGCCCAATCCGAGCCCAATCCGAGCCCAAATAGAGGCCAAGTTGGGCCCCACTTTGCCCCACTCGTCGACTTTTGCCGTCTGAAATGCGGTTTCGTGGCGCCACGAGCGGGCCCCGAGTCGGCGCTGCGGACCCGCGTACGGCGTGGAGTGGCAGATAAGCCGGAAAACCACGCCACGACGCCCTAAATATGGGGGAAAGTGGGGGATGGTGGGGTATGGTGGCCGAAGTGGTTTGGGTGCAGTTGAGCGGGAGGTGAGCTGGTGTTTCTCGGCACCTACACGCCCAAACTCGACGACAAAGGGCGGCTCACATTGCCCGCCAAGTTTCGCGACGCGCTGGGAGGGGGGTTGATGGTCACGAAGAGCCAAGACCACAGCCTGGCCGTCTACCCGCGAGCGGAATTCGAGGCGCTGGCACTCAAGGCCAGCCAGACATCTCGAAGCAACCCGGAAGCCAGAGCGTTCCTGCGCAACCTCGCGGCCGGCGCGGACGAGCAGCATCCCGACGCACAGGGCCGCATCACCCTGTCGGCCGATCACCGGCGCTACGCGAACCTCTCCAAGGACTGCGTGGTCATCGGAGCAATCCGCAACCTGGAGATCTGGGATGCGCAGGCGTGGCAGGACTACCAGCAGACCCATGAAGAGAACTTCTCCGCGGCCAGCGATGAAGCACTCGGCGACATTATCTGAGGCGCGTGCCCGTGCATCGTGGCCTCTGCCCGAACCGACCCTGGCGTACTTCCCCGACGCCAGGTTCGTAGCTTCGGACAGGGACCTCTTTGCGCGAAAAAGGTACGGCCGGACTCCGGGAGGTGTCGCGATGGCTGGCAGTCAAAACCCTCTCGAGCAAGGCAATTTCGGGCATCTGCCCGTCCTCCTGGAACGTTGCGTCGAGCTGCTTACCCCCGCGCTGACCCGCTACCACGCCGACGGTTCCAACGCGGTGCTCGTCGACGCCACCACCGGCGCGGGCGGCCACGCCGAACGATTCTTGACCGAGTTGCCGGGACTGCGCCTGATTGGACTCGATCGCGACCCCAGCGCTCTGGACATCGCCCAGGCTCGGCTCGCGCGATTCGCCGACCGAATCACGCTGGTGCACAGCCGGTATGACGGTCTCGCCGAAGCGCTGGCCGAGTCCGGTCACGCCGCAGCAGAATCGGTGGACGGCGTGCTGTTCGACCTCGGAGTGTCGTCGATGCAACTCGACCGCGCCGAGCGGGGCTTTGCCTACGCCCAGGACGCGCCGCTGGACATGCGAATGGACCCGACGTCGCCGCTGACCGCGGCCGAGATTCTCAACACCTACGACGCGGCCGCATTGGCCGACATCTTGCACCGCTACGGCGAAGAGCGGTTCGCGCGGCGCATCGCCGCGCAGATCGTCCGCCAGCGGGCCAGCAGCCCATTCACCACAACCGCCGAGCTCGTCGCGCTGCTGTACCAGGCGATTCCGGCCCCGGCCCGGCGCACCGGTGGACATCCGGCAAAGCGCACCTTCCAGGCGCTGCGGATCGCGGTCAACGACGAACTGGCCTCGCTGCGCGGCGCCATCCCCGCTGCGATGGGCGCGCTCGCCGTCGGCGGGAGAATCGTGGTGCTGGCCTACCAGTCACTGGAGGACCGGATCGTCAAACGCGCCTTCGCGGACGCGGTCGCGTCGCGCACGCCCGAGGGTCTTCCGATCGAACTTCCCGGCCACGAGCCGCGATTCCGGTCGTTGACGCGCGGCGCCGAGCGCGCCGACGAAGCCGAGATTGAACGTAATCCGCGCAGCACCGCAGTGCGATTGCGCGCCCTGCAAAGGGTGCAGCGTGAGGTAGAACGACCGGATTCAGCGATCGGGAAGGGCGACCGATGAAGGCGAAGCGCGAGACGCCGAAACGCCGCGACGGTAGCGACCGTCGGCGCGGGCGCGACGGTTCTGTCAAGAGCCGGTACACAACCGCCGAGTCGGCTTCGTCCCGCCGCACCCGGCCGGGAAACACCTCGGCGCCGACCCGCGAGGCCCGTGCGCCAAAGTCGGGCCCGCAGACCAGCCCGGTTGCCCGGCCGGTAGAGCGAGCGACCCGGCCCACCAGCCGGAGCCAGGCAAAGGCCCGTGCCAAAGCGCGGAAGGCGAAGGCGCCCAAGGCTATCCGGCCTCGGCTGACAGAACGCCTAGCCGCTAGGCTGGCATCGATTGACCTGCGGCCCCGGACGCTGGCGAGCAAGGTCCCGTTTGTCGTTCTGATCATCGGTTCGCTCGCCCTCGGTCTGGGCCTCACGCTGTGGCTATCCACCGCCTCCGCGGAGCGTTCGTACCAACTCAGCCACGCCCGCCAGAAGACCCGCATGCTGCAGCAGCAGAAGGAAGCGCTGGAACGTGATGTGCGCGAGGCGGAAGCCGCCCCCGCTCTTGCCGAAGCCGCCCGCAAGCAGGGGATGATCCCAACCAGGGACACCGCTCACCTGGTCCAGGACCCGAGCGGCAGCTGGGTGGTCGTCGGCACGCCCAAACCGGCCGACGGCGTCCCGCCGCCGCCATTGAACGCCAAACTGCCCGAAGAAGGCCCCGCGCTGCCCCCGAAGGCGCCGGTGCTCCCCCCGGAGGTCCCGGTTCGGGTGCAACCGCTCCCCGGTGGCCCGCAGGCACCGGTCAACTCTGGGCCGGAAGCGCTGCTTAGGGCTCCGGACGGCTCGGCGACGGTGGGCGGCCAGCACCTGCCGCAAATTGTTCCCCAGCAGCCGGCCCTGCCCGGCGGTCAGCTCGTCGGGCAGCTCCCGGGAACGGTGCAGATGCCGGGATTGCCGGCTCCGGCTGCGCCGGTTACCGCCCCGATGCCCGCCGAGGTGCCTGTTCCGATAGCCGAAGTGCCCGTTCCGGTGTTGCCCGCTCCGGCGCTGGCGCCGGTGCCGCAACCGGGGGTGCCGCCAGCGGCGGGTGCTGCCCGATGAACCGCGCCGCTCCGGGACCCACTCGCCGGAAACCGCAGCAGGCCAAGGCCGTCCGCGCCGAAGCCTTCCAGACCGACGCGGCCCATTCGGCACGAGACCGGCGCACCCGCAAGATCGTGGAGGTGGGGACGCGCGGTGCGTCGTTCGTCTTCCGGCACCGTGCGGGCAATGGGGTGATTTTCCTGGTGCTGCTGGTGGCAGCGGCGCAGTTGTTCGTTCTGCAGATATCAGATGCCGCCACCCTGCGTGCTCAGGCGGCCGGGCAGCTCAGGGTTACCGACGTCGAAAAGGCGGTCCGGGGCAGCGTCGTCGACCGCAACAATCAGCAACTCGCGTTCACCACCGAATCGCGCGCGCTGACGTTTCAGCCAAAGCGGATCCGCCAGCAGTTGGAGGAGGCCAAAAAGAAGAACTCGGCCGCTCCCGATCCGCAACAACGGCTGCGGGACATCGCCAAAGAGGTCTCGGGAAAACTGAACAACAAACCGGACTTCCAGACGGTGTTGAAGAAGCTGCAAAGCGACGACAGTTTCGCCTATCTGGCGCGCGCGGTTGACCCGGCTATTGCGGGCGCGATCTCGGAGAAGTATCCCGAAGTCGGCTCCGAGAGGCAGGACTTGCGCCAATATCCGGGCGGATCGTTGGCGGCCAACGTCGTCGGCGGCATCGACTGGGACGGACACGGGCTACTTGGTCTGGAGGAATCGCTGGACTCGGTGCTATCCGGAACCGACGGGGCGGTCACCTACGACCGAGGATCCGACGGGGTGGTCATTCCGGGCAGCTACCGCAACCGGCACCGGTCGGTCAACGGCTCGACCGTTCAGCTCACCATCGACGACGACATCCAGTTTTACGTGCAGCAGCAGGTGCAGCAGGCAAAGAACCTGTCCGGAGCCCACAATGTCTCGGCAGTGGTCCTCGACGCCAAAACCGGCGAAGTCCTGGCCATGGCCAACGACAACACCTTCGACCCCTCCCAAGACATCGGACGTCAGGGCGACAAGCAGCTGGGCAACCTGGTGGTGTCCTCGCCTTTCGAGCCGGGCTCGGTGAATAAGGTCATCACCGCGTCCTCGGTCATCGAATACGGGCTAAGCAACCCTGACGAGGTATTGCAGGTACCCGGCGCCATCCAGATGGGCGGCGTCACCATCCATGACGCCTGGGACCACGGCACGATGCCGTACACCACCACCGGCGTGTTCGGAAAGTCATCCAACGTCGGCACGCTGATGCTGGCGCAGCGCGTCGGCCCAGAGCGTTTCTACGACATGGTCCGCAAGTTCGGGCTGGGCCAGCGCGCCAACGTCGGCCTGCCCGGTGAGAGTGCCGGCCTGGTACCGCCGATCGACCAATGGTCTGGCAGCACCTTCTCGAACTTGCCTATCGGCCAGGGTCTTTCGATGACCCTGTTGCAGATGACGGGCATGTACCAGGCGATCGCCAATGACGGATTGCGAATGCCACCGCGCATCATCAAGGCCACCATCGCACCCGATGGCGCCAAGACCGAGGAACCGCGTCCGGATGGTGTTCGGGTGGTCTCGCCGCAGACCGCCCAGACCGTGCGGCAGATGTTGCGGGCTGTCGTGCAACGCGACCCGATGGGCTACCAGCAGGGCACCGGCCCTGCGGCCGCGGTGCCCGGATATCAGATGGCCGGCAAGACCGGGACCGCACAGCAAATCAACCCCGCATGCGGCTGCTACTACGACAACGTCTACTGGATCACCTTCGCCGGGATGGCCACCGTCGACGACCCGCGCTACGTCATCGGCCTGATGATGGACAACCCCGAGCGCAATGCGGACGGCACGGCCGGACACTCGGCTGCCCCGCTGTTCCACAACATCGCGGGCTGGCTGATGCAGCGGGAGAACGTGCCGCTGTCACCCGACCCTGGCCCGCCGCTGACGTTGCAGGGCTGACCCGAACGGGCCGTTAAACCGCTTGGGCTTCCAGCCTGCTTGCCTGACGGGCGAACATTCGGTCGCGTTGTTCCTCGAACTTGATGACTTGGCGCTGAAGGTCTTCCAGGAAGGCCGCAAGCTTGTCACGACGCTGTTCGCCGCGGGCCGTGAAGTCGTTCCGTTCGAAGATCCGCCACAAGCGGAGGTTCGGCGTCACGACGTCATCGAGATGCTGGCGCGGGTCGTAGATGCCGTGCTTGGCCATCAGCACGCCGTTGCGGCGGAAATCGGGCATGCCCTGTCCCGGCATCCGGAAGTTCTCCACGACATCGGCAATGGCCTCGATGGCCTGATCGGGGGTGAGATCAAGCGCCGCGCCGCACGTGTTCCGGTAGAAAATCATGTGCAGATTCTCGTCGGCGGCGATGCGCTGCAGCATCCGATCGGCGATCGGGTCGTTGCACACCTTGCCGGTATTGCGGTGGCTGATGCGGGTGGCAAGTTCTTGGAACGTGACGTAGGCGACCGACAGGAGAAAGTCGGTTTTGTGCCGCCCCTCTTCCTCGGCGGTGGGCCCGAACCCCTTGGTCATGTGATGCATCCGCGCCCGCTCCAGCGCCACCGGGTCTACGCCACGAGTGAGGACGAGATAGTCGCGTATCGCGATCCCGTGTCTGTTTTCCTCGGCCGTCCATCGGCCCACCCAGGTACCCCAGACGCCGTCAAGGGAGAAATAGGCGGCCGCCTGGCGGTGATACGACGGCAGGTTGTCCTCGGTGAGCAGGTTGGTGATCATTGCCGCCTTGGCGACCTCGCTTAGCCGGGATTGCTCCGGCGCCCAGTCGACGCCACCCATTTCAGCGAAATTGCGACCGAGATCCCACGGCACATAATCATGTGGATGCCACTCGACGGCCACCGATAAATGTCGGTTCAGATTGGCTTCAGCGATCGGCTCCAGCTCGTGGAGGATCGCCGCATCAGACAATGACATCTGCATTGCACCTTCGTTCCTGTTTCTTAAGCCGAAGGCTCGAGGGCCCGAATGCCCCAGGGGATAATAGCGTGCCGGGCTGGTTAAACCCCGCAGGTTCAGCTACCCATGTCTGTTGTTCCCATCACATGCACGGGTGGCTAGGTAGGGTGTCATCGCTGGTCATGGGGATCACGCAGCGTCGAACGGGAGGTGGTGTCGGTGCCCACTGTGCTGCGTCCCGGCGCCGGAGCGGGCGTGCGACTGCCCGCGCTGGCGGCTGAGGTCGGCGCGGTGTTGGCAGACTGGCCAAACCACAGTCCCACCATCCCTGACCTGCCGATCACGGGCGTAACGCTGCGTGCCCAGGACGTTTTACCCGGTGACTTGTTCGCCGCTCTGCCCGGTTCGACCACCCACGGTGCCCGTTACGCCGGCGACGCGATCGAGCGCGGTGCCGTCGCGGTGCTCACCGATGCGGCCGGTGCCGCCGAAATGAGCGCCCACGGCGGTTGTACTGTGCCGACACTGCTGCACCCCGCGCCCCGCAGCGTGCTCGGCGGCCTGGCGGCGACGGTCTACGGGCGTCCGTCCGAGCGGCTGAGCGTCGTCGGCATCACCGGAACGTCGGGCAAGACCACCACGACCTATCTGGTCGAGTCCGGTTTACGGGCCGGCGGGCGAATGCCAGGCCTGATCGGCACCATCGGCATCCGCATCGACGGAGCCGACCTCCCCAGCGCGCTCACCACTCCGGAAGCCCCCGCGCTACAGGCGCTACTCGCGGCGATGGCCGAACGCGGAGTCGACACCGTGGTCATGGAGGTCTCCAGCCACGCGCTGACACTGGGCAGGGTGGACGGCACCCATTTCGCGGTCGGTGGTTTCACCAACCTGTCCCGCGACCACCTCGACTTCCACCCGACGATGGCCGACTACTTCGACGCCAAGGCGATGTTGTTCGACCCGGAATCGCCGCTGTGCGCCCGCCGGGCCGTGGTTTGCGTCGACGACGACGCCGGGCGCGCGATGGCCGCCCTGGCCGGTGACGCGATCACCGTCAGCGCTGACGGCCAGCCCGCCGATTGGCGGGCGATGGACGTGGTGCCGATAGGCGCCGGGGGACAGGAGTTCACCGCCATCGGGCCCGACGGGGCGCGGCACCGGGTCGGCATCCGGCTACCTGGCCGGTACAACGTCGCCAATTGTCTTGTCGCACTGGCAATTCTCGAAGCGGTCGGGGTGACGCCCGAACAGGCCGCGCAGGGACTTTTGCAGACCAGCGTCCCGGGGCGACTGGAAGAGATCGACCGCGGCCAGGACTTTCTCGCGCTAGTCGACTACGCGCACAAGCCGGGCGCGTTGCGGGCGGTGCTGACCACCCTGCTACGGCCGGGTCGCCGGTTGGCGGTGGTGTTCGGTGCCGGTGGCGACCGCGACCCGGGCAAACGCGCTCCGATGGGCGCCGTTGCCGCTGAGCTGGCCGATTTGGTCGTCGTCACCGACGACAACCCCCGCAGTGAGGATCCGTCGGCAATCCGGCGCGAGATTCTGGCCGGCGCGGCCAACCGCGACGGTGCGGCGCAGGTGGTCGAAATCGGGGATAGGCGGTCCGCGATCAGGCACGCGGTGGACTGGGCGGGCCCAGGTGACGTGGTGCTGGTGGCCGGAAAGGGTCATGAGACCGGCCAGCGGACCGGCACTGAGGTTCGCCCGTTCGACGACCGGGTCGAGCTGGCTCTGGCTTTAGAGGCGCTCGGGGCGCGCGGATGATCGACCTGACGATCGCTCAGATCGCCGAGATCGTCGGTGGGGCCTTGGCCGACATCTCGCCGGCGGACGCCGCGCAACGCCGCGTCACCGGGACGGTTGAATTCGATTCCCGGGCCATCGGGCCCGGCGGGCTGTTCCTGGCGTTGCCCGGCGCGCACGCCGACGGGCACGACCACGCGCCGTCGGCGGTGGCGGCCGGCGCGGTCGCCGTGCTGGCGGCGCGCCCGGTCGGCGTGCCCGCCATCGTGGTGACGCAGGCGCTGGCGCCCACCTCGATGGGGGCCCGGGCCGGAGTGCTCGAGCACGACGCCGATGGGTCGGGCGCGGCGGTGTTGGCCGCGCTGGCCAAGCTGGCCAAGGCGGTGGCCGCCGAACTGGTGGCGGGGGGGCTGACCATCATCGGGATCACCGGCTCATCGGGCAAGACCTCCACCAAGGACCTGGTGGCCGCCGTGCTGCGCCCGCTGGGTGAGGTGGTCGCCCCGCCCGGATCGTTCAACAACGAGCTGGGTCATCCCTGGACGGTGTTACGGGCCACCCGCAGCACCGACTACTTGATTCTGGAGATGTCGGCCCGCCACCCCGGCAATATCGCCGCCCTGGCCGATATCGCCCCGCCGGCGATCGGGGTGGTCCTCAACGTCGGCACCGCGCATCTGGGCGAGTTCGGCTCACATGAGGCCATCGCCCGCACAAAAGCCGAACTGCCACAAGCCATCCCGAAATCGGGGGTGGTCATCCTCAACGCCGATGATCCGGTGGTGGCGGCCATGGCCGAGGTAACCGCGGCGCGGGTGGTCCGGGTCAGTCGCAGCCAAGGCACCGCCCCGGACGTCTGGGCCGGACCGGTGTCGCTGGACGAACTGGCCAGGCCCCGGTTCACGATGCACACGAAAGGATGTTCCGCCAACCAAGAGGCGGAGGTCCAGCTCGCGGTCTACGGCGACCATCAAGTCACCAACGCGCTGTGCGCCGGCGCGGTCGCGCTGGAATGCGGAGCCGGTGTCGACCAGGTGGCGGCGGCACTGGCCGGCACCGGGCCGGTGTCGCGGCACCGGATGCAGGTGACGGATCGGGCCGACGGGGTAACCGTGATCGATGACGCCTACAACGCCAACCCCGATTCGATGCGGGCGGGGCTGCAGGCGCTGGCCTGGATCGCCCGCGGCGGGGGGGACCAGGGCGCGCGCCCCCGGCGCAGCTGGGCGGTGCTGGGCGAGATGGCCGAGCTCGGCGCGGACGCCGTATCCGAGCACGATCGCATCGGACGGCTGGCGGTGCGCTTAGATGTTTCTCGACTCGTTGTCGTGGGAAATGGGAGGTCACTGAGCGCCATGCACCACGGAGCTGTGATGGAGGGTGCGTGGGGCTCCAAAGGTGATGTCGGTTCCGATAGGGGCGCCGTCAACGTCGCCGACGGAGCCGCGGCCCTCGCGTTGTTGCGGGCCGAACTGCAACCCGGCGACGTGGTCCTGGTCAAGGCGTCCAACTCGGTCGGGCTTGGGGCGATTGCCGATGCGCTGGCTTCGGAAGCCGGAGACCAACCATGAGACAAATCCTCATCGCTGTCGCCATCGCGCTGGCCGTGTCCATCCTGTTGACCCCGGCGCTGATCCGGCTGTTCACCCGGCAGGGCTTCGGTCATCAGATCCGCGAGGACGGCCCGCCCACCCATCAGACCAAGCGCGGCACCCCGTCGATGGGTGGCGTGGCGATCCTGGCCGGTATCTGGGCGGGCTACCTGGGCACCCACCTGGCCGGGCTGGCGTTCGACGGTGAAGGGATTTCCGCGTCGGGTCTGCTGGTGTTGGGCCTGGCCACCGCGCTGGGCGGCGTCGGATTCATCGATGACCTGATCAAGATCCGCCGATCGCGCAACCTGGGATTGAACAAGACCGCCAAGACCGTCGGGCAGATCGGTGCCGCGGTCCTGTTCGGCGTATTGGTGCTGCAGTTCCACAATGCCAACGGCCTGACCCCGGCCAGCGCGGATCTGTCCTACGTGCGTGAAATCGCGACCGTCGCACTGGCACCGGCACTTTTCGTGTTGTTCTGTGTGGTCATCGTCAGCGCGTGGTCCAACGCGGTCAATTTCACCGACGGCTTGGATGGGTTGGCCGCGGGCAGCATGGCGATGGTCACCGGTGCCTACGTACTGATCACTTTCTGGCAGTACCGCAATGCGTGCGTCACGTCGCCGGGTCTGGGCTGCTACAACGTCCGTGATCCGCTGGACTTGGCGCTCATCGCGGCCGCGACCGCGGGGGCGTGCATCGGCTTTTTGTGGTGGAACGCCGCGCCCGCCAAGATCTTCATGGGCGACACCGGGTCGCTGGCGCTGGGTGGCATCATCGCGGGCTTGTCGGTGACCAGCCGCACCGAAATCCTCGCTGTCGTGCTGGGCTCGCTGTTTGTCGCCGAAGTCGTTTCGGTGGTGCTGCAGATCGTGGCCTTCCGCACCACCGGGCGCCGGGTGTTCCGGATGGCGCCGTTCCATCACCATTTCGAGTTGCTCGGCTGGGCCGAAACCACGGTGATCATCCGTTTCTGGCTGCTCACCGCGATCACCTGCGGTCTGGGCGTGGCCCTGTTCTACGGTGAGTGGCTAGCCACGATCGGCGCCTGACGTGCTTGACCCGCTGGTGCCCGGTGCGTCCGTACTGATCGCCGGTGCCCGGGTTACCGGCAGGGCGGTGCTGGCGGCGCTGAACCGCTTCGGCGCGGTGCCAACGCTGTGTGACGACGATCCGGAGATGCTGCGCCGGTACGCGGAGAGCGGCGTCGCGACCGCGGACCCGCAGGCCGCAGTGCAGGGCATCGCGGAATATGCGCTGGTGGTCACCAGCCCCGGCTTCCGCCCGACCACCCCGGTGCTGGCCGCCGCGGCGGCGGCCGGCGTGCCGATCTGGGGCGACGTGGAGTTGGCCTGGCGACTGGACGCGGCCGGCCACTATGGGCCACCGCGCCGCTGGTTGGTCGTCACCGGCACCAACGGCAAGACCACGACGACGTCGATGCTGCACGCCATGTTGACCGCCGGGGGCCAACGCAGTGCGCTGTGCGGCAACATCGGCAGCCCGGTGCTGGATGTTCTGGATGAGCCCGCCGACCTGCTGGCCGTGGAGCTGTCCAGTTTCCAGCTGTACTGGGCGCCGTCGCTACGGCCCGAGGCCGGTGTGGTGCTCAACATCGCCGAAGACCATTTGGACTGGCATTCCACGATGGCCGAATACACCGCGGCGAAGGCCCGGGTGCTCGACGGCGGGGTGGCCGTGGTCGGACTGGACGACACCCGGGCGGCGGCACTGCTGGACTCCGCGGCGGCCCCCGTGCGGGTCGGCTTCCGGCTCGGCGAGCCGGCCGCCGGGGAGCTCGGCGTGCGCGACGGGCAGCTGATCGACCGCGCCTTTGCCGACGACCTGGCGCTGTTGCCGGCGGCCTCCATACCGGTGCCCGGCCCGGTCGGAATCCTCGATGCGCTGGCCGCGGCGGCGCTGGCCCGCAGCGTCGGTGTACCCGCGGCCGCCATCGCGGACGCCGTCGCTACCTTCCAGGTGGGCCGGCATCGGTCGGAAGTAGTGGCGGTGGCCGACGGGATCCGGTACGTCGACGACTCCAAGGCCACCAACGCCCACGCCGCCGAGGCATCGGTGCTGGCCTATCCGCGGGTGATCTGGGTGGCCGGTGGGTTGCTCAAAGGCGCATCCGTCGACGCGGAGGTCGCCAGAATCGCATCGAGGCTGGTCGGCGCGGTGCTGATCGGCCGAGATCGCCAAGAGGTTGCCAGAGCGTTATCGCGACACGCGCCCGATGTACCCGTCGTCCACGTTGTGGCAGGCGAGGATATTGATATGCATGCGACTGCTGTGGTTTCTGGGACTAGAGTGACAGAAGTTGATGATGCGGGGGAAAGTCTCGGCGCTCGCGTGATGACAGCGGCGGTGGCCGCGGCCCGTGACCTGGCAAAGCCTGGCGACACGGTCTTGTTGGCTCCGGCCGGGGCGTCGTTCGACCAGTTCGCGGGTTATGCCGACCGTGGCGACGCATTCGCTGCCGCCGTACGTGCTGCGCTCCGGTAGGCGCGAGTGAAAAACGCACTGACCCGGCTGCTGCGCCGGGGCAATGGACAGCAGGAAACGGCCGGGACAGAAGCGCCCGAGACCGGGGTTGCGGCCGAGGTCAAGAAAGTCAGCGAGACGCGTACTCGGTTCAGCGCCTGGCTGGGCCGGCCGATGACCTCGTTTCACCTGATCATCGCCGTTGCCGGGTTGCTGACAACGCTCGGCTTGATCATGGTGCTGTCGGCTTCCGGCGTGCACTCCTACGGTGCGGACGGATCGGCGTGGGTGATTTTCGGCAAGCAGGTGATGTGGACGATCATCGGCCTCATCGCCTGCTACGCGGCGTTGCGGATGTCGGTGCGGTTCATTCGCCGGGTCGCCTTCGCCAGCTACGTGATCACCATCATCTTGCTGGTCCTGGTCCTCGTCCCGGGGATCGGCAACCTCGCCAACGGTTCCCGCAAGTGGTTCGTGATCGCGGGCTTCTCGATGCAGCCGTCGGAGTTGGCCAAGATCGCGTTCGCCATCTGGGGTGCACACCTGTTGGCGGCCCGCCGGCTGGAGCGAGCGTCGTTGCGCGAGCTGCTGGTCCCGCTGGTGCCGGCCGCGGTCATCGCGCTGGCACTGATCGTGGCTCAGCCCGACCTCGGGCAGACGGTGTCGCTGGGCATCATCCTGCTGGCGCTGTTGTGGTACGCCGGCCTGCCGTTGCGCGTCTTCGGCGCTTCGCTGTTCGCGGTCGTCGTCGCGGGGGCGATCCTGGCGATGTCAGCCGGTTACCGGTCCGACCGGGTGCGGTCCTGGCTGGACCCCGAGAACGATCCCCAGGACACCGGTTACCAGGCGCGGCAGGCAAAGTACGCGCTGGCCCACGGCGGCATCTTCGGCGACGGGCTGGGCCAGGGCTCGGCCAAGTGGAATTACCTGCCCAACGCGCACAACGACTTCATCTTCGCGATCATCGGCGAGGAGCTCGGTTTCGTCGGCGCGTTCGGGTTGCTGGCACTGTTCGGGTTGTTCGCCTACACCGGGATGCGGATCGCGCGCCGCTCGGCCGACCCGTTTCTGCGACTGCTGACGGCCACCACCACGATGTGGGTGCTGGGGCAGGCGTTTATCAACATCGGCTACGTGATCGGGATTCTGCCGGTCACCGGCCTGCAGCTGCCGCTCATATCTGCAGGTGGAACATCAACGGCTGCAACACTTTTCATGATAGGAATCATGGCCAACGCGGCCCGTCACGAGCCGGAGGCGGTGGCCACGCTACGGGCCGGGCGCGACGACAAGGTGACCCGGTTTTTACGGCTGCCGTTGCCCGAGCCGTATTCGCCGAGCCGCATCGAGGCGTTTCGCGACCGTAAGCAGGGTCGCTCGCAACCGGACAAGGCGAGGCCCGTGCGGAAGGGCCCCCGGAAGGCCGAGCCGCCCTTGCGGCCCGCGTTGCCCCGAACGGCTGATCGGGGTGCCCGCCACTCTGGGGGCACCTCCCGCTTGCGGGGGAGGCATCATGTATCTGGCCAGCACACTGCCGGCCGAGGAGCCGCCCAGCGTCAAACACGGCGCGCTCGCGCATTGGAAGGTCAGCGTTACGGGTGAACGACACGGTCAGGGAACCGGCGCGGGCTTCGTTGTCGGTCGTACTGGCCGGTGGTGGTACCGCCGGCCATGTGGAGCCCGCGATGGCCGTCGCCGATGCGCTGTCTGCGCTGGATCCGCAGGTCCGGATCACCGCCTTGGGTACCCGGCGCGGGCTGGAGACCAGGCTGGTTCCCGAACGGGGCTACCGGCTCGAGCTGATCACCCCGGTGCCCCTGCCACGTAAGCCCAGCGGCGACCTGGCCCGGCTGCCGGGGCGAGTGTGGCGTGCCGTGCGGGAGACGCGGGCGGTGCTCGACGCCGTTGACGCCGACGTGGTGGTCGGTTTCGGTGGCTATGTGGCGCTGCCCGCCTACCTGGCCGCGCGCGGCATACCCGGTTTGCCCCGCCTTCTAGGTTCGAGGCGCCGGATTCCCGTGCTTATCCACGAAGCCAACGCCAGCGCCGGAGTGGCCAACCGGGTCGGTGCCCGCACCGCGAACCGGATCCTGTCCGCGGTACCGGATTCCGGGCTGCGGGGTGCCGAGGTGGTCGGGGTGCCGGTGCGGGCCGCCATCACCGCACTGGACCGCGCGGCCCTGCGGGCCGAAGCCCGGGCGCACTTCGGTTTCGCCGAGGACGCGCGGGTGTTGCTGGTGTTCGGCGGCTCGCAAGGTGCGGTCGCGCTCAACCGTGCCGTCTCGGGTGCGGCGGCCGGCTTGGCCGCCGCCGGTGTGGCCGTCCTGCACGCCCACGGACCCAAGAACACCCTCGAGTTGCGCACACCCGAACAGGGCGATCCGCCCTACGTGGCGGTGCCCTACCTGGACCGGATGGACCTGGCCTACGCCGCCGCCGACCTGGTGGTCTGCCGTTCGGGAGCGATGACGGTTGCCGAAGTGTCTGCCGTCGGCCTACCGGCCATCTACGTCCCGTTGCCGATCGGCAACGGGGAGCAGCGGCTCAATGCCCTGCCCGTGGTCAACGGCGGTGGCGGCCTGCTGGTCGCCGACGCGGACCTGACACCGGGTCTGGTCGCCGAGCAGGTGGCCGCGCTGCTCACCGACCCACCGCGGTTGGCGGCCATGACGGCCGCCGCCGCGCGGGTCGGACATCGAGATGCGGCGTACAAGGTGGCCCAAGCCGCACTGGACCTGGCCGGAGGCCGGCGGTGACCGCCCACGAGCTGCCACCCGAGCTGCAGCGGGTGCACATGGTGGGCATCGGGGGAGCCGGGATGTCGGGCGTGGCCCGCATCTTGCTCGACCGGGGCGCGCTGGTATCCGGCTCCGACGCCAAGGAATCCCGCGGCCTGCACGCGCTGCGGGCCCGAGGGGCCAAGATCCGCATCGGGCACGACGCGTCGTCGCTTGATCTACTCGAGGGTGGGGTCACCGCGGTCATCACCACGCATGCCGCCATTCCAAAGACCAACCCTGAGCTCGTCGAAGCCCGGCGCCGCGGAATTCCGGTGGTGTTGCGCCCCTTCGTGCTGGCCAGGCTGATGGAGGGCCGCACCACCCTGATGGTCAGCGGCACACACGGCAAGACCACGACCACATCGATGCTGATCGTGGCCCTGCAGCACTGCGGGCGCGACCCGTCCTTCGCGGTCGGCGGCGAGCTGGGGGAGGCCGGCACCAATGCCCACCATGGCAGCGGGGACTGCTTTGTCGCCGAGGCCGACGAAAGCGACGGCTCGCTGCTGGAATACACCCCCAATATCGCCGTGGTCACCAACATCGAGTCCGATCACCTGGACTTCTATGGCAGCTCCGATGCCTACATCGGGGTATTCGACTCGTTCATGGAGCGACTTGCCCCCGGCGGAACGTTGGTGGCCTGCACCGACGATCCCGGAGCGGCGGCGCTGGCGCAGCGCACCGCCGAGCTGGGAATCCGGGTGCTGCGGTACGGCTCCGACGAACATGCCGGCGCAGCCTTGGCCGGCACGTTGTTGTCGTGGGAGCAGCGGGGCACTGAGGCGGTTGCGCATATCCAGTTGGCTTCAGAACTAGACCCACAGATGAACCCGCGAGTGATGAGACTTTCGGTGCCCGGACGGCATATGGCGCTCAACGCGCTGGGCGCACTGCTGGCGGCTATCGAAATCGGCGCCCCGGTCGACGGGGTGCTGGACGGGCTGGCCGGGTTCGAGGGCGTGCGTCGCCGATTGGAACTGGTCGGGACCGTCGGACTCGGTGGCAAGGCGGCGAACTCACTGGTGCGGGTATTCGACGACTACGCCCATCACCCGACCGAGGTCAGAGCGACACTCGGGGCGGTCCGTACCGTTGTCGAGCAGAACGGTGAGGGCCGTCTGCTGGTGGTGTTCCAGCCCCATTTATATTCGCGGACAAAAACGTTCGCCGCCGAGTTCGGTCATGCGCTGGATGCCGCGGATCAGGTGTTCGTGCTGGACATCTACGGTGCGCGCGAGCAACCGCTGCCCGGTGTCAGTGGGGCCAGCGTCGCGGGGAACGTCACCGTGCCGGTTCGTTACCTGCCGGACTTATCGGCGGTCGCCGAGGAGGTGGCCGCGGCGGCGGGTCCGGGCGATGTCGTCGTCACGATGGGTGCGGGCGACGTGACCCTGCTCGGGCCGGAAATCGTGACGGCGCTGCGCGCGCGGGCCATGCGATGACCGAGCCCGAGGCGACCGGCGATGCCCAGGAGGTCTCCGGCACCGCCATCACGGAGCCGATCCCCCCGATCGAGCAGGAGCAAGAGGATCCTGCCGACCTCGAGGGACCGCGCCGACGGGCGCGCCGCGAACGGGCCGAGCGGCGCGCTGCGCAGGAACGCGCGACCGCGATCGAGCAAGGCCGCCGGGAGGCCAAACGCCGGGCCAGCGGCCGTTTCGTCAACGAGCCCAAACCTGTTGCGCGTGGCGTTGTTCGAGGCTTGCGAATGCTGCTCGCGGCGGTGCTGGTGGCCATCGTCGGGGTTGCGCTGGCGCTTGTGCTCTATTTCACTCCGGCCATGTCGGCGCGCACGATCGTCGTCACCGGCATCGGGGCGGTGACCCGCGAAGAGGTTCTTGACGCCGCCCGGGTGCGGCCCGGCACACCGCTGCTGCAGATCAACACGAGCCAGGTCGCCGACCGGGTGGCGGCGATCCGGCGGGTAGCCAGCGCGCGTGTGCAACGTCAATACCCATCGGCCCTGCGGATCAGCATCGTCGAGCGAGTACCCCTGGTGGTTAAGGATTTTTCGGACGGCCCGCACCTGTTTGACCGCGACGGGGTGGACTTCGCGACGGGTCCGCCCCCACCGGCGCTGCCGTATATCGATGTCGCCGATCCAGGGCCGACCGACCCGGCCACCAAGGCCGCGCTGCAGGTACTCATCGCGCTGCGTCCCGAGGTATTAGGCCAGGTGAGCCGCATCGCGGCCCCATCGGTTGCCTCGATCACCCTCACCCTGGGCGACGGGCGCGTGGTGATTTGGGGGACCACCGACCGCACCGACGAGAAGGCCGAAAAGCTGGGCGCATTGCTGACCCAGCCCGGGCGGACCTATGACGTGTCCAGCCCCGATCTGCCCACCGTCAAATAGAAAAAGCGCGGCGCGCGTCGGCGCGCCTGCGGTGTTAGCGCGCTCCGTACCCATACCGTTCTGGTTGCGCGGAACTACCTGACATAACTCTAAGCCTATAGTTGAGGTTGAGAGTTTGCCCGGGCTCCCGCTTCAGATATAGGGCCACCAGGGAGGAAGACGAATGATGACCCCCCCACACAATTACCTAGCCGTCATCAAGGTCGTGGGTATCGGTGGCGGCGGCGTCAACGCCGTCAACCGGATGATCGAACAGGGCCTCAAGGGCGTCGAGTTCATCGCGATCAACACCGATGCGCAGGCGTTGCTGATGAGCGACGCGGACGTCAAGCTGGACGTCGGACGCGACTCCACTCGCGGGCTGGGCGCAGGCGCAGACCCCGAAGTCGGCCGTAAGGCCGCCGACGACGCCAAGGACGAGATCGAAGAGTTGCTGCGTGGGGCGGACATGGTGTTCGTCACCGCGGGCGAAGGGGGCGGCACCGGCACCGGCGGGGCGCCCGTCGTGGCCAGCATCGCCCGCAAACTCGGAGCTTTGACTGTCGGCGTGGTCACCCGGCCCTTCTCGTTCGAGGGCAAGCGTCGCAGCAATCAAGCCGAAAACGGCATCTCGTCGTTGCGGGAGAGCTGCGACACCCTGATCGTGATCCCCAACGACCGCTTGCTGCAGATGGGGGATGCCGCGGTATCCCTGATGGACGCATTCCGCAGCGCCGACGAGGTGCTCCTCAACGGCGTGCAGGGCATCACCGACCTGATCACCACCCCGGGGCTGATCAACGTCGACTTCGCCGACGTCAAAGGCATCATGTCGGGTGCGGGCACCGCGCTGATGGGTATCGGCTCGGCGCGTGGTGAGGGTCGTTCGCTCAAAGCGGCTGAGATCGCGATCAACTCGCCGTTGCTGGAAGCCTCGATGGAGGGTGCGCAGGGTGTGCTGATGTCGATCGCCGGCGGCAGCGACCTGGGCCTGTTCGAGATCAACGAGGCGGCCTCGCTGGTGCAGGACGCCGCTCATCCGGACGCCAACATCATCTTCGGCACCGTGATCGACGACTCCCTTGGTGACGAGGTGCGCGTCACGGTCATCGCAGCGGGCTTCGACGCCGCCGGCCCCGGCCGCAAGCCGGTCGTCGGGGTCGGCGCCGAGACCGGCGGTGCGCACCGGATCGAGTCGGCGAAGGCCGGCAAGCTCACCTCGACCCTGTTCGAGCCCGTCGATGCCCTCAGCGTGCCGGTGCACACCAACGGCTCGACGCTGAATATTGGCGGAGATGACGACGACGTCGACGTGCCGCCGTTCATGCGCCGCTGAGGCCACCCGCGCAGTACCGGATGGTCTGGATACTGGACACGTGAGCGTTCGCGTCCGGCGAGTCAGCACCACCCGAGCGGGCGGTGTCTCGGTGGCACCGTTCGACACGTTCAACCTCGGTGACCATGTCGGTGACGACCCGGCCGCGGTGGCCGCCAACCGCGCCCGGTTAGCGGCCGCGATCGGTCTGGCCGACCGAGTGGTGTGGATGAATCAGGTGCACGGTGACCGAGTCGAGGTGGTCGACGGGCCGCAGAGCGCCGCCGTCGGCGGCAGGGTGGGCACCGACGCTCTGGTGACCAGCACGCCCCGACTGGCGCTGGCGGTGGTGACGGCCGACTGTGTGCCGGTGTTGATGGCCGACGCCCGCGCCGGGGTGATCGCGGCCGTCCATGCCGGTCGCGTTGGCGCCCAGCGGGGCGTGGTGCCTCGCGCCGTGGAAGCGATGCTGGGCCTCGGCGCGCAGGCCGGCGACATTTCGGTGCTGCTCGGCCCGGCGGTCAGCGGTCGCAACTATGAGGTGCCCGCGGCGATGGCCGACGAGGTCGAGGCCGCGTTGCCGGGCAGCCGTACCGTCACCGCGGCCGGAACCCCCGGCCTCGACCTACGGGCTGGAATCGCCTGCCAGCTCCGGGATTTGGGTGTCGCATCGATTGATGTCGATCCGCGCTGCACGGTGGCCGATCCTTCGTTGTTCAGTCATCGCCGGGGTGCCCCGACCGGGCGCCTGGCGGCGCTGGTCTGGATGGAGTGAGCGCCATGGCGGTAGGAGTGCCGGCCTTGCAGAACGGAGAGAACGGAGAGAACGGCGGCAGCCAGTGCGACCGCGAATCGGAATTGACGCATGCCTTGGCTGCCGTTCGGTCACGACTTGTGAGCGCCGCAGACGCGGCGGCGCGCAATGTCGGCGAAATTGAGCTATTACCAATTACAAAATTCTTTCCAGCAACCGATGTGGCGATTTTGTCTCGATTGGGTTGTCGGTCCGTCGGCGAATCGCGAGAGCAGGAAGCGTCGGCGAAGATGGCCGAACTCGCGCGATTGGGAGCTGCCTCCGAGCTGCATTGGCATATGGTCGGCCAGATCCAGCGCAAGAAGTCCCGCGCGTTGGCCCGGTGGGCGCACACCGCTCACTCGGTCGACAGCTCGGCGCTGGTGAGCGCGCTCGATCGGGCTGTGACCGCGACCCGGGCCGAGGGGCTTCGCGCGGACCCGTTACGGGTGTACGTGCAGGTCAGCCTGGATGGCGACGTGTCCCGCGGCGGCGTCGACATGTTGGCGCCCGGGGCGGTCGATCAGGTCTGTGCTCAGGTTGAGGAGGCGCAAAGCCTGGAACTGGTCGGCCTGATGGGCATCCCGCCGCTGGGCTGGGACGCTGACACGGCCTTTGAGCGGCTGCAATCCGAGCACCGGCGGGTGCTCGAATCGCACCCGAACGCGGTCGGGCTCTCCGCGGGCATGTCCAACGATCTCGAAGTCGCCGTCAAATACGGTTCAACGTGTGTGCGTGTCGGTACCGCGCTACTGGGTCCGAGGCGGCTACCGTCTCCGTGAATAGTCACTGTAGTCACATCTTCATCACAGACACCAGAACTTCCAGGGGCTTGAAGGGGTCAATGCAATGAGCACACTGCACAAGGTCAAGGCCTATTTCGGGATGGCTCCGATGGATGATTACGACGACGAGTACTACGAGGACCGGGCTCCATCCCGAGGTTTCCCGCGCCAGCGGTTCGACGACGGGTACGGGCGCTACGAAGGACGCGACTACGAGGACCCGCGCGGTGACCTGCGCGGCGAGTCGCCCGACTACGCGCCGCCCAGCGGTTACCGCGGCGGCTACGGCGAAGAATCCCACTTCCGGGGCCGCGAGTTCGACCGGCCCGACATGGCCCGGCCACGTCTCGGCTCGTGGTTGCGCAATTCCACCCGCGGCGCGCTGGCCATGGATCCGCGCCGGATGGCGATGATGTTCGAGGAAGGCCACCCGCTGTCGAAGATCACCACGCTGCGGCCCAAGGACTACAGCGAGGCCCGCACCATCGGCGAGCGATTCCGGGACGGCACCCCGGTCATCATGGACCTGGTGTCGATGGACAATGCGGACGCAAAACGGCTGGTCGACTTCGCGGCCGGCCTGGCTTTCGCGCTGCGCGGCTCGTTCGACAAGGTTGCGACCAAGGTGTTCTTGCTGTCACCCGCGGATGTCGACGTATCCCCGGAGGAGCGTCGCCGGATCGCCGAAACCGGCTTCTACGCCTACCAGTAGACGCATCGACCCGCCCTGGGTCGGTACGCTGGCGACTGCTGCGCGCGTGGGCGACCTGCGCGCAGACGCGTATTGACATCCTCATCGGTTAGGTCGGGGCTCTAGTTGTGGTGTTCTTTCAAATCCTTGGGTTTGCGCTGTTCATCTTCTGGCTGCTGCTCATCGCTCGGGTCGTCGTCGAATTCATCCGTTCGTTCAGCCGCGACTGGCGTCCCACTGGCATCACCGTCATAGTCCTCGAGATCGTCCTGTCGATCACTGACCCGCCGGTGAAGCTGCTGCGTCGGCTGATCCCGCAACTCACTATCGGCGCGGTCCGTTTCGACCTGTCGATCATGGTTCTGCTGCTGGTCGCGTTCATCGGCATGCAACTGGCGTTCAGCGCCGCGGTATGACCCACCGCTCCACTTTTCCGGTAGCACAGAGCGACAGTTCGGCCACGGTTTGGCGTCAGTTCGGTCCGCGCGATTTTCAATATCGAAGGAATAGGTTTTATTAGGTCTTGCACATTGAAATTGGGACTTATTTTTCAATGGAGTAATCGGCAACCGCCGGGTCAGGTGTGACAGGATGGACGGCAGTTGCGCGATGGCTACCACTCCGTTCTACACTTTCCTGATCGTTTAACAGAACTCGAGGGGACGAACAATGCCGCTTACACCAGCCGACGTCCACAATGTGGCGTTCAGTAAGCCGCCAATCGGCAAGCGCGGTTACAACGAGGACGAAGTCGATGCCTTCCTCGACTTGGTGGAGAACGAGCTGACGCGGCTCATCGAGGAGAACTCGGATCTGCGCCAGCGGATCGAGGAGCTGGACAACGAACTGGCCGGCGCACCCGCTGCTGCTGTTCAGCCCACCCAGGCCATTCCGGTCCACGAGCCTGAACCGGAGCCCGTCAAGCCGGCCCCGGTGGCGGCGATGGCCGCCGCCGCGCCCGTTTCTTCGCAGACGAATGAGGAGCAGGCCATCAAGGCCGCCCGAGTGCTGGGTTTGGCTCAAGACACCGCCGACCGGCTCACCAGCACCGCCAAGGCCGAATCGGACAAGATGCTGGCCGATGCGCGCGCCAACGCCGACCAGATCCTCAGCGAGGCCCGTCACACCGCCGAGACGTCGGTCGCCGAGGCCAGACAACGCGCCGACGCCATGCTGGCCGACGCCCAGACACGCTCCGAGACCCAGTTGCGCCAAGCCCAAGAGAAGGCCGATGCCTTACAGGCCGACGCGGAGCGCAAGCATTCGGAGATCATGGGAACCATCAACCAGCAGCGCACCGTGCTGGAAGGCCGCCTCGAGCAGCTCCGTACCTTCGAGCGCGAGTACCGCACCCGGCTCAAGACCTACCTGGAATCGCAGCTCGAGGAGCTCGGCCAGCGTGGATCGGCGGCGCCGGTCGACTCCAGTGCAGACGCTGGTGGGTTCGACCAGTTCAACCGGGGTGCCAACTAGCCGAAACCGTGCCAAGACAGACTCTGCGCACGCAGTGGTAGGTTTGGCAGTCGCTCGTCGTCGGCTGGAGGATCAATGCTGATCATTGCCCTGGTACTAGCTCTGATAGGGCTGGTCGCTCTGGTATTTGCCGTCGTCACCAGCAACGAGTTGGTGGCCTGGGTTTGTATTGGCGCCAGCGTGTTGGGCGTGGTGTTGCTCATCATCGACGCGCTGCGGGAGCGCCAGGGTCAACGCGAGATCGCGTCGGAAAGCGACGAAGCCGGCGTCGGAGACCCGGAAACCGTTGTGGCCGGGGACGAGGCCGAGGCCGCTTACGTCGACTACCCCGATGAAGCCGAGGACTCTGCCACCGACACTACTGGCGCGACCGAAGAATCGGCGGCGCCCGGCGACGGCGACGGCAAGGGCTCCGCCGAATAGCAAGTTCAGCCGGTTGGCGTGTTGAGCAACTCACGCACTTCGTCGTCGGTGATCTGGTGAAAGTCCGTGTAGACCTGCCCGACGGCTTCGAACGCCGTTGGCATTGTCGTGCAGACAACGTCGTCGGCTTCCCGGGCGAGTTGACGGCAGACTGATTGGGGTCCAACGGGCACCGCGACGACGACCGATTGCGGGCCGATCGCTCGCACCGCCCGGACGGCGGCCAGCATGCTGGCACCGGTGGCGATGCCGTCATCGACCATCACCACGATCTTGCCCCGCGGATCGGCCGCCGTTCGATTGCCGCGGTAGGCCTGCTCGCGTCGTCTGAGCTCGGCGGTCTCGCTGTCGATCGCCGCACGCACCTGCTCGTCGGCGATGTGCAAACTGCTAACCACGTCGTCGTTCATCACCACCCCACCGCCGCTGGCCAACGCGCCCATCGCGAGTTCGGGCCAGCCCGGCACCCCGAGCTTGCGCACCACGAATACGTCCAGCGGGGCAGTCAATGCCTTGGCGACCTCCCAGCCGACCGGAACACCACCGCGAGCCAGGCCCAACACAAGCAAATCGTCCCGGCCGCGGTAGGACGTCAACCCCTCGGCGAGCGCGCGACCAGCCTCCCGGCGGTCGCCGAACGTACGTCTCGCTGTTCGTCGCAGAAAGCCACTCGGTGGGTTCATTAACTTGCGCTCCCGGCTAGGCCCACGCCTAGCCTACGTGCGCACGGGTGTCCGAGGGGGTGTGGTGTTTCAGGACATCGGAATGGGGTGTCGCAAGACATCGGAATAGGTGAGTCGGTCACCGTCGGCGGGTGTCGAAGGCTCGCCTAGTCATCACCGCCGTCATCGTCGAAGGTCGCAGCCAATCGGAGGTGGCCCGCGAATACGGGGTCGCCCAGAGTTGGATATCGCGGCTGGTCGCCCGTTACCGGGTTGAAGGCGACGCGGCGTTTGAACCCCGCTCACGCCGTCCGCACACCAGCCCCACCCGGCTGCCACAAGCCACCATCGACGTCATCATCGGATTACGCCGGTCACTGGCCAGCAAAGGACTCGACAACGGCCCGCACACCATCGCCTGGCACCTGCGACACCACCACCAGCTCAAGGTGTCGGTGGCCTCCATCAGCCGCCACCTACACGCTGCTGGCCTGATCACCCCCACCCCCGCCAAACGCCCCAAAGCCTCTTACATCCGGTTTGCCGCTGAACTACCCAACGAACGCTGGCAGGCCGACTTCACCCACTGGTGGCTCGCCGATCGAACCCACACCGAGATCCTGTGCTTCATCGACGACCACTCCCGCTACGCCCTGTCGGTGACCGCATACCCCCGCATCACCGGCCCCATCGTGCTCGCTGACTTCCGCAAAGCATGCGCAGCCCATGGCATTCCGGCCTCCACCCTGACCGACAACGGCATGGTCTTCACCACCCGGTACTCCGGCGGTCAAGGCGGACGCAACGGGTTCGAAAACGAGCTCGGCCGACTGGGCATCACCCAAATCAACTCCACCCCCAACCACCCCACTACCTGCGGCAAGGTCGAACGCTTCCACCAAACCCTCAAAAAATGGCTCACCGGCCAACCCCGCGCGACCACCATCACCGAACTGCAAACCCAGCTCGACACCTTCCTCGACATCTACAATCACCACCGCCCGCACCGCTCCATGCCCCACCAAGCCACCCCGGCCACCGCCTACACCGCCCGCCCCAAAGCCGACCCAGCAACCCACACCGACCCCCACCACCGAGTCCGCACCGACACCGTCGACCAATTCGGAAAACTCACCCTGCGCCACGCCGGACGGCTACACCACATCGGCATCGGCCGAACCCACGCCGGCACCCACATCCTGGCACTCGTCCACGACCTCGACATCCGAATCATCAACGCCGCCACCGGCGAACTCATCCGTCAGCTAACACTGGACCCCACCAGGGACTACCAACCCCGACACGCCCCCACCGGACGCCCAAGAAAAAACCCGAACCCCTAAACGAGGGTTCGGGCTATACCGATGTCTTGAGACATCACACGGGTGTCCGAGGGGGGACTTGAACCCCCACGCCCATTAGTAGGGCACTAGCACCTCAAGCTAGCGCGTCTGCCATTCCGCCACTCGGACAAGACCAAACCGCATGGGTCGGCAGCTAAGGCTAGCGGATCAGCCCGGGAGCGCCCAACCCACCTTGACGACGGGCCCAGCCGGTCTGGCAGTGGTAGGAAAGGTGACTGTGACAACTGAGACCGAAGTTCCAAGTAACCCCAGCGACGACGTGGTCGAGGTTGTCAGCCGATTGATTCGATTTGATACCACCAACACCGGTGAGCCCGACACCACGAAAGGCGAGGCAGAGTGCGCTCGGTGGGTGGCCGAACAGCTCGCGGAGGTGGGCTACCGGCCCGAATACGTTGAATCGGGTGCCCCCGGCCGGGGCAATGTGTTCGCCCGCCTGGAGGGCGCCGACAGGTCCCGTGGCGGCCTGCTCGTCCACGGGCATCTCGACGTGGTGCCCGCTGAAGCGGCCGAATGGAGCGTGCACCCGTTTTCGGGCGCGATCGAGGACGGTTACGTCTGGGGCCGCGGCGCGGTCGACATGAAAGACATGGTGGGCATGACCATCGTTGTGGCCCGACAGCTGAAGCAGGCCGGCATCGTGCCGCCTCGTGACCTGGTGTTTGCCTTCCTTGCCGACGAAGAGCACGGCGGCAGCTTCGGGTCGCACTGGTTAGTTGACAATCGGCCCGACCTGTTCGAGGGCGTCACTGAGGCGATCGGTGAGGTCGGCGGTTTTTCTCTAACGGTGCCGCGCCCCGATGGCGGCGAGCGTCGGCTGTACCTGATCCAGACGGCCGAAAAGGGCATGCAGTGGATGCGGTTGAGCGCCCGCGGCCAGGCCGGGCACGGGTCGATGGTGCACGATCTCAACGCCGTCACCACCATCGCCGAGGCGGTCGCCCGAGTGGGTCGGCATCAGTTCCCGCTCGTCCTTACCGACGCCGTGGTCGAGTTCCTGGCTGCCATCAGCGAGGAGACCGGCCTGACGTTCGACGCCGAGGCTTCGGATTTGGCGGGCGTGATCGAAAAACTCGGCCCGATGGCCCGCATGCTGAAGGCGATACTGCACGACACCGCAAATCCGACCATGCTCAAGGCCGGGTACAAGGCCAACGTGATCCCGGCGACCGCGGAAGCGGTGGTGGATTGCCGTGTGCTGCCGGGCCGGCAGGCGGCGTTCGAGGCCGAGATCGACGAGTTGATTGGCCCGGACGTCACCCGGGAATGGATCAAGGACTTGCCGTCGTATGAGACCACCTTCGACGGCGATCTCGTCGACGCGATGAACGCCGCAGTGCTGGCCCTGGACCCCGACGGCCGTACCGTTCCCTACATGCTTTCCGGTGGTACCGACGCGAAAGCCTTCGCCCGCTTAGGTATTCGCTGCTTCGGCTTCGCCCCCCTGCGGTTGCCGCCGGAACTGGACTTCGCTTCGTTGTTCCACGGTGTCGATGAGCGGGTACCCATCGACGCGCTGAGGTTCGGTACCGATGTGCTCGCCCATTTCCTAACCCACTGCTAACGAGAGGACCGTCCATGAGCTTGCCATCCGACCCGTATGAGGCGCTGCCGAAGCTGCCGACGTTCACCCTGACCTCGAACTCGATCACCGACGGTCAACCGCTCGGTACCCCGCAGATCAGCGGAATCATGGGTGCTGGGGGAGAGGACGTCAGCCCGCAGCTGAGCTGGTCGGGATTCCCCGACCAGACCCGCAGCTTCGCGGTCACCGTGTATGACCCCGACGCCCCGACGCTGTCCGGGTTCTGGCACTGGGCCGTAGCCAACCTGCCGGCCGACGTCACCGAGTTGCCCGACGACGCGGGTGACGGCCGCGAGCTGCCAGGCGGTGCCCTGCAGCTGGTCAATGACGCCGGCATGCGCCGTTACGTCGGTGCCGCCCCGCCCGCCGGCCACGGCCCGCATCGGTACTACGTCGCCGTGCACGCCGTGGACGTCGACAAGCTCGATCTCAGCGAGGACGCCAGCCCGGCGTTTCTGGGATTCAACCTGTTCCAGCACGCCATCGCGCGTGCGGTGATCTACGGGACGTACGAACAGAAATAGCGCCGCTGTCGGCGCCGCTGTCGGTGGGTAATGGCATTATCGAATGTATGTTCGATCGAGATGCGTTCGTGGCGGCGCTGGACGACAGCCTGGAGCGGCATCGTCCGTCGGCGACTGAGGAGTCGGCGGCGATGGTGGATCGGATTTGTGCGGTCACCCGGTTGGAGAATCGGGCCGCGGCGGCGCAGTTGGATGGGATCTGGGAGTTGTTCTCCTATCGGCTCTCGCGGTGTTCGGAGACCGAGGATTGGGCGATCGACACCACGGAGGCGGTCGCGGCGGAGGTGGGTGCGGGGTTGCGGATCAGCCAGGGCCTGGCGGCGTCGCGGTTGCGGTATGCCCGGGCGATGCGCGAACGCCTGCCGAAGGTGGCGGAGCTGTTTCGGGCCGGCGAGATCGGTTTTATGGTGTTCGCCACGATTGTGTTTCGCACCGATCTGATCACCGATCCCGCGGTGTTGGCCAGCGTCGATGCACAGTTGGCCGCCAATGTGGCGCGCTGGCCGGCGATGAGCCGGGGCCGGCTTTCCGGTGCGATCGACAAGATCGTGGTCAAAGCCGACCGGGATGCGCTGCGCAACCGCACCCAATACAAGGCCGACCGCGAGGTCTATATCGGCGAGCGGACCGATGGGCTGTGCGAGCTATCGGGCACCGTGCTGACCCCCGACGGGATGGCCCTGGACAAACGGTTGACCGCGCTGGCGGCCACCGTCTGCGAGCACGACCCGCGCACCCGCGATCAGCGCCGTGCCGATGCGTTGGGGGCGTTGGCCGCCGGGGCGGACCGGCTGGGGTGTCGCTGCGGGCGATCGGACTGCGCGGCCGGGGCGCGTCCGCCGGCGGGCCCGGTGGTGATCCATCTGATCGCCGAGCAGGCCACCCTCGATGGCGCCGGGGCCACCCCGGGCTCCGAAATCGCCGCCGACGGACTGATCTCACCGGAGTTGATCGCCGAGCTGGCCGGCACCGCCAAACTCGTGCCGCTGGTTCACCCCGGCGATGCCCCGCCCGAGCCCCGCTACACCCCCTCGAAAGCGTTGGCCGATTTCGTGCGGTGCCGCGACCTGACGTGTCGCTGGCCCGGGTGTGACCGCCCGGCCTGGGATTGCGATGTGGACCACACCATCCCGTACTCGGAGGGCGGTCCCACTCATGCCGCGAACCTGAAATGTTATTGCCGTACCCATCATTTGGTGAAAACGTTCTACGCCTGGCGAGAACGACAACTGCCCGATGGCACCCTGATCCTGACCGCACCGACCGGACACACCTATGTCACCACCCCCGGTAGCGCGCTGCTGTTCCCTAGCCTGTACGCCCCGGCCGGCGGCATGCCCACCCCGCATACCCATCACCGCATCACCGACCACCCCGACCGCGCGGCGATGATGCCCAAACGCCGCCGCACCCGCGCCCAAAACCGCGCCCACCGCGTAGCCACCGAACGCAACCACAACCGCCAACGCCGCCAAGCCGCCTACCAAGCCACACAACACACACCCTCACCCGACGACGAACCACCACCCTTCTAACGGGTTTCAGAGTCAGTTCTTAGTACGTTCCGAGCTGCGGCTGGGACATTGAACGTCATGAGAAACGTTGCGCGCCGGGATGCTGGGGGGCAATCGCGGCGTCGCTCTCGACCGGAGAGGAAGTGCTCCGGGCCAACTATCGGACTCAACAAAAGGCGGAGCGAGCAGCCGTCTTGTGGTGCGACGCCGATGGCAAAACGAACGACTGCCAGGTAGTCACATCGGGGCTGGGCTGCCTATCGATCGCGGACAGCGGCGACGGGAAGACGGTAGCGGGGCGGACCGCGTTCACCCAAGACGCAGCCGGCCTGCACGACTGCAATTGACACTCCGCTACTGCGGTGTGATCGCCGAGGCGATCTGTTCGGGGATGTAGTTCAGCAGCTCCGGAAACAGACCGCCGTATTGCGTTCCACCGAAGCCGAGTTCGACGAGTGGGATGGTGACAGGCCCGGTGGCGCTTTCGACTGTCACCTGAATCTGTTGCGGCGGGGTAAGAATCCCATCGAAGGGCAGATGGACCACGACCGGGTTGCTGGGACCGAGGCTGATAGCGGGGAGGAGCGGGGGTATCGCGGGGATATCTACTGTCTCGGTCACCGGAATCGTCAGATCGACGATAGTTTCGCCGTTGAGGAACCCGTTCAACGCGTAGGCGGGCATATCGACCACTGCGCCGACAGCCGCGACGCCGTTGCCGGTCTGCAGTGCCGCCCCGAACGCCGTTGCGCCGGTTGCGAGCCCGTCCAGTCCGGCGATCGATGGACCGATAAGTGCAAAGCCCAACGGGAGCGCGGACGTGTTTATCCCGTTGACGAAGTTCTGCGCGATCTGTTCCGGGATCGAGGCCGGTGGCAGGAGGTTGACGAAGCTCTGCTCCACCTCTGACGGGAGTGAGCTGAGGGGAACCAGGTCTCCGACCGGGCCTTCCACCTTCACGGTCGACAGGTTGCTGATGTCGACCCCGCTCAGGAAGAGCCGCAGCACGGCGCGCGGAATGTCTCGCACCGCGCCGTGGAAGTCACCGGTCATCAGCGCTTGGCCTGCCATCCCGAGGTCGGACTCGAAGGCGGGGAAGCTCTTCTGTAAGTCCGCGCCGAAGGGCGGTAGCGCTGCGCCGATCGCCTGGCCATAGCCGGTCTGCTGGTTGATGAACGACTGCATCGCGGGCACAAAGGTCGATGTGCCCTGGAAGGAGAGTTCGACGTTCGTTGGTACGTTCGCCAAGGTGGTGGGGAAGTTCTGCAGCGTGGTCGTGAACGCCGTGGCGACCGTGTTCGCGTATCCCGTCTGGTTGCTGATGATCTGGTGCAGGACAGGGAATGGGTGAGCTGCCCAGGTGTCGTAGATAGTTTGCAGGTTGGCGCTGGTATTGGCGAAAAGGGCTCGCCATGGGTCGCCGGCAGCGGAGGCGGTCGTGCCGGCCGCGAACAACCCTGGCAGGAACGTCGCCTCGTAACCATCGAAACTAGCGGTCAGAGCGGCATCGATTTGCTGTCCGACGCGGTCGAGTATCGGGCCGAAGCTCCCTCCGCCGGGCAGTGAACCCAAGCCGCCGAGAATCCCGCCCCCGGTTCCGCCGCCGAGAATGGGGCCCAGGCCGCCGAGAATCGGGGTGGATGCGGCGGCGCCTGCGCCGGCCTGCTGGGCGTTGGCAATCTCGGTGCTCAGGTACGCCGCCGCGCCGCCGCGCAGCAAACCCACGAATTCGTTGTGGAATGCCGCCGCCTGGTCGCCTACCGCGTGAAATTGCCGGCCATATACGCCGAACAGCCGTGAGATCGCGGTCGAAACGTCGTCGGCGGCGGCAGCCGCGACGCTGGTCGTGGGGCCCGCCGCCGCGGTGGCGGCCTCCCCGAGCGTCGAGGCGATACCTGCCAAATTCTCGGCCGCGGCCGTTACCATCTGCGGCGCGATCGCAAACGACACGATGTCCCCCTCGTTAAACGCAACTCACTCACACTCAGCTTGCCAACGCGCGGTTACGTTCGCTTGGGAATCACGAGGAGGGCGTGGCTCTAGTCGGTCATTACCTTGGCGATTGCTTCGGGGATGGTGTTCACCAGCGTCGGTAAGAGACCGCCGAATTGCGTGCTGTTGCCGCCGAGGGTGGCATTGATGGGAATGGTTATGCCTGCAACACCAACGGGGATTGTGACGGTGAGCGGTTGCGGCGGAGCAAGAATGCCGTCGAAGGGCACGTGGGCTACGGCCGGCAGGATGAGACCGTCTACGGCGATCGGCAGCGGCAGATCCACGATGAGTTGGCCGTTGAGGGCACCGTTCAAAACATAGGCGGGCATATCGCCGACCGCGTTCAACATTCCCAAGACATTGCCGGTCTGCGCCGCCGCACCGAACGCCGTAGCGCCCTGTGCGAACCCTTCCAGCCCGGCAAACGGCGAACCCAGCACCGCGAAGCCGAGCTGCAGCGGCAACCCGAACAAGGCGGTGCCGGCTAGGGTTCCGCCGACCCCAGTGCCGACCACACCTATGTTCACCGCGAAGTTCGCCGAGACGCCTGCGTTGGTAAGTGCGCCGACCGCGTTGGCGAAGTTTCCCAGCATATGTCCCGGAATGGAGGAGAAGGGCACCAGGCTCGCGACACCCTGAGCCTGCTGTCCGGTGGCGGTCAGGATCGGAAGCAAGGCTCCCGCCGCGCCCTCCAACCCGATTGGTCCCCCGATAGTGATCTGGAGGTCGGGAGGGATGAGAGTGCCGTTGAAGCCGACCGTCAAGTGGCTGGTGTCGAATCCGGTGATGAAGAGATCCAGGGGGGCATGCGCCGCGTCCTCCACGGCCGCGTAGTAGTTGCCCGCCTGGATCGCCGCGTCGGCCCGCCCGAAATCGTTGTTGGCGGTAGGCAGTGTTTGCTGGATGTCCGTGCCGACGTTGTCTAGGGCCGAGCTGGTTATCCCCGCGTAGCCGGTTATGCCGTGGACGAATGTCTGTCCCAGAGCCGCCGGGTTGAAGGTTGATGCGCCCTGCACGAAGAGTTGGATGTTCTCCGGCACGTTCGCGGGGAAGCCCTGAAGGTCGAGTGCAACCCCAGTCCAGAACGTGTGCGCGTAACCGTTCTGGTTGGTGTAGATCTGGTTTAGGACCGGGAACGGATGGTCGATGAACTGGGTGCTCATCAGATTCAGATTGGTGACGGTGTTGTCGAAAAGAACCTGATACGGGTTCGGGGCAGGCGCCGGCGCCGGGCCGGTTGACGGTGCCGGCCCGAACAGGCCCGGTAACAGGGAATTCAGCACGGGTTCAAGCCCCTGGAGTGTGGGCACGTCCTGGAAGAGCCCGGTGACAGCGCCCAAAAGGTTGCCGGGCGTCACACCATTGGCCAGTTCGTTGCTCAGGAAGTTGCCCAGGTCGAGGCCGATCCCGTTGAGAGTCGGGGCCAGGGGCGCAAACGGTCCAGTGGTAAGACTGATGCCAGGGGTCAAGTTGCCGAAGTTTATGGGCCCGGTCAAGCCGGTGAAGAACTTCAGAAACGTATTCGGATTGAAGAGTGAGCCGAGTTGGTTGAAGCCGCCGCTCAACGGGCCGAGCAGGCCGCCGAGAATTCCGCCACCCGACCCGCCGCTCAACGGGCCGAGCAGGCCGCCGAGAATTCCGCCACCCGACCCGCCGCTGCCGCCGAGCAGACCGCCCAGAATGGGGGTGGACGCCGCCGCCGAACCGCTGAGCGTGAAGCTGCCGGCCCGCTCGGCATTGGCGAATTCGGCGCCGACATACGCCCCCGCCCCGCCGTTCAACAGAGTCACAAATTCGCTGTGAAATGCCGCCGCATCAGCGCTCAATGTGTGGAATTGCTGCCCGTACGTGCCGAACATCTCCGCGATGGCGAGCGACACGTCATCGGCCGCCGCGGCGGTGACGGCGGTCGTGCGGGCCGCCGCCGCCGCGTTCGCTTCTTCGATCGTCGCACCAATACCCGCCAAGTTCCCGGCGGCTGTGGTCACCAACTCCGGCTCAGCAACCAAAAAAGACATGAAGCTTCCCCCTCGAGATTTCCGCCCTGCCCCCAGTAGCGTGACCTCGCTCACACGTCACGCAACCGTAACGCCCCCTATACCCCAAACTCAATCGCGGTAATCACATTTATTCGATGAGTTTCCGCGACCGCGGCGAACTATCCGGACCCGACGGCATCGCTTAGCGAGGCGAACCCGCCGTCGTGCAGTCTGCGGGCGATGCCGTCGTGAATGTGCTTAGCCCACAAACCCCCGCCGTAGATGAAGCCGGTGTAGCCCTGCAGCAGTGATGCGCCGGCGGTGATGCGATCCCACGCATCATCGGCGGTCTCGATGCCGCCAACGCTGATCAGCGCCAACTGATTTCCGACCCGGCCATAGAGCCGGCGCAGCACCTCGGCGGAGCGGCGCGCTACCGGTGGTCCCGAGATGCCCCCGGCACCCAGTTGGTCGGCCCCCGGTGTCGTCAATCCGTCGCGGGACACCGTGGTGTTGGTCGCCACGATGCCGGCCAGGCCCAATTCGACGGCCAGGTCGGCAATGTCGTCCAGGTCGGCATCGGAGACGTCAGGCGCAATCTTCACCAGCACCGGAGTGTTGGTGGCCTCGGCCTGGACGGCCGACAAGATGGGCCGCAGCGCCTCGACCGCCTGCAGATCGCGCAGCCCCGGCGTGTTCGGCGAGCTGACATTAACCACCAGATACGACGCCAGCGGGCCCACCAGCCGGGCGCTGGCCCGGTAGTCGTCGACGGCGTCGGCCAGCGGAACCGTCTTTGTCTTGCCGATGTTCACCCCGATTGGCACGTCAGGCCGGTGCCGCGCGAGCTGCGCTGCCAGCGCGCCGGCGCCGTGGTTGTTGAACCCCATCCGGTTCAGCAGGGCCCGGTCTGCGGGCAGCCGGAACATCCGCGGCGCCGGGTTGCCGGGCTGCGGATGCGCGGTGACCGTTCCGACCTCGGCGTACCCGAAACCCAACGCACCCCAGGTGAGCAGACCCCTGCCATCCTTATCGAATCCGGCGGCTAACCCGAGCGGCGCAGGAAAACGAACCCCGAACACCGTGCTGGCCAGCACGGGATCGGTCGGACCAAGCAATCGGTGTAGCAGCCGGCGCGCCAGGGAGACGGCCGTGAGGCCGCGCAGCCCGGCGAAAACCAGCGTGTGGATGCGCTCGGGCGGCGCCAAAAACAGCAAGCGGCGCAGCAAGCCGTAAAACTTCACAATTCCGGCTGGTCGGGCCGCTGGCTATGAGCCCGAGATTTCTTGCGGCGCAGCAATACTCGCCTACTTCCGTCGGTATAGAGCCGCACCCGGGTCAGCTCCCAACCGCGGTACTCGGCCTCGATCGATAACCGCGTGGACGCGCTGAGCCTGGTCACGTCCGGCGGCAGGCGCAGCGGCACCCACTCGTATTCGTCGGACAAGTCGGTCTCCCACCCCACCGGCAGCCACCGGGCGCTCACTGGGGGCCCGCCGCGTGCTCGATGACCTGGACTCCCGCACCGGACCCCGACACCACATACAAGGTGTCCGACGCTTCGTCGAAGGCCAGCGAGTTGGGTTGCCGCACGGTTGGGTATCGCACCTTTTCGAGGGGAATTCCGGTCGTCAGATCGTAACCAATGACGGTGTTCGATGCTGTTTGGGACACCCAGGCCAAGCCGCGGGAACCGGCCAGACCGAATGGCGCGTCTCGCACCGGGTAGGCCTGACGCAAGATCAGCGGGTCCACGCCGTACACCAGCAGTTCGCCGCCGCGGGTGTCGGCGACCAGGACCCGGCCCAGCGGGTCGGCAGCCATAGTGGTTGCGCCGTCGCCGGCCCGCAGCGCCTGCTCGGCATGACCGTCGGCGCCGATCGTCGTCAGGGAAGTCTGTCCGCGATCCAGAACTGCTGTTGTATTTCCTTGTGTCACAAGCGAATCAACGCGAGTGAAGATTTTGATGCGGTTGCCGATGGTGACTGGGCCTGTTTCGGGGCCGGCTCCGGGACTCGAGGCAAGCGTGTAGACAGTGCCGTCGGCACTGCCCAGCACCAGCTTGCCATCGGCGCGGCGCGCGATCGCGGTGAATTGCGCCTCGGGCACCTCGGCGACATTGACCTGTGTCGCATGGGCGGTGGCCAGATCGACCACAAAGTAGCCGCCCCGCCCGGCCAGGTAGGCCTTGCCGCGCTCGTCGGCGGCCAAAGCGGTTGCGGGACCCGGCAGAGTAACGAGCCGGGGTGAGTCACCAAAAAGTGCGAGGCTGGCCGGTGCGGTGGGGTCGCTGCCCGGGCTCAGGACCGCCAATTGGTGAGTAGCGCCGTCGAAGACCGCTGCCTGCGGATGTCCGGCCAGCGGCCGCACCGCACCGGCCGGGATCTGCGACGTCGGCGGCGACTCGGCCGCCTGCGCGGGCTCGATCGTCGGCGGCGTGACACTGAGCGGATTCGACGAGCATCCCGTCACCATTGCCAGCAAAAACGCCAGTCCGCGGGCAATATCACCGTGTCGCCTCCATGCAGTCGCACTGGAGAGGTATCGTCGCGATATGACCGTCATCGTTGACAGGTATACAGCAGACAACGAGTTTGCTGTCGAAGACATCTCGACGGGCATTTTTGCAAGTGGATACGGTCAAGTCGGCGACGGACGCAGCTTTTCGTTCCATATCGAGCACCGATCACTGGTAGTCGAGGTTTACCGACCGCGCCTGGCCGGCCCGGTTCCGCAGGCCGAGGACGTGGTTGCGAGGTCGGTCCGCAGCCTGGTCGACATCGACCTCACCGACGAGCGCAGCCTGACCGCGGCGGTGCGTGACTCGGTCGCGAACGCGGCCCCGGTCCCGCGTTAGTCGCATCCTTCGGCGGCTACCCGTACCAGGTACGGTGGCGGCGACATGACTGTCATCTTGCTAAGACACGGCCGATCCACCTCGAATACCGCGGGTGTCCTGGCCGGGCGCGCCGAGGGCGTTGACCTCGATGACAAGGGCCGCGAGCAGGCTGTCGGCCTGATCGATCGGATCGGTGAGTTGCCGATCCGGGCGTTGATCTGCTCGCCGATGCTGCGCTGCCGCCGCACCCTGGAACCGCTCGCCGAGGCGCTGTGCCTGCAACCGCAGATCGAGGACCGGCTGGCTGAAGTGGACTACGGGGAGTGGACGGGGCGCAAACTCGGTGAATTGGCAAGCGAGCCGTTGTGGCGGGTGGTGCAGGCTCACCCAAGCGCGGCAGTATTTCCCGGTGGGGAGGGACTGGCGCAGGTGCACGCGCGCGCCGTTTCCGCCGTGCGCGAACACGACCGGCGGCTCGCTTTGGAATATGGGGGGGCAGACGGGGGCGACGTGTTGTGGGTGGCCTGTACCCACGGTGACGTCATCAAGTCGGTGATCGCCGACGCATACGGCATGCACCTGGACAGCTTTCAGCGCGTCAACGCCGATCCCGCGTCGGTGAGTGTGATCCGCTACACCCAGCTGCGGCCTTTTGTGGTGCACGTCAACCACACCGGCGCGCGGCTGTCCGCCGCGTTGCGCGCGGCACCCCCGCCTGAGTCCGGTGACGCAGTGGTCGGCGGCTCTACCGACTAGCCGGTATTTTGGAGTTGCCATGCCCCGCGCAATTCATGTCTTCCGCACACCCGACCGCTTCGTGGCCGGGACCGTTGGTCAACCCGGAAATCGCACCTTCTACATCCAAGCGGTGCACGACACCCGGGTGGTGTCGGTGATACTGGAAAAGCAACAGGTTGCGGTGCTGGCGGAGCGCATCGGCGCGTTGCTGCTCGAGGTGAATCGCAGGTTCGGCACACCGGTTCCCCCGGAGCCCGCCGAGCTCGACGACCTCAGCCCGCTGGTCACGCCCGTCGACGCGGAGTTTCGGGTCGGAACCATGGGCCTGGGCTGGGACTCGGAGGCCCAGACCGTGGTGGTCGAGCTGCTGGCCGTCACCGACGCCGAATTCGACGCCTCGGTGGTGCTCGACGACACCGAGGAGGGGCCGGACGCGGTGCGGGTGTTCCTGACGCCCGAGTCGGCGCGGCAGTTCGCCACCCGCTCCACCCGCGTGATCTCGGCGGGACGTCCGCCGTGCCCGCTGTGTGAGGAACCGCTGGACCCCGAGGGCCACATCTGCCCGCGCACCAACGGCTACAAGCGCGACGAGCTGCTCGGGCCCAGCGATGCCCCCGAGGAGTGACGAGCATGACCAGCGTGAGGTGTTGCGCACCGGCGAGCTAACGGTCATCGGACGCATCCGCTCAGCCAGCAACGCCACCTTTTTGTGCGAATCGACGCTGGATGAACGCAGCGTGCACTGCGTCTACAAGCCGGTCGCGGGTGAGCAGCCGTTGTGGGACTTCCCCGATGGAACCCTCGCCGGGCGCGAACTCGGCGCGTACCTGGTGTCGACCGAGTTGGGTTGGAACATAGTGCCGTACACGGTGATTCGCGACGGACCCGCCGGCTCCGGCATGGTGCAATTGTGGGTGGAGCAGCCCGCCAACGCTCAAGACGCGGGACCCGACCTGGTTGACCTGATTCCCGCCGGCAAGCTGCGGCCGGGTTATCTGCCGGTGCTGCGCGCCTACGACTACGCCGGCGACGAGGTCATCCTGATGCACGCCGACGACGCCCGGTTGCGGCGGATGGCCGTGTTCGACCTCCTGATCAACAACGCCGACCGCAAGGGCGGCCACATCTTGTCCGGGCTCGACGGCCACGTGTACGGGGTGGACCATGGTGTGTGCCTGCACGTCGAGAACAAACTGCGCACAGTGCTGTGGGGGTGGGCCGACAAACCGGTCGATGATGAGACGCTGGCGGGGGTCGCGGTCCTGGCCGACGCACTTACCGGCCAATTCGCCGACGCACTCGCCGAGCAGATCACCCGCGCCGAAGTTGCGGCCCTGCGCCGGCGCGCGTGCACGCTGCTGGACGACCCGGTGATGCCCGGACCCAACCGGCATCGTCCCATTCCGTGGCCGGCGTTTTAGGGAGAAGGTCGGCGTCGGCGATACTGGGTCGGTGAATCCCCTGACAGACGCGGCACTGGCTGCCGATCTCGCCGCGGATGCGGGGGAGTTGTTGCTGAAAGTCCGCGAGGAGATCGGCTTCGGCCACCCATGGGCGCTCGGCGACGCCGGTGACAGCCTGGCCAATGAGCTACTGCTGCGACGGTTGCGGGCCGAGCGTCCGGGCGACGCGGTGCTCAGCGAAGAGGCGTACGACGATCTGGTTCGGCTGACGTCGGATCGGGTGTGGATTATCGACCCGGTGGACGGCACCCGCGAGTTCTCCACGCCCGGGCGCGACGACTGGGCGGTGCATATCGCCCTGTGGCAGCGTTCAACCGGCGGTTCTACCGACGGCGTGGGCGGTCATAGCGGCGAAATTGGCGAAATCACTGACGCGGCAGTGTCATTGCCGGCACGCGGCAACATGGTGTACCGCAGTGACACCGTAACCGCCGACGCCGCGCGGGTCGGCATTCCCGACACCATCCGGATTGCCGTCAGCGCCAATCGGCCACCCACCGTGCTGCACCGCATGCGTCAGACACTGTCCATCCAGCCCGTGGGGATCGGCTCGGCGGGCGCCAAAGCGATGGCCGTCATCGACGGCCACGTCGATGCCTACGTGCACGCCGGCGGCCAATGGGAATGGGATTCAGCTGCGCCGGCCGGGGTGCTGATGGCCGCCGGGATGCACGCGTCCCGACTGGACGGTTCGCCACTGCGCTACAACCAGCTCGACCCGTACCTGCCCGACTTCGTGATGTGTCGCGCCGACCTGGCCGAGATCCTGCTTGCGGCCATCCGCCAGGAATGGCGCTGAGTTCGCGCGTTTAGAGTCGAGGGATGCAGTCGTGGCCTTCCGCTGAGGTTCCGGTGTTGCCGGGCCGCGGACCGGAGCTCCGGCTGTACGACACCTCTGATCGGCAGGTGCGCCCGTTGGCGCCCGGATCCACCGCGACCATGTACGTCTGCGGCATCACGCCGTACGACGCCACTCATCTGGGTCATGCCGCCACCTACCTGGCGTTTGACCTGGTACATCGACTGTGGCTGGATCTCGGTCACGACGTGCACTATGTGCAGAACGTCACCGACGTGGACGATCCGCTGTTCGAGCGCGCGGCCCGCGACGGCGTCGACTGGCGCGACCTTGCCGAACGCGAGGTCGACCTATTCCGCGCGGACATGACCGCGCTGCGGGTACTGCCGCCGCGTGAGTATGTCGGGGCGACCGAAGCGATCGCCGAAATCGTCGAAATCGTGGAGAAAATGCTGGCTTCCGGGGCGGCATACGTTGTTGATGACGAATACCCGGATGTCTATTACCGGGCGGACGCCACGCCGCAGTTCGGCTACGAGTCCGGTTACGACCGCGAGACCATGCTGCGGCTGTTCGAGCAGCGCGGCGGCGACCCGCAGCGGCCCGGCAAGACGGACGAACTCGACGCCCTCCTGTGGCGGGCCGAGCGGCCGGGGGAGCCTAGCTGGCCGTCACCATTCGGCGTCGGTCGGCCCGGCTGGCATGTGGAGTGCGCGGCGATCGCGCTCAGCCGCATCGGCAGCGGCATCGACATTCAGGGCGGGGGCAGCGACCTGATCTTTCCGCATCACGAGTTCACCGCCGCGCACGCCGAATGCGTCAGGGGCGAAAGGCGATTCGCCAGGCACTATGTGCACGCCGGGATGATCGGCTGGGACGGGCACAAGATGTCGAAGAGCCTCGGCAACCTGGTGCTGGTCTCGGCGCTGCGTGCCGACGGCGTCGAGCCGGCGGCCGTGCGGCTGGGGCTGCTGGCCGGGCATTACCGCGCGGACCGGTTTTGGAGCCAGCAAGTGCTCGACGAAGCGATCGCCCGGCTGGCCCGCTGGCGCGCCGCGTCCGCCCTGCCTGCCGGACCGGACGTGTCCCACACCATCGCCCGGGTGCGCCAGTATTTGGCCGACGACCTCGATACGCCTAAAGCGATTGCCGCACTTGATGGTTGGGCCACCGATGCGCTGGATTACGGCGGCCACGACGCGGAAACGCCGAGGTTGATGGCGGCCGCCATTGACGCACTACTGGGGGTGGACCTGTAATGCATGACAAAATGCGGGACAAAATCGTCTTCATCACCGGTGGCGCCCGGGGAATCGGAGCCGAAGTCGCTAAGCGGCTGCGCGACAAGGGCGCCAAACTTGTGCTGACCGACCTCGACGAGGCCGCACTGACCGCGCTGGCCGGTCAACTCGGCGGCGACGAACATGTGCTCACCGCGGTCGCCGATGTGCGCGACCTGCCCGCGATGCAGGCCGCGGCCGGCAAGGCCGTCGAACGTTTCGGCGGCATCGACGTCGTCGTGGCCAACGCCGGCATCGCCAGCTACGGGTCGGTCCTCCAAGTGGACCCGGAGGCGCTCAAGCGGGTATTGGACGTCAACCTGCTCGGTGTCTTTCACACCGTGCGTGCCACGTTGCCCGCGATCATCGAGCGCCGCGGTTATGTGCTGATCGTGTCGTCGCTGGCCGCGTTCGCGGCGGCGCCGGGGATGGCGCCGTACGACATGTCGAAGGCCGGCAACGAGCATCTGGCCAATGCGCTGCGACTCGAGGTCGCCCACCTCGGTGTCAGCGTCGGCTCGGCGCACATGTCCTGGATCGATACCGCGCTGGTTCGCGACAGCAAGGCCGACCTGCCCGCATTCGACAAATTGCTCGCCGCGCTGCCCTGGCCGTTGAACCAGACCACCTCCGTGGACAACTGCGCGTCGGCGTTCGTCAAGGGCATCGAGGGCCGCAAGAGCCGCGTCTACTGCCCGGGCTGGGTGGGCCTGATGCGCTGGCTGAAGCCGGTGCTGTCCACCCCGCTTGGTGAGTTTCCCGTCCGTAAAGCCGCCGCCGAGCTGATGCCGCAGATGGACGCCGAAGTCGCCGCGCTGGGCCGTTCCACCAGCGCATACAACGAGGAACTGACGAAGCCTTAGCGCCCAAACCCCGGGCGGCGCCGGCGCAGGTAGCGTTCGAACTCGGCGGCCAGCGCGTCGCCGTCGATCTTGCCCAGCGCCTCATTCACATCGACCTCGGCGTCGCCACGTTCCTCGAGTGACACCACGTATTCGGCCAAGTCCTCATCCTCGGCGGCCATCTCGCTGATCGACAGTTCCCATTCCTCGGCCTGCGCCGGCAGGTCGGCCAGCGGAACCTCGATGTCGAGTACGTCTTCGACGCGGCGCAGCAGCGCAACCGTCGCCTTCGGGTTCGGCGGGTGCGACACGTAGTGCGGGACCGCCGCCCAGAACGTCACCGCCGGGATCCCGGCCGCCACGCAGGCGTCCTGGTACACCCCGGCGATACCGGTCGGCCCCTCGTAGCGGGTCTCTTCCAGGCCGAACAGCTTCGCCGACTCGGGGGAGTAGGCGGCACCCGAAACGGGCACCGGCCGGGTGTGCGGCGTGTCGGCCAGCAATGCCCCAAGGATCACCACGGTGTCGACGTTGAGCTTGTCGGCAATGGCCACCAGCTCCGCGCAGAACGTGCGCCAGCGCATGTTCGGCTCCACCCCGTGCATCAACACGACATCGCGGTCGCTGCCTGGCGGGCGGCAATGTGAGATTCGCATCGCCGGCCACACCAGCTCGCGGGTGACGCCGTCAACTTGGCGGATGACAGGTCGGTTCACCTGGTAGTCGTAATACGCCTCGTCGTCGATCTCGATGATCGGATCGGCTTCCCAGATGGCATCTAGGTGCTCCAGCGCGTCGCTCGCCGCGTCGCCGGCGTCGTTCCAGCCCTCAAACGCCGCCACGATGACGGTGTTGTGCAATTCGGGCAGCGCGGCGCTGCCATCCGACGGGGTCACAGGATCAGGTTACGGCCTGCGGGCTGTTGAGCTGGAAACGACCGGGCCGTTTGCATAGGCGGACTATGCTTGTGGCATGACTGGGCGTCCAGACGTCGAGTGACGACGTAGACTTTTCTGGTCGAGAGGCGTTGCAACGGTTCCGGGTCCCTGCCGGTATCCGCCACGCTCGGCAGAGTTAAGGACGCCTTCCGTTATGGAAGGAACGTGCGTGAACGCCATCGAGTCGGACATCTTCGTGCCGAACGTTCGCCCCGACTGCACCGACGAACTGAAGGCTGCTCTCGGCCAGCGGATCATGGTGATCGACGGCGCGATGGGCACGGCGATCCAGCGGGACCGGCCGGACGAGGCCGGTTACCGCGGCGACCGGTTCATGGAGTGGCCGACCGCTCTTCAGGGCAACAACGACCTGCTCACCCTGACGCAGCCGCAGATCATCGAGGGGATCCACCGCGAGTACCTCGAGGCGGGCGCCGACATCCTGGAGACCAACACGTTCAACGCGAACGCCGTTTCGCTCTCCGACTACGACATGCATGAGCTGGCCTACGAGCTGAACTACGCCGGCGCTGCCCTGGCCCGAAAGGCCTGCGACGAGTTCAGCACCCCGGAGAAGCCCCGCTACGTGGCCGGCGCCATCGGGCCGACGACGCGGACCGCGTCGATCTCGCCGGACGTCAACGACCCCGGAGCCCGCAATGTCTCCTACGATCAGCTGGTTGCCGCCTACCTCGAAGCTGCCAACGGCTTGGTCGACGGCGGTGCCGACCTGCTCATCATCGAGACGATCTTCGACTCGCTGAACGCCAAGGCGGCGGTGTTCGCCGTCGAGACGCTGTTCGAGGACCGCGGACGCCGCTGGCCGGTGATCATCTCGGGCACCATCACCGATGCTTCCGGGCGCACGTTGTCCGGTCAGGTCACCGAAGCATTCTGGAACGCGATCAGGCACGCGAAGCCGATCGCGGTGGGCCTCAACTGCGCCCTGGGCGCGCCGGAGATGAGGCCCTACATCGCCGAGATGGCGCGGATCGCGGACACCTACGTCTCCTGCTACCCGAACGCCGGCCTGCCTAACGCCTTCGGCGAGTACGACGAGTCCCCGGAGCGTCAGGCCTCCTACATCGCCGAGTTCGCCGAGGCCGGCCTGGTCAACCTGGTCGGTGGCTGCTGCGGAACGGCGCCGCCGCACATCGCCGAGATCGCCAAGGTTGTCGAGGGCTTGAGACCGAGGGACGTGCCGCACATTTCCGAGGCCACCCGGCTCTCGGGCCTGGAGCCGCTCAACATCACCGAGGACTCGCTGTTCGTGAATATCGGTGAGCGCACCAATATCACCGGCTCGGCCCGGTTCCGCAACCTGATCAAGGCCGAGGACTACGACACCGCGCTGTCGGTCGCCCTGCAGCAGGTCGAGGTCGGTGCGCAGGTCATCGACATCAACATGGACGAGGGCATGATCGACGGCATCGCCGCGATGGACCGGTTCACCAAGCTGATCGCGGCCGAGCCGGACATCAGCCGCGTCCCGGTGATGATCGACTCTTCCAAGTGGGAGGTTATCGAGGCGGGCCTGAAGAACGTGCAGGGCAAGCCGATCGTCAACTCGATCTCCATGAAGGAGGGCGAGGAGAAGTTCATCCGCGAGGCACGGCTGTGCCGCAAATACGGCGCCGCCGTCGTCGTGATGGCCTTCGACGAGCAGGGTCAGGCCGACAACCTTGAGCGCCGCAAGGAGATTTGCGGGCGCGCCTACCGGATCCTGACCGAAGAGGTCGGCTTCCCGGCCGAGGACATCATCTTCGACCCGAACTGCTTCGCACTGGCGACCGGTATCGAGGAGCACGCGACGTATGGGATCGACTTCATCGAGGCCTGCGCCTGGATCAAGGAGAACCTTCCCGGGGTGCACATCTCCGGTGGTATCTCGAACGTGTCGTTCTCATTCCGGGGCAACAACCCCGTCCGCGAGGCGATTCACGCGGTGTTCCTGTTCCACGCCATCAAGGCCGGCCTGGACATGGGCATCGTCAACGCGGGCGCGCTGGTGCCCTACGACTCGATTGACCCCGAACTGCGGGACCGAATTGAGGACGTCGTCCTGAACCGTCGCGAGGATGCGGCCGAAAGGCTCCTGGAAATCGCCGAACGGTTCAACAGCTCGGAAGGACCCGATGACGCGAAGGTTGCGGAGTGGCGATCTCTCCCGGTCCGCGAGCGGATCACGCACGCCCTGGTCAAGGGCATCGATGCCAATGTCGACGCCGATACCGAGGAATTGCGAGCCGAGATCGCCGCCGCGGGTGGTCGACCGATCGAGGTGATCGAGGGGCCGCTGATGGACGGCATGAACGTCGTCGGTGACCTCTTCGGCGCAGGCAAGATGTTCCTGCCCCAGGTCGTGAAGTCGGCCAGGGTGATGAAGAAGGCCGTGGCGTACTTGCTGCCCTACATCGAGGCGGAGAAGGAAGAGTCCGGCGCTGCAGCTGGGAAGGACACTAACGGCACGATCATCATGGCGACGGTGAAGGGCGACGTCCACGACATCGGCAAGAACATCGTCGGGGTCGTCCTGCAGTGCAACAACTACGAAGTGATCGACCTCGGTGTGATGGTGCCTGCGCAGAAGATCCTGGACGCGGCGAAGGAGCACAACGCCGACATCATCGGGCTGTCCGGCCTGATCACCCCTTCACTGGACGAGATGGTCAACTTCGCCGTCGAGATGGAACGCGAGGGGCTGGAGATCCCGCTGTTGATCGGTGGCGCGACCACCTCGCGCGCCCACACGGCCGTGAAGGTGTCGCCGCGTCGTAGCGGTCCGGTGGTCTGGGTCAAGGATGCGTCCCGCTCGGTGCCGGTCGCTGCTGCGCTCCTCGACGACAAGCAGCGGCCAGCCCTGCTGGAGGCCACCGAGGCCGACTATGCGGCCCTGCGCGAACGGCACGCCCAGAAGAACGAGCGGCCGATGCTGACGCTGGAGAAGGCCCGCGCGAACCGGACGCCGATCGCCTGGGACGGCTACACGCCACCGGTACCCGCCCAGGGTGTTGGCGTGCGGGCGTTCGAGGACTACGACCTTGCCGAGCTGCGCGAGTACATCGACTGGCAACCGTTCTTCAACGCCTGGGAGATGAAGGGCAGGTTCCCCGACATCCTCAACAACCCGGTCTCGGGCGAGACCGCCCGCAAGCTGTACGACGATGCCCAGGAGATGCTCGACACCCTGATCAAGGAGAAGTGGCTGACTGCCAACGGGGTGATCGGGTTCTTCCCGGCAAACGCGGTCGGCTCGGGTATTGAAGACATCGAGGTGTACACCGACGAGACCCGTACCGAGGTGCTGACCACGTTGCGCAACCTGCGCCAGCAGGGCGAGCACCGGGACGGCATTCCGAACCGGTCGCTGGGCGACTACATCGCGCCCAAGGACACCGGTCTGGCTGACTACGTCGGCGCCTTCGCCGTTACCACGGGGCTCGGCAGCCAGGACAAGATCGCGGCGTTCAAGGCAGCCAACGACGACTACAGCGCGATCCTGCTGGAGTCGATCGCCGACCGGCTGGCCGAGGCGTTCGCCGAACGGATGCACCAACGGGTCCGCAAGGAGTTTTGGGGATTCCAGCCTGACGAGCAGCTGGACAACGAGGCACTCATCGGTGAGAAGTACCGGGGGATCCGCCCCGCACCCGGCTATCCGGCATGTCCGGAGCACACCGAGAAGGCGACGCTCTGGGAGTTGATGGCCGTCCGGGAGCGGACCGGCATCGAGCTGACCGAGTCGATGGCGATGTGGCCCGGCGCTAGCGTCAGCGGCTGGTACTTCTCGCATCCTGAGTCGCAGTACTTCGTGGTCGGGCGGATGGCCCAGGACCAGGTCGCCGATTACGCGAAGCGCAAGGGCTGGACCCTGCAGGAAGCCGAGCGCTGGCTCGGCCCCAACCTCGGCTACAACCCGGAGGACTGAGCCGTCAGCTGTCGCCGTTCCAGGTGTGCGGCAGCACCGGTTCCCGCGGTGCCTCGTCGAATCCACCACTGCTGCTGTGGGTGAGTCCCTGGGCTTGTGCGACAGCCGTTTTCGGAACGGTTCCGGTGAATCCAACTGGCCCTGAACCGCTTTCGGAGGCGGCCGCAAACGCAACATCGGGCGGGTCGATCGAGGTGGCCGCGTCGGCATCGTCGTCTAGAAACGCGAATTGGTACTTTCGGCCGTGCTGGGGCGCGTGGGCCCGGCCCTTCGCTCTGATCCGGTCCCTGGCCGCGAGGCTCACCGCGGCGGGTGCGGAGAGGGCCGCAGCGGTAGCGGCGGCGGTTTTGGTTGTGGAAGTCGGGCTGAACCCTTCGCCGCCCGGGTCGCTGCTGATCGCGTAGAAGCCCTGGGTCGCGCCGGCCGCGGGGGCCGACGGGGCGGCGGTCGCGGCAGAACTCGTCGGGGTGCCGGCAGTTGCGCCGGATGCGGCGGCGCTGTTGCCCGCCAAGGTCACCCAAGTGGAGATGGGCAACGTCTGCGTCTGCCGCCCCGGCATCGCCGGGTGCGACTCGCCGGCTGGCGACACGGACTCGTCGAGCACCTCAAGACCGACGAGGCCAATAAGCCCGAACGGAGCAAACAGACCCAGCAGCGGCATGAAGGGCCCCACATAGATCGTGGTGTCCAGCACCGAGTAAGCGGGGATCAAGAACAGTTGGGTGGACATGAATGCGACCAGTGAGTTCAGCATCTGACCGACGAAGCTGCCGAGCGGCCCGGGCAGGTATTGAGTGGCCAGATTACTGAGGTCGTCAAGCCAATTTTGCAGTATCTGGATGATCACCTTGGTCGGGTCCGGGAAGCTGCTGTCGGCAGCGGAAGCGGCCTGCGAATTGGCCTGAGCCGTGACGATTTGCGGCGCGGGCGACGTCACCGGCGTCGATGTGAGGCTCGCCTCCGCGACGCCTTGGTACGCGCTCATCGTGGTGGCGGCCCGGACCCACATGCGCGTGTAGTCGGCTTCGGTGACCGCGACGGGGACCGTGTTGATGCCGAAGAAATTGGTCGCCACCAGAACCCCGTGCACAGCATGGTTGGCCGCTAGCTCGGCTAGCGTCGGCATGCCGGCCAGCGCCGACGTATACCCGGCGGCCGCCGTTTCGTGCCCGGTCGCGGCCACGGTCGCCACGGTGGCGGCGTGTCTGAGCCAGAGCAGGAAGGGCTGATGAGCCGCGACGAACCGATCTGCGGTCGGACCCTCCCAGGCGGTGCGCTGAACGTCCGCGAGAATCCCGGTGAGTTCCGTCGCCACGGCCATATATTCCGCCGACAGCATTCGCCATGCGCCGGCAGCTGCGAGCTGTGGACCCGGCCCGGCACCGGTGGATAGCAGCGTCGAGTGGACTTCCGGGGGAAACGCGAACCACATCGGAGCTTCGAGCACTTCAATACCGACGGTCATAGTTAGCTGGCGGTCCTTCGGAAGACGATAGTACTAGGTTAGCCTAACCTACATTAGGTAATGCTAAGGAGTAAGGGTTTGCCGCCGAATTTAAACCGCCGTGACTTTGCTCCTCAGCACGTGAAACAATCGCTGGCCGTGAAGACCTTCGAGGATCTGTTCGCCGAACTCGGCGAGCGTGCCCGGACCCGGCCGGCCGGCAGCGCCACGGTCGCCGCGCTGGATGGTGGCGTCCATGCGCTGGGTAAGAAGATCCTTGAGGAGGCCGGCGAGGTGTGGCTGGCCGCCGAACACGAATCCGACGACGCGCTTGCCGGCGAGATCAGTCAGTTGCTGTACTGGACGCAGGTGTTGATGGTTTCGCGCGGGCTGTCCCTCGATGACGTCTACCGAAAGCTGTGAACATGCTCAGGGTCGCGGTTCCGAACAAAGGCACGTTGAGCGAGCCGGCCTCGGAGATCCTTTCGGAAGCCGGCTACCGGCGCCGCACCGACCCTAAAGACCTGACGGTCATCGACCCGGTCAACAACGTCGAATTCTTCTTTTTGCGGCCCAAAGACATTGCCATCTATGTCGGTTCGGGGGAGCTCGACTTCGGCATCACCGGACGGGATCTGGTGGGCGACTCCGACGCGCCGGTGCGCGAGCGGCTTGCGCTGGGCTTCGGCTCGTCCAGCTTCCGTTACGCAGGCCCAGCCGGACGGGACTGGACGACGGCCGATCTGGTCGGCATGCGGATTGCCACCGCCTATCCGAACCTGGTTCGAAAAGATCTGGCCGCCAGGGACATTGAAGCCACCGTTATTCGCCTCGACGGTGCCGTGGAGATCTCGGTGCAGCTCGGAGTGGCCGACGCCATTGCCGACGTAGTGGGGTCCGGCCGCACCCTGAGCCTGCATGATCTGGTCGCCTTCGGGGAACCGATCTGCGATTCGGAGGCGGTTCTGATCGAGCGCACTGATCAGGACGGCGATGACCACAGCGGGGCCAAAGCGGCGCGCGATCAACTGGTTGCCAGGGTGCAAGGTGTGGTGTTCGGCCAGCAGTACCTGATGCTGGATTACGACTGCCCGCGTTCGGCGCTGGACAAAGCCACGTCGATCACGCCTGGGCTGGAGTCGCCGACCATCGCGCCGCTCGCAGACCCGGATTGGGTCGCGATCCGGGCACTGGTACCTCGCCGGGGTGTCAACGAAATCATGGACGAGCTCGCAGTAATCGGAGCCAAGGCGATTCTGGCGTCCGACATCAGATTCTGCCGATTCTGACTGCACGGCCGGCGCCGCAAGGTCGTTGCTGTGTTAACGTCCGGATGGTCATCTTCTTAGGAGGAACTCCATGACGCATACACATCTACTTCTCCCCGCTTTAACGCTGGCTCTGTTGATTGGTGTCGTCGCCGGATTGCGTTCGCTGACCGCTCCCGCGGTGGTCGCCTGGGGTGCTTTGCTCGGCTGGATCAGTCTCAATCTCACGTGGGCATCGTGGGTGGGCAATGTCATCACGGTCGTCGTCCTCACCCTCCTTGCCGTGGGCGAACTGGTGATGGACAAACTCCCCAACACCCCGGCCCGAACGGTGCCACCGGTATTCGGCGCCCGGATCGTCATGGGCGCATTCGCCGGCGCCGTGATCGGCACCCCATTCGGTCATCCCTGGACCGCGCTCGGCGCCGGCGTTATCGGTGCGGTGCTGGGCACCCTGGGTGGCTATCAGGCACGCAAGCGACTGGTGGCCGCTACCGGTGGCAAGGATCTTCCGATAGCGCTTTTGGAAGACGCCGTCGCGATCTTGGGCGGCCTCGCGATCGCGTGGTCGGCTTATAACTGGTGACAACGCATTTCGATGCGATCATCGTGGGCGCCGGCCAGGCCGGGCCGCCGCTCGCGGGTCGGCTGACTGACGCGGGACAGCGCGTCGCGATAGTCGAACGCAAACTGTTCGGTGGCACGTGTGTGAACACGGGTTGTATTCCCACCAAGACACTGGTGGCCAGCGCCTATGCCGCTCGACTGGCCCGTCGCGGCGCGGAATACGGCATTGGAACCGGTTCGGTAAGCGTGGACATGGCGAAAGTCAAGGCGCGCAAAGACGAGATCATGCTCAACGACCGCAAGGGTGTCGAGGACTGGCTCGACGGGATGCACGGCTGCACCGTCTTTCGCGGCCACGCCCGGTTCGAGGATGCACACACGATGCGGGTCGGCGAGGACGTCCTGCACGCCGACCGGATCTTCCTCAACGTCGGGGGCCGAGCGGTGGTGCCGAATATCCCGGGCCTGGGCGATGTCGAGTACCTAACCAACGTCTCGATCCTCGAACTCGACACGGTGCCAGCCCATCTCGTCATCGTTGGCGGCAGCTACATCGCGCTGGAGTTCGCGCAGATGTACCGCCGCTTCGGCGCCCGGGTGACCGTCGTGGAAAGAGGTCCACGGCTGGCGTCCCGCGAAGACGAGGATGTGTCGGCCACCATCAAGGAGATCCTTGAGGCCGAGGGGATCGACATCATCGTCGGCGCTGACGATGTCCGGGTGACCAAGTCCGACGGCGATTCTGGCGGGTTCGAGCTCACACCCAGCGCCGGCGCCGCCCCGGTGCGGGGAAGTCATCTGCTGCTCGCGGTGGGTCGGCGACCCAACACCGACGACCTGGGTCTGGAGGCGGCCGGTGTGCGGACCGACGCCCGCGGCTACGTCGTGGTCGACGATCAGCTCAGAACCAACGTCGATCACATTTGGGCGCTGGGTGATTGCAACGGCCAGGGTGCATTCACCCATACCTCGTACAACGACTTCGAGATCGTCGCGGCGAATCTGCTCGATGACGATCCGCGGCGGGTGAGTGACCGCATCACCACCTACGCGCTCTATATCGACCCACCGTTGGGCCGAGCCGGCCTGACCGTCGCCCAGGTTCGCGCGTCGGGCCGCAAGGCACTCGTCGGCAAGCGCCCGATGACCAGGGTCGGCAGGGCGGTGGAAAAGGGCGAGACGCAAGGCTTTATGCAAGTGGTCATCGACGCCGAGACTGACCAGATCCTGGGAGCGGCCATCTTTGGCGTCGGCGGCGACGAGGCGATTCACTGCATTCTGGACATCATGTCCGCCAAAGCCCCCTACTCCACGCTGGCGCGCACGATGCACATTCATCCCACGGTCTGCGAGCTCATTCCCACGCTGCTGCAGGAGATCTCACCGCTCGACCAATCGGGCTAGCTCTGCGCCGATCTTGCGAGCTGTCCGCACCACGAGATCGCGGAGCGCGGGGGGAATTGTTTCGGACTCGACGAGGGCGGTGACGGCACCGGCACAGCGGCCGTTCGGATACCACGCCGGTGCTGACACGCAACACGTTCCGGTCAGGACGGCTTGCTGCTCGACGACGGTCGCGTGCGGTTCGCGGATGGACGACCGCAGCCGATTCCATTCCGCCGCGGTCAGGCAGTCCGGGTCGGCGGAGACGTCCGCGTATCGAGCGGCGTAGAGGACCTGGCCGGTGGCGGTGCGGCCGACGACGTCGGCGCCGGGCGCGGCGATACCCGGGTGCCCGCGCGGTGCGGTGCCGCAAACGAGCTGCAACCGCCCCTCGATCAGAATTGACATCGACACGATCGTTCTGGACTGTACGGCCAGCGTGCGAACCCATGGCCGGGCCGCGGTGCGCAGACGTGGATCGGGCTCCCAGCGCTGACCGATGCGGCCCAGACGAGCGCCGATGTAATAACGGCGGTCGTGGCGCCGGACCGCGCCCAGGCTGACCAGTTGCTCGGCGAGCCGGTACGTCGAGGCCTTGGCGAGCCCGCTTTCCCGGCTCAGATCGCTCAGGCCCAAGCCGCCATCCGCGCGGCCCAGGGCATCCAGAACCGCAAAGGCGCCCTCGAGGACCGAACGGCCCGAGCCCGGCGTTGCCCGCGGGGCATCCATCAGACACCCGGACATCGAGTGAGGCTGTGCCATCGCTACCCCTATTCGACCACCGCAAGAAGCGCTTCGTTGCATTTTTTCGTTCGCGAAAAAACCGTATTTGACGAGGCGGCAAATGCGCGTGAGTAGTCGGCTACCCCAATTTTGCGATCAGGGCCAGCCGGGGTACGGCGGCGGCGTCCCGCCGAAAAGCGGGCAGCGGGCCTGGTGCGGGCACCATTGGCACAGCCGCGATGCGCTGGGGCGGAAATCGCCTGTCTGGCCGGCGGATTGGATGGCCCGCCAGATCGCAATCAACGTCTTCTCGAATCGCAGCAGCTCGTCGAGGTTTGGCGAGTAGTCCAGCAGCTGTCCGTCGGCCAGGTAGATGAGTCGCAGCCGCGCGGGCAGCACTCCGCGCGACCGGTAAAGCGCCACCGCGTAGAACTTCATTTGGAACATTGCCCGGAACTCGGCCAGTGCCCACGCGGCCGACGGCGCCCTGCCAGTTTTGTAGTCGACCACCCGCAACTCGCCACTGGCGGCGACGTCGATCCGGTCGATAAAGCCGCGTAACAGCGTGCCGTCGGCGAGTTCGACCTCGACGCGCTGCTCGCAGCTTTGGGGGTCGAATCGAGTCGGGTCTTCGAGCCGGTAATAGCCCGAGAGCAGGGCCCGCGCCTCTTCCAGCAGCTGGGTTCGCTGTTCGGGTTCCAGGTCGGCGGCCAGGTCGGGTTCGGCCGCGATCACCTGGTCCCACGCGGGCTGCACCAGCGCCAGCGCCGTGCCGGGGCCGCGCTGCACCGCGGGCAGGCCGTAGAGCCGCTCTAGCGCGGCGTGCACGACCGACCCACGCAGCTGTGCCGTGGACGGCGCCTCGGGCAACCGGTCGATGGCCCGGAACCGGTACAGCAGCGGGCACTGCTTGAAGTCGGCCGCCCGCGACGGTGACAGCGCCGGGCGTGACCGGGATCGGTCTGGCGCTGTTTGAGTCGGGGCGGTCATATCAGCAGCCTACGAGCGGGTGCCGACAGCCCCGACCACCAACGACGGCGAGTCGGCTGGCACGCTGGACGGCGTGTCCGCAACCGGTCCATTCGCCGCGAGTGAACGCGTCCAACTCACCGACGCCAAGGGCAGGCACTACACGATCACGCTCACACCCGGCAGCGAGTTCCATACGCATCACGGCGCGATCCCACACGATGCGCTGATCGGGCTGGAACAGGGCAGCGTGGTCAAGTCCAGCAACGGCGCCATTTTCTTGGCGTTGCGCCCGCTGCTGCTCGACTACGTGATGTCGATGCCCCGTGGCCCGCAAGTGATCTATCCCAAGGATGCCGCTCAGATCATCCACGAAGGGGACATCTTTCCGGGCGCCCGCGTACTGGAGGCCGGCGCGGGATCCGGCGCGCTGACGCTTTCGTTGTTGCGTGCGGTCGGGCCAGAGGGGCAGGTGATCTCTTACGAACAGCGCGCCGACCATGCCGAACACGCGCGCCGCAATGTCATGGTGTTTAACGACGGTCTTCCGCCCAACTGGCAGCTGCTGATCGGCGATCTCGCTGACTCCGAACTGCCCGACGGCTCATTCGACCGAGCCGTGCTGGACATGCTGGCGCCATGGGACGTGCTCGACGCGGTGTCGCGGCTGGTGGTCGCCGGCGGTGTGCTGATCATCTATGTGGCCACCGTCACCCAGCTGTCGAAGGTGGTGGAGGCGTTGCGGGCGCAACAGTGTTGGACCGAGCCGCGGTCGTGGGAGTCGCTGCAGCGGGGCTGGAACGTCGTCGGCCTGGCCGTGCGGCCGCAGCATTCCATGCGCGGGCACACCGCGTTCTTGATCGCGACGCGACGGCTGGCGCCCGGGACCATCGCCCCTGCGCCCCTGGGCCGCAAGCGGGTGGGCCGCGACGGCTGAGTCAGTCGTCGCTGCGGCGCAGGCCCCGATGCACGGACAGCAACTCGAATTCGGGGTGCGCGGCGACCAGGCGTTCGGCCGCGTCGAGGATTTCGACGACATGGCCGTGTTCGCCGGACACCACGGCCACGCCGATGCCCGCTCGTCGGTACAGATCCTGCGAGCCGGTTTCGGCGGCGGACAGGCTGAACTTGCGCTGCAGCTCAGCGACGACGGGACGGATAAGGGCTCGTTTCTGTTTGAGCGATCGGACGTCGCCCAGCAGCACATCGAACTCAAGCCAGCCAATCCACATCCCGCAGGTCAACTGGGGTGTGGTGCAGACGTCGGGGCCGGTTCGGGGGCAGGAGCACTGGTAGCGGGCGCGTTGCTCAGGGCCAACAACATATCCCCGGTTTGCTTCGACAACTGCCAGCCGCCTTGGAGCGGGACGAACTCCATCGGAAAGGTGAACTTGCCGGTATTCCCCTTGGCGGTGTTGACGGTGATGGTGGCCGCCGCATCGGGCGGATTCTTGTCCGACCATGCGATGTTGTTTGCCGTGAAGGACATCGGCAGGTAGCCGTTGTCCCGTAACGCATTGATGAATTTGTCCAGCGTGGTAGCGCTTTCCGGGGTCGCGCCTTCGACCAGGTTCAGCTTGTTGATGCCCGGAACGTTGGGGTCGGCCAGTCGGTTCAGCACGTCGGTGAGGGCGTCCGGCGAAGGCAGTGTGTTAGCCGGGGGAGCGGTCGCCGGACTCGCGGCGCCGGGCGCCGTTGGTGATGCCGGCGCCGCAGTCTTCGAATCGCCGGGCGAACATCCGGAGAGTCCGATCGCCGCCACGGCAGCGGCGGAACTCAACGTCAAGAACAGGTATCGGGACCCCCGGCGGAAGTGGGATTTTCCGGTCACGCCCGCCCTTTCGATCACCCCGACTCAAAGGGGACGTTACCAGCGAGATCATGATCTTAACTTTTCGAAGGCATTTGGTTGCGCACATGAATCGCCAATCGCCGGTAGCGTTGAAGTATCCGCCGCACCAATTCCTGGTGTGGGAAAGGAGCGCAACCATGGGTGACTCAGAGCGTTCTGAAGCATTCGGTACCCCCCGCGAATCGAGTATGTCCAGCGACGATGCTGCCGAATTGGAAGAGCTGCGCCGCGAGGCGGCAGTGCTGCGCGAGCAAATCGAGCGTGTGGCCGAATCACCCAGTGGCGGGAGATCGGCGCGCGATGTGCATCAACTCGAGGCTCGAATCGACTCACTTGCGGCTCGCAATTCCAAATTAATGGAAACTCTTAAAGAAGCCCGTCAGCAACTGTTGGCGTTGCGCGAAGAAGTCGACCGGCTCGGGCAGCCGCCCAGCGGGTACGGCGTTCTGCTGTCCACGCACGAAGACGAAACCGTCGACGTGTTCACGTCCGGCCGCAAGATGCGGCTGACCTGCTCGCCGAATATCGACCTGGGTTTGCTCAGGAAGGGGCAAACGGTCCGGCTCAACGAGGCCCTGACCGTCGTCGAGGCCGGCACCTTCGAGTCGGTCGGCGAGATATCCACCTTGCGTGAGGTCCTGGCGGACGGTCACCGGGCGCTGGTTGTCGGCCACGCCGACGAGGAACGGATCGTGTGGCTCGCCGAGCCGCTGGTTGCGGAGGATTTGCCGGAAGGCGTGCGCGACCCGAACAACGACGACACCAAGCCGCGCAAGCTGCGGCCCGGCGACTCGCTGCTGGTCGACACGAAAGCTGGCTACGCCTTCGAGCGCATCCCCAAGGCCGAGGTCGAAGACCTGGTGCTGGAAGAGGTGCCGGATGTCAGCTACCAGGACATCGGTGGCCTGACCCGGCAGATCGAGCAGATCCGCGACGCCGTGGAGCTGCCGTTCCTGCACAAGGACCTGTACCGCGAATACGCGCTGCGTCCGCCGAAAGGTGTTTTGCTCTACGGCCCGCCCGGCTGCGGTAAGACGCTGATCGCCAAGGCGGTGGCCAATTCGCTGGCGAAGAAGATGGCTGAGGTCCGCGGCGACGATGCCCGCGAGGCCAAGTCCTACTTCTTGAACATCAAAGGCCCCGAGCTGCTGAACAAGTTCGTCGGCGAGACCGAGCGGCACATCCGGCTGATCTTCCAGCGCGCCCGTGAGAAGGCGTCGGAGGGTACGCCGGTGATCGTGTTCTTCGATGAGATGGACTCGATCTTCCGCACCCGCGGCACCGGGGTGTCTTCCGATGTCGAGACCACAGTCGTCCCACAGCTACTCAGCGAGATCGACGGGGTGGAGGGACTCGAGAACGTCATCGTGATCGGTGCCTCCAACCGCGAGGACATGATCGATCCCGCGATCCTGCGGCCCGGACGCCTCGACGTCAAGATCAAGATCGAGCGTCCCGATGCGGAAGCGGCACAGGACATCTTCTCCAAGTACTTGGTGGAGACGCTGCCGGTGCACAGCGACGACATCGCCGAGTTCGACGGCGACCGCGGGGCGTGCATCAAGGGCATGATCGAAAAGGTCGTCGACCGGATGTACGCCGAGATCGACGACAACCGGTTCCTGGAGGTCACCTACGCCAACGGTGACAAGGAAGTCATGTACTTCAAGGACTTCAACTCCGGGGCGATGATCCAGAACGTCGTCGACCGAGCGAAGAAGAACGCCATCAAGTCGGTGCTGGAAACCGGTCAACGGGGTCTGCGCATTCAGCATCTGCTGGACTCGATCGTCGACGAATTCGCCGAGAACGAGGACTTGCCCAATACCACCAATCCCGATGACTGGGCGCGGATCTCGGGCAAGAAGGGCGAGCGGATCGTCTACATCCGCACGCTGGTCACCGGCAAGTCGTCGAGCGCGTCGCGGGCCATCGACACCGAATCGAACCTGGGCCAGTACCTGTAGGGCTCAGAACTCCAGCGAGTAGCTGTTGGTCAGGTCGTCCTGGGTGACGTGGGCTGCGCGGGTTGTGGTGTCTATCCGCAGTTCGCTGGCGAGCGCGCGCGGCCGGTAGGTCCATCCGGCCGGCAGGTTGAGCCGGCTGGCCAGGCCGGGCAGGTCGGCTCGCGACAAGTTGGGGTCCGCGACCTGGCTCCAGCTTTGCATGACCCAGCGCTGCCCTTCGGGATCGATGAGTTCGTAGACCTCTTCTCCGGCGCTGAAGACGAAGACGGTGTTGCGGCTCACTTCGTTGACGGAATAGGGCGCGGGGTTCATCGATGACAGCTCGACCGTGGCCTGCTGGATCATCTCGATCCCGCCGAAGGTCTTCGTCACCCGCGGGCCCTGAGGCGTCTTTTCGATGGCGTTCATCAGCCAGTAGCGCGGGCCGTTGAGTAACGCTGCGGCCGCACCGTTTTCGGTGGCGATGGCCTGCGGGTCGAGTGCGGACCATAGCTCGGCGGGGCACTCGTTGAGCGGAAAACTGTTGTAGACCGTCGCCTGGGGACCCGCGTCGCCCAGAGTCACGAGAAGCACTTCGCCGTAACGCATCCCCGATAAGTCGGTCGTGTGATCGGACACCGGGGTGAAATTAATCGCCGAACACAGTTGCGTCAACATCGGACGCGCCCGCCGCGACTGTCGATCCCCCTGGTCGCCACGATCGCCGCGGTATGTCAGCATTTAGTTACCATGAAGGCGCGCCAGATCGCTGTTTTCCTTGCTGCCGCGATGGTGGCCGCCTGGGCGATGCTGCTGAGTGCACCCGTCCCGTCCGCGTCCGCCCAGCCGTGCCCCGACGTGGAGGTGGTGTTCGCCCGGGGTACCGGCGATCCACCTGGCATCGGCTTCATCGGACAGGCATTTGTCGACGCGCTGCGCTCGCAAGTTGGCGGGAGGTCCGTCGGGGTCTACGCGGTCAACTACCCGGCCACCGACGATTTTTCTCATTCCGCCTCCGCCGGTGCTAATGACGCGAGCGCTCATGTGCAGTACATAGCCGCGAATTGTCCCAACACCAGGATGGTGCTCGGTGGATTTTCCCAAGGCGCGGTCGTGATGGATGTCATCACCGCGGCGGCAGGTGTGTCGTTGCCCTTCGACTTGGTTTCCGCGCCGATGCCGCCGGCGGTGGCTGACCACGTCGCCGCGGTAGCCGTCTTCGGGAATAATTCGAGTAAAGGTCCGGGCGGGCCGATAACGGCGATCAGCCCGCTGTACGGGGCCAAGGCCATCGACATGTGTATGCCCGGCGATCCGGTTTGCTCAGACGGCGTGGATGGGTCGGCGCACCTTAAATATGTGGACTCCGGGATGGCTCGTCAGGCCGCGGCTTTTGCCGCGAGTCGGCTCTAGCCAACTCTTCCAGCCATAGCCCGCACAATCTCCGGGGTTCGGGCCGCGGGCGCCCCGCATCGTTGCCCGGCCTAGGCTTAAGGCATGCAACGGATTATCGGGACGGAGGTTGAGTACGGCATTTCCTCGCCGTCGGACCCAACGGCCAACCCGATCCTCACCTCCACGCAGGCTGTCTTGGCCTATGCGGCCGCCGCCGGCATCCAGCGCGCCAAGCGCACCCGCTGGGACTACGAGGTGGAATCGCCCTTGCGCGACGCCCGGGGATTCGACCTGAGCCGTTCGGCCGGCCCGCCGCCGGTGGTTGACGCCGACGAGGTCGGCGCCGCCAACATGATCTTGACCAACGGGGCGCGGCTCTATGTCGACCACGCGCACCCGGAGTACTCGGCGCCCGAGTGCACAGACCCGCTGGACGCGGTGATCTGGGACAAGGCCGGGGAACGGGTGATGGAGGCGGCCGCACGGCACGTCGCCAGCGTGCCCGGAGCAGCGAAATTGCAGCTGTACAAGAACAACGTGGATGGCAAGGGCGCCTCCTACGGGACGCACGAGAACTACCTGATGTCGCGGCAGACGCCGTTCTCGGCCATCATCGCGGGGCTCACCCCGTTCTTGGTCTCCCGGCAGGTCGTTACGGGCTCGGGTCGGGTGGGTGTCGGGCCGTCCGGCGACGAGGCCGGCTTCCAGCTTTCCCAGCGATCCGATTACATCGAGGTCGAGGTGGGCCTGGAGACCACGCTGAAACGCGGCATCATCAATACCCGCGACGAACCGCACGCCGATGCCGACAGGTATCGCCGGCTGCACGTCATCATCGGCGATGCCAACCTTGCCGAGACGTCTACCTATCTGAAGCTGGGCACCACCGCACTGGTGCTGGACCTGATCGAGGACGGCCCCGCGTACGGGATCGATCTGAGCGATCTGATGTTGGCCCGCCCGGTGAACGCGGTGCACGCGATCAGCCGCGATCCGGCGCTGCGGGTCGCCGTTGCGTTGGTCGACGGCCGCGAGCTGACTGCCCTTGCGCTGCAACGGATCTACCTTGACCGGGTGGCGAAGTTGGTCGACAGCCGCGACCCGGACCCGCGCGCGAGCGACGTCGTGGAGACCTGGGCGCACGTGCTCGACCTGCTTGAGCGTGACCCGATGGAATGCGCCGAGCTGCTGGATTGGCCGGCCAAGCTACGGCTGCTCGAGGGTTTTCGGCAGCGGGAGAACCTCAGCTGGTCGGCGCCGCGGCTGCACCTCGTCGACCTGCAGTATTCGGATGTCAGGCTGGACAAAGGTCTGTACAACCGGCTGGTCGCGCGGGGCTCGATGAAGCGTCTGGTCACCGAGCAGCAGGTGCTCAGCGCAGTCGACAACCCGCCGACGGACACTCGCGCGTACTTCCGCGGCGAATGTCTGCGCAGGTTCGGTGCGGACATAGCCGCGGCCAGCTGGGACTCGGTGATTTTCGACCTGGGTGGCGATTCGCTGGTTCGAATCCCCACGCTCGAGCCGCTGCGCGGCAGCAAGGCGCACGTCGGAGCGCTGCTGGATTCGGTAAACAGTGCCGTCGAGCTGGTAGAACAACTGACCCGGTGAGTAGCGTTCGCCGGGCAACGTCGGGGTTGACCGGTAGGGTAGGCACATACCGGAAAACTCCCGGTGACGACGCAGGAGGCGGCGATGGCGCAGGAACAGACCAAGGGTGGCGGTGGTGGCGGCGATGAAGACGAATTCGCTGACGTCGCGGCCGGGGGCCAGGAGCGCCGCGAGAAGCTAGCCGAGGAGACCGACGATCTGCTCGACGAGATCGATGACGTCCTTGAGGAGAACGCCGAGGACTTCGTTCGCGCGTATGTCCAAAAGGGCGGACAGTGACCTGGTCGTTCTCAGATCGCCTGGCCACCAACTCGGCTTTTCCCGGAGCCCCCGATATAAACCAGTCCTCATTCGCTGAGCTCCTGCGCCGCCAGGCACCGGAGTTGCTGCCGGCTAGCCTCAGCGGCGCACAGGCGGCCAATGCGGGCGCGCAGTTGCCGCACGGAACCACGATCGTCGCGCTGAAATACCCCGGCGGTGTGCTCATCGCCGGCGACCGGCGTTCGACGCAGGGCAACATGATCGCCGGGCGCGACGTGCAAAAGGTGTACATCACCGACGACTACACGGCCACCGGCATCGCGGGCACTGCGGCCATCGCCGTCGAGTTCGCCCGCCTGTACGCGGTCGAGCTCGAGCACTACGAGAAGCTTGAGGGCGTGCCGCTCACCTTTGCCGGAAAGGTCAACAGGCTCGCGATCATGGTGCGCGGCAACCTGGGGGCCGCGCTGCAGGGGTTCGTGGCGGTACCGCTGCTGGCCGGCTACGACATCCACGCATCGGATCCCGGTAACGCGGGGCGCATCGTCTCGTTCGACGCGGCCGGCGGCTGGAACATCGAGGAAGAGGGCTACCAGTCGGTGGGGTCGGGGTCGATTTTCGCCAAGTCGTCGATCAAGAAGCTGTACTCGCAAGTCAGCGACGCCGATTCCGCGGTGCGGGTCGCGGTAGAGGCGCTCTACGACGCCGCCGACGACGATTCGGCCACCGGTGGACCGGATCTGGTTCGCGGTATCTATCCCACGGCGGTCACCATCGGCGCCGACGGGGCGGCGGATGTGCCCGAGAGCCGGATCGCCGAATTGGCCCGTGAAGTCATCGAAAGCCGCAGGCGCGCCGACACCTTCGGCCCCGACGGCGAGTCGCGGGGTGAGAAGTGAGCTTCCCGTATTTCATCTCGCCCGAGCAGGCCATGCGGGAGCGCAGCGAGCTCGCGCGCAAGGGCATCGCGCGGGGCCGCAGTGTGGTCGCGCTGGCGTACTCCGGTGGTGTGCTGTTCGTCGCCGAGAACCCGTCGCGGTCGCTACAGAAGATCAGCGAGCTGTACGACCGCGTTGGCTTTGCGGCAGCCGGCAAGTTCAACGAATTCGATAATTTGCGGCGCGGCGGAATCCAATTCGCCGACACCCGCGGATACGCCTACGACCGGCGCGACGTCACCGGCCGGCAGCTGGCCTATGTGTACGCGCAGACGCTGGGCAGCATCTTCACCGAGCAGGCCAAGCCGTATGAGGTCGAGTTGTGTGTTGCCGAGGTCGCGCACTTCGGCGAGACGAAACCACCCGAGCTGTACCGGATCACCTACGACGGGTCGATCGCCGACGAGCCGCATTTTGTGGTCATGGGCGGCACCACCGAGCCCATCGTCACCGCCCTCAAGGACTCCTACGCCGAGAACGCCGACTTGCACGACGCTTTGCATATCGCGGTGGAGGCGCTACGCGCGGGTAGTGCCGATACGGCGGGTAACGCTCAATCGCCAGTTGGCGTTGGCAGCCTTGAAGTCGCGGTTCTGGAGGCCAGTCGACCGCGGCGGGCGTTTCGGCGGATCAATCGCGCCACCCTGGAAACGCTGCTGGATGAATCGGAGTCGCCGGAGTCCGGGGAGCCCGAATCCAACGGCGTGTCGGCCGATTAAGCGCGGCTGCCCACCGTCCCGGGAAGACAACAAGTACCCTCGATTACGTGCAGCGACGAATCATGGGCATCGAGACCGAGTTCGGTGTCACCTGCACATTTCACGGACATCGCCGGCTCAGCCCTGACGAGGTAGCCCGCTACCTGTTCCGCCGGGTGGTGTCATGGGGCCGCAGCTCGAATGTTTTCCTGCGGAACGGCGCGCGCCTCTACCTCGACGTGGGCAGCCATCCGGAGTACGCAACCGCCGAATGCGACAGCCTGGTGCAGCTGGTCACCCACGACCGGGCCGGCGAATGGGTACTGGAAGACCTGCTCATCGATGCCGAGCAGCGGCTTGCCGACGAGGGCATCGGCGGCGATATCTACCTGTTCAAGAACAACACCGATTCGGCCGGCAACTCCTACGGCTGCCATGAGAATTATCTGATCGTGCGGGCCGGTGAGTTCTCCCGGATCTCTGACGTGCTGCTGCCGTTCCTGGTCACCCGCCAGCTGATCTGCGGCGCCGGCAAGGTGCTGCAGACGCCCAAGGCCGCGACGTTCTGCCTGTCCCAGCGTGCCGAGCACATCTGGGAGGGTGTCTCCTCGGCCACCACCCGCAGCCGTCCCATCATCAACACCCGCGACGAGCCGCACGCCGACGCCGAGAAGTACCGGCGGCTGCACGTCATCGTCGGCGACTCCAACATGTGCGAGACCACCACCATGCTCAAAGTCGGCACCGCCGCGCTCGTGCTGGAGATGATCGAAGCCGGTGTTCCGTTCCGCGACTTCTCGCTGGACAACCCCATCCGCGCCATCCGCGAGGTCAGCCACGACGTCACCGGTCGCCGGCCGGTGCGGCTGGCGGGTGGGCGTCAGGCCAGCGCGTTGGACATCCAGCGGGAGTACTACACCCGCGCCGTCGAGCATATGCAGACCCGTGAGCCCGACGCGCAGATCGAGCAGGTTATCGATCTATGGGGTCGCCAGCTCGACGCCGTCGAAAGCCAAGACTTCGCGAAGGTGGACACCGAGATCGATTGGGTGATCAAACGCAAGCTGTTCCAGCGCTACCAGGACCGCTACAACATGGAGTTGTCGGACCCGAAGATCGCTCAGCTGGATCTGGCCTACCACGACATTAAGCGGGGCCGCGGAGTCTTCGACCTCTTGCAGCGCAAGGGGCTGGCGACGCGCGTCACCACCGACGAGGACATCGCGGAGGCCGTCGACCATCCGCCGCAGACCACCCGCGCCAGGCTGCGCGGTGAATTCATTAGCGCCGCGCAGGCGGCGGGGCGCGACTTCACCGTCGACTGGGTGCACCTCAAACTGAACGATCAGGCGCAGCGCACCGTGCTGTGCAAGGACCCGTTCCGAGCGGTTGACGAGCGGGTCAAGCGGCTCATCGCCAGCATGTAACTTGTACGGGTGGCGACCTCGAAAGTCGAACGGCTGGTAAACCTGGTCATCGCCTTGCTGTCCACCCGCAGCTTCATCACGGCGGACAAAATCAGGTCCAGCGTGGCGGGTTACTCCGATAGTCCCAGCGCTGAGGCGTTCTCCCGGATGTTCGAGCGCGACAAGAACGAGCTGCGTGATCTCGGCATCCCCCTCGAGGTTGGCAAGGTGTCGGTCCTGGATCCCACCGAGGGCTACCGGATCAACCGCGACGCCTACGCACTGCCCCCGGTCGAGCTAACGCCGGATGAAGCGGCCGCGGTGGCCGTCGCAACGCAATTATGGGAGTCGCCCGAGTTGATCACCGCGACCCAGGGCGCATTGCTCAAGCTCCGGGCCGCCGGGGTCGACGTCGACCCCGGCGATGCAGGGGCCCCCTTGGCCATTGCCTCGCCGGCCGGGGTGCCGGGTCTGCGCGGGTCGGAAGATGTGCTGGGAATCCTGTTGTCGGCCATCGATGCCCGGCAGGCGGTGCAATTCCCGCACCGGCCATCACGGGCCGAGCCCTACACCAAACGCACCGTCGAGCCCTGGGGCGTGATAACCGAGAGGGGCCGCTGGTACCTGGTGGGCCACGACCGCGACCGCGATGACACCCGCGTCTTCCGGCTTTCCCGGATCGGCGCTGACGTCACAGCGGTCGGGCCGGCCGAGGCGATCACCGTGCCCGCCGACGTCGACTTGCGCCGGATCGTGGCTGCGACGGTGGCCGAGACGCCGACCGGCGGGCAGGCCCGGGTGTGGGTTGCCGACGGGCGCGCCACCGCCTTGCGCCGCGACGGAAGACCGCTCGCTGCACGGCGATTGGCCGGCCGCGACGGCGATGTGATCGAGCTCGACATCGGATCGGCCGACCGGCTGGCGCGGGACATCGCCGGCTACGGGGCCGACGCCGTGGTGCTCGAGCCGGAATCCCTGCGCGAGGACGTGCTGGCCCGGTTGCGCTCGCACGCGGGAGAGCGGCGCTCATGACTCCCGTATCGAGCCGGCTGGTCCGGCTGCTCAACATGGTGCCCTACTTCCAGGCCAACCCGCGGATCACCCGGGCCGAGGCCGCAACCGGGCTGGGGGTGTCGGTCAAGCAGCTGGAGGAGGATCTCAACCAGCTGTGGATGTGCGGCCTTCCCGGCTATTACCCGGGTGATCTCATCGACTTCGAATTCTCCGGGGATACCATCGAGGTGACATTCTCGGCGGGAATCGACCGGCCCCTCAAGCTCACATCGCCAGAGGCCACCGGCCTGCTGGTGGCGCTGCGGGCACTCGCGGACATTCCGGGTGTGGTCGATCCAGCGGCGGCGCGCAGCGCGATCGCCAAGATCGAGTCCGCCGCCGGGGCCGTCGGGCAGGACGCCACGGGCTCGGCGGCGGCCGTTGATGAGCCGGCGCCTGCCGAAAGTCGGGCGGCGGCGGCCGTGCGCGCGGCCGTGCAGTACAGACACGCGCTGACCATCGACTACTACGCCGCCTCGCACGACACTCTGACCAGCCGGATCGTCGACCCCATCCGGGTGCTGCTGATCGGCGGCCACAGCTACTTGGAGGCCTGGTCACGCGAAGCCGAAGGGGTTCGGCTGTTTCGCTTCGACCGCATCGTGGATGCCACCGAGCTCGATGAGCCGGCTGCCCCGCCCGAACCGGCGCTGAACGCGCCGCCGGACACGTCGCTGTTCGACGGCGACCCGGCGCTGCCGGCGGCCACACTGCGGGTGGCGCCCTCGGCGTCGTGGATGTTCGAGTATTACCCGATGCGCGAGCTCCGCGAGCTGCCTGACGGGTCGTGTGAGGCGGTCATGACGTACGCCTCTGCCGACTGGATGACCCGGTTGGTGCTGGGCTTCGGCTCCGCCGTGCAGGTCGTTGAACCCGAGGCCCTCGCCCAGCGTGTACGGGATGCCGCGGCGGCGGCCGTCGACGCCTACCAGGCGGTGCAGGCCACGCCGTGACGCGCGCACACCGGCGTTCGGCCGTGCTGCGGTAACATCGGGTGGAGATCTGGAGGTAATCAAAGTGGGCAGTCTTAGTCCGTGGCACTGGGCGATCCTCGCTGTCGTAGTAGTCCTGTTGTTCGGTGCCAAACGGCTTCCGGACGCGGCGCGCTCGTTGGGCAAGTCGATGCGCATCTTCAAGTCCGAGATCCGTGAAATGCAGACCGACAACAAGACGGAAACACCGTCCATCGACCCTCCCGCGGCGACTCCGCCTGCGGCCAGCGAGCAGGGTCACACCGAAGCACGCCCGGCCTAGGCACTTATTTCCGTCGCGGTGCCCGAGCGCCCTGACCGAGCGTCGTGAACGTATTTAAACGGCTGAACCCGCGCCGGCGGCGCAGCCGCACCAATCCCGACGCGACCATGTCGCTGGTCGATCACCTCACCGAACTGCGTACCCGCCTGCTGATTTCGCTGGCGGCGATCCTGGTCACGACCATGTTCGGCTTCGTCTGGTACTCACACCCGGTCTTCGGGCTGGAGAGCCTCGGTGAGTGGCTTCGGCATCCGTATTGTTCCCTGCCTAAGTCGGCGCGCGCCGAGATCACCGCCGACGGCCAGTGCCGGTTGCTGGCGACAGCGCCGTTCGACCAGTTCATGTTGCGGCTCAAGGTCGGGATGACGGCCGGAATCGTGCTTGCTTGCCCGGTGTGGTTCTACGAGCTCTGGGGCTTCATCACGCCCGGCCTTTACCGGAAGGAGCGCCGCTTTGCGGTGGCGTTCGTCATCCCCGCTGCGCTGTTGTTTATCGGCGGTGCCCTGCTGGCCTACTTTGTGCTGGCCAAGGCGCTGGACTTCCTGCTGACCGTCGGCAGCGACGTGCAGGTCACCGCGTTGTCCGGGGACCGGTATTTCGGCTTTTTGATTAATCTGCTGGTGGTGTTCGGCGTCAGCTTCGAGTTCCCGTTGCTGATCGTCATGCTCAACATGACGGGGATGCTGACCTATGAGCGGCTCAAGTCGTGGCGGCGCGGTCTGATCTTCGCGATGTTCGTGTTCGCGGCCGTGTTCACACCCGGATCGGATCCGTTTTCAATGACAGCACTGGGGATGGCGCTGTCCGTGCTGCTCGAACTCGCGATCCAGATTGCCCGATTCCACGACAGGCGAAAAGCCAAGCGGGAAGCCAGAACCGAGATCCCCGACGACCAGGCGTCGGTCATCGAAGCGCCCGAGCCGATACCCGAACCCTCGTTTATCGCCGGGTCTCATGACGACGTCACGTAGCCCGCTGGCCGAGCTGGCCCGGTTCACGACGGAATTGCCCTTTGCACTAGACGATTTCCAGCAGCGGGCCTGTGCGGCGCTCGAACGCGGGCACGGGGTATTGGTGTGTGCGCCGACGGGCGCCGGCAAGACCGTGGTGGGTGAATTCGCCGTGCATCTGGCGCTGGCTGCGGGCGGCAAGTGCTTCTACACCACACCGATGAAGGCACTGAGCAATCAGAAGCACAACGACCTGACGGCGCGCTACGGCCGCGACCGGATCGGACTGCTGACCGGGGACATGTCCGTCAACGCCGATGCGCCGGTGGTGGTGATGACCACCGAAGTGCTGCGCAACATGCTCTATGCGGATTCCCCTGCGCTACAAGGCCTTTCCCATGTGGTGATGGACGAGGTACATTTTCTCGCCGACCGGATGCGGGGCGCGGTGTGGGAGGAAGTCATCCTGCACCTGCCCGACGAGGTGCGGGTCGTGAGCCTGTCCGCGACGGTGAGCAACGCCGAGGAATTCGGCGGTTGGATCCAGACCGTGCGCGGCGACACCACAGTGGTGGTCGACGAACACCGGCCGGTGCCGCTGTGGCAGCACGTGCTGGTGGGCAAGCGCCTTTTCGATTTGTTCGACTACCGCAACAAAGACGCGCCTGCCGCGTTCGCTCGGGAGCTGCGGGTGGACCCGGAGTTGGTGCGCCACATCGCGCATCGCCGCGAAGCGGACCGGATGTCGGACTGGCAGCAGCCACACCGGAGCTCCGGGCGGTCCGGTCACGGACGACCCGGGCGGCCGAGGTTCTACCGGCCGCCGGCGCGGCCGGACGTGATCGCGATCCTTGACGCCGAGGGCCTGTTGCCGGCGATCACGTTCGTGTTCTCCCGGGTGGGGTGCGACGCGGCGGTCCAGCAGTGTCTGCGCTCGCCGCTGCGGCTGACCAGCGAGGAGGATCGCGCCCAGATCGCGGAGGTGATCGACCACCGCTGCGGTGATCTCGAGGATGCTGACCTGGAGGTGCTGGGCTACTACGAGTGGCGGGAAGGCTTGCTGCGCGGTTTGGCGGCTCACCACGCCGGGATGTTGCCGGCTTTCCGGCACACGGTCGAGGAATTGTTCGCCGCCGGCCTGGTGAAGGCGGTGTTCGCCACCGAAACCTTGGCGCTCGGCATCAACATGCCCGCACGCACCGTCGTACTTGAGCGGTTGGTGAAGTTCAACGGCGAGCAGCACATGCCGCTGACGCCGGGGGAGTACACGCAGCTGACCGGTCGCGCCGGCAGGCGCGGTATCGATGTCGAGGGCCACGCGGTGGTGCTCTGGCATCCCGGCGAAGAGACCAGCGAACCGGCCGCGGTCGCGGGCCTGGCCTCGACCCGCACGTTCCCGCTGCGCAGTTCGTTCGCGCCGTCGTACAACATGACGATCAACCTGGTCCAACAGATGGGCCCTGAACAGGCGCATCGCCTGCTGGAGCAGTCGTTCGCGCAGTACCAGGCAGACCGCTCCGTCGTCGGCCTGGTCAGCGGAATCGAGCGCGGCAAGACGATGCTCGGCGAGATCGCCGCCGAGCTGGGTGGCGCCGATGCGCCGATCCTGGAATACGCCCGGCTGCGTGCGCGGATTTCGGAGATGGAACGCGCGCAGTCGCGCGCGTCTCGGTTGCAGCGACGACAGGCGACCAGCGATGCGCTGGCCGCGTTGCGCCGGGGCGACATCATCACGATCACCCAAGGCCGCCGCGGCGGCCTGGCGGTGGTGCTGGAGCCGGCCCGCGACCGCGACGACCCGCGCCCGCTGGTGCTGACCGAAGACCGTTGGGCGGGGCGGATTTCGTCGGCGGACTATTCGGGTGCGTCGGCGCCGGTCGGATCGATGGCCTTACCCAAACGGGTCGAACACCGCCAGCCGCGGGTCCGACGCGATCTGGCCTCAGCACTGCGATCGGCTGCGGCCGGGCTTAGTGTCCCGGGTGGCCGCCGCCGCGGTGCTGCGGACGAGGAAGACGCGTTCCACGATCCGGAGCTGACGTCGCTGCGCGCGGAACTGCGCCGGCATCCCAGCCACGTAAGCTCCGGCCTGGAGCCGAAGATCCGTGAGGCCGAACGCTATCTGCGCCTGGAACGCGAGAACGCGCAGCTGGAGAAGAAGGTGGCTGCGGCCACCAACTCGCTGGCCCGCACGTTCGACCGGATCGTCGGGCTGCTCACCGAGCGCGAGTTCATCAAAGACTCGGACACCGGTCCCCAAGTCACCGACGACGGCCGGTTGCTGGCCCGCATCTACAGCGAGAGTGACCTGTTGGTCGCCGAATGCCTGCGCACCGGCGCGTGGGCGGGTTTGAATCCGGCCGAGTTGGCGGCGGTGGTTTCCGCGGTGCTCTATGAGACTCGCGGTCGCGACGGCCCCAGCGCCCCATTCGCCGCCGAGGCGCCCACGCCCCGGCTACGGCAAGCGCTGCGTCAGACGTCGAAGCTGTCCACCGGGCTGCGCGCCGACGAGCAAAGGCACCGGATCGCTCCGAATCGCGAACCCGACGACGGCTTTGTCGCAGTGATTTACCACTGGGCCCGGACCGCAGATCTGTCCGCGGCTCTGAATGCTGGCGACGCGGGGACCGGCTCGCCTCTGACGGCGGGCGATTTCGTACGTTGGTGTCGGCAGGTGCTCGATCTGTTGGACCAGGTTCGCAACGCGGCCCCGGATGCTGAGCTGCGAGGCACCGCCAAGCGCGCCATCACTGACGTTCGGCGCGGCGTCGTTGCAGTTGACGCCGGGTAGGCTAGGCCGGAGCTACCGTTACACAAGGGGACTGAGGAGAAACGATGAGCGGACCGCACGGATCGGATTCGGGCCAGCAGTGGCAACCGCCCGGCCACGGTGGCGAACAACCATCGTCGGAGCAGCCGACCCAGCTGGGATCGCCCTGGCAGCAGCAGCCAGCCCAAGATGCGACGTGGCAGGCCCCGGCGTACACGCCGCCCGCTGACTACCCGCAATACCAGCAGCCGGCCGGACAGGCGTACCCGCAGCAGTACCCGCCGGCCGCGCCTGGCTACGGGCAGCCTCAGTACGCGCCGCCCGGCCAGTACGGTCAGCCCCCGCAGTACGGCCAGCCGCCCCAGTACGGCCAGCCAGGCCAGCCCGCGCAATATGGTCAGCCGGGCCAATACCCGCAGCAGTACCCGACCTACGAGCAGCCGGCTAAGAAGCGCCCGAGTGCGCTGATCATCGGCATCATCGCCGCGGTCGCCCTGGTCCTGGTCGCGATCGTGCTGGTGACCGGTTTCTGGGCGCCCGGCTTTTTCGTCACCACCAAACTGGACGTGAACAAGGCGCAGGCGGGCGTGCAGCAGGTGCTCACCGACGAGACCAACGGCTACGGCGCGAAGAACGTCAAAGACGTCAAATGCAACAACGGCAGCGACCCCACCGTCAAGAAGGGCGCTACGTTTGACTGCAGTGTTAGCGTCGACGGCGCCCAGAAGCACGTGACCGTGACATTCCAGGATGGCAACGGCACCTACGAGGTCGGCCGGCCGCAGTAGCTAGGGCAGCCTGTCGAGCGCCTTCTGCAAACGGGCAATCGACGACCCGACGCCCAGCTCGGTCGCCAGTTCGGCGGTGCGTTCCGGATCGTTCGCCACCAGTGGCAGGGCGTCGGTGGGTCTGGACAGGGCGACCGGCGCGTCGGTGGCCACCCGAACCACCTGGCCGGCGGCTTCGATGTAATCGGTTGCGCTGAGCAGTTTCGCCCGCAGCCCCTTGGCCATCTTGGATGTCGGGTCGTGAGCGGCGGCCAGGATGTGGTCCAGCGAACCGTACTGAGCCAGCAGGGTGGCCGCCGTCTTCTCACCGACGCCCGGCACGCCCGGCAGGCCGTCGGACGGATCGCCGCGCAGCAGCGCAAGTTCCGCGTAGGCCGCTCCAGCCCGGTTCGCCGGCACGCGATAGTTTTCGGCCACCTCGGCGGGACCGAACAAGGTGGCTTTGGCCAGCCCCCGACCCAGATAGAGCACCCGCACCGGGACGGGGTCATCGGCCACCACCTGCATCAGGTCGCGGTCACCACTGACCACGACGACCGGATCGGTTCTTTCCCGGGCCGCCAGCGTGCCCAGCACGTCGTCGGCCTCGAAACCGGGCGCGCCGGCGGTCGGGATCCCAAACGCGTCAAGCAGTTCCATGATCATGTCGACCTGCGGGGTCAGCTCGTCGGGCACTTCCTCGACGTCGGGCTGGCCGGCCGGCTCCGGTTCGGCCACCCGGTGCGCCTTGTAGGACGGGATGAGATCGACCCGGAACTGCGGCCGCCAGTCGAGGTCGAGGCAGACCGCGAGCCGGTGTGGCCGTTGTTGGGTGATCACGGTGGCCACCGAGTCGATGAATCCGCGCACGGCGTTGACCGGCCGCCCGTCCGGGGCGGTGATCGACGAGGGCACGCCGAAGTAGGAGCGGAACCACATGCTCGCACCGTCGAGCAGCAGCAGGGGTGCGGGCATGCGGGAATCTTTTCACGCCGAACGTCGAGTTGTTGGCGCATTTTTCGCGGGATCACCACATTGAGTCGACGTTCGGCGACTCACGCTAGCCTGGCTGGCATGGATTCCGAGCGATTCGCCGCCACGGTGTACGCGCACCGGCTGGCAGCGGCAGCCGCCGCGACGGGTGATGCTGGCCTGACTGGCCTGGTGATCACCCCGGGGTACGACCTGCGCTACCTCACCGGCTCCCGCGCGCAGACCTTCGAGCGGCTCACCGCGCTGGTATTGCCGGCCTCCGGTGATGCCACGATCGTGGTCCCGCGGATGGAGCTGGCCTCACTCAGGGGGTCGGCGATTGCTGAGCTGGGCCTGACGGTGCGGGACTGGGTTGACGGCGACGATCCGTACCAGCTGGTGAGTCTCGCGTTGGGGGGTGCTCCTGCGCCGACGGCCGTCACGGATTCCATGCCGGCACTGCATCTGTTGCCGCTGGCCGGTGTGCTGGGAGTGCTGCCGGTATTGGCCACCGACGTGCTTCGCGAGCTGCGAATGGTCAAGGAAGAGTGCGAGATCGACGCGCTGCGCAAGGCCGGCTCGGCCATCGACCGGGTGCACGCCCGTGTGCCGGAATTCCTGGTCCCAGGCCGCACCGAGGCCGACGTCGCCGCCGATATCGCTGAAGCCATTGTCGCCGAGGGTCATTCGGAAGTGTCATTTATTATCGTCGGCTCCGGCCCGCACGCCGCCGACCCGCACCACAGTTATTCGGATCGTGAACTGCAGGTCGGCGACATCGTCGTCGTCGATATCGGAGGCGCGTACGAGCCCGGATACCATTCCGACTCGACCCGAACATACAGCATCGGCGAGCCCGGTTACGATGTCGCCCAACAGTATTCAATACTTCAGCAGGCTCAGCGAACGGCCTTGGAAGCGGTTCGTCCGGGCGTGACCGCCGAGCAAGTCGATGCCGCCGCCCGTGATGTGCTGGCCGAGGCCGGGCTGGCGGAGTTCTTCGTGCACCGCACGGGGCATGGGATCGGGCTGTCGGTTCACGAAGAGCCGTACATCATCGCGGGGAATGAGCTGCCCCTGGCCGTGGGCATGGCTTTTTCCATCGAGCCCGGCATTTACTTCCCGGGGCGTTGGGGTGCCCGAGTCGAAGACATTGTCGTCGTGACCGAGGACGGCGCGCTGAGCGTCAACAACCGCCCGCACGATCTGATCGTGGTGCCGGTGTCCTGACGCGGTATTCATGATCGTCGTGAATCGTATTCCGCGGTCGGTGCCCTTCGGGATCGATATAGGCGGGTAATCCGGGTATCCGGAGCGAGCCGACGTGCGGCTGGCGCCTGCCCTCGGCGAGCAGTCCGTCGGCTGCCAGCCGCTCGGGGTGACCGCTGACGATGTCGGTCATGCTGCGCAGTGCCTCGCTGCCCATCATGTAGTAGTGCGAATGATGACGTTCGTTGGCCGATTCACAGTCAGGGACTTCGGCCCGGAACCGGATCGATCCGTAATTGTCGCCCGCCGGATCACGCCCCAAACCGGCATCAGGGGGAAGATGAATGCCGGATCCCCCGAGATGGCCCTTGAGCCATTCGACCGGCGCCCCGCTGGACTCACCGATCCAGGTGATCGGGTCGGTGGACGCCGAGCCAACGTAGACGCGTCCGCCATCGAGGCGGAAATCGGTAGCACTTTGCGCAAGATCTGTTCCAGGACAACCGAGTAGAACCGCATCGTTAGCGCGCATGTTGTGCTGTGCGAAAGCGTCGGCAACGGTCGTGGAGCCGTAGGAATGCCCGATGACAGTGATGTGCTGGGGCGTCAGGCTGTTGTGGGTCACCCATAGACCGTTGACATCTGCGGCTAGCAGGGCACTGCCCTTACGTGCCAGTCCGGGTTCACTGACCCGGATATCGGATGCGCCGTGCGGTGCTTCAAATCCCATCCAGGCGATGACGGAAGCGTAGTGGCCCTTGGGATCCGCGGCCAAGGATTGATCGTACAGGTTGATCGCGTCGACGTGTCGCGTCATCCATCCCTGTGCCACGCTGCTGCCGTTGCCCGGGACTATGAGCGCGGTGTTTCGCGCGTAGTCGGGGTTGCCGATTGCGATCGCGGCCTTGCCCAAACCGTGGAAGGCCAACGGGTCATAGGCCCACAGCATGACGGGCCTTTGGTTGGGGCACTCTGGTCCGCCGTCGTAGTCCAGCCCGTCGCGTGTCCGCACGGCGTTTCGGTACCGCTTGACGTCGGTGCTGTTGAGGTCAGCGTTGAGTACCGCCCGGTTGACCGCGTCGCGCACGACCGCGCTGATGCCATTGAGGTTGCCGAGTTCCGGAGGGTGTTGTGCGATCAATTGGCCTTTCTGGTCTTGGCCGAGCGAATCCCACCACTTCCTAACGTCTTCGGGCCTGGTGTCGGCTGGTGGGATAGCAAGGGGCTCTGCGGGTTTTGTACGCCCATATTCATCGGCGCGCAGCGCGGACAGGGAATTCTCTAGGTAATCCGAGTAGCCGCTTCGCATTGAGATGAGCTGGTCCAGCGTTGATCTGGTGTCGGTGATTGCGCGCTGCTCGAGCGCCGAAATCAGTTGGTCAATAGCGGATTTCTGGGCATCGGTGGCGTGGATATCTTTCTCCATGTCCAGCGCTTCGCCGAGTTGGTTGTCGAGCCGCAATAGGTCGGTCTCCAGAGCCGAAATCGACACTGCGCCAGTTCGTTGAACCTCGGCCAAGGCGGCGGCGATGTTGTCCAAGTTCAGTCCGATCTTGGGTAATTGGAGGGACTGCGCCTCCAAAGATCGGGTGGTACGGTGCACCTCAGCGGAGCCGCTAATCGGATGGTCGCCAGTCTCGTGATCCCATGACGCGTCGAAGCGGCGACGCGCTTCAGCGAATGCGGTGCTGGACTCGGTGGTGTACCGGGTGGCATCACGAAAGGCCCGCGCTAGGTCGGAAATCTGTTCTGGGCGTCCGCTTTGCAGGCTCGTATTGATTGTCCAGGGGTTACCGCCGGCTTCGGCAAGTAGACGCGTGATGCTTATGCGTCGGAGTTGCTGCATCGCAGCGCCCGCAATTTTGCGGCGTTGTGCTGCTCCATGTCGGTGAATTCCGCGGCGGCGCGCCGCGCCCGGCCGCTGATGGCGGTCAGGGTTTCCTGGTGTGCCTGCAAGGATTTCACATGTTTAGTGTGGGCGACGCTCAGCGCTTCATGAAACGCCTCGGCCTCGGCAAAGCAACCGAACATCCCCGACAACAGTGGTCCCCGGGACAGGTGATCGGCCGCGTCTTGGGCATGCGTGCCCGCGCGGTGAGATTCGCCCGCCCCCGAATGCAGCAATTCAGTATTGACAAACATCGCCACCCTTTCCGAGCTGATGGCAAGACTACCGCCAACGATTTGTCCGTCAATTCACCTTGTGGTCAGCGGGATTGGACTTGTCCGACCGTCGCGCTGCAGGCCTGGAACCAGGCGAGGTGATAGGTGGCAGTTGACTTGTCGCCGGCCACCAGAGCGTCGACGGCGGCCAGCAGCTGCCAGTTGCCGACCTCGTGGGTATCGACGTTGTCGGGGTAGCCGTCGAGAACGCGGGCGCTGACAGCAGCGAGATGCTCGTGGAGGAGTTCGACTTCTTTGTCCAGCACTCCGGTGCCACTCGATGCCGCTTTGGCGAGCGTTTGCGTCAACCGTGGCAGCCCGTCGCGCCACTGGACAGCTTGGCTGAGTTCCCAACCGAGTTCGTCGATTTCGGGTACGTGCCGTGGCCGCGTCGAGGTGGGGACGGGTTCGTCCGCGTCCGGGATGTGGTGGGTCGGGGTGTAGCCCGCCGCAACGTTGACGTCGCCGATCAGGACTTCCAGGCTGCCGCGGCGTCGTTCGGGCGTTAGCAGCGTGACCCCGGCCGGCAGGTCGATGCCCGGTGGGATCCAGCCGCTGGCCAGATCGGTTGCCAGCACCGTGGTGCTGTCCGCGCGGTCGCCGATCGCCCAGGCCAACCGGGGCTGCTGTCGGGCAACGACGCCGACCAGGCGCTGCAGGCGTGCTCGCGCCGTGGCGTTAGCCGATGCCGTGCCGGCAATCGCGCCGGTGGCGGTGGCGGCGACGGCTTGTGTTCCCAGGCTCGACGCGCCCGAGGGCTGCGCCGGCGTGGTCGTTTGACGCACGACTGCGGGCTGAGCCAGGCTGCCTTGCCCGGCTGACGGGTGTACCGGCGCCGAGCCCGGCGTCGCCGACGGTGCAGGGCTCGGCAGCGCGGCGGGCGTGGTGGCCGCCGAGATCGCGGGCCGCAGATCGGACGCATAGGCCGGTAGCGGGCCTGTCGGTGGGACGGCTGAGACCGGACCGGCCGACGGAGCGGGCCCTGCCATAATCGGCGCCGCCGCCGACGCATCCGCGACGGGTGTGTGAGCGACGGGCGGTGGCGAGTCATAAACGGGCGCGTGGGCTTGGGCGCTGAAGTCCGCGGCCGGACCCGTGGGTACGAATTGCGGCAGTTGCGGCTCGGTCGGTGACATCGGAGCCTGCGGGATGGCGCTGGCCGGGGCGGTGAACGGTGCGCCATTCTGCAGGCCGTTGTCGAAGCTGTGCAGCAGTTCGCCGGGGGATAGGGATTGGGGAGGGCCCGTTATTGCCGCCGATGGGCCAGGTAGAGGTGCTGCCGGAGCTGTGGGTATCACGGCGAGGGCAGATGGAGAACTGGCGGCGTCGTTGGTGCCGAAAGATTACCCAGAAACGGCGTGGTACGGCGGCAGCGGGTGCCATTGCCACTGGTTGAGCCTGCGGTGCAAGGCAATTTCGCGTTGCTGGCGAGGTACATCGTGCGAGGTGGCCACGGGAGGGGGTTTTGCCTAGGCCTGGTGAGTCCATCCGGAAGGCGAGCGGTATCCGCCAACTGCCTTCGCTGAAGGTTCAGGGTTTGCATAGGTGATCTGCTCGGTAGGGAGGCTTCGCACCAGCAGCCGAGTTTCATCGATGAGCCTTGTGGGTGCAAGTGCCCCTGACAGATTTTTCGATGTTCTGGTTCATCCGTCTGTCGGGTCTTGAACATTTGTCCTACGTCGACGCCGTGGGCTTGTGCGAATTGACGGGCGGACTGCCCGGTTCCCTCCTCGTCGAGGATCCGTTGCATCGCGTCCAAGGACATTGCCGCTACATTTCGCCGCCGCGAGAGTGGCCATCGCTCGGACTGTTGTATTACCGCAACAATCTGTGTAACTTTGGCTTCTACTGGCTGCTTCGAGTCTTGGATTTCTTTGATCTGTTTGTTGCCCTCTTCAGCCACACTGGTCAGGTCGTGCTGCAGGCCAACGCGTGCTGTCGTACGCGGTGCCGTAGCGCTTCCTCCTTGACACCGTTCTTGTCCGCCACTCGTCGAGCTTGCTTTTCTCCCTGGCGGAATGCGTCGCGAAGATCGTCGGCGGTGTGTCCCTGTTGCCGGCGAGTGGACCCGTTTGGGCGTTGTGCAGCATGTCGGCAAAATGGATGAATCCAGCTTTTGACTTGTCTGCGGTTGGTCTTGCCGTGCGAAAGCGCCAGCAGATCTTGGTCATCCGGCCATTGATCACCGACAAGCAAGAATCGACCATTCTCCCGGAGGGAAAGTCGGTCATTTGCAGAGCCTTTGAATTTTGACGAGTGTGCGTCATCACCGTGCATGAACTAGTCGGGTCCAGATCGGAATCAGGCAGGCTTCCGCGAGGTAATCGATCGCGAGCTGCTTGGTAGATAGGTTGGCGAGCTTCTGGATCGCCGCTGCGAGGTCGGGTGGAGTTGCTGGCTAGCTCGGCAAGCTCGTTCGAAGATATGCGGCTACCCACGTCGAGAACTTGCCTGGCGAACTCGTCGCCACCGCGAGTATCCGCCGTAGGGTCAGTGCCTCCACTTCGGGCGCACTGCGATGATCGCAGCTTTGCGACCTGCTGATAAGCACGGCACACACCTTCGCTTTCGCGTCAGCGACCTGCTGACTCGTGTAGACGGGCGCGGGCGGCGGTTTGGCATGGCAAGGGGCGAAACCACCCGATCCAATCGCCCAATCGGCAAGCGATCGCCAGAAGGCGACAAATGACCAGAAGCGCGAACATCGGCCATGGCGTCTCCGCGGCGGGCGGCGCGCAGGGGATTGCTGGCGAAGGGGGATGGGCCCGCCGATGTAGTTCGAGGCGGGGCGTAGGTCCGACACGCTTCAATGGCGTATACGTCGATGAAGCCGTGCTATCGGTAGTCACACCTGCAGCGTACGCCACCCCAGAACGTAATGCATTGTTGCGGTTGTAAACCGGCTCCCGTCAGCGGCTCGCGCCAGCATCCTCGTCATCGCGCTTCTGCTCGGGCAGAAGTATGCGCCGACTCGCAATCGGTTTGCCGTCAACGCGTTTGGTCACTTCAGGGACGGGCGGTGGTGTAGTAATGCGCCCTTGGACCGGGGCGCCATTCTTCACCGACGGGGCGACAATGCGTTTGGTGTCGGGCTTGGCGTCGCTGCCGGCCCCTCCGCCGCCTTGCATCGCGCCCGGCGGCATCATCGGCATCCCACCCATCGCGCCGCGGGGCCCGGCCGCCGGCGGCGGCGGGTTGGTTGGCGCGGGTGAAGCCGAATGTGCCGATGCGGGCTCAGTACCGGCAGACGGGGGGAGCGGGCCGAGCATCGCGGTCGGCGTGGTGGCGCCCAGGCCACCACCGCCTGTACCGCCCCCGGCGCCGGCGCCGGCGAACTCACCGGCGTCGCTGGTGGACCCGAGCAATTCGGTGGGAATCTCCTCGCCGGCTGCCGCAGCCCCGCCAGCGCCGTGCTGCAGCGCGCCCATGCCCGCTTGCATCGCCTGTTGCCCGACCTGCGCAACTTGCTGCGGGATCTGGGCCAGCGGTTGAAACAAACCGCCGAGGGCGCCGGCCATGCCGGACGCCAGCTGCGGAAGCTGCTGAACCATCTGCCCCATTGGATCTTGACCGCCGACGCTGGCGAGCTTCGCCGACGACACTTCTTCGTTGGCCGGAAACTTGGTCAGCGCGTCGTCGGTTTTAGCCCCGCGTTCGGCGTGTCCGGTCGCGGCGTCGAGGCTGTCGTCGGGATCGCCCCCATTGGAGGCAATGCCGAGTAGCGCCAGCAGTTGACTAATGGCCGACTTGCCCGTGGCCAGCTGATCGGGCGGTATCTGCGGCGGCGGTGGCTGCCCGCTCAACCGGGCAAGGTCGTCGAGAATTATTTTTAGCTGGTCGTCGTCCCCACTCATTAGGCCCTCCCACGCGCCGTTGTCTGGCTCAGCGGAGCCGAAGGGAGACGCCGGGGGACCTGCACGCAAGGACCCCACGTGAGTGACGTCTCCGGCTTTAGCCGATGGTAACGGCGATTTACGATTCGGGTTATTCAGCTTTGCCAGCTGAGCGGCGCTAAGCGCCCAATGACCCGTCGCGCTGGAGCAGATCCGAGGATCCCAGCACCCGCTCCACCCGGACCTCGATGACCACTCGTCGCGTGTTGGGCCGAGGCGTGCGGTAGCGCTGCGCGTAGCGCAACTCGGCGTCCCGCACGGCGTCGACGTCGCTGCTCACCTTGGACCGGCCCTCCAGCGACAGCCACCGAGCGCCGTCGACCTGGCTGAGCACGGCCACGCCGGCGCGGTCCGCGTTGACGGCCTTTTGGGAGCCACCGGAGGTGATGACGCGGGCGATATGCGTCTTGGGGTCGAAGGTGAATCCCACGGCCACCACATGCGGTGAATTGTCGGCGCGCAGGGTGGTCAGCATGGCCAAATGACGTTCGGACAGAAACGCCAGCGCGTCATCAGTGAGTCGGGCCGTGGTATTTGCCATCGCCACTCACGCTAGCGCAGGTGATAATCGCAGCCGTGGACGACACGGGCGCGGGTCCGGTACTGATTCTGGGTGGCCGCAGCGAGATCGGCATCGACGTTGCGCGGCGGCTGGCCCCTGGGGCGACGGTCATCCTGGCTGCCCGCGGCGCCGACCGGCTCGACGAGCAGGTGTCGGTGTGCCGTGCTGCCGGTGCCGCCGCGGTGCATACCAGGGAGTTCGACGCCGACGATCTGGCTTCGCACGGCCCGTTGATCGCCTCGATCGTCGCTGATCACGGCCCTATCGGCACCGCGGTGCTGGCCTTTGGGATCCTCGGCGATCAGGTCCGCGCCGAGATCGACGCGACGCACGCGGCGGCCATCGTGCACACCGATTACGTCGCACAGGTCAGCTTGCTCACCCATCTGGCCGCCGCAATGCGCGCCGCCGACCGCGGATCCCTGATCGTGTTCTCCTCGGTGGCCGGGGTTCGGGTGCGCCGCGCCAACTATGTCTATGGCTCGGCGAAGGCCGGCCTGGACGGTTTCGCCAGCGGGTTGGCCGACGCGCTGCACGGCACGGGCGTGCGACTGTTGATCGCGCGCCCGGGATTCGTCATCGGACGTATGACGCAGGGCATGCCGCCGGCACCCCTTTCCAGCACCCCACAACAGGTGGCCGCGGCGACCGTGCGGGCGCTGGCCAAGGGGCGGCGCACGGTCTGGATCCCCTCGGTCCTGCGGATGTGGTCGGCGACGCGGCTACTGCCGCAGTCCGTCTGGCGCCGGATGCCCCGCTAACCGGTCAGGTCGTCGCGTTCACTGTCGGCCAGCAGCGCATCGCGGGCACGCGCGACACGCGAGCGGATGGTGCCAATCGGGCAGCCGCATACCGCCGCCGCATCCGCGTACGGCAGCCCGAGCAGCTGAGTGAGAAGCAGCGCTTCTCGCTGCTCGGGGACCAGACCAGCGATCATCGTGGTCACTTCGACGAGGTCTTCAAATCCGCGGGCGTGGCGGTTGCCGGTCCGCACGTGTTCGGCATCGACGCCTGCCGCGGCTCGGGGTCGGGCTTGCAGGTGGCGGATGTGGTCGGCGACGACACGGCGCGCGATCGAAAGCAGCCAGGTGCGGGCGCTGGACCGTCCGGAGAAGCGCTCGATGGCGCCAATTGCCCGCAGGAACGTTTCCTGAGTCAGGTCATCCGCGCTGCCCGCATCGGAGAGGTAGGTGACAAACCGCCAGACGTCTTGCTGGGTGGCTTTGATGAACGCCTCGAGCGCCCGCTCGTTCCCGCGGCCGGCGGCCAACGCCAGTTGGGTAACGGCCTCGTCGTTGCTTGACGCGGTCATGGCCAACCACCTTAGTTGCGTGGACTGGGCGAGTCTACGACGGCCTGTCGTAGAGGCTGCGAGCGTGGACAGGTTGATCGGCCAGAGATGGCCGCGTCGGCGGTCCGCGGGGGCTGTCGTGGGCCGGTCAGCAATGTCGGCGGCTGGCTCGAAGGTCTTGGGCCTGCGTGTACCGGAGCGTTCGCGCGCCACCAACAGCGCGAACGTGAGGCCCAGCAGCACGGGCAGATGACTGGCCGCGCGTGCCGCGGTCACCTCGCCCTCGAGGGCATCCGCGGCTTCGTAACCCGTCAGCGCGAGCGCGTAAACCCCGGCAATCGCCGCAACGCCTATCGCGGCGACGGGCCAGATGCCGGCGGCGATCATCGCCGCTCCCAAGGCCAGCAGCCACGAAGTGGACTCGTGCATTAGATGCTCGCCGGACGTCGCCCCGTGCATGTGGGGCGACAGCATGCCGAAATTGATTCCGCTGATCTGTGCGGCCGCGATCGCTACTTGAAACAGCCCTACAGCAATAAGTCCCCACCGCCGGTAGTGCGATCGCAGTTGGCGCATCCAGCGGTGACGCGGCGTGTCGGACTCCTCGCGGGCGCTTGCCAGAATCTTGTCGACCAGATCCGGTGCGTGGCCGGGCCCGAACGACGCCAGCTGCCGAGTCTGGACCGCCGCACCGATCAGCCACGTTCGGCAGTTGCGGCACGATTCCAGGTGGACATCGACCTGCTGCGCGAGCACCTGGGGACGCTCACCGTCCAACCGCGCAGACAACGCCTCGCGCGCTACGTCACACCTCATCCTTGCATCGTCGCGCATGCCTGCCCGCAGCGCAAAGATGCTTGCGGGCAGTGAAGGCGGTAAACCATAATCCCCCGGTGGAAGTTGACCGCGTAGACGTCACCGCCGACCCGCGTGAAGACGTTGTCTCCCGTCAGTACCAGCGGTGGAGGTATCCGCTTCCGATCCAGGACCTGGAAGCAATCGGCGACGGAGTCTGGCATTGGTACGAACCGAATAACTTTCACCGGGTGCTATTTCCCGATCGGGCTTTCAAGCCCGACATGGACATTCTCATCGCGGGATGCGGGACCAACCAGGCAGCGGCGTTCGCGATCAAGAACCGCACGGCGAAGGTGGTGGGCGTCGACATCAGCCAGCCGTCGCTTGACCACCAGCAATACCTCAAAGAGAAGCACGGGTTGTGGAACCTGGAGTTGCATCTGCTTCCGATCGAGGAGCTGCCAACGCTGGGACAGGATTTCGACCTCATCGTTTCGACCGGTGTGCTGCACCACACCGCCGACCCGCAGGTCAGCCTGAAGGCGCTCGGCGCGGTCTTGCGACAACATGGCACGATCGGCCTGACGATGTACGCAAGGTACGGCCGGATCGGCGTGGAGATGCTGCAATCCGTCTTCCGCGACCTGGACCTCAAGCAGGACGAGATTGGCGTCCAGATGGCCAAAGAGACAATGGCCTTGCTGCCGCAAGGACATTCGCTGCAGAGCTACCTCGATATCGAGGGCGAGGAATTGGCCTACGACGGCGCAGTCGTGGATACCTTCCTGCACGGCCGCGACCGCAGTTACACCGTCGATGACATCCTGCATCTCGTCGACTCGGCCGGGCTGGCATTTCAGGGATGGCTCCTCAACGCCCCCTATTACCCACATGATTGGTTTACGCCGGGCACCGAGCCGCACCGGATCATCAACTCCTTGCCCGAGCGCAAGCTCTGGTCGGTGATGGAGCGTCTGCGGGTCTTCGGCGCGTGCCACTTCTTCATGGCGTGCCGGGAGGATCGACCGAAAGAAAGCTACAAAGTCGACTTTTCAACCGATGCCGCTCTGGATTACATCCCACAGATGCGTATGCGCTGCGGGCTCAACGGCAACGAGATTTTCCGCCCGACTTGGCGGATGGCTCTCAACTCGGCTCAGCTGCCATTCGTGCAGAGCGTTGATGGCAAACGCACTATCCGACAGATCGCTCAGCGGGTTGCGCAAGCCGGCGGCACGGCGCCACAACCCAACGTTGCTGACCTGGAAAGCTTCGGCCGCAAGCTATTCGAGTCGTTGTGGCGTCTGGATTTTCTCGCGATGGCCCTCAACGGCGGCGCACAGCCCTGGGACGCGTTAAAGGCTTGATGAGTTCTCGTCGAATATCAATCCCAACGGCGCCAGCACCCGCAGCGCAACGTCGGCCACGGCCTCGTCCAGATCGCACACCAGCACCGACCGCCAGGGCGTAATCACCAGCGGCGCCTCGATTGCGGCCAGGAAGTCCGCGACGCGGGCGGGCAGAACGCCCAGGGGCACGGCCGCGCCCAGCGTGATCAGGCCGTCTTCCTGAATTATCCAGCCCACCGGCGGCTTGGTGCGGGCCGGCAACGGTGCAGCACTCAACTCGGCACCGGGCTGGTCTAACGCAATTGCGACCACTGTCTTGATCACGTCGGCGGCGGCTGGGCGAATGCCGGTGTCTCGCCCCATCAGCAGCAGCGCACAGCCATCCTCGAAGACGTGCACGCCGACATCGGCGCCCAATCCGGACACGTCGGCGGACCCGTCGTCGAGGCTGAACCAGAATCGCCCTCCCAGGTCGGCAAGCCGGGGTTCGGCGCGAATCGCCGCGTCGAGCTCGCCTATCCACGGCCGCACGTCCGCGTTGCCGCCGACCCGGCCGGACAGCGGCGAGGCGACGATGTTCGGCAACAGCCCGCCCTGGGCGAGCAGGGAGTCAACCGCCGCCGCGTCAGTGATCCCACGCAACTGCACGTTGCCGTGGGCAGTCAGCTCCATTGTTCCCGAGCCCAATTCAGTTGAGACGCTGGACAGCAGAGCCAACTGGGCGGGGGTGATCATGCCGCCGGGCAGCCGGACCCGCGCCAGCGGATTGTCTGCGGCGGCCACCAGTCCAAGGTACGGGTTCAGAACGGCGGCGGTTCGTTTCGGTACGCGACATGGGCATCGTTGAGCGCGCGTTCGGCATTGATTCGTTGAATGCGATCTTGGTCCCGAGTTCGTCGCCGTGTCGGCATCATCAGGCATCGCCCGACGTTTGGTGCGCCGACCGTTGGGGCTTTTGGCAATTCACCGGTGGGCACGCACAGCGCCGGAATGAGCAGGCGACTACCCGGCCGCGTGGTATAGGTCCGGCCGGCTGGGGAGTTCCAGGTGACAGTGCCGTCGGGCAGCTGCTTATCGCGCCAATCCCAGAAGGTTTTAAGCAAATGATGTTTTCTGCAGAGCACCTTCAGGTTCGAGGGATGTGTCGGCCCGGCAGGATACGGAACCGTATGGTCGACGTCGCAGAACTCGGCGGCCTTGTCGCAGTTGGGGAATCGGCAAGTCAGGTCGCGACACCGAACGAACTCGTCCAGCGCGGTCGAAGGGCGGTACCCGGGCTCGGGTGTGGAGCTATCGCCGGGATGGCGCACGTGCCGAACGCGGGCGCCGCGTCGAACCAACTCGGCGAGCCGAGTCGCGGGCACTGTGCCCCCACTGGTGATGAGCGCGGCGGGACGCTTGTCCGGAGGATTGAGTTCAGGGTCGGGCGCCAGCTTCTCTTCCACTGTCATTCCCGGGGTGATCGGCCGCGACTGGATTTCGCCCGACATGTGCGGATCCGGTTCGCTCTCGAGCGTCGACGCTTGCGCGACCACGTGAATGACGACGCCAGTCGGCGAGTCGTCGGCGTCGGCACGCGCTGGGCAGTCGACGTTGTCGCAGCCACAGGTGAGCCGTTCGGCACCGGCGGCCAGCGCACCCAGAGCGTCGGCGCGGCGCTGCGCGATTGTGCGCGGGTCGTCGTCACACACGTCGTGTGCCATCTGCATGAGCCGTCGGTCGAGGACCGCCGCATCCGTGGCGTACAACCGGCCCCACAGCGGGGTGGTGCCGGACTCGTGCTCGGACTGGTCGATCACGATTTCTCGGCTGCGCGCCGTGGCCCGGGTGCGCCGCAACGCCCCGGGGTCGTGACGGTCTACGACCGCGTCGATGGCTTGCTTGGTCTTGTTTACCGAGAGGGGCTCGTACCGTGTCGCGTTCTCGGCCAATGTCGTGTCGACCAGCGCCAGAGCTTCTGGGTCCCTGATCAGATGCGTGTGCCAAACGATGGCCGACGCCAGCCGGGCGCTGATCGTGCCTTCGGCGAACACGGCCGCCACTTTCGGCAGGCGCTCACGCAGTGCAGCGGCGAGGTGCATCTGACCCGACGCCATCCCGTGGCTGATGTTCTGTGCCGCGGATACTTCGGCGGCCATCGCGTCCCAGTTGTCGCACGACCAATGCGCAAAGAGTGTTTCGCCCTCGGCGTGGCGGCGCACGTACTCGGCGATGGCCGCCAGCCGGCGTGCCGATGTGGCAGCCTCCGCCCGCGCCCATGCGGTGATCGCTGCGAGGACGGCCGCATCGTCGGCGTCTGTCAGCTGAGCTGGGTCCGGCAGGGTATCGAACATGCATTCGATTTTAAGGAGTCATTCTGACGCCGGCAGCAAAAAAATCACTCCATGTGGATGAAGCTCCGACTGTGGATGACTGGTCGCGGGTTACGGGTAGGTTTGGCAGCGTGACGCCCACATTCACCGACCTCGCCAAAGCGCAATACATCCTGCTGACCACGTTCACCAAAGACGGCCGGCCCAAGCCGACGCCGATCTGGGCCGCCGTAGACGACGACCGCCTGCTGGTCATCACCGAGGGTGATTCCTGGAAGGTCAAGCGGATCCGCAATACCCCCCGCGTGACGCTGGCGACCTGCACCATGCGTGGTCGCCCGACCAGCGAGGCCATCGACGGCACCGCGGCGATTCTCGACAAGTCGCAAACCGGCGCCGTCTACGACGCGATCGGCAGCCGATACGGCGTTATCGGCTGGGTGTTCAACTTCTTCAGCAAGTTGCGCGGTGGCATGGAAAACAACGTCGGTCTCGAGCTGCGAGTGGCGTCCGCCTGAGCACCGTCCTGATCCCGATCCCGGATCGTGACTTCGACCCAACCGAGGTCGCGGTGAGCTGGCGCGTCTTGACCGGGGATGGCCACCGGGTGATCTTTGCGACCGAAAGCGGAACGCCCGCTATTGCCGACGACATCATGGTGACCGGTCGCGGTTTGGACTTCTGGTCTGCCCTACCGGTATTGGGCACGATCCCGATGGTCGGGCTGCTGCTGCGGGCGAATAAGGACGGCCGCAGCGCCTACGCGGACATGCTGCGGTCGGTTGAGTACCGTGATCCGGTCAGCTGGACCGAAGCCAGCCTCGATGACGTCGACGCGCTCCTGCTGCCGGGCGGACATCGTGCCCGCGGAATGCGCAGCTACATCGACAGCGTCGTGCTCCAACGGCTTGTGGTGGACGCTTTCGCCCGGGGGATGTTGGTGGCCGCAATCTGTCACGGCGTGCTGCTCGCCGCTCGCAGCGTTGATCCCGGCACCGGCCACTCGGTGCTTTACGGACGCAAGACCACTGCGTTGACCTGGGCATTGGAGCGCACCGCCTGGAGGCTCGCACGGATCACCCGGTTCTGGGATCCCGGTTACTACCGCACCTATCCGGAGCAGCCCGGCCAGCCCGGCGGGTACATGTCAGTGCAGTCGGAGGTCAGCCGCGCCCTGAAAGACCCGGCGGATTTTTGTGATGTCACCCGCGCGACGCCGCACCGGCGGCTCAAGAGCTCCGGGTTGGCGCGTGACACGCCCACCGACTCGCGACCGGCCTTCGTCGTCGACGACGGCAACTACGTGTCGGCGCGCTGGCCCGGCGATACGCACACGTTCGCAACCATTGTGTCGCAGAAGCTTTCAGCGCTGTAGCTGGGTCCCGTAGCGCTGCCACCATTGGTACAGGGTGCTGAGGTCGGGTCCTCCGTTGATGGTGGACAGTAGTAGCTGGGCGTCGCGGGTCCACGCGATATTCGCGCGGTCCGCGACGCTGCCGCAGACGACTTTGCCGCCGATCGGGTCGGTGTTCGAGCCGGAAGTCCAGGTGCCTGGGGCGGGGGAGACGCTTCCGCCCGGGCACGGCGACAAGACCATGCCCCTGGCGGTCGTTTGGAAGTCGCCGGTGAGTGCGTCCAAGTCGTTATACAGCGTGAACCGCGCGTAGGTCGGGGTGTCCGAGTTGGCGTTTTGAGTGCAGTCCAGGCTGGCGACCGCATTCGCAAATGCGTCGGTGGCCCGCGTGCAGGCGCCGGCGACGTACCCGGTGGGGAGCAGGCCCACGATCTGCTTCTCGGCCGGGGTGAACTCACTGACAGGAACGGTGTGCGTGGCAAGGCCTGTCACAGCCTGGCTGGATCCGGGTTCGTCTCGGTCGAAGAAAAGCACCGCGGCACCGATACCCAACAGGACGGCCAAGACCGCAGATGCCACGCCAGCACGAACCAACAGAGGACGCAGTCGAGTGACCGACTCCCGCATCGAATTCTCCTCACCTGGTCCGGCATCAAACCAGAGCGACGACAATATTAGCGCGACGCTATTCCCAGGTGCTCACCAAAGAACGCGAAGACCCTGCTCCAGGCATCGTCGGCCGTCGCCCGGTGATAGCCGAAACCCGCGATGCGAAGCAGCGGTTGGCCCGGGAGTTCGTTCGCGAAGCCATGTCCGGCACCCGGATAGAGCTTGATGTCGGCGGTGATGTTCTTGGCTGCTGTCGTCTCTCGCAGTTTGTCGGCGGCGCCCTTACCCAGTGGGTCACGGGCGCCGAAGCTCGCCACAATCGGGCATGCGCCATCCAACGTCTCGCTCAGATTCCGGGGCAGGGGCGTGCCGTAGAACGGTGCGGAGGCGCTAAAACCTTTGGGCGACATAACGAGTGCGAAACCGCCGCCCATGCAGAAGCCGGCGATACCCACGCGTCCGGTGCATTCGGGCATCGACTGCAGGTGATCGCGGGCGGCCAAGATGTCATCAAGCGCGCGGCCGCGCTTGGTCAGCAGCTCGCGCATGACTCGGGTAATGCATCGGGCGCGCCCGCCGCGGGCATACATGTTCGGAGTCAGTGCCAGATAGCCTGCCCGTGCGATGCGGTCTGAGATCGCCTGTTTGTCCGGTCCGTAGCCGAACCCGTCGTGGATCACCACCACACCTGGCCACGGGCCTTCCCCAGTGGGCAAGCCCAGCAGCCCATCGATGCGTCCGGCGGGAGTCTCAATCTCAACCGTGGTCATAACGTCATCTAACTGCAGCCACGCCACGGGTAGCCAGGGGAACTCGGGCGCGTCCCGCGGACGTTGGCCTCTCATGGTGCGCCGACTACTACTCGTGTACGCCGTTGTCGAACTTGTGGTCGTCATGGCGCTGGTGTCCACGATCGGCTGGGGCTGGACCCTGCTGGCGCTGTTGGCCACCTTCGTCCTCGGCTGGGGGCTCTTTGCCCCGATGGCCGGCTCGCATCTCATTCGCCAACTGACGCGGCTCCGGTCCGGCCTGAATGAGCCGCGCAACGCGCTGAACGACGGCGCGATGGTCACGCTGGCCACGATCCTGGTCCTGGTGCCAGGGCTGGTCACCACGACTCTGGGGATACTGCTGCTGGTGCCGCCGATACGCGCCGTCGCCGGTCCTGGATTGGCCGCGATGGCGTTGCGTGGTCTGCAGCGTCGGCTACCGCGACGCCGCGACTACATCGATGGTGAGGTCATCGACGTCATCGACGTCGACTTGCCGGCGTTACCGGACCGGCGCGCCTAGCCCCTAGTTTTAGGGTGTGACGCAGACGCCCACCAAGCTGCTGGTCAACGGCCGGGTGCACAGCCCGAGCCATCCCGACGCCACCGCCATGGCGGTGCGCGGTGACATCGTGGCGTGGCTGGGCAGCGACGACGTCGGCCGCAGTCAGTTCCCGGACGCCGAAGTGCAGGATCTCGACGGCGGCTTTGTGGCGCCCGGATTCGTCGATAGCCACATACACCTGAGCGCGACCGGCCTGACACTGAGCGGGCTGAATCTGCGATCGGCCACCTCGCGTGCCCAGTGCATCCAGCTGGTCGCCGACTATGCGGCCGCCCACCCGGACCGGCCGGTGTGGGGGCATGGCTGGGATGAATCGGCCTGGCCCGAGAACACGGCTCCGAGCACCACCGACCTGGACGCGGTGCTCGGCGATCGGCCCGCCTACCTGGCACGCGTCGACGTGCACTCGGCGCTGGCCTCGACCGGTCTGCGGCGCCTGGTCCCAGAGTTACCGGCGGCGGCGGGTTTCGTCGATCAGCTGCCGCTGACCGGCGACGCTCACCACCTGGTCCGGGCCGCCGCCCGTGGCTTGCTGACCAGCGAGCAGCTGGCCGAAGCCCGGGTGACGGCACTGGATGCGCTCGCCGCGGCCGGGGTCGTCGCGGTGCACGAATGCGCCGGTCCCCAGATCGGCGGCCTGGACGATTGGCTGCAGCTGCGCGCCCTCGAACACGGGGTCGAGATAACTGGCTACTGGGGTGAAGCCGTCAGCACGTCCGCTCACGCCCGCGCGTTGGTAACGGAGACCGGGGCCCGCGGGCTGGCCGGTGACCTGTTTGTGGACGGCGCGCTTGGATCCCACACCGCCTGGCTGCACCAGCCGTACGCCGACGCGCCGGAATGCACGGGCACCTGCCACATCGACGCCGACGCGGTCCAACAGCACGTGCGGGCCTGTACCGAGGCGCAGGTAACCGCCGGTTTCCACGTCATCGGCGATGCTGCGGTCTCGGCTGCGGTCGACGCCTTCGAAAGGGTCGTGGCCGACCTCGGGGTCGTTGCCATCGCCCGATGTGGGCACCGCCTTGAACACGTCGAGATGGTGACCGCGGCTCAGGCCGCAAAGCTGGGCGCGTGGGGCGTGATCGCGAGCGTGCAGCCCAATTTCGACGCGCTGTGGGGAGGCCAGGCCGGCATGTACGCCCGCCGTCTTGGCAGGGCGCGAGCCGGCGAACTCAACCCACTTGCGCTGTTAGCATCCCAAGGCGTGCCCCTTGCATTAGGTTCCGACGCCCCGGTGACGGGCATCGACCCGTGGGTGAGTGTGCGCGCGGCGGTCAATCACCACACTCCGGGGAGCGCCCTGTCGGCGCGGGCGGCATTCGGTGCCGCGACCCGCGGCGGTTGGCGGGCGGGCGGTGTCGGTGACGGCAAGGCCGGGACCCTGGTGCCCGGCGCGCCGGCCTCCTACGCCGTATGGGACGCGGGCGCCCTGGACGCCCGCCCGCCGCGCGACGCCGTCCAGCGGTGGTCCACCGATCCACGTTCCCGGGTGCCGGCGTTGCCGCGGCTGGGCCCAACCGACGCCCTGCCGCGCTGCCGCCAGACCGTGCATCGGGGTGCCGTTATCTATGGCTGAGGAGCCCGAGCAGGAGCCCCAGGAAGAGGCCGGGCAAGAAGAAGCCCCGAGCCTGGCGGACCGGCTGGGCGCCACGGCGCGTCAGGCGCTGGCGGCGACGGCAGCCCGGCTGCCGGGCGCGCGGGCGGCGCTGGTGGCCCGTGCGGTGCGGTTGGCGATCAGCATCGTGGCCGGATTGCTGCTCTACGCCAGCTTCCCGCCGCTGAACTGGTGGTGGGCCGCCGTCCTCGCCGCGGCGCTGCTGGCGTGGGTGCTGATCCATCCCGACACGACACCGGCGGGTGGCCTGGGCTACGGATTCTTGTTCGGATTGGCGTTCTACCTGCCGCTGTTGCCGTGGATCAGCCTGCTGGTGGGTGCGATTCCCTGGGTGGCGTTGGCGATCGTGTGCGCGGTGTTTCCGGGTGTCTTCGGCCTGTTGGCCGTCGTCGTACGCCGGCTACCCGGATGGCCGATCTGGTTTGCGCTCGCCTGGGTGGTGCAGGAATGGCTGAAATCGGCCGTTCCGTTCGGCGGCTTTCCCTGGGGGGTGGTGGCCTTTGGTCAGGCCAGTGGCCCGCTGCTGCCGTTGGTCCAGCTCGGCGGAACTGCACTGCTATCGATGTCGACCGTGTTGTTGGGATTCGGATTGACCGCGATCGCGATCGAAATCGTGAAGTGGTCGCAGACCGGGAGCGCGGCACGGGGCCACGCCTCAGCGCATCGGCCGCCTGCGGTGCTGCTGCCGGCCATCTGCATATGCCTGGTATTGCTCGCCGCCGTCCTGGTCTGGCCGCAGGTGCGGCGCGCCGGTGCGGGGTCGGGCGGCGAGCCCAGCGTCGCCGTCGCGGCCGTGCAGGGCAATGTGCCCCGACTGGGTCTGGATTTCAATGCACAACGCCGAGCAGTGCTGGACAACCATGTCAGCGAGACGATGCGGCTCGCTGCGGACGTGCGCGCGGGGTCGGCTGTACAGCCGCAGTTCGTGATTTGGCCGGAGGACTCTTCGGATATCGATCCGTTCGTCAACGCCGACGCCGGGCAACAGATCACGAAGGCGGCCGACGCGATCGGAGTGCCCATCGTGATCGGCACCGTGCTCGGCGTTCCGGGCCGCACTGAGGAAGCCACCAACACGGTGATCGTCTGGAATCCGGTCACCGGACCGGCGGACCGGCATGACAAGGAAATCGTGCAGCCGTTCGGCGAGTACCTGCCGATGCCCTGGCTCTTCAAGCACCTTTCCGGGTACGCCAACCGTGCCGGCCATTTCGTGCCCCGCGTCGGCAGCGACGTGGTGCGGGTCGGGGGTGTACCGGTTGGGATCGCCACCTGTTGGGAAGTGATCTTCGACCGCGAACCGCGTAAAGCGGTTCTCAATGGCGCCCAGTTGCTTGCTGTGCCCGCCAATAACGCCACCTTCAACAAGACCATGAGCGAGCAGCAATTGGCGTTCGCCAAGGTTCGAGCCGTCGAGCACGACCGCTACGTCGTGGTCGCCGGTACCACTGGGATCAGTGCGGTGATCGCGCCAGACGGTCGCGAGTTGGCGCGAACGAACTTCTTCGAGCCCGACTACCTGGACACGCAGGTGCGACTCAAGACGACGCTCACTCCGGCGACCCGCTGGGGTCCGGTCCTGCAATGGATCCTGGTCGCGCTGGCGGGGGCGGCCATTTTGGCCGGAATACGGCACAATGGATGGTTCCCCCGTCCGATCAGCCTCAAGTCCAGGCCCCCGGATGAATCGGACGACTCCGGAGCGACTCCGGAGGAACCCGAGGAGTCAGCTGTGCCGGCGGAGGATGACTAGGACTCCGCCCCCACAGGGGCGGGCGATATCGAGGAGTTAAATGACCACCGGCCAGCAGGCGCCCCGAGTTCCGGGCAACCAGCCCAGCCAGCGCACCTTGGTGATCGTCCCGACGTACAACGAGCGGGAGAACCTGCCGATCATCCACCGACGGCTGAAGGACGCCTGCCCCGATGTGCACCTGCTCATCGTGGACGACAACAGCCCCGACGGCACCGGGCAGCTCGCCGACGAGCTGGCCGCGGGCGACGGCGGCCGTACCCACGTGATGCACCGCACCGCCAAAGACGGCCTGGGTGCGGCCTATCTGGCAGGTTTCGCGTGGGGTTTGAGCCGGGACTACTCGGTGCTCGTCGAAATGGACGCCGACGGGAGCCACGCACCCGAACAGCTGCACCTGCTGCTGGACGCGGTCGATGCCGGAGCAGACCTGGCCATCGGATCGCGCTACGTCGAGGGTGGGACGGTGAAAAACTGGCCGAAGCGGCGCTGGGTCCTGTCCTGGACGGCCAATACATACGCACGGACGGCGTTGGGCGTCGGCGTCCATGACATCACTGCCGGCTACCGCGCCTACCGTCGCGAAGTTCTGCAGGCGATCGATCTCGACGCCGTGGACTCCAAGGGCTATTGCTTTCAGATCGACTTGACCTGGCGCACGATCAACAACGGTTTCGTCGTCGCGGAGGTGCCGATCACTTTCACCGAGCGCGAGCTCGGCGTGTCCAAGATGAGCGGTTCAAATATTCGCGAGGCGCTGGTGAGGGTCACCCGCTGGGGCCTCCAGGGGCGGACCGGGCGTGCAACCGGTCGGGTCAGCCGCGGCGCTTCGAGCGGATAAGGTCGAGCCGCTCCTTGAGCAGCTCTTCCAGCTCTTCGACCGAGCGCCGCTCCAGCAGCATGTCCCAGTGCGTACGCGGCGGCTTGACCTTCTTCGGCTCGGGCAGGTCACCCTCGATCAGGGTGCCTTCCATGCCGTTGCGGCACAGCCAGTTGCCGGGGATGTCGGCATCGTCGGCAAAGGGAACTTCGAATTCCTCGCCGTTCTCGGTGCGGTACCGCGCTATCTGGCGGGGCGCCAGGTCATGGTTGCGGTCCGTCTCGTAGCTCACGGCGCCGAGGCGACTGCCTCTAAGGACGCGATCGGCCATTAGGCGCTACTCCTTTAGATCGTGTGAGCTCTCGGGCTCGTGATTCTCTCCGCATGGCAAACGGTACGGCCGTTCGGGTAGTTCCCGGCCGGACACGCTGGGTAAGCGGCGCGACCTTTAATGATACGCGGTGTCTTGGGTCCAATCAGAATCCAGCGGACTAAAGTCGGCAGACGTGACCCGCCGAGCCCGCCCCCAGCCGTGCCGGTGGTGCGGTCGAGACGTGACTGACGTCGGGATGGGCCGTCGGCGCCAATACTGTCGGCAATCCTGCCGGCAGCGGGCATACGAGCAGCGGGCGTCGATGAACCGGGGTGAGGCCGGCGGCTTGGCGTTGCCCGCCGACGCGGTCGTGCTGTCGGCCGACGACGCGGCTGACCTATCGGATCGCGTTTACCAGGTGAGATGTGCGGCTGAAGACGTCGCTACGGCGCTCGAAGAAGGGGCCGGGGAGACCGAGCTGCGCGAACTGTGCGACACGTTGGTCCAAGCGGCCCGGGCCGCCGACGGCTGGCGCCGAGTGAGTGCCTGACCGGCAATAATGGCTGGCTGGGTACAGTCGTGCCATGGGTGACTCGGCGGGGGCCGCATCCCGGCGGTGATAGACAGGGTCGAGGTTAGCAATGGTTGATCAGCTCCAGCATGCCACCGAAGCGCTACGCAAAGCGCTGGTCCAGGTGGAACGGCTGAAGGGCAACAACCGTGCGCTGCTGGAGCGCTCGAGCGAGCCGATCGCCATCGTCGGGATGTCCTGCCGATTCCCGGGTGGGGTGCAAACCCCGGAGGACCTCTGGCAGATGGTCGCCGACCGGCGCGACGTGATTTCGGATTTTCCGGCCGATCGCGGCTGGGACGTCGATGGGCTGTTCGATCCCGACCCCGACGCAAGGCACAAGACCTACGTGCGCACCGGCGGTTTCGTCGACGGTGTCGCCGACTTCGACCCGTCCTTCTTCGGCATCGCACCGAGCGAAGCCCTGGCAATGGATCCCCAGTATCGGATGTTGCTCGAGCTGTCCTGGGAGGCGCTCGAACGCGGCGGGATCGATCCCAGCGGACTGCGGGGCAGCGCCACCGGCGTGTTCGCCGGCCTCGTCGTCCAGGGTTACGGCATGTTGTCCGAGGAGATCGAGGGTTACCGCCTGACCGGGACGACGTCGAGCGTCGGCTCGGGGCGGGTGTCGTACGTGCTCGGGCTGGAGGGTCCCGCGGTGTCGGTGGACACGGCGTGTTCGTCGTCTTTGGTGGCGCTGCACTTGGCGGTGCAGTCGCTGCGCTCCGGTGAGTGCGACCTGGCCCTGGCTGGCGGTGCGACGGTCAATGCCACGCCGACCGTGTTTGTGGAGTTCAGCCGGCACCGCGCACTGTCGCCGGATGGCCGGTGCAAGGCGTACGCGGGTGCGGCCGACGGGGTCGGCTGGTCCGAGGGCGGCGCGGTCCTGGCGCTGGAGCGGTTGTCGGATGCGCAGCGGTTGGGTCATCCGGTGTTGGCGTTGGTGCGGGGTTCGGCCGTCAATCAGGATGGCGCCTCCAATGGTTTGACCGCGCCCAACGGTCCCTCCCAGCAACGGGTGGTGCGCACTGCCTTGGCAAATGCCGGGTTGTCGGCGGCAGAGGTAGCTGTGGTCGAAGGCCATGGGACCGGGACCCCCCTGGGCGACCCGATCGAAGCCCAGGCGTTGTTGGCTACGTATGGGCAGGATCGTGCTGAGCCGCTATGGCTGGGGTCGATCAAGTCGAATATGGGTCACACGCAAGCCGCCGCCGGCGTCGCGGGCGTCATCAAGATGGTGCAGGCGCTGCGCCACGAAACGGTGCCGGCGACGTTGCACGTCGACGCGCCCAGCCCGCACGTTGACTGGTCCGCCGGGTCGCTGCGGCTCGCGACCGAGGCGCGGCCCTGGCCATCGGAGGGCCGGGCCAGACGGGCCGGCGTTTCGTCGTTCGGGATCAGCGGCACCAACGCGCACGTGATCCTGGAGGAGGCACCCGCCAGGGAACGTGCCAGGGGTGAATCCACCGCGCCGGCGGTGCCATGGGTGGTGACGGCCAAATCCGAAACGGCGTTGCAGTCCCAGGCGGCCCGGTTGGCCGAGTATGTGCGGGCGCATCCCGACGCCGACATCGCCGACGTCGGCTGGTCGTTGGCCGGCCGCGCGACCTTCGAGCATCGGGCTGTGGTCGTCGGGGGCGATCGGGCTCGGCTACTGGCAGGGCTGGACGACCTGGCCGCCTGGGGCTGCAACGACGACGCGGTAGTTCGTGGCACCGCAGGGGCCGCGGGCAAGAACGTCTTCGTCTTCCCTGGCCAGGGCTCCCAGTGGCTGGGCATGGGCATCGAATTGCTTGATACCGCACCGGTATTCGCACGGCAGATCGACGCGTGCGAAGACGCTTTCGCGGAATTCATTGACTGGTCGCTAACCGACGTCTTGCGTGGCGCCCCGGATGCTCCCGGGATGGATCGTGTCGATGTCGTGCAGCCGGTGCTGTTCGCGATCATGGTGTCGCTGGCGGAGTTGTGGAAGTCGGTCGGCGTGCGTCCCGATGCGGTCATCGGCCATTCGCAGGGTGAGATCGCCGCCGCCTATGTCGCCGGCGCGCTGTCGTTGCCGGACGCCGCGAAGGTGGTCACGTTGCGCAGCAAGTTGCTGCGTTCGCTGGCCGGCCCGGGCGGCATGGTGTCCGTCGCCTGCGGCGTCGAGCGGGTGCGGGAACTGTTGGCGGCCTATGGCAATCGGCTCGCCATCGCCGCCGTCAACGGCCGGTCGGCGGTGGTGGTGTCCGGGGAGGTCGCCGCGCTGGACGAACTCGTCGCCTTCTGCGCCGACCTGGACCTGCGCACCCGCCGGATCGACGTCGACTATGCCTCGCACTCGGCCGAGGTCGAGTCGATCCGGGGCGAGCTCGCCGAGGTGCTGGCCGGCATCGAGCCGCGTCCGTCGCGCGCCGTCTTCTTCTCCACGGTGACCGGAAGCCGGTTGAATACCGCGGGTTTGGACGCCGAATACTGGTATCGCAACATCCGTCAGACCGTGCAATTCGATCAGGCGGTGCGTAGCGCGTGCGAGCACGGCTACCGCACGTTCATCGAATCCAGCCCGCACCCGGCGTTGATCGCCGGCATCGAGGACACCCTCAACGACTGTGTCGGGGCCACTAATGCGCCGATCGTCGTCCCCACCCTGGGTCGAGACGCCGGCGGGCTGCAGCGGTTCCTGACGTCGGCCGCCACCGCGTTCGTCGCCGGTGTGGCGGTGGATTGGCGCGGTGTGCTCGACGGAGCCGCCTTCGTCGAGCTGCCGACGTATGCCTTTGAACGGCGCCGCTTTTGGCTCTCGTCCGAGGGCATCGCCGCCGATGCGGCCGGCCTGGGCCTGGCGACCAGCGAGCACGCCCTGCTGGGCGCGGTAGTCGACATGGCCGCATCGGGCGGAGTTGCGCTGACGGGTCGATTGTCGCCGACCGTGCAGGGCTGGTTGCGCGATCATGCGGTGTCGGGGATGGCGGTGTTCCCGGGCGCGGGCTTGGTGGAGCTGGCGATCCGCGCGGGCGATGAGGTTGGCTGCCCGGTGGTCGACGAGTTGACGCTGCAGGCGCCGTTGACGCTGCCCGACTCGGGATCCGTTGCGGTGCAAGTGGTGGTGGGTCCATCAAACGACACGGACGGGTCCGGTCAACGCGGCGTCTCGATCTTCTCCCGGGCGGATTCCGCTTCCGCGTGGGTGTGCCACGCCGAAGGGACGTTGAGCCCAGGCTCGGTTGACCCGGCCGCGGACCTGTCGGTATGGCCGCCGCCGGGTGCGATCGCGGTGGACACCACGGACGGCTACGAGCGGCTTGCCGAGCGCGGATACGGCTACGGCCCGGCGTTTCGTGGATTGACCGCGGCGTGGGTCCGCGGCGACGAGGTGTTCGCCGAGGTGCGGCTGCCGGACGCGGCCGGTGGCGTCGCCGGCTTCGGGATACATCCGGCGCTGCTGGACGCGGCGATGCACGCCTTGATCGTGGCCGACCGGGCCAACCACGCCGAAAGCGCCGATGTCGTGGTGCCGTTCTCGTGGCAGGGCGTGTCGTTGCACGCGGCGGGTGCGTCGGCAGTGCGGGTGCGGATCGCACCGGTAGGCGATTCGGCCGTCTCGATCGAACTCGCCGATAGTCTCGGGTTGCCGGTGCTGTCCGTCGGCGCGATGGCGGCCCGACCGGTGAATGAGCAGCAGCTGCGCGCCGCTGTGGTGCTCTCTCGGTCCGGCCCGGATCGGCTCTTCGAGGTGACGTGGTCGCCGGCGCCCGGGCAGTCGGGGTCAGGCTTCGTTACGCACTCCGACGACACGCCCTACGAAATCTTTGAATCCGTTGCAACCGAAGATGATCCGGTGGCGGAGAGCTATCGGCGCACCCGCTCGGCGCTGGCCGCCGTGCAGCAATGGCTGATCGAACATGAGTCCGGCCTGCTGGTGGTCGCCACGAGGGGCGCGGTGGGTCTGGCGGGGGAGGACGTCACCGACCTGGCCGGGGCGGCGGTGTGGGGATTGGTGCGGTCGGCGCAGACCGAACATCCCGGCCGGATCCTGCTCGTCGATTCCGATTCGCCCCTGGACGATGAAGCGATCGCAGCGGTGCTGGCGGCCGGCGAGCCGCAGGCATTGGTGCGGGGCGGTGCGGTCTACACACCGCGAGTGCGCGGCAGCCGCACGGTCGACGACCTGCTGGTACCTCCTGGCGACGGGCCGTGGCGGCTGGGGCTGAGCAGCGCGGGCACGTTCGAAAACCTTCGGCTCGAGCCGGTTCCCAACGCCGATGCGCCGCTGGAGCCGGGCTGGGTGCGGGTGGCGCTGCGGGCCGTCGCGGCCAACTTCCGCGACATCATGATCACCCTTGGGATATTCACCCACGACGCGATGATCGGCGGCGAAGGCGCGGGTGTGGTGGTCGAAGTCGGCCCGGGAGTCACCGAATTCGCGGTCGGTGACTCGGTGTACGGATTCTTCCCCGACGGTAGCGGCACCCTGGTGCCCGGCGACGTCCGCCTGTTGCTCCCGATGCCGGCCGATTGGTCATACGCCGAAGCCGCCGGTATATCAGCGGTTTTCACTACCGCGTGGATGGCGTTTGTACACCTCGCTGACGTCAAGCCGGGGCAGCGGGTTTTGATCCATGCCGCCGCTGGTGGCGTAGGGATGGCGGCGGTCCAGTTGGCCCGGCACCTCGGTCTGGAGGTGTTCGCCACCGCCAGCCGCGGCAAGTGGGACACGTTGCGGGCCATGGGCTTCGACGACGACCACATCTCCGACTCGCGCAGCCTGGCCTTCGAGGAAAAATTCCGGACGGTCACCGGCGGCCGTGGCATGGACGTGGTGCTGGACTCGCTGGCCGGCGAATTCGTAAACGCGTCACTACGCCTGGTCGCCCCCGGCGGACTATTTTTGGAGATGGGCAAGACCGACATCCGCGACCCCGGTGTAATCGCTCGGGAGTATCCGGGTGTGCGTTACCGCGCATTCGACCTGTTCGAACCCGGGCGTCCCGAGATGCACCAGTACATGCTCGATCTGGCGAAGCTGTTCGACACAGGAGTGCTGCGGCCGCTGCCGGTGACAACTTTTGATATGCGGCGGGGTCGCACGGCGTTGCGGTACTTGAGCCAGGCGCGTCATGTCGGCAAGGTCGTGATGACTTTGCCCGGCGGGCTGGCTTCGGGCACCGTGTTGATCACCGGTGGGACCGGCATGGCGGGTTCGACATTGGCACGGCATTTGGTCGCGCAGCACGGCGTCCAAAACCTGGTGTTGCTGAGTCGGCGAGGTCCGGATGCGCCGACGGCCGCGGAGCTCATCGCTGAGCTGCGGGCAGCCGGCGCCCAGGCGCGGGTCGTCGCCTGCGATGCGGCCGACAAGGCGGCGCTGGCCAGGGTGATTGCCACAATCCCGACGGAATCCCCGCTGTCGGGGGTCATTCACGCGGCAGGCGTGCTCGATGACGCGGTGGTCACATCACTGACTCCCGACCGAGTGGATGCGGTGTTACGGGCAAAAGTGGACACGGCGTGGAACCTGCACGAGTTGACGCGCGATCTGGATTTGTCGGCGTTCGTGATGTTTTCCTCGATGGCGGGGGTCGTAGGGTCGTCGGGCCAGGGCAATTACGCGGCAGCCAACTCCTTCCTCGACGGCTTGGCTGCGCATCGGCGGGCGCACAAGCTGCCGGCGATCTCGCTGGGGTGGGGGCTGTGGGAGCAGGCCAGCGACATGACCGGCGGCCTGGACGCCGCCGATCGCGCCCGCTTGGGCCGCGACGGAATACTGGCGCTGTCCAGCGCCGAAGCGATGGAATTGTTCGACACCGCACTGATTGTCGACCAGGCATTCATCGCGCCCGCCCGCATCGATGTCAATGCGCTGCGGACCCACGCGGTCGCGGTGCCACCGATGTTCGCCGACCTGGTCAACGCGCCGGCCCGGCGCCAGGTCGACGATTCGCTGGCCGCCGAGAAGTCGAAATCGGCTCTGGCGCACCGTCTGCACGGGCGTACCGAACCCGAACAGCACGCCGTCCTGCTGGACCTGGTGCGCGCGCACATCGCCACCGTTTTGGGCAACACCGCTCCCGAGGCGATCGACCCGGAGAAGGCGTTTCAGGAGTTGGGCTTTGACTCGCTGACCGCGGTCGAAATGCGTAACCGGCTCAAAATTGCTACCGGACTGTCGCTTTCACCGACGGTGATCTTCGATTACCCGACGCCCAACAGCCTAGCCGGCTACATCCGCACCGAACTCGCCGGAGTCCCGCAAGAAATCAACCAGGCCGCAGCGGTTCGACTCACCGGCGACGATCCGATTGCGATCGTCGCCATGTCGTGCCGCTACCCGGGCGGGATCAATTCCCCCGACGATCTCTGGGACATGCTGGCGCAGCGTCGCGACGTGCTTTCCGAATTCCCCAACGATCGCGGCTGGAATCTGGCCGGGCTGTACAACCCGGATCCCGACGTTGCGGGTACGTGCAACACCCGCACCGGCGGCTTCGTGGACGGCGTTGCGGACTTTGACGCCGCCTTCTTTGGAGTGGTGCCCAGTGAGGCGCTGGCGATGGACCCCCAGCAGCGTCTCTTCCTCGAGCTGTCCTGGGAAGCATTGGAAAGAGCGGGAATTGAGCCCGGTCGGCTGCGGGGCAGCGCGACCGGGGTGTTCGCCGGAATCATCGCGCAGGGTTACGGCCTGTCCTCCTCCGAAGCGGTGGAAGGCTTTCGGCTGACCGGGCAGTCGTCAAGCGTGGCGTCGGGACGGGTGTCCTATGTGCTCGGGCTGGAGGGTCCGGCGGTATCGGTGGATACCGCATGTTCGTCGTCGTTGGTGGCGCTGCACATGGCAGCGCAGTCGCTGCGTTCGGGTGAGTGCGACCTGGCGCTGGCCGGCGGTGTCACCGTCAACGCCACACCCGACATCTTTGTCGAGTTCAGCCGCATGCGCGGGTTATCCGCGGACGGCCGGTGCAAGGCCTTCGCGGCGGGCGCCGACGGCACCGGGTTCGCCGAGGGCGGCGGCATGCTGGTGCTGGAGCGACTATCGGATGCGCAGCGGTCGGGGCACCCGGTGTTGGCGGTACTGCGGGGATCGGCGGTCAATCAGGACGGTGCGTCCAACGGGCTAACTGCACCGAATGGGCCGTCCCAGCAGCGGGTGGTGCGCGCCGCGCTGGCCAATGCCGGGTTGTCAGGAACCGATGTGGACGTCGTCGAAGGCCACGGAACCGGAACCATGTTGGGCGATCCCATTGAGGCCCAGGCGCTGTTGGCGACGTATGGGCAGGGCAGAACCGAGCCGCTTTGGTTGGGGTCGATCAAGTCGAATATGGGTCATACGCAAGCGGCCGCGGGCGTAGCGGGTGTGATCAAGATGGTTTTGGCGATGCGCCACGAGCTGCTGCCGGCGACGTTGCACGTCGATGAGCCCAGCCCGCATGTGGATTGGTCCATGGGCTCGGTGTCGCTGTTGACCGAGCCGCGGCCTTGGAAAGCACAGCCGGCGGAGACGGCCGGGTCGCCCCACGTCAGAAGGGCCGGGGTGTCCTCCTTCGGGATCAGCGGCACCAACTCGCATGTGATCATCGAAGCCCCGCCCGCCTGGGCAGGGCGGCTCCCGGATGTCACCGACCGTCCCAAACCGCCGGTGCTGCCGTGGGTGGTGTCAGCGAAATCGGCGGCCGCGCTGGCGTCTGCGGCCACCCGGCTCGCCGAACACCTGCGGACCCACCCTGACCTCGATCCCGCGGACGTGGCGTGGTCGTTGGCGGCCCGTTCGGCCTTCGAACATCGCGCCGTCGTCCTCGGTGGCGACAACGCGGCGTTGTTGGCCGGGCTCGACGAGGTGGCCGGCAGCGCAGCGGTTTCGGTGATTCAGGGCACCACAAAAACAGGTGACAAGACTGCGTTCGTCTTTCCGGGTCAAGGGTCCCAGCTGCTCGGCATGGGGATGGGGCTGCACGCCGCGTACCCGGTGTTTGCCGAGGCGTTCAACACAGTGGTGGGCGAGCTGGATCGGCACCTGCTGCGCCCGCTGCGCGAGGTGATGTGGGGCCAAGACGAAAACCTCTTGAGTACTACCGAATTCGCGCAGCCAGCGCTGTTCGCGGTGGAAGTCGCGTTATTCCGGCTGCTGGAATCCTGGGGCGTGCATCCCGATTTCGTGATGGGCCACTCGGTCGGCGAGTTGTCCGCCGCGCACGTCGCCGGGGTGCTTTCCCTGGAAAACGCGGCGGTCCTGGTGGTTGCCCGCGGCCGGTTCATGCAGGCGCTGCCGGCAGGCGGGGCCATGTTCGCGGTGCAGGCCACCGAGGAGGACGTGCGGCCCCTGCTCGGTCAAGACGTCGGTATCGCGGCGGTCAACGGGCCGTCCTCCGTGGTGATTTCGGGCTCGGAGGACGCGGTGACCGCCATCGCGGACCGGCTGCGTGCCGAAGGGCGCCGAGTCCACCGGCTGGCCGTTTCGCACGCGTTCCATTCCCCGCTGATGGATCCGATGATCGAGGAATTCGGCACGGTTGCCCGCGGTCTCACCGTCGGACGGCCCACCATCCCGATCGTGTCGAACCTGACCGGACAGCAAGCCGAGGACGACTTCGGAACCGCGTCCTACTGGCAGCGGCACATCCGGGACGCCGTGCGGTTCACCGACAGTGTCCGCTGCGCGCACGCGGCCGGGGTAACCCGATTCCTGGAAGTCGGGCCGAACAGCCTCACCGCGGCGATCGAAGAATCGCTGGCGGCTGAAGCTGTTTTAACGGTGTCCGCGCTGCGCAAAGACCGCCCGGAGCCGGCGACCCTGACGAATGCGATCGCGCAGGGCTTTGTCGCCGGCATGGATGTGGACTGGCGGGGCGTGCTCGGCAAAGCGAATTTTGTGGAGTTGCCGACGTATCCGTTTGAGCGGAGGCGGTTTTGGCTCTCCCGCGACGATGTAGCCGTCGATGCCGCCGGTTTGGGATTGGCGGCCAGTGAGCACGCGCTGCTGGGCGCGGTGATGGAGTTGCCGGCGTCGGGCGGGGTGGTGCTCACGGGCCGGTTGTCACCCAGCGTGCAGGGCTGGTTGAACGATCACGCCGTTGGCGGCGTGGTGCTGTTCCCCGGGGCAGGGTTTGTCGAGCTGGCGATCCGCGCCGGCGACGAGGTGGGCTGCGGAATTGTCGACGAGTTGAATTTGGCAGCGCCACTGGTGTTGCCGGTCTCCGGCACGGTCGCGGTGCAGGTAGTGGTTGATAGCCCGAACGAGTCGGGCATCCGCGCAGTCTCTGTCTTTTCGCGCGGTGAAGCCGGCTCCGGCTGGCAGCTGCACGCGGAGGGCTCGGTCAGCGCGGGATCGGTGGAGCCGTCCGCGGACCTGTCGGTGTGGCCGCCGGTCGGTGCGGCGGTGGTGGACGTCGCCGATGGATATGAACGGTTAGCCGAGCGCGGCTATGCGTACGGTCCCGCCTTCCGGGGCTTGACCTCGATGTGGCGCCGCGGCGATGAAGTGTTCGCCGAGGTGACGCTGCCCGCGGACGCCGGGGTCTCGGCGGCCGGTTTCGGGGTGCATCCGGTGATGCTGGACGCGGCGCTGCACGCGGTGGTACTGGCATCCGACAGTGCCGAGATTGCGGAGGGTTCGGTGCTGGTGCCGTTCTCCTGGCAGCACGTGGCTTTGCATGCGGCGGGCGCGACGGCGGTTCGGGCCCGGATCGTGCCGGTGAGCGAGTCGGCGGTGTCGATCGAGCTGGCTGATGGATTGGGCCTGCCGGTATTGTCCGTGGCGTCGATGGTGGCCCGGCCGGTAAGCGACCGGCAATTGCTGGCCGCGGTGTCGAGTTCGGGCCCAGACCGGATCTTTGAGGTGATCTGGTCGGCACAGCAGTCGTTGGGGTCAGGGCAGTCAGAAGCCGACGCGGTGGTTTATGAATCGACGCCGGTTGCCGGCGACGTCGTGGCGGAGGTCTATGCGGCTACCCATGCGGCGCTGACGGAGCTGCAGTCGTGGTTGGCGGGCGACCGGGCAGGCATGTTGGTGGTGGCCACCCGCGGCGCGATGGCGTTGCCCGGCGAGGATGTGACGGATTTGGCGGGCGCGGCCGTGTGGGGATTGGTGCGGTCCGCGCAGACCGAGCATCCCGGGCGGATCGTTCTGGTCGACGCCGACGGGCCACTCGATGGCGACGCCATAGCCGCGGCTTTGGAGCCCGGCGAGCCGCAGGTGTTGGTCCGCGGCGCGACGGTTTACACCGCGCGTGTGCACGGCAGCCGCACCCTGAGCAGCGTTCTGGTGCCTCCAGGTGACGGACCGTGGCGGTTGGGCATGAGCAGTCGCGGCACCTTCGAGAATCTGCAGTTGGAGCGAATTTCCGACGCTGACGCGCCGTTGCTGCCCGGTCAGATTCGGGTCGTGTTGTCGGCCATCGCCGCCAACTTCCGCGACGTCATGATCGCGCTGGGCCTCTACCCCGATGAGCACGCGGTCATGGGCATCGAGGCTTCCGGCGTCGTTGTGGAAACGGGTCCAGGGGAGACACGTTTCGTGGTCGGTGACCGGGTCATGGGCCTGTTCCCGGAAGGCACCGGCACGGTCGCGACCACCGACCACCGACTGCTCGTCAAGGTGCCGGCGGGATGGTCGCACACCGCGGCGGCCACCGTTTCGGTGGTGTTTGCAACCGCGCACTACGCACTGGTGGATCTGGCAGATGTGCGGCCGGGGCAGCGGATATTGGTGCACGCGGCGGCCGGCGGCGTCGGGATGGCCGCGGTGCAGCTGGCCAGGCACCTGGGGTTGGAGGTATTCGCCACCGCGAGTCACGGCAAGTGGGACACGCTGCGGGCCATGGGTTTCGACGACGACCACATCTCGGATTCGCGCAGCCTGGACTTCGAAGACAAGTTCCGCGCGGTCACCGGCGGCCGCGGGGTCGACGTGGTACTGGACTCCCTTTCCGGTGAATTCGTCGACGCTTCACTGCGTTTGGTTGCACCTGGCGGGGTATTCCTGGAGATGGGCAAGACCGACATCCGCGAAGTCGAGGTGGTCGCACGCAAGCACCCGGGTGTGCGCTACCGTGCGTTCGATCTCTTCGAGGCGGGACCGGATCGCATCCAGGCGATCCTCACGGAGTTGGCCGGGCTGTTCGGCGATGAGGTACTGCGGCCCTTGCCGGCGAAGACATTTGACGTTCGGCGGGCGGCCGCGGCACTGCGCTATTTGAGCCAGGCTCGCCATGTAGGTAAAGTTGTGATGATGATTCCCGACGTTTGGGCGGACGGCACGGTGCTGATCACTGGTGGCACCGGAATGGCCGGCTCAGCGTTGGCCCGTCACCTGGTGCACCGCCACGGGGTGCGCAATCTGATACTGCTGAGCCGGCGCGGCTTGGACGCGCCGGGCGCCGCGGAGCTGGTGGCCGAGCTGAGCACGGCGGGCGCTCGGGTGCACGCGGTCGCCTGTGACGCGGCTGACCGGGACGCTCTGGCGAAAGTGATCGCCGACATCCCGGGGCAGGGGCCGTCGCAGAGGCCACTGTCGGGCGTGATTCACGCGGCGGGCGTACTCGATGATGCGGTGATCTCGTCGCTGACCCCGGAGCGGGTGGAATCGGTGTTCCGCGCCAAGGTGGACGCGGCATGGAATCTGCACGAGCTGACCCGCGATCTGGATCTGTCCGCGTTCGTCATGTTCTCGTCGATGGCCGGGTTGGCCGGTGGCTCGGGGCAGGCCAACTACGCGGCCGCCAACTCGTTCCTGGACGGGTTGGCGGTGCACCGGCGGGCCCAGGGGCTGCCCGGGATATCGCTGGGCTGGGGCCTGTGGGATCAGGCCAGCTCGATGACCGGCGGACTCGGCGCCGCAGATCTGGCTCGGTTCGGCCGGGACGGCGTCGTTGCGATGTCCTCGGACGAAGCGCTGGAGCTGATGGACAGCGCGCTCGTCGTCGACGAGCCTTTCCTGGTGCCCGCCCACATTGACACCGCCGCACTGCAAGTCAAATTCGACAGCGGCACCCTGCCGCCGATGTTCGTCGATCTGATCAACGCGCCGAGCCGGCGTCAGGTCGAGGATTCATTGCTGGCAGAGCGGTCGAAATCGGCTCTGGTGCAACGCCTCGAGGGGCTGGCTGAAGACGAGCAACTCGCGGTTTTGCTTGACCTGGTGCGCTCGCACATCGCCACCGTGCTGGGCGGCCGAAGCCCCGAGACGATCGACCCGGATTGGGCGTTCCAGGAACTGGGCTTCGACTCGTTGACCGCGGTCGAGCTGCGGAACCGACTCAAAGCGGCGACCGGCCTTGCGCTACCGGCCACAATCATCTTCGACTACCCGAACTCGGCCGCGCTGGCCGGTTATATGCACGGGGAGCTCGTCGGTACCGCGGCAGAGTCCGAGACGGCGGCGCCCGGAGAGGCCGAAATCCAACGCGTCGTGGCGTCTATTCCCGTCAAGCGCCTCCGGCAGGCGGGAGTGCTGGAGCTGTTGCTCGCGCTGGCGAACGAAGCCGAGACCACGGGCTCGGCGGCTGGCCCGGCGGCGGCCGAGAAGGACCTCGCGGACATGGATCTCGACGCCTTGGTCAACGCTGCGTTCATGAACGACGACGACGATTAGCCATGAGAATTGCGGTCACCGGGGCCGGCGGAGTGATCGGCCGCGGCCTTGTGGTCCGATTGCTGAGCCAGGGCCACGACGTTGTCGGGATCTCCCGGCAGCGGCCCGAAAGCTGGCCCAGCGCAGCAGACTTCGTCGCCGCTGACATCCGGGACACCGGGGGCGTCGGGCACGCTGTCGCGGGGGCTGACGTCGTCGCGCACTGCGCATCGGATGTGGCGGGCACGCGCAATGTGCTCGCCGCGATGGTGGAGAATGGCACCAGGCGAGTCGTTTTCGCCTCTTCCGCTTACCCCGATCTGACCCGCGACGAGGAAATGTTGGCGAACTCCGGCGCGGAGTGGGTCGCGGTCCGCTGTGCCCTGGTCGTCGGGCGAAGCGTGGACGACCGGGTGCGCCGGCTGCTGGCGCCACCCGCATTTGCCGCCTCATCGGTGGATCGCCCCGTGCAGGTGGTGCATCTAGACGACACGCTGCGGTTGTTGATCCGCGCGATCATTGACACTGAGATCGACAGTGGCCCTGTTGATCTCGCCGCACCGGGCGAGCTAACCGTGCGCCGTATCGCGAAAGCGCTCGGGCGGCCGATCGTGCCACTGCCCGCCGCGCTGGCGCGGTCCCGGCTGGAGTTGATGCAGCGGGCGCCGATCCTGAATACTTCGCGGCTGCGTGACACCTGGGGATTCTCGCCCGCGTGGAGCGCCGACGAATGCCTCGAAGACTTGACACGCGCGGTGCGAGGGCGGGTAGCGCTCGGGAGGCGGGTGATATCGCTGCCCTGGAGGGTGCCGAGTGTGACGGACGTGCCGGCGGTCGACGCGGCGGCGGACGACGGGGTGGTTCCCAGATTGGCCGGTCCGGAGGGTGATAACGGCGAATTCGATACTCCGATCGACCCGCGGTTCCCGACCTTCCTGGCCACCAATCTGTCCGAGGCGCTGCCCGGCCCATTCTCGCCGTCGTCGGCCTCGGTGACCGTGCGCGGTCTGCGTGCCACCGGGGTGGGGATCGCCGAACGGCTGCGGCCCGGCGGGATCGTCCAGCGCGAGATCGCGGTGCGAACCGTCGCGGTGTTCGCCCACCGGCTGTATGGGGCGATCACCGCGGCGCACTTCATGGCCGAAACGGTACCGTTCGTCAACCCCACCACCATCGTCGCCAACAGCGGGTTCTTCGGGCCCAGCATGGCGTCGCTGCCGATCTTCGGCGACGAGCGCCCGCCCACCAATTCCGTTGGCGCCCACAAACACCTGCGCACCCTACGCAACATCGGCGTGCTTGGCGTCAACCAGATTTGTTTGAGCGCAGGCTCGCCGCGCGACACCGACGACTTCGTCGCCGATATCGATCGTCTGGAGCAACTTGCCGGCGGCGATCTTGCCGAACTTGACGATCGCCGGCTGGCCAGCCTGATCCTGTTGGCGCGCGACCATGTGGTGCATGGCTGGGTGCTGGCCGCGGGGTCGTTCATGCTGTGCGCGATATTCAACGTGTTGCTGCGGGGCCTGTGTGGGCGGGACACCGCAGCGCCGGCGGGGCCGGATTTGGTCAGCGCGCGATCGGTGGAGGCCATGCATCGGTTGGTGGCTGCCGCACAACGCGATCCGAATGTGCTTGCGCTGTTGGCCGAACCGGGGGAGTGCCTTGGCAAGCTGGCCGTCGAAGCGCCGGAGTTTCATGCCGCGGTATTGGCTGAGCTGGCGCTGATCGGACACCGCGGTCCGGCGGAACTCGAGATGCTCTCGACCAGCTACTCCGACGACCCCGAGCTGCTGGTCCGGATGGTGACCAAAACGCTGAGCATGTCGCCCGCGCAACCCATTTCTGCGCCCGCGCACCGCGAGATTCCGTTGCGAGCCAGGCCGGTGGCTCTGCTGGCGACCCGCCAACTGCGCGACCGCGAAGTCCGCCGCGACAAGATGGTGCGCGCCAACTGGGTGCTGCGCGGCCTGTTACGTGAGTATGGGCGCCGGATGGTCGACGCCGGCGTCTTCGAGGCCGCCGACGACGTGTTCTATCTGCTGGTCGACGAAGTCGACGCGCTCCCGGCCGACGTGTCCAAGCGGGTGGCCCGGCGCCGGGCCGAACACAGCAGGCTGGCGGGCGTCGTGCCGCCGACGGTATTCAGCGGCAGCTGGGAACCATCGAGCGCGTCATCGACGGCCCTTGTCGCCGGGGGCGTCTTGCGGGGGGTCGGCGTGTGTGGGGGACGGGTGCGCGGCCGGGTGCGGATCGTGCGGCCCGAGACCATCGACGATCTGCAACCCGGTGAGATTCTGGTCGCCGAAGTTACCGACGTCGGGTACACCGCCGCCTTCTGCTACGCCGCGGCCGTCGTGACTGAACTCGGCGGGCCGATGTCACACGCCGCCGTGGTGGCTCGCGAGTTCGGGTTTCCCTGTGTGGTGGACGTGCAAGGGGCGACCACGTCCCTGCCATCCGGGGCGCTTATCGAGGTCGACGGCGTTACTGGCGACATCAAGGTGCTTGAACTGTGAGGCTGCAAGACCGCTTCTCCCGAGATTTGCCGGAGATGGCCGTCCGCTGGCAAGCCGAGACGCCCCCCGACCCGCAGCTGCTGGTGCTCAACGAGCCGCTGGCCGCCGAGCTCGGGTTTGACGCTTCCTGGCTGCGAAGCGCCGACGGGCTGCGGTTCTTAGTCGGCAACGAGCTACCGAGCGGCACCGAACCGGTAGCTCAGGCCTATGCCGGGCATCAGTTCGGCAACTTCGTGCCGCGGCTGGGCGACGGGCGGGCCTTGCTACTGGGGGAACTCTGCGATAGCAACGGTCGCGTTCGCGACCTGCACCTAAAGGGTTCCGGGGCAACGCCTTTCGCGCGGGGTGGCGACGGCCTGGCCGCGGTGGGACCGATGTTGCGCGAGTACATCGTCAGCGAAGCGCTGTACGCGCTGGGCATCCCGACCACCCGATCCCTTGCCGTGCTGAGCACCGGGCGCCCGGTTTACCGCGAGACGCCGTTGCCCGGCGGATTGCTCGTTCGGGTCGCGAGCAGTCATCTGCGGGTGGGGAGCTTTCAATACGCCGCGTCCACCGGGGACGCCGCCCTGGTGCGCCGCCTCGCCAACCACGCGATCGCCCGCCACTACCCAAGCGCGGCGGACGCGGAGCGGCCCTACCTGGCGCTGTTCGAAGCGGTGGCCGGCGCGCAGGCAACGCTGATGGCCAGCTGGATGCTTGTCGGCTTCGTGCATGGAGTGATGAACACCGACAACATGACGATCTCGGGCGAAACCATCGACTACGGACCGTGTGCCTTCATGGAGGCCTACGACCCCGAAACGGTGTTCAGTTCGATCGATTCCTGGGGGCGTTATGCCTACGACAACCAACCGACCATGGCCGGGTGGAATCTCGCGCGGTTCGCAGAGACGCTGCTTCCGTTGTTCTCCGCCGACGAACACGAGGCGATCTCGTTGGCGGAGCGGTCATTCGATGTATTCCGTGCTCAGTATGAGGCCGCCTGGTCGTCTGGCATGCGCGCCAAGCTGGGTTTGTCCCCCGGTGTGGAAACAGAAGTCGTAGCGCCGCTGATCGGCGATCTACTTCTCCTGCTGCACGCGAACCACGTTGACTACACCTCGTTCTTTCGGCGCCTCAGCCAAGCGGCCGGTGGCGACGCCGGAACGATGCCGGAACCGTTGGGATACTGGATATCACGCTGGCGCGCACTCGATCCGGATCCGGAGATGATGGACCGGATCAACCCGATCTATATTCCGCGCAATCATCTCGTCGAGCAGGCACTGACCGCCGCGACGGCCGGTGACCTGGGGCCGGTCCAGCCGCTGCTGGATGCCGTGACCGCCCCGTACGACGAACGCCCGGGTCTCGACGGCTATGCGTCCCCGGCCCCTGAGGATTTCGGCACGTACCGAACCTTCTGCGGCACCTGAGCACTTCCGAACTCGATTGGCAGGCTGGTGGGTCCGCTCATGCCAAGCATGGGCTTCCACGGTGCCGGTCCGGTGCGGCGGGGGTTCGGCATGCGGTGCGCGAGGATCTTGAGTGCCTCGGCAAGCTCCAGTCTGGCCAGGTTCGCGCCGAGGCAGTAGTGCACGCCGCCGCCGAAGGTCAATATCGCCGGCGGCGCATCGCGGGTGATGTCGAAGCGGTCGGGATCATCGTAGACGGCGGGATCACAGTTGGCAGCGAAGGTATTCACGAAAATGAAAGTTCCTGCTGGGAAGGTGAATCCGCCGAGCTCGGCGTCTTCATCCACGGTGCGGAGTGTGCTGCACACCGCCGGTGAGTGCCGCATGGATTCCTCGACGGCGGGCATTGCCAGCTCGGGATGATCGCGCAGCATGCTCCACTGGTCAGGGTGGTCGAACAAGACCTGCAGGGAGGCGCCCAACTGGTTGCGGGTGGTATCGGTTCCGGCGACCAGCAAGCTGGCCACCATCATCCGCAGTTCGTCGGCGTTGAGCCGGTCCCCGTTGTCCTCGGCGCGGATCAGCTCGGAGAGCAGGTCGTCCGTCAGACTGCGCCGCCGTTCGGCGATCATCGCGTCGACGTAGGCGTCCAGCTCGCTCCACGCCCGCATTACAGCCGGCACTTCATCGACAAGATTGACAGCGAAGCTGACCATCTTGAAGATCTCGTCGGCCCACAGCGAAAATTGTCGCCAGTCCTCAGGCGGCGCGCCAAGTAACGCACAGATGATCGGGATCGGATAGGGCCGGGCAATATCCGTCACGACGTCGCACGTGCCCGCGTCGGCGACCCGATCGGCCAGTTCGTTGACCACGGCTCCGATCGTCTCGTGCAGACGTCCGGTCGCCCGCGGGGTGAATGCCTTCGACACGAGGCTACGCAGCCGATGATGTTCTGCCCCTTCGGCACACATGATGCTGCCGACGACCCTGTCCCACAGCGGGCCGGACGTAACGCCCTGAGCCGTGAGGTGGATTCCTGGCGGTATCACGAACCGATTGTCCCGAAGAACCGCTCTGGCGAGTTCGTAGGACAGCACTTCGGGACCCAGTGGCCCGATTGCGATCGGAGCAAGCTCCTGGGCGGCCCGAATCCGGGGGTAGACCTCACGCGGAGTTTCGGTGACGTCGTAGCTCAGGGCCGGCAGTCCCGCGTCGAAAACATTGGGCAATTCGATGCCGACAGTCATGATGTCTCCCGCGCGAGAATCCGCAGCGGCAGCTCCGCCAAAGTATTAGTCGGTGATGGCCAGATTATTTCGGGCCGGAATCCGGGTGAGAGCTCGAAATCTGGAATACGCCTTAGCCATTCGGTCACGATGACGTTCATTTCCATCCGAGCCAGGTGCGAGCCCACGCAACGGTGTGGACCGCCACCGAAGCCCCAGTGCTTGTGCACCTTGCCATCCAACACCAGGTCATCCCCGGATATGGCGTCGCTGCCGTCCCGGTTGATCGCGCCGAGGCACAGCCGCACCCGAGAGCCCGCCGGTAATGTGATACCGGCGACGATGACTTCCTCGCTTGTCACTCGCGGAACGACCGGCGCGGACGACTCCAGCCGGACGATCTCCTCGACGAAAACCGGTATGTCGGACGACTTTTCCCGAAGCCTGGCACGCACGTCGGGACGGCGCGCCAACTCGAGCATCGCCGCCCCGATCGCCGAGGTAACGGTGTCCAGCCCGGCCAGAACGAAGAAGAACGCCATCCCCAGGGCTTCGTCGTCGGTGAGTGCATCCTGACCCACGAGCACCTGAGAGAGGACATCGTCGCCCGGATGCTGCCGATGCGTAGCAACAGCCTCGGTGAGGTATGCGAACAATTCCAGCGCCGCTGTCAGATCCGGGGTTTCGCCGGCGGCGGCCGGAATGCTCAATTCGATAATGGCATCCTTCCACCCGATGAGCCGCTCCCGATCCTGCAGCGGCAGGCCGAACAGCGTCAGGAAGACCTGCGACGGATACGGGGTCGCGAGTTCGGCCATTACTTCGCACTCGTCGCGTCCGGCAATCGAGTCGATAATGTCGATCGCTTGGGCCTGAATCGACGGCAATATCGCAGCGAGCGCATGCGGACTGAAGAACGGCTGCAGAATCCTGCGGAATCGGGTGTGCTCCGGCGGATCGAACGCCGCCGGGACGAGCGGCAGCGGGCTGCCGACCACCTCGAACGCTTTCTTGGACGAGAACACATTCGGGTTGCGCAGTGCCGCAAGCACATCGTCGCGACGAGTCAGCGCATACCAGCCGTCACTCAATACCACCGGCCCGGCTTCTCGTAATTTCGCCCAACCGTCGCCGCGGTCGAAAGACATGGGCAGGTCTGTCATGTCGAGCACCGGGAGTTCTTGGGAGTCAGCAACTTCGGTCATGGGGTCCATTTCTTTCGGCGCGTTGATCAGCGATCAGGGCAGGTTTGTCGCCAGCAAGGTAAGGGGCAGACCCAAGACTGAAAGATCGATCTCCTCGAGGTACGACCCGTCGCCTTCGAAGCCTTGCCGGAATCGTGTGGTCGCGCCGTACCGCTCGGCGATGGCTTCGGCCGCCGAGGCTCCAGGAACCTGGAGCACCACCGTGTACACGCCGTCGCCGTGGCCGTCGAGGAACTCCGTCACCAAACGAGCAACGGTAGCGGTTGATCCGGGTGCCGGGCTGATCAACTCGATACCGCGAGTCCAGTCCAGATGAATGTTCAAACCGAGTTCGGTCAACTCCAGTTTCTCGAAGCTAAAGCCGAGATCGGTGAACAGCTGCGCCACCGTGGCGTGTCGCTCCGGTGCGACGGCGAACACAACGTGGTGCAGGCGCGACGGTTCCTGCTCGGTGGTCATTCACTTCCTTTCGAAAGAACTCCGCGCGGGAGTAACAGCGGCAGGTTGGTGTAGGTGGCGATACCGGGCGGCGCCGCGACGACCGCAGGTATCGCAGTGATGGCCGGCATCGCCGTGATGGTGAGGCCGAGCATGATGAAGTCGTCCAGCGTTTCGCCGACAAAGTCTGGCGGCGGCTCGAAGCTCAGTGTGCTCTTTATTGTGGGTCGGCCCTCTACCGTGATGGTGTACCCGAACTCCGTCGACCAGGCAGGGTCCAACGATTGACCCTTGGTCCACACTCCACGGACCTCGATGACGTCGCGACCACCGAGAATCCCTTTCCAGCGGACATCGATGCCCGCGACGCAGCCGGCAGCGATGGTCCAGTCGCCGGGCAATTCGAGATCTTCGGTGGTCTGTGCGTACTCGACGTCGCAGCGAATGTCGTCGAGTTCTGTTCCGAGGGCGTCGGCGACGAGAAGAACCGCTTCGCGGAAGATGCCAGATCCCTTCTCTGTTATCGCGCGAAGGTCCGGGCGGTCAATGGGATAGCCGAAGCCCATGGGAATTTCGGTCGCCGGCGAGTTGTAGATCGTTGTGTCGAAAGACTCCGCAATGGATATCCGATCGACTCGGTCCGAGATTCCGGCCGTCACGATGGCGAAGAGCTGGATGAAGCCAGGATTGATGCCACTGCCGAAGATGGTAGAACCGCCCAGCTCGCAGGCCTCGGCGATGCGGTCACGCTCTTCACCCAGTTGATGGCCGGTGATGAATTCGGATGTGGTCACCACGTTGATGCCCGCGCTGAGGATGCGGACAAGCTCATCGATCTTGGCGAACATCGGGTTGTAAACGACGCAATCGGGCGCCAGCGCGAGCAGCGCATCGACGTCCTCGGTGGCCAGCACGCCCAGTGTTTCGATCCCGCACAGCTCACCGACGTCGCGGCCGACCTTATCGGGTGACCACGCGTAACACCCGACCAGTTGCAGCGTCGGATTCGCCGCCACCGCATGTACCGACTTCTTCCCGACATTTCCCGTCGTCCATTGAACGACCCGGTAGGTCAACGAGTCGATCCCTTCGAGAGGACGCCGCGGCCCATGATGGTGGGCAGATCTAGGAAGGTGCGGATTCCGGGAGCCGCCGCACAGACCGGCGCGATGGCGTGCACCGAATGCATCGCGGTGCCCAGACAGGCCTGGTCGGTGTCGTCCTCATCGTTGATGGCGATCCGCGATTCCAACACCATCGACGGAAGGCCTTCAACTGTCACTTTCCAACCGCGCCCATTTGGCCAGTGCGGAGCCTGGTCCGGCCCCAGACGGGTGATGTGCTCGACGGTCAGCGCGCGACGCCCCTCAATGATGGCCGAGTAGGAGAATCGCACCGCAGACACGGTCCCGGCCTCCACGCGGCCCGCCTTGACCTCGATCGGTTTGTCGGTCGTGGCGACCTTTCTCTCCCAGGCGTAATCCTCGATGGTGGCGCCGAGCCCGTCGGCGACCAGCATCAGTGGCGCCTTGAATGACAATGCGCCGATGGCGGGTTCGTCCATCGGCACCCGGGTGTCGGGTGGTTTACCGAAGCCCATCACGTCGAACAACACGAACGGCTGGTCGTACGTGGAGTAGTCCATCAGCTCCTGTACCACCAGCGAGTCGATCCGGCGAAACAGACCGGACATGGTCAGGGGCAGTACTTCTGAGCCCCAGCCCGGTTCGATACCGGTACCGTGAAACGAACTCCGCCCCTCGGCACAGGCTGCCTCGAGCCGTTCGACGACGTCCCCATCGGTGCTGGCCGGGTAGATCCACGCGGTGACCGCCGTGGACACCACGTTCTTACCCGAGGCCAGCAGCCGACAGATGTCGTCCAGGGCAGCTGGTGGATTCCAGTCACCCTGGGCGTGGTAGAGCACGCAGTCGGCGTCCAGCGCCAGGATCTCGTCGACGTCTTTCGTTGCGATGACACCGATCGGATCCATCCCGACGATCTCGCCGACATCGCGTCCGGCCTTATCGTCGCTGTAGACCAGCGCACCTACCAGCTCGAGGTCGGCGTGTTCGTGCACGGCCGCGACCGCGTGCTTGCCGACGTTGCCGGTACCCCATTGGATGACACGCAGTTTTCTTGTCATGGGTGCGGCGCCGCCTGTTGTGCGGCGGCATGCTGGCGGGCGATTCGTTCGTCGTGAATCCTGACCAGTTCGCGGAAGCCGAGGCGGTGATACTTCGGTATTGGCTGGATTCCCCAGACGTCCTGTGCGGTGGCCTTACCTTCAGCACCCTCGGGCGGTCCCAACGGAGGGTAGGGGTACTTGCACTCCAGCGTGTCGTTGGAGTACCTGACTTTCAGTAGCTCGCTGCAGATCTCCGTCAGGCTCAGTGTCGGGTAGCCGTAGTAGACCGCCATGAACGGCAACGTGAATGCGCCTTCGACGACCAAGGCGACCAAACATACGATGACCGCACGCTTTATCCATTTGTGCATGCGCGCGTAGTACGGGGTTGTCCCCGGCTCAAGGTCTGCAGCCGGGTCTTTTTCCTCGGTCGGTGATGGCAAAGACGATGAAGTCATAGCAGTGCTCCTTAAACCTGTTCAGTCGGAGAAGATTTCGCGGTTAACCGTGTGCAGGTACGGGATAGCGAGGAACGGGGTGATGTAGAAGATGTCGTAGAGCCACCAACCGATGACCGGGAACACGACGCCGGCGTAGCGGACGTCGGCATACATCGTCATGTTGAAGATATAGGCGCACCAGATAACTACGCCCATCCAGCAGGTGACGATCATCCACTGTTGACCCCACCGTTTCATCTGTAAAAAACCGATCGCCGCGGCAACCCGCATGGCGAATACGGTCAGGATCAACCCCGCGACATAGGCTTTCTCGCCCGGTCCGGCTGCGCCGCCGACCCAAAGCTCGTTGTAATGCCAGAAGTAGCCCGCGTCGAACATGTTGCCCCACCCGACCATCAGCACCCGGTTGATCAGTGTGTGGTTGGCGACCAAGTCGAGGGCCCAGCCGAGGCTGTTGAGCATTCCGTCGATCAAGACGAGATAACCGATCAGGGTCACGATCATGGGTCGAACCGATAGGCCGGCGCGCAGGGCTTGGCGCTGCAACCAGACCCCGCGCATGAAGATCGGGAATCCGATGAGGCCCGGAGCCCACATGCCCATCAGGGCGGCGCCGACGATCATCCACTTGTCGGCACGGCGCTGAGCTTGGTGGGACTCGTCATGGTGATCCTCGAGGCTGACCCCCGAACGCTGATTGAGCAGTGGGAGATTCACAGGTTCCACCACCCTCGAGCGAATGACATATAGAGCTGAATCCCGAACATCACCAGCAAGTATCCGTAGATGACGAATTGGAAGACGATGAGCGCTTTCTTGCGCTTCTTCTCCTGTTGGTCCACCATGTCGAATTCCCTTCTATTTCGTGTCTAGTGCGTGCTCGGGGAGTCGCATATGTTCGAGCCGGCCAGGCTGGCCGCCGCAACTTCGCGCAGACCGTCGGTGATCGCACCGTCGGTGCTGAGTGGGGCGAGGATGCAGGCTTCTGCAGCCTCCAGTTCGGTTGCGCCGGCTGCGATCAACTGCGCCGCGGTTACCAGAACCCGGGTGGAGGGCGGCTCGAAATGAAACGCCTCATCCGCGGTGCGGATGGCGATCGCACACTGCACCAGCCGGATGGCCGTCGCCGTTCCAACGCCCGCCTCGGCGACGATCACCTCAGCCTCGCGATCGGCAGGTAGATAATTCATCGGCAGCGTGACGAACCGTTGGCGGAGCGACGGTTTGAGTTCCTTGAGTGAGCTGCGGTAGGCGGGGTTGTAAGAACAGACGAGCATGAAGGTCTCAGGCGCTTCGACAACCTCATTTGCTCGGTCGAGGTAGAGGGCGCGGCGGTGATCGGTCAGCGAATGCAGGATCGCCAACGAGTCGTGGCGGGCCTCTACGACCTCGTCCAGGTAGCAGATCGCGCCGTTCTTGACCGCTCTGGTGAGCGGCCCGTCGGTCCATACGACGTCACCACCGGTCACCATGAATCGGCCGACGAGATCAGAGCTGGTGAGGTCGTCGTGGCAGCTGATGGTGACTACGGGCCGCCGCAACAGCACGCCCATGTGTTCGACGAACCGGGTCTTGCCGCACCCCGTCGGACCGGTGAGCATGACAGGTATGCGACGGTGAAAGGCCAGTTCGAATAGCCGAACTTCGTTGCCGTTGGCGAAGTAGGTGTCGGTCATGCGGCGACCAGTTCGCGATGGACGTGGGCAAGCACCCGCGGAAGTTCCTCGACTCGTCGGATGCGCTGGGATCGCCGGGGCCCGAACACTTCTGGCAGTGGGTCGACCCGGGTCGGGCCGACGCCGACGTAATACATGCGAACGCCCGCGTCGTTCGCCTCCTCGACCGCATGGGCAGCATCGGCCCAGGCATAACGGCCTTCGTAACCCTCATCGGATATCAGGCCGTCACCGATCACGATGAGCAACCGCCGTTCGGATGGTTGGGTCAGAAGTCGGCTGGTCAAGTGCCGCAGTGGTGCGCCGAGCCGGGTGTACCCGCCGGTCTGCAGTCCCAGGCCGCCCGGCGGCACAAACCGGGGGTCCTCGAAATCCTTCAGACAGCGGACTTCGACTCGGTGTCGGGTGTTTCCAGTGAACACGAAGATGCCGTGGCGCTCGCGGGCGCGGTTCATTGCGCGCGAAAGCGCATCGGCGCAAGCCAGTTCCAGTCGGAAGATCCGGCCGCCGTGCACGCCCAACGAAGAACTCCCGTCGAGCAGCAGCGCGGTGGTGACGTCGCGGCTGCTGGGCAGCAGTTCGCGGAAGATACGTGGTTGGCTCGCCTCGCCGGTCGCCGTGTCGATGTAGTGCCGGACGTATTGTTCGACATCCAGATCGGAGCCGTCCTCGAGGCGGTTCTTCATCGACCGATGGGTATGTTCTTCAAACCATTTCCGAAGATCGGTCGAGATGGACCCAGGATGACGCGTGTGGCTGGTGGGTGCCTGTTCGAGAACCGCGACGTGGTCTCGGATGAAGCTCTTCGTCCACGCGTTCCACTCGGGATACGGAATCCCGGGCCGGTGTTCCGGGGTGATGTCAAGGTCGTTGTCCTGGGGTCGACTCGGCGGCGGCAGGTTCGGGTTACGTACACCGCCGTCGCCACCCACGGGCACCGAGTACGCGCGTGGAAGCCGTTTCTGCATTGTGGTCCAAGGCATCCTGCCAAAGCTGCGTCGCAACCTGTCGGGGAATCCCTGCGGCACTGTGTGGGCCGATGGCAAACTGCCAAGCAGCGGATGCACGCCTAGCGGTTGCCCCGTACCTGCCAGTGCAATCGCACGGTTGAGCATCTCCGTGGCGCCCATGTCGCCGGGTCCGATCTCCAGGTCGGGTAGGACTCGTCGGAACTCGGTCAGCAGCCCGGGCCAGCTAGACGCGATCCAGCCCAGTGCGACACCCGCCTCGACGAGCGTGAGTGCCTCCAGTTCTCGGGCCGACAGCTGATGCAGCCGATACTCAACGATTCGCTCCTTCGACGGCGAACACTGCAGTCCAACGCCGCATGTCAACGTTCTGCGTGTCCAGTCTGCTGCCTGCGGCGGGTGGGGAACGTAGACGAAATCGAGCGCAGAGCTCAAACCGAAGCCGCGCTTGTCGCCGGTGACCATCCGCACGCCCTCGCGACGCTGACCGCTCAACGCAACTGCCGTTAGGGCACAACTGCGCTCGATCGCGAGTGCGTGCGTATTGGAGAGTTCAGCCATTTGGGGTCAGAACGTGCCGAGGCTGGAGAACACCCAGTACCAGAACCAGATGATTAGGCCGGTACCGCCCCAAGCGGCCACGTAGCGAAGGATCTCCCAGATCCAATTCATTTTGCAGACCTCCTCTTCGATGGTTCGTGGATGCGCGATGGGATCATCGGACTTCGAGACCGCGTACCGCGGATGCGACCAGTTTGGTCAGCATGGTGTCGCGGATTTCGATGTTGTCCGTGGTGGTGAGGACCCCGTAGATGCCGAGCAGGAAGAACGTCGCGCTATAGAACGCGTCGACTTCCGGATGGACTCCGCCGTCGCTGCGGGCACGCTCGATCTCCCGGACCAGTAAGACGATGACGGGATGGTCGGTCCATCCGTCAGACTGCGGTCGAGACGGTGAGAAGTGAAGCGCGAGTAACTCTTTAAACAGCATTCGGCCGAGAACTTGCTCCAGTCCCAGCACAAGAAGGGTGACCTCAGCCAACGTGGTTTCCAGGTCGTGACTATGTTCTAGAAACCGGGCGAATTCGGTGGCGACGCGCGCTTCTTCGCGTCTCTCCAACTCGAGCAGCACGTGCTCTTTGGTGGGGAAGTGAAAGTAGAAGGTGCCGTGCGCGACACCGGCGGCGGCAACTACCGCACCCACATCGGCTCCCGCCATGCCCGAACGCGTGAACTCGGCTATTGCCGCGCCAAGGATCCGCTGACGCGTCTGCAGCCGGCGCGTCTCGCGGGCGGAGTACTTGACCTGCGGCGTCATCGTCGTCCTTTGTAGTCCAGTCGCTGACCTAAGTCAATGGCACGGACGGATTGGGCGACATCCGATGCAACCCCACACCCTCGGGAGTGTCAACTTGAGGTTGCAAGTCGGCCAGCGACGGATTGCCCCTCCTGGCTGGCAGCGTGTCGGTTGCGGACTCGAGTATCCCATAATGCTGACTCAAGTCATTGATTTAACTCATTGACAGTGCGACTGCAAAGACCTACAAAGAAACGATCCGAGACCCATCACCGGGAGAAAGGCGGGATCATGCTCGAGGACCGAAAGATTCTGGTGACGGGCGCAACCGGACAGATTGCCGGCCCAATTGCTGAGAACTTTGCCAAGAATAATGAAGTTTGGTGCGCGGCGAGGTTCAGCGATCCTGGGCGCAAGGCGGAACTCGAGGCGTTAGGCGTCACGACCTGCAGCTGGGACATGGATTCGGGGGACACCTCCATGCTCCCGGATGATTTTACGCATGTGGTGCACTCGGCCTTGCATGTAAGTCCTGATTACGACGAGTCAATCACCAATAATGCCGAGGCGGCGGCCCTGCTGATGCAGCACTGCAGAAAAGCCGAGGCCTTCCTTCATGTTTCGAGCTCCTGTGTGTACAAACCACATGGGGACCATCCTCACCATGCCTACGTCGAGACGGATCCGCTCGGCGGGCTTGCCAGCTACGCGGAGGTGTATCCGGTCATCAAGATCACTTCCGAGGGGGCCGTGCGCGCGGCCGCACGGATGCTCGAGCTGCCGACCACCATCGCCCGGATGAATGTCGGGTACAGCTGGACCGGTCACGGCGGGTTGCCCGTCATGCAGTACAACACCTTCAAGGAGGGCAGACCGTGGCTTGCCCCGATCGGCTATAGCAACATGGGTTCGCCGATTGGGGGAGAGGACATCGGCAGACAGGCCCATCTCCTGCTCCAGGTTGCATCCGTCCCGGCGACGATCGTGAATTGGGGCGGGAATGATCCCGTTTCGGACCGGCAGATGGGTGACTACGTGGCGGAACTCACGGGCGTCACGCCAAGCTTCGTCGAGGGCGCCATCAGCTTTGACTCCTTCGTCTCCGACAACACCCGCCGCGAGCAGCTGATCGGTCCGTGCGCGGTGCACTGGAAGGACGGAGTCAGGGACACGTTCCAACGGCTCGGGGTGATCTAAGCGTCAGTCGGAGAAGATTTCCCGGTTAACCGTGTGTAGGTACGGGATCGCGAGAAATGGAGTGATGTAGAAAATGTCGTAGAGCCACCAGCCGATAACCGGGAACACGACACCGGCGTAGCGCACGTCGGCGAACATCGTCATATTAAACACGTAGGTGGTCCAGATCACCACGCCCATCCAGCAGGTGATGACCATCCACTGCTGACCCCAGCGCTTCATCTGCAAGAACCCGATCGCCGCTGCGATGCGCATCGTGAACACGGTGAGGATCAGGCCGACTTCCATCGCTTTTTCACCCGGTCCTGACGCGCCACCGAGCCACAGTTCGTTGTAGTGCCAGAAGTAGCCCGCGTCGAACATATTGCCCCACCCGTTCAACAACACACGGGCCAGCAGGCTGTGGTTGGCGACCAGATCGAGTGCCCAGCCGACGGTGTTTATCGCGGCGTCGATGATGACTAGATAGCCGATCAGCGTGACCATCATCGGCCGAACCGAGAGCCCGTCCCGTTGCGCACGGCGAAGCAACCACACTCCGCGCAAGAACAGCGGTAATCCGAAGACGCCCAAGGCCGCGGTGCCGATTAGCAAGCTGCCGGATATCAGCCACTTGTCGGCCTGACGCTGCGCGAGCGCCGACTGTTCCATGTGTTCGTCGAACGACAACCCGGCCTTCGCACCAGCGCCGCCGGCGTGGCGCTCATGCAGCTTCGGCAGATTCACGAACCCTCCTCGCCATCAAGGCCACTCGGCCGGCATCGTGCCGGGTACCGGACCCGATCAAGCCCATCCCGCACCAGAACTGACTAGAGTCATGATTAGGCAGTGAATCATATGGGGCGATGGTTGTCATCACCTGGCCCTTAGAGTCACTTCCAAAAAAGCGCCAATGTGTGTGACGTCTTGAACTGACGGCAGTCAGTCAATCTCGTTGACACAAAGCTGCGCGCACACCTACGCTCTGAGCGAGCACTCAGCCGCCCTGGCCAGCTCGGATGCGGCTGGCGGAGAACCGCTCGTTCGTCGTAATGCCGTCGATGAATACCGAGGAGTAGCAATGTCGCTCACATCGCCAGCCGAGATCAGCACCATCAAAGTTCCCGTCGACAAGAAGTATCGCGTCATCCAGTGGGGAGTTGGCAACGTCGGGACGATCGGGCTTCGTCATTTCTACAACAACCCCAACTATGAGGTTGTTGGCGTGCTCTGCAACCGCGAAGAGAAGATCGGCAAGACCGCCGGCGAGCTCGCCGGTTTGGCGCCGGGTGGGGTAAAGGCGACCAACGACAAGGAAGTCATCGAAGCAATTGACTGCGATTGCGTGTTCTACGCGCCGCTTTGGTCTGATCCCGATGAGGTTGCGCGTCTGCTGCGCCAGGGCAAGAACGTCGTCGCCTCGGGTGGCGCGTGGTGGTATCGAACCGAACACAGCGCCGCCGACATCGACAAGATCGAGGCGGCGTGCCTCGAGGGCGGCACATCGTTCCATGCCGGTGGTGTCAACCCCGGCTTCGCGGGCGACCTGTTGGTCTTGACGGCAGCCCGGATCGTGAGCCGGATCGAGTCCATAAACATCTATGAGGTGGTGAATTTCGGCAAGGACACCTTGAAGTACCTGCACGAAATGGGGATGGGCAACACGCCGGAAGAATTTCGGTCGGGGCCGAATCTGCTGGGTAACGCGTGGCCGCTGTTCGCCCAGTCGATGGCCATGATCGTCGACGGGCTCGGCAAGAAAGTCGATAAGTACACGACGGACGTGGACCTGGGGGTGGCGACGCGCGACATCCATTTCGAAGGCGGCCCGGACAGCGACATGCCGGGTTTCAAAGGCTCAATCAAGAAGGGCCAGGTCGCCTCCCAGCATCACAAGTGGACGACGTGGGTAGACGGCAAGCCCTTGATCACCTTCCACGAGATGTACACGATGGACGAATACGATGCCATCGAGCCGAAGCCGGACTGGGGAAATCACTACCACTACCGCATCGTGATCGATGGCGATGAGCCCACCGAGCTGATCCTCCAAGCACCAGCTGACCCGCAGGGCAATTACCCCAAGCCCGGCTATACCTGGACCGCAATGGGCCCCGCGAACGCGATTCCAGCCGTCTGCGAGGCCCCGCCGGGCTTCCTTACCCATTTCGAACTCGGGCTGATGCCGCTGCGCGGCGTTGTACGCTAGGGACAGCTAAGGCTGCATGCTCCGCAGCGTTCTCGCTACGTAGTCGTCGAGCAGCGCGTCACGCGTCGGCCAGCCGTGTAGGGCGATTAAGAGAGCGTAGAGCCCCAGCAAGAAGAACACCGCACTGTTCATCGGAGTGACTTCACGATCCGTGTCACCGCGTTCTTGAGCGCGCGCAATCTCCTGAGCGACCAAAACGATCAGGGGGTGATCGCGGCCGTCCTCGACGGGCGGCCGGGTTTGCGAGAAGTGTGCCGCCAGAAAATCTTTGAACAGCATGTCGCCAAGCCGACGTTCCAAACCCGCCACCAGGCGCACAGCCTCGTGCAACGCGGAGGCTAGATCATGACTCGACTTCAAGAATTGTGCGAATTGTTTCGCGATGCGGTCCTCTTCGCGGCGCTCGAGCGCCAGCAGGACATGTTCCTTGGTTGGGAAGTGAAAGAAGAAGGTGCCGTGGGCGACCCCCGCGGCGGCAACGATGGCGCTGACGTCAGCCTCGGCCATGCCGGTCCTTTTGAACTCCGCGATTGCCGCGCCCATCAGTCGCTCCCGCGTCTGCAAGCGCTTTGCTTCGCGCGCAGATAGCTTGTCCGCCACAGCCATTTGTTTTCCTTCTCGCCGTTGACCGAGAGTAACTCAGAAACCATATCGTTTCTCTTGTCGCGCCAGCTTGTGCCGGGCGGAAATTCATTGACTTAAGTCAGCTTAGCCTCTTAGATTGAGCGGTGCACCGTCGCACTTGATCAGGAGGACTTCGCATGGCTTTGGAGCAATTCAGACTGGATGGACAGGTCGCGATAGTCACAGGCGCCGGTCGTGGTGTCGGAGCGGGCATTGCCCGGGTGTTGGCGGAGGCCGGTGCAACGATCGTCGGGACCGCGCGTACCGAGTCTGAAATTGTCGGCTCAATGGCGGGCATCGAGAAGACCGGCGGCAAGGGTCTTCCACTCGTCGCGGACGCGATAAGCCGTTCGGACGGTGAGCGTGTCGTGAACACCGCCATGGAGCGGTTCGGCCGCATCGACATTCTGGTCAACAACGTCGGCGGGTCGACGTACGGCCGGTTTTTGGACATCACCGACGAGGATTTCCGGCATACCTTCGACTGGTGTGTGACGTCGGCGTTCATCATGAGTCAGCTCTCGGCCCCGCACATGCTCAGCGGCGGACACGGTTCGATCATCAACATCTCATCGGGTTCCGCCCGGTTCGGCATTCGGGCATTGGCCGCTTATTGCGTCGCCAAGGGCGGCCTGGAAGCGCTTACCCGCGCTATGGCGCAAGAATTGGCGCCGAAGATCCGCGTCAATGCGATCGCACTTGGGTCGTTCGCTACGGACGGACTGAAAGGCAGTCTGGATTTGATGCCCGGGTCCCTGGAGAAGATGCAAGAGTCCACGCCACTGCATCGGCTGGGCGACGTCGAGGACCTCGGACGGCTCGCGGTGTATCTGTGCACGCGCGACTGTTATGCCACCAACGCGACGTTTCACGTCGACGGCGGAATCGACTCGAACAATTCGCCTTTGCCGATACCCGACTACTGATCCTGAGCGCTGTGCCAGAAGACGTTTCGAACCCAATGCGACGAGGGTGACCATGCGCAGAGTAATCCAGTTCTCCACCGGAAACGTGGGACGGCATTCGTTGCGGGCGATCATCGGCAGACCGGATCTAGAGCTGGTCGGTGTACACGCCGCAAGTTCGGAGAAGATCGGCCGGGACGCAGCGCAGCTGTGCGGGCTCGATCAGCCGACGGGCATCGTCGCCACCGACGATATCGACGCGCTGATAAACCTTGGTGCCGACTGCGTCGTCTACACATCGCAAGGCGAGACCCGGCCGATGGAGGCCATCGACCAGATGGCCAAGTTTCTGGCGGCCGGCATCAACGTCGTCGCGACCTCGATGGTCTGGTTGGTCACTCCTCGCCATGCCGATGACTGGTTGCGGGTGCCATTGGAGGACGCCTGTGCGGCCGGCAACGCATCCCTATACGTCAATGGGATCGACCCGGGCTTCTCTGGCGATACGTTGGTGCATTCCGCAGTCGGCCTGACCACCCGGGTCTCTTCAATCACCGTGCAGGAGATTTTCGACTACGGAAACTTCGATGACGCCGAGTTTACCGGCGCATCAATGGGTTTCGGAATGACTGCGGATGACGACCCGCCGATGCTATTCCTGCCGGGGGTAATCGTGTCGATGTGGGGCGGTCAGGTGCGCAGTCTGGCGGACAATCTCGAGATCAAACTCGACGAGGTGCGCCAGCGCAGCGAACGCTGGTTTACGCCGGAGCGCATTGACTGCACCATGATGACCGTGCAGCCTGGTCAAATGGCCGCGGTTCGGTTTGCCACCGAAGGTGTCCGCGACGGCGAACCGGTGATCACGCTTGAACACGTGACCAGACTGACCTCCGCCGCGGCGCCCGACTGGGAGTTCCCGCCCGATGGTCAAACCGGCGTACACCGTGTCGTCGTGGAAGGCGAGCCGCGAGTGGAGATAAACACCCATGTCTCCCATCCGGTTCTCGATTCCACTGACGCCGGCTGCATCTCGACGGCGGCTCGAGTGGTCAACGCGATCGACTGGGTCTGCCGCGCGCCGAGTGGATTGATCGCGGTTGAGGACATTCCCCAGTCTGCGACCATGCGCGGCCTGATGTGGAATGAGCCGAAAGGCGCATGACGACATCAGCTTCGGGACGAGTTGCAGGTAAGCGTGTTCTGATCACCGGCGCCGCCCGCGGTATGGGTCGCAGCCACGCGTTGCGGCTCGCCGATGAAGGTGCCGACCTCATCCTGCTCGATATCTGTGAATCGCTCCCGCAGATCGAATATCCCTTGGCCACCGAGGATGACCTCGCCGAGACGGTGCGGCTGGTGACCGAGCTCGGCCGTCGCTGCGTGAGTCGCGTCGTCGACGTCCGCGACGACGCCGCGTTACGCAAGGCCGTCGATGACGGCGTCGGCGAGCTGGGTGGTCTGGACGGTGCGGTGGCGAACGCCGGTGTGCTGACGATCGGGACCTGGGACAGAACGACTCTCGAGGACTGGCGCACTGTCGTGGATGTGAACCTCATCGGCGTGTGGAACACGTGCTCGGCTGCGATTCCGCACTTACTGAATCAGGGAGGCGGCAGCCTGGTGAACATCAGCTCAGCCGGCGCGATCAAGGGCTTTCCGCTGCAGCTTCCTTACACGGCCGCTAAGCACGGTGTGGTGGGTCTGACGTTGGCGTTGGCCAACGAACTGGCCGCCCAGAGCGTGCGCGTCAACTCTGTGCATCCCACCGGTTGTCCCACCGGGATGGTCCCGCCGTCGATAGGAACGGCGCTGGGGGAGTTGCGGCCCGACCTGGTTCCCATCTTCATCAATGCGATGCCCACACCGGCCGTGGAGCCCGTCGACGTCAGTAACGCGGTGCTGTTCCTGATATCCGACGAGTCTCGATATGTGACGGGCCTGCAGTTCAAGGTCGACGCCGGGGTAACCATCAACTAGCCGGCGCTTGAACAGATTCAATCAACGTTGCGCAGAAGGGAGCGCCATGAGCCAACTTCGGTTCGACGGACAGGTCGCCATTGTGACTGGGGCCGGCGGGCAGGATCCCAGCCTGGGTCGGTCCCATGCCAAGCTGCTTGCCGAGCGGGGAGCCAAGGTGGTGGTTAACGATCTGGGTGTGGGTCCTGATGGGCGCGGCATCGTGCGGGCGAATGCTGAGCTGGTAGTCGACGAGATCCGTGCCGCCGGTGGCGAGGCGGTTGCCGACCAGCACAGTGTTGCCGACGAGGACGGTGCCCACAGTGTGGTGCAGATGGCGCTGGACACCTGGGGGCGTCTCGACATCTTGATCAACAATGCTGGTGTTTGTTTCATGGTGCATTTTGACGAGATCTCTAGCGCGGATGTCCGCAACGTCATCGATGTCCACCTGATGGGGACCTTGTGGATGTGCCGGGCGGCGTGGCCGCACATGCGCGACGCTGGCTATGGCCGAATCGTGAACACCACCTCGGGTGCGATGTTTGGGGTGGAGAATCTGTCGATCTATGGTGCCGCCAAAGGCGGCATCTTTGGACTGACCCGCGGGCTCGCGGTGGAGGGTGCGCCGCTCGGCATCAAAGTCAACGCTTTGGGGCCCGCAGCCAACACCAGCGCTGTGCGGCACTTCAATGAACCATCCCCTTTTACGAAGCTGATGGAGGACTACTTTCCCACGAGGCTTGTGTCGCCGGCCGTGGCCTTCCTGGCGCATGAGAGTTGTCCGGTGTCCGGGGCCAACCTGGAAGCGGGCGGCGGAAATTTGGGAATACGAGTGTTCGGTCAGACCACGGGCTACTACGACACCGATCTCACCATCGAGGCGGTGCGAGACAATTTCGACACGGTGGTGGACAGATCAACTGCGAGGTTGATGGCGGACCTACCGGATTCCGGCGAGTTGGCGCCTGGTGAAGGCATTTCGGGGCAAATTCTGGTCATCCCCAAGCGCTACCAACCGAACTGACCGGAGGTGATGTGAACCCACCGGGTGCCATAAAGAATGCTCGCCAACGCAAAGGAACACCATGACCGTCGCAACCACCGCGCCGAGCGTCTTCGACGCCGGACTCCCGACGCTGGTCTACGAGATAACCGAAACGATGCACGAGGTCGCCCCGCGGATCCACGAGGTGCGAAAGCAATCACCGATGGCCATCGGCCCCTTGGGGCCCGAAGTGCTGTCCTACGAGCTCGCGCGGACGATGCTTCGTGACCCCCGGTTCGTATTCCCACCCGGCATGCACATGACCGCTCGCGGGATAACTTCTGGTCCGCTGTTCGACAGGGTGACCGGCACCATTTTGGGTATGGAAGGCGACGAACACCGCCGACTTCGCAGTCTGGTGTCCAGGGCTTTCACGCCGCGGGCGTCAGCGCGGATGGAGGAAACGATCCACCTGTTGATCAACGAGTTGATTGATCAGGTCGCCGATGCGGGCCGGTGTGACTTCGTCACCGACATCGCCCGGCCCTACCCGATCCCGATTATCTGCGCGCTTCTAGGCGCGCCTCCGCAGGACTGGGAGCAGTTCGCGCTGTGGGCCGAGGACATCTTCAAGATCGTTAGGTTGGACTCGAACCTTGTCGACGAGCAGGACATCGTCATGAGGGTGTGGGACGAGTTCGATGACTACATCGACGACATGATTGCCCAGCGGCGTAGCCGATTGACCGACGACCTGTTATCTGAGTTGATCCGAGCCCAGCATGATGGCGACCGCCTCAGCAACGCCGAGATGCGCATGCTGGCGTTCAGCATTTTGAGCGCCGGCACCGACACCACCCGCAATCAACTCGCGGCGTCTATGCATGTCCTGTGTGATCATCCCGACCAGTTGGCTTTGCTCCGCGACAATCCCGACCTGGCGATGCGAGCTGTCGAAGAATCCATGCGCCATTCACCAGCGGTATGTACCACCTTGCGTACTGTCCTCGAGGACGTCCACTTCGCTGATTACACGTTCCCGGCCGGCACGTTCATTTCGGTGAATACCTATGCCGCCAACTGTGACCCAGGGATCTATCCCGACCCCGAAAGGTTCGACATTTCCCGAGACGACCCGCCGCCGGTTCTCACTTTTGGCGGCGGCGCGCACTACTGTCTTGGAGCGAACTTGGCCCGAGTGGAGCTTGCCGAAGCCCTCAAGATCCTGGCGCAGCGCATGCTCAACCCGCGGCGCGTGGCGACCGCACGGTGGAAGCCGATGCTGGGACTGAGCGGCCCGACCCGCCTGGAAATCGAGTTCGACGCGGCACCCACAGTTCGGCTGAAAGACTCGTGATCTGAGAAAATTCACAGCGGCCAGTGGTTCGGCCCCGACGCGTAGCGAATTGGAGCAGCCGGAGGTAGCGCCTGACGTTCATCGACCGATATCGCGTCGATGATGAGGGCGACGTAGCGCCGCCAGCCTTCGCTGTCGGAATCCATGGTCGACAGCACCGTATAGAGCATCGCGATCAGGCGCGGTATGTCATCGGCGACCAGATCGGCACGGATGAGGCCGGCCTGTTGGCCTCGGCGCGCGAGGTCGTCGAGTGCCTCATAGAGCGAATTCGAGACGTCGGAGGTCAGTGAACCGGCACGGCGCGCGGCGGCCAGCAGGTTCCGTTCGCGAGCCCCCAGCGCTATCGCCGCTTCGATCAGTTGGGCAAGGCCGCGTAGCGGATCGTCGGTACGAAGCGCCTCGGTGATCACGGGCGCGAGATCTTCGGCGATGCTTTGATCCAGGGCGGCCCGCACCAAATCGGCTTTGGCCGGAAACCTGCGATAGAGCGTTCGCTCACCCACTCCCGCACGGCGGGCGACGGCCTCAACGGGCGCATCGGCCCCGAGCTCACCGTAGACGTCGCGCGCGGCGCGCAGGATGCGCTCAACGTTGCGTGCTGCGTCCGCCCGCAACGGCCGATCTTCAACCGCCGTCATGGCCATAGCCTAACTGACAGTTGACTGCCAAAAGGCGCACCTCTAGAGTTGTATAACTGGCAGATAACTGACACTTAACTGGAATCGTAGGATATGTCAATAACTTCCGGGACTTCCGAGTCCCGCTCTGACGTCGATCTTCCGGTGCTCCCCGTCCCGCGGGCTCCGCACTGCCCCCTTGCGCCCCCGCCCGAATTTGCGAACTGGCGTGACGAGCCCGGGCTACAACGGGCGATGTTCCATGGCAATCCGATCTGGGTGGTGAGTCGCTATCAGGACATCAGGGCGGCGCTAGTCGATCCGCGACTCAGTGCGAAGACCCTTCCTGAGGCCATGATGCCGACCGATTCCGACAACAAAATCCCGGTGGTGTTCGCGCGGACGGACGATCCCGAGCACAATCGGATACGGCGGATGCTGACCAGCAATTTTACCTTCAGGCGTTGCGAAGCGATGCGGCCGCAGATCCAAGAGATGGTCGACCATTATCTCGGCGAGATGATCAGCAAGGGGCCGCCGGCCGACATTGTGCGTGACTTCGGGTTGCCGGTGCCGTCGTTGGTGATCGCACTGCTGCTCGGGGTGCCACCCGAAGATCTCGGACTTTTCCAACGCCACACCACTGTTGGGCTGGACCAAAAGTCCTCCGATGAGGAGAAGACGCAGGCCTTCGGCGCGATGTTCGCCTACATACAGGAGTTGGTGCTGCGCAAAGAGTGCGAGCCTGGAGACGACTTGATCAGCCGCCTTGTCACGGACTACGTCGCGAACGGCCAGCTCGACCATGGGACGACGGCCATAACAAGCGTGATCATGATGCAAGCCGGCCACGAAACCACCGCAAACATGATATCGCTGGGAACAGTTGTGCTGCTGCAGCATCCCGATGTCTTCGAGCGGCTGGGCCAAAGCGATGATCCGGCCGTCATCGCGAACATTGTCGAAGAACTGATGCGTTACCTCGGCATCGTGCATAGCCAGGTAGACCGGGTGGCGACCGAAGACCTTACTGTCGGTGGTCAGTTGATTCGCGCGGGGGAATTCGTGATGATGAGCCTGCTTGCCGGGAACTGGGACTGCGAGTTCGTCGAGAATCCAGAAAAATTCGATGTTGAACGAAACGCTCGTGGGCACTTAGGCTTTGGCTACGGCGCGCACCAATGCATCGGAGCGAATCTGGCTCGAGTTGAGATGCAGGTCGCTTTCGCTACGCTGGCGCGACGCCTACCAGGTTTGAGATTAGCGGTGTCGCCGAATGAGCTGAGGTTTAAGGAATCCGACATCTACGGCATGAAGGAGCTGCCGGTCAGCTGGTGATCGTGTTCTCGCACCGATAATCGTAATCGAAGATAAGGATTCAGTGACTCCGACTAAGTTGCGCTTCGACGAACAGGTCGCCGTGATCACCGGCGCCGGCGGTGGTTTGGGCAAGCAGTACGCGCTGCTGCTCGCATCGCGCGGCGCGCGCATCGTGGTCAACGACATTGGCGCGTCGGTGACCGGGCATGGCTCGGATAAGAAGGGGGCGGATGCTGCCGCGGCCGAAATCCGGGATCTCGGGGGTGAGGCCATAGCCGACAGCCACAGCGTGACCACCCCTGACGGCGGGCAGGCGATCATCGATGCCGCCCTTGACGCTTGGGGCCGCGTCGACATCCTGATCAACAACGCAGGGATCGTCAGTGACGCGCCGTTCGAAGAAATGACCGCCGACCGGCTCGAACCCCTGCTGGATGTGCACTTGAGGGGTGCGTTCTACGTGACGAGGCCGGCTTGGAAAGTGATGCGCGAGCAGGGGTATGGCCGGATACTCAACACCTGCTCGGCGGCCGGAATCCTGGGCTCTCCCGGCATGAGCAACTACGGCTCCGCCAAGACCGGGTTGATCGGCCTCACCCGCGTGCTGGCCGCCGAAGCCAGCGGCCAGAACATCAACATCAATGCCATTGCGCCAATAGCGCATACGCGAATGCTGGCGCACTCTGTTGAGGGCGTCGGCCAGCCGGACGATCCGGCGGCTCAGGCCGTATTGGATGACCTCGTGACCCAATACCTTCAGAAGCTGGACCCGGCGCTGGTGGCTCCGGTCGCGGCCTTCCTGACCCACCGGGACTGTCCGGTGTCTGGAGAGATCTATACCGTTGGTGCGGGCCATGTTTCGCGATTCTTCATCGGCAGGACGAAGGGCTTCTACAGCCCAACGCTATCCATCGAGGACGTGGGTGAGCATCTGGACGCGATTCGCGACGAAGCCGATTACACCGTGCCTGGCGGCACCGCCGACGAGATGGCCGAGCTCTTCGCCATGATCATGGCCAACTGAGGTTGAGCCGTCAACGGGGCTTCAGCAGCTGAACGCCGTCCCGATGCCATCGGGCGCTGGAACCGACCGCAGACAACCGAACTGCTCGATTCCGGAGCTGCTGAACCGAACCGCCGACTGGTGGGCGTAGTTCACGCAGGACAAGCCGCCTTGGTCGGCGCGGCAACGATAGTCGTCGTAGGCCAAGGAGTCCCCATTCGCCAACTCGGGTCCGTTGCCGTTGACGAACGGACCCGGATCGCCGCGAGCCGCCCCGATCTGCAGGTTCATTCCGTCGAAATCTGCCCAGCCGCCTTTCCATTCGCCGTAGGCCGTCTCGGGCCGGGGTGGGGGACTGGCCAGATCGACCAGGCAGGTCAATGCGCCGCCGGTGTGCTTGGAATCCGTCATGCACTCGACTTTGCCGGACGCCACGGTGAAGGCGACGTCACTACCCAACTGAGTGGTGACGCCGTCGCGCGTAACGGCATGGTAGCGGCCGGTATCAACCGGCTGACCAGTCTCGATCCACGCGATGACGTCTGAGATCGCCGCTCCGGGGGCCGGCGGGGTGGATGGCGCGGACGGTTTGCTGAGCGTCTGGGTGCTGCTCGGCGTCTGCCCCGATTGGCTGCTGCTCGAATGTGAGCAGCCGGCAACCAGCCCGGCAGCCAAGCAAGACGCTGCGATCAGCGCGGCGGTCCGCATTCGGCCAGGCTAGCCGCCCGTGCCGAATTTAGGTGCAGGGCGGCGCCTCGTGTCCGTCATTTCCGCTCGGCGTCGGTTACCGTCGGGTTATGCATCAGCGCACTTTGCGCGCCCACACCACTGCCGGCATCGTCGAAGGATTCACCCGCGACGGCGTGAACCGTTGGCGGTCCATCCCCTATGCCCGGCCGCCGGTGGGGCCGCTGCGATTCCGGGCCCCGCAGCCGCCCCAGCCCTGGTCAGGTGTGCGGCATTGCCACGGTTTCACCAACTGTGCGCCACAGCAGCGCCGCTACACCATGCTCGGGATCGGCAGATACCAACCGATGGGCGAGGACTGCCTCACCCTCAACGTCGTCACACCCGAAGAACCAACCGGCGAGCCGCTGCCGGTCATGGTCTTCGTGCACGGCGGCGGGTACATGATGGGCAGCTCGGCAACCCCGCTGTACGACGGTGCCGCCCTGGCGCGCCGCAGTTGCGTCTATGTATCGGTGAACTACCGTCTCGGCGCGTTGGGATGTCTGGACCTGTCGTCACTTTCATCAAAGTCTGGGCCAGATATCACCTTCGACAGCAACTTGTACCTGCGTGATCTGGTGCTGGCTTTGCGGTGGGTGCAAGACAACATCGCAGAGTTCGGTGGTGACCCCGGCAATGTCACCATCTTCGGCGAAAGCGCGGGCGCGTGCATCACCGCGACGCTGTTGGCGGTACCCGCCGCCGCAGGCCTGTTCGCCCGGGCGATCTCGGAGAGCCCCGCGGCAGGCCTGCTGCGGTCGAAAGAGATTGCCGCCGAGTTCGCAAAGCGGTACGCCAACCTCCTTGGCGCGCGGACCGAGGACGCCGCCCGTGCGCTGCTGCAGGCGTCCCCGGCCCAGCTGGTGGAGGCGCAGCACCGTCTGATCGAAGAGGGCATGCAAAGCAGGTTGGGCGCCTTCCCAATTGGACCGGTTGTCGGCGACGACTGCCTACCCATGGACCCGGTCGAGGCGATGCGTTGCGGTCGGGCACACCGGAAACCGCTCATCGTCGGTACCAACGCCGACGAGGGCCGGTTGTTCACCCGGTTCCTCCGAATGCTCCCGACGAACAAGGCGATGATCGAAGAGCTTTTGGCCGATACAGAACCGGCTACCCGCGAGCGCATTACCGCCGCCTATCCGGGCTATCCGGCGTCGTCGGCATGCATTCAGCTCGGCGGCGACTTCGCCTTCAGCTCGGCCGCTTGGCAGATCGCCGAGGCTCACAGCACCTACGCACCCACCTACCTTTACCGGTACGACTATGCCCCGCGTGCATTGCGCTGGTCCGGTCTGGGAGCTACCCATGCCACCGAATTGCTTGCCGTTTTCGATTTCTATCGCAGCCGGTTCGGCGCCTTGTTGACCGTCGCGGCCGAGCGGGGTGCCGCGCTGCGGGTCAGCAACCAGGTGCAACGGCGCTGGCGTTCGTTCAGCCGCGCCGGGATACCCGGCGACGACTGGCCCGTCTACACCCCCGCCGACCGCGCCGTTATGGTCTTCGACCGCAAGTGCCGCGTCGAGTTCGATCCGCACCCGCAGCGGCGAATGGCCTGGGACGGCTTCTCACTCGCGCAGTGACCTGGCAGGCTGACTCTCATGGGCCCCACGACTGAGCCAGATACCGAACAAGTCATTGAACGACCCAGCGATCTGACCGCGTCCTGGTTGGCCGCGGTGATCGGAGCCGGAGTCATTACCGATTTCGCCGTCGAGCGCATCGGTACCGGCCAGATGAGCGAGTGCTACCGCGTAGACCTGACGTACGACGAAGCGGAAGCCGACCCGAACGCCGCCACCGACAGACCGGAATCGGTGGTGTTGAAGGTCGCGGCCACCGATCCGATGAGCAGGCAGACCGGGGCAGCTCTGGGCCTTTACGAGCGCGAAGTCCGCTTTTACCAGGACGTCGCGCCACGCCTGGGAGGCCCGATCGCACCCTGCTATCATGCCTCGATCGATGCGTCAGGGGTGTTTGACCTGTTGCTCGGTGATGCCGGGCGAGCGGTCGCCGGCGACGAAATCGCGGGTGCCACAGTCGAACAGGCCAGACTTGGCGTCATCGAGTTGGGACGGTTGCACGGCCCCCTGCTCGGTGACACATCGCTGGGCGAGATGCCGTGGCTCAACCGTGAGGCCCCGCTCAGCCAGGCGATGATCACCCAGCTCTACGCGGGCTTCATCGACCGTTTCGGCGACCAGATCGCCCCTGAGCACCGAATCGTCTGCGAACGCCTCGTAGCCGCGTTCGACGGCTACCTGGCCCAGGAAGCGGACGGGTCCGCGCCGGGCAGGATTTACGGTCTGGTCCACGGTGACTACCGGCTGGACAACATGTTGTTCGGTACCGATAAAGCCGACCGCGCGCTGACGGTCGTCGATTGGCAGACCGTTTCCTGGGGCCCGGCAACGACCGACCTGGCGTATTTCCTCGGTGGCGCGCTACGGACCGAAGATCGTCCTGCGCAATACGACGCACTGCTGCGGGCTTACCACGAAGCGCTCGGGCCAGATGCGCCGATCACCCTCGCGGATGTCAGGGAAGGCGCACGCAGGCAGAGCTTTTTCGGTGTGATGATGGCGATCGTGTCGTCGATGCTGGTGGAGCGCACCGAGCGCGGCGACCGGATGTTCATGACGATGCTGCAACGGCATTGCCAGCACGTGCTGGATACCGATGCGCTTGCGACGCTGCCCGTCGCGTCATCGTCAGAGCCGCTGCGACCGACGCAGGAGGACGAACTTTCGCACACCCACACCGCCGAACCGCTGTGGAGTGAGAGCTGGTATGCCGACTTCGCCGACGCCGCACAAGGATTGGGCGGATGGTTTCGTCTCGGCCTAGTAGCGAACCAGCGGACGGCGTGGGTTCAGGCCCTGTTATGCGGGCCCGATCTGCCGACGGTGGCCATCGCTGTCGACGTCCCGCTGCCCTCCGATCCGTGGGTGGTGCGCACCGACGAGCTGGAGCTCGCCCACGCAGCCAGTACGCCGTTGCAGTGCTACCGCGTCGATATGCGCGGGCAGGGTCAGTCGTATTCGGACCCCTCGGCACTGTTGCGCGGTGAGCCGGGAATTCCTGTCGAGTTGACGATGAACTTGGAGTGGGCCACCGACGGGACGCCATACAAGTACCGGCTGGCGACGCGTTACGAGATCCCATGCACCGTCTCGGGGACCGTGAGCATCGACGGTAAAAGCTACCGGTTCGACTCGGTTGCAGGACAACGCGACCACTCATGGGGTGTGCGCGACTGGTGGAGCATGGATTGGGTGTGGAGCGCGCTGCATCTCGACGACGGCACGCACGTGCACGGCGTCAACATCCGAATTCCCGGCGTTCCGGGCGTCAGCGTCGGTTATGTGCAAAATTCCGGGGGCAATGTCATCGAGCTGGACTCGGTGAATACCCGGGAAGCATTCGACGCCAACGGGTTACCGCTGGACGCGACACTGGTCCTGGATCCAGCAGAGCTGACCGCCGACCTCACGGTGCAAGGGAATGCGCCGGTTCGTCTCACCGCCGCCGACGGGCGAGTCAGCGAGTTCGCACGCGCATGGGCCAGCGTCAACACCACGGACGGCCGCACCGGCGTCGGCTGGATCGAATGGAATCGCAACCTGGAGCAGCGGGCGTAGGGGCGGTGCCGCACAGCGTGCCGTCGCCCGTTGTGGTGATGGGTGTATCGGGAGCGGGCAAGTCGACGGTAGGCAGGGCTCTCGCACTACGACTGGGGGTGCCGTTCGTGGATGCCGATGCGCTGCACCCGCCCGCCAACGTCGCCAAGATGGCTGCCGGGGAACCTCTCGGCGACGACGACCGCTACCCCTGGCTGGAAAGAGTCGGTGAGTGGCTGGCCGGCCACCCCGACGGAGTGGTCAGTTGTTCGGCGCTCAAACGCAAATATCGTGACCAGCTGCGGGCACACTGCCCGCGCGCCGAGTTCCTCCATCTCGACGGCTCAGCGGAAACGATCGGCCGTCGGTTGGTCGACAGGTCCGGCCACTTCATGCCGGCCGCACTGTTGCGGTCGCAGTTGGAGACGTTGGAACCCCTCGGTGTCGACGAGCCAGGTGTGACGATCAACATCGGACACAGCGTTGATGCCGTCGTCGACACTTTTTTGGCTGGTTAGCGCTTAGCTTTGCGCTTGCGCGCGTCGTCGATCCCTTCTTCGACTCGTTCGCGGGCTACGTCGACCAACTCCGCCCCACGGACCCGGGCGGTATCGGCCAGCTTTCCGCCGCGCTTGCGCGCCTCCTTGGCCAGCGGCTTGCCGCGTTCCGCGGCGGTGCTGGCCAGCTCGCGGCCGCGCTCCGCGCCGACCTGCAGGCCGTGCGCGATCTTTTCGCCGAGTTCACCGAAATCGGCGTCAAGCGCCGAGTCGTCAGATCCCGGCAGCGCTGCGGAAACCCGCTCGGAGATCCGCTCAGCGGCCCGACGGCCGCGCCATCCCAACGAGGGCTTGCCCGCGGTGTCGGCGGACGCGATCATCAATCCGCCCAGCAGGCTCAGGTCGGTCAGGAATTGCTGGCGTTTGCGGGCTTTGAGCTCGGGATCGATCTCGCTCCAGAACATGTGTGCCCCGAGGTTGGCCGGAAGCACGGTGAACGCCAACGCGGCCGAGGCGACGCGGGGCAGTTTCCCGGTGGCCAGCAGCAGGCCGCCGGCGATCTGAATGGCCGCGTTGACCTGCGCGAACGTCTCGGGGTCGGTCAGGAAGCTGCTGCCAACCGGATCCGGCAATGCCCGCAGACCGTCCACGGCCGGTGCCGCGGCCTGCGCCGCTGATTTGGGGTTGAGTAGTGAGTCGACCCCTTGGCCGATGAATGCAATCGATAACAGGGGCCGGGCGATTCTGCGGATCAGCATGTCTCGGGGCATACCCGGTGTAACGGCGGACAAACCGAGGCAAAGAATCGCGCAAGTGGCGATAGGGTGACGTTGTGCGGGCGTTGATCATCGTCGACGTGCAAAACGATTTCTGCGCGGGCGGCTCGCTCGAGGTAAGCGGCGCCACGGCCCTGGTTTCTGCGATCAACGACTATCTGACCGCTAAGCCCCGCTACCCGCACGTCGTCGCGACCAAGGATTTCCATATTGACCCCGGTGATCATTTCTCCGACCACCCGGATTATTCGTCTTCGTGGCCACCGCATTGCATCGCGGGAAGTCCGGGTGCGGAATTTCATCCGCGCCTCGATACCGGCGCGATCGAGGCGGTATTCCTCAAGGGCGCTCACACCGCCGCCTACAGCGGTTTCGAGGGTGTCGACGAGAACGGGACCCCGCTTCTTGAATGGTTGCGGCAGCGGGGAGTCGACGCGGTCGACATCGCGGGCATCGCCACCGACCAGTGTGTGCGGCATACCGCCGAGGACGCCGCGCGGGCCGGCCTGGTCACCAGGGTGCTGGTTGACCTGACGGCGGCCGTAGCGCCGGATTCGGCGGCCGAGGCACTCGCGCTTATGCGGGCGGCCGGCATCGAGTTGGTGCAGAGCTCCTGATGACGCCGGTGGACGAGGCGGCGCTGCTCGCCGCGGTGGAACGGTCGCCCCAGGCGGCCGCCGCGCGGGATCGCGCCGGCTGGGTCGGGCTGTTCACCGCCGACGGCCGGATCGAAGATCCGGTGGGCTCGCGGCCGCATGTGGGACATGCGGAGATCGGCCGCTTTTACGACACCTTCATCGGGCCACGCGACATCAGGTTCCATCGGGATCTCGATATCGTCTCGGGCACCGTTGTCCTGCGTGATCTCGAGCTGGAAGTGGCAATGGGTCCGGCGGTGACGATGCACATTCCCGCTCTGCTGCGTTATGACCTCCGAGAGGCCAACGGGCAGTGGCAGATTGCCAGGCTCCGGGCGTACTGGGAGTTGCCGGCGATGATGCTGCAATTCCTGCGAAGCGGACCGGCGGCGCTGTCGCCCGCCTTGCGGTTGTCCCGGGGCCTGCTGGTCAACCAGGGGTTGCGCGGAACCGCCGGGTTCATGACCGGCTTTCGGCGGGCGGGTGCGCGGCAGAAGACGCTGGTGCAGATATTTCTCAGCGCCCTCTCGCGCGACGACATGCCCGCCGTGCTCGGCGCGCTGTCATCCACTGCCGCAATAACTTTAGGCGATCATGATGCACTCGGTGTTGCCGGACTCGCTGCGCAACTCGACGGGGCCCGCGTCACCAAGATCGACGCTGCGGGATCCACGGTCGCGGTCTCGCTGAACTCCGGACACCGGCGCGGCATCATGTTCGCCGAGGTGGCCTGTCGGGGCAATACGATCAACCGGATCCGGTACTTTCCCGCCTGACCGACCTATGAGTACCGCGAGCAGACGCAAAAGCCCACGCACGCTCGGCGTGTCGTGGGCTTTTGCGTCTGCTCGCGGTACTAGGCGCCCCCGCCCCTGCAACGGTGGCAATAAATATTGCTGTGCAGGTGATGGGTGCCGTACAAATAGCTCATGGAATGGAGGAAGACGATGAATGTGGTGCGGATCTTCAGCGTCGGAATAGGGCTCACCGCGCTGCTGACTGTTGCAACCGCCTGCGGCGGCAGCGAAAAGGCATCCTCGTCTTCGGCGTCGTCGTCTTCAGCGGCGTCGTCGACCTCAACGACGTCAAGCTCAATGGCGGCACAGACCACGTCGAGCACACCGCCGTCGGCGCCATTGACCGACTACACCTACCTGCTGATCCCGGCGAGCGACGTCGGCCCCGATGCCACAACGACCGGGGCGCCGATACAGAACCCCGGCGGGGTGGCCGGAGCGGCGGTGACGTTCACCAGCCCCGACCGCGCCCGCAGCATCGACGACCTCGTGGTCGTCTTTCTCGACCCGGCGGACGCCGCCCAGGGCGCCAAAGATCACGCGGCATCTTTCAGCAAGTACGTCAACGCCGCCCCGCAGCCGTTCGACCTCGGGACAAACGGACTGATAGCCGTGGGCCAGTCGCCCGACAACTCAAAGGCGGTGACCTATGTGACATTCGCCGAGGGCAAGGTGATCGTCGACCTGGAGTTCGACAGCGCACCCAACGATCCCGCTCCGCCGGACACCGTGCGCGACATTGCCCGGAAACAAGACGAGCTGGCCAAGAACCGGCAGCCCACGTAATTTGCAGGGTTTCAGGTGTCCTAGGTTTCTAGGTTTCCGACCCCCGCTGGCCATCCAGCAACACCACAGGCCCCTCGGGTAGCAAGGACTTCAGACAGCCGGCGGGGAGACCGGCAAGGGCCAAAGGGAGCGTCATGCTCGATAAGCCGTTCGGACGGCGAACACTGCTACGCGGGGCTGGTGCGCTGACCGCGGCAGCATTGGCACCATCGGCCGCCGGCTGCGCTTCCGACGATGACGAAAATGCGCTCACTTTCTTTTTTTCGGCCAATCCGGACGAGGCCAAAGCTCGAATGCGCGTCGTCGACGAATTCCAGCGCCAGCATCCCGACATCAGGGTTCGGCCGTTGCTGTCCGGGCCGGGTGTGATGCAGCAGCTATCGACGTTCTGCGCCGGCGGAAAATGCCCAGACGTGCTCATGAGTTGGGAATTGACCTACGCCGAACTCGCCGCCCGCGGGGTGCTACTGGACCTCAACACCCTGCTGGCGCGGGACAAGGCGTTCGCCGCGGAGCTGGCGTCGGACGGCATCGGGCGGCTGTACGAGACTTTTGCGTATAACGGAGGGCAGTACGCCTTTCCCGAGCAATGGGCCGGGAACTTCCTGTTCTACAACACACGGCTGTTCGCCGAGGCGGGGGTGCCGCCCCCACCGACGACATGGGACAAGCCGTGGACCTTCGCCCAGTTCCTCGATACCGCCAACGCTCTGACCCAGCGCGACGGATCAGGGCGGGCGACGCAGTGGGGATTCGTCAATACCTGGTGGTCGTACTATGCGGCGGGCTTGTTCGCGATGAACAACGGCGTGCCATGGTCGACGCCGCTGAAGAACCCCACCCAGATGAATTTCGGCGACCCGGCGTTCATCGAGGCGGTGCAGTTCTACGCCGACCTGGCAAATAAGCACAAGGCGGCGCCCAACGCGTCCGAGACGCAGTCGATGTCCACGCCCGACCTATTTGCGGCGGGTAAAGCGGCCATGGCCCTCGGCGGACATTGGCGATACCAGACGTTCATCGAGGCCGAAGGCCTGGATTTCGATGTCACCTCGCTGCCGATCGGCCCATCGCTCCCGGCGGGACGTGCCGCGGTCTCCAACATCGGCGCCACCGGCCTGGCGATCTCGGCCAGCAGCCAACGCAAAGAGCAGGCCTGGGAGTTCGTGAAGTTCGCGGCTGGACCGGTCGGGCAGAAGATCATCGGGGAATCCTGCCTGTTCGCACCGGCGCTGCGGTCCGCGCTCAACTCGGACGGCTTCGCCAAGGCCCACCACCGGGTTCGCAATCTAGCCGTGCTCACCACCGGGCCTGACCACTCGGACGCTTTACCGGTCACCCCGGCATGGGAAAAGGTGGTGGCCTTGATGGACCGCGAGTTCGGACCGGTACTGCGTGGATCCCGTCCGGCGACGTCGCTTGCGGGGTTAGCGCACGACGTCGACGAGGTGCTGCGCGCTCCATGACGTCGATCGACACTTCCGCAGGCCCCCGCCCATGGCGCCGACGCGCCTGGGCCGGTCGCCTGTTTGTTGCACCGAACCTGGCCGCGGTCTCGGTGTTCCTGCTGTTTCCCCTCGGGTTTTCGCTGTACATGAGCTTTCAGCGGTGGGACGTGTTCAATCCGCCGAAGTTCGTCGGCCTGACGAACTTCCGCGAGCTCTTCGCGTCCGATCCGCTGTTTCTCATCGCGATCCGCAACACGGCGATCTTTACGGTCGGGACGGTCGTGCCGACCGTTCTGATCAGCTTGGTCGTCGCCGGCGTGCTGAACCAGAAAGTAAAGGGCATCGGTATCGTTCGAACCATTGTCTTTATGCCGCTGGCTATCTCGTCGGTCGTGATGGCTGTCGTTTGGCAATTCGTCTTCAACACCGACAGCGGGCTGCTCAACATCATGCTCGGCTGGATTGGGGTGGGCCCGATCCCGTGGCTGGTCGAACCCCGATGGGCGATGTTCTCGTTGTGTGTGGTCAGCGTGTGGCGCGCCGTCCCGTTCGCCGCTGTCATCTTGCTGGCCGCGATGCAAGGCGTTCCGGAGACGGTCTACGAAGCGGCCAAGATCGACGGTGCGGGCGGGATCCGGCAGTTCGTCTCCATCACGGTGCCGCTGATCCGCGGCGCGGTGACGTTCGTGGTCGTCATATCGATCATCCACGCGTTCCAGGCATTTGACTTGATCTACGTTCTAAACGGCTCGAATGGCGGCCCGGAAACCGCGACCTACGTTTTGGGCATCATGCTGTTCCAGCACGCATTCTCATTCCTGGAGTTCGGCTACGCGTCGGCACTGGCATGGGTGATGTTCGCCATCTTGCTGGTGCTGACGGTGTTGCAGCTGCGGCTCTCGCGGCAACGGTCAACGGAGGCCGCCAGTGGCATCGGCTGAGCTCCTGTTCAAGCGCCGCGTGTTCCGCGCAGTTTTGGTTTACACCGCGCTGCTCGCCATTTCCTGGTGCTGGTTATTCCCCATTGCCTGGGCGGTGTCCGGCTCGCTGAAAAGTGGCGGCGAGATCAGCGAACCCATCCTATTTCCCGCGCACCCACGGTGGTCCAACTACACCGAGGTATTCACGCTGATGCCCTTCTGGCGGATGTTCTTCAACACCGTCTTCTACGCCGGATCCATCACGGCCGGACAGGTGTTCTTCTGCTCGCTGGCCGGATACGCTTTTGCGCGGCTACATTTCCGTGGGCGGGACACATTGTTCGTGCTCTACCTGGGCACGCTGATGGTGCCGCTCACCGTGACGGTGATCCCGCAGTTCATCATCATGCGCGTCCTCGGGTGGACGGACACACCGTGGGCGATGATCGTGCCCGGGCTGTTCGGTGGCGCGTTCGGCACCTACCTGATGCGGCAGTTCTTCAGTACCCTGCCGACCGACCTCGAGGAAGCCGCGATACTCGACGGCTGCACGCCCTGGCAGATCTACTGGCGGATCCTGTTGCCGCACGCACGGCCCGCGGTAGCGGTGCTTGCGGTGCTGACGTGGGTCAACGTGTGGAACGACTTCCTGTGGCCGCTGTTGATGATTCAACGCAACAGCTTGGCCACGCTGACATTGGGCCTGGTCCGGATGCGGGGGGAGTACGTCGCCCGATGGCCGCTGATAATGGCAATGTCGATGCTCATCATGCTGCCGCTGGTGATCATCTACGCGATCGCGCAACGCTCATTCGTCCGCGGCATCGCCGTCACGGGGCTCAACGGGTGAGCCTGTGACCGTGGATTTCGAAAGCAGAGGTATTCCGCCGTGGCTTCGGTGAGCTTCGAGCAAGCGACACGCCAATTCCCGGGCGCGGAGCAGCCCGCCCTGGATCACCTCGACCTAGCGGTCGGCGATGGCGAGTTCGTCGTTCTGGTCGGGCCATCGGGATGCGGCAAGACGACGTCGCTACGGATGCTCGCCGGCTTGGAAACGGTGGATTCCGGGGTGATCCGGATCGGCGGCCGCGACGTCACCCACCTCGATCCCAAGGATCGCGACGTCGCGATGGTATTTCAGAACTACGCCCTGTATCCGCACATGTCGGTCGCGCAGAACATGGGGTTCGCGTTGAAGATCGAAAGACTCCGAAGGCCGAGATCCGCGAACGGGTGTTGGCCGCGGCGAAAATGCTTGACCTGCAACCATACCTGGATCGCAAACCCAAAGACCTGTCCGGCGGGCAACGCCAGCGGGTGGCGATGGGCCGCGCGATCGTGCGCCGCCCACAGGTGTTCCTGATGGACGAGCCGCTGTCCAATCTCGACGCGAAGCTGCGCGTGCAAACCCGCAACGAGATCGCCGCTTTGCAACGCAGGCTCGGCACCACCACGGTCTACGTCACCCACGATCAGGTCGAGGCCATGACCATGGGCGATCGAGTCGCGGTGTTGCGGGACGGCGTGTTGCAACAGTTCGCGGCGCCTCGCGAGCTCTACCGCAACCCCGGCAATGTGTTTGTCGCCGGGTTCATCGGATCGCCGGCGATGAACCTGTTCACTCGCCCGATTACGGGTTCCGTTGTTTTGCTCGGGGATTGGCCGATCCAACTGCCACGTGAGATCGCGGGCACGGCGAGTGAGGTGGTTGTCGGAGTGCGGCCCGAGCATTTCGAGTCAGGCAGCCTCGGGGTTGAAATGGAGATCGACGTGGTTGAAGAGCTCGGGGCGGAGGCGTACCTCTACGGCCGAATCACCGACGCCGGAAAGGTTATCGATCAGCACGTCGTCGCACGCGCCGACGGCCGTAATCCACCCGAAAAGGGCAGCCGGGTTCGTCTGCATCCCGAACCTGGCCACGTGCATTTCTTTCGGGTCGACGGTCAACGGATTTCTTGAACGCTTCGACTCGCGGCTGCCGTGCCATCGGCCAACCGGTCAACGATTTCAGAGATGCCGACAAGGCCGGGCGCCGTCGCCAAGCCGGCTGCGAAAAGAGCACGGCAGCGTATCGAGCATGATTGCGGCGCATGCTCGCCGAGACCGCTTTTGTTTCCCCCAAAGGTAGGCTGAAGATGTGAGCCCTCAGGGAACCGGTTCGAAGTCGGTCGATCTGGTCTGCGAGGGCGGCGGCGTCCGGGGCATCGGGCTGGTCGGAGCGGTGGACGCGCTGGCCGCGGCCGGCTACCGGTTTCCGCGCGTTGCGGGCACCAGCGCAGGCGCGATCGTCGCATCCTGGTGGCGGCCCTGCAGGTTGCGGGTGAACCGCTGACCCGGCTTGCCGAAATCATGCGCAGCATTGACTATCGAAAGTTCCTGGACCGCAACCTGATCGGGCACGTGCCGCTGATCGGCGGGGGACTTTCGCTGCTGGTGTCCGACGGTGTCTACCGGGGCGGTTACCTCGAACAGCTACTCACCGGCTTGCTCGCCGACCTGGGCGTGCGCACCTTCGCCGACCTGCGTACCGGTGAAGAGCCCGACCAGTTCGCCTGGTCGCTGGTGGTGACCGCCAGCGACCTGTCGCGACGCCAGCTGGTCCGCATTCCGTGGGACCTCGAGTCCTACGGCATCGACCCGGACAAGTTCTCGGTAGCACGTGCGGTGCACGCGTCGGCGGCGATTCCGTACGTCTTCGAGCCGGTACGGGTGGGGGGCGCCACCTGGGTCGACGGTGGGTTGCTATCGAATTTTCCGGTCGAGCTATTCGATCGGCCCGATGCCCAGCCGCGCTGGCCGACATTCGGGATCCGGCTGTCGGCACGTCCCGGTATTCCGCCCACCCACCCGGTACACGGGCCAGTGTCGTTGGGGCTGGCGGCCATCGAGACATTGGTGAGCAATCAGGACAACTCCTATATCGACGATCCGTGCACGGTGCGGCGGACCATCTTCGTACCCGCCAACGACGTGAGTTCGATCGATTTCGATATCACCGCGCAGCAACGCGAGGCCCTATACCAACAGGGATTGCAAGCGGGGCAAGACTTTTTGAAGACCTGGAATTTTACGGATTATCTGAAGGCCTGCGGCGCCCCAGTCAAACCGTCGCCGCAAGCCGACGGTAAGGGCTGACGACTTCGGCGCGTCTTACGATATTTGGCCGCGACACTCTCTAAGATCGTTCGGTGGTTGATCGCTATGGAACCGATGTGCTCCTCTCGAGAAGGCGCAAGCCTCGCTCGACCGAGCATCCGGTGGAACTCGGCATGGTCGTCGAAGATGTCGAAACCGGCTACGTCGGCGCGGTGGTGCGAGTGGAATACGGCCGCATCGACCTGGAAGACCGGCACGGTCGCACCCGGGGCTTTCCGCTCGGTCCTGGGTATCTGCTCGAGGGCAGTCCGGTGATCCTCACCGCGCCGCGCCGGCCTGCACCCGCCGCGGCGGGCCGGACGGCATCCGGATCGGTTGCGATGCCGGGCGCCCGCGCCCGGGTGGCCCGCGCCAGCCGAATCTATGTCGAGGGCCGCCACGACGCCGAACTGATCGCGCAGGTATGGGGCGAGGACCTGCGGATCGAGGGGGTCGTCGTCGAGCACCTCGGCGGTGTCGACGACCTGGTCGGAATCGTGGCGGAGTTCCGGCCAGGTCCTGGGCGCCGTCTCGGGGTCCTCGTTGACCACCTGATCGCGGGTTCCAAGGAGACGCGGATCGCCGACGCGGTGCGCCGTGGTCCCGGTAGCGCTGACACATTGGTCGTCGGTTACCCCTACGTCGACATCTGGCAGGCGGTGAAGCCCCAGCGGGTGGGGCTGGCGGACTGGCCCAACGTGCCGCGGCACACGGAGTGGAAGCACGGCGCGTGTCAGGCTCTCGGCTTGCCGCACGCTAGCCAGGCCGACATCGCCAGCGCCTGGCGGCGCATCCGCTCGCGGGTGCGCAACTGGACCGACCTGGAGCCGGAGCTGATCAGCCGGGTCGAAGAGCTTATCGACTTCGTGACACTACCGCGCTCGTGACAAAAGCCGGCCGATGACGTCGGTGGATTAGCCACTGAGGCTTTGCCGAGGACGGGTTGGGCCCCTCGGACAATCCCACAAAAATAGCCTCAAACGGTTCCAGCGAAGGTTCTCTGACTCTAACAGTTGAGGACTAAAGCCTCACGACTGATTACGGTGCCGCTTTGTATGCTCGCATTTGACGGACCCAGATCACGAAATCCAAACCAATGCGGGGGAACGAAATGTCGGCATCTGTCAAACATCTCGGCATCGTCGTCGCCGTCGACGGCTCGCCCGCATCGGATGCGGCCGCATGTTGGGCGGCCCGTGACGCGGCGATGAGAAACATTCCACTGACCATCGTCCACGCGGTGGTGACCCCCATGGCGACCTGGCCACCAGTTCCATACCCTGATTCTTTAGCGGTGGGGCTGGAAGACGAGGGTAAGAAGGCCGTCATGCACGCGATCAAGATCGCGGAAGATGCGATGCCGGCAGACCGAAAGGTCGCCATCAAGAGGGAAATGGTGTATTCGACCCCGGCGTCGGCACTGATCAAAATGTCCGACGAGGCAGAGATGATCGTCGTGGGCAGCTCCGGACGAGGAATGCTGGCCCGGGGCATGCTCGGTTCAGTCAGTTCGAACGTGGTGCGGCAGGCGAGTTGTCCGGTCGCAGTCATTCGTGACGAAGATTATGCCGGATCCGCAGCACCCTGTCCTGGTGGGAATCGACGGCTCGCCGGCTTCTGAGTTCGCGACGGAGCTCGCGTTCGCCGAAGCGTCTCGTCGCGGCGTCGACCTGATGGCCTTGCACGCGTGGAGTGACGTCACGACGAGCGAACTTCCGGAATTGGACTGGTCGGCGGTGGAAGCGGAAGCGCAGCGCAGTCTCGCCGAAAGCCTGGCGGGCTGGCAAGAACGCTACCCCGACGTGACGGTGCAGCGACTCGTCGTGCGCGATCGGCCGGCGCGACAGCTCGTCGAAAACTCAAAATCTGCCCAGCTTCTCGTCGTGGGCAGTCACGGCCGAGGTGGTTTAACCGGCATGCTGCTGGGCTCGGTCAGCAACACAGTCTTGCACTCCGTCCGGATACCTGTGATCGTCGCCCGGCCGTCGTCAGCGTCTGGCTGAAGCCACGGTTTACCCGCCACGAAGGACGGTGGCTGTCCACGCGCACAGGGCAGCGGGGTCGCGCCCGGCGCACATGACCGTCCGGTCGGGACGCACGATAGCTGCCGTGGCGTGCCCGCGGCGCAGCCACTTCTCGAGTTCGCTGTCGTGTTCGGCCACCAGCACCACGGCTGCGCGTCGCGTGAGCCATTCGTCGTGGGCGGCGTCCAGGGGTTCGGTGGTGATGAAGGCAAAGCCGTTGTCAAGTAAGTCGTCAAGCCGTTGACCTTCGCGCAGCAGTGGATTCGGGCACAGCGTGCCCGGCAGTTGGCGTCGTCGGCGGGATTTGCACACGAGCGCCGAACGTTTCAGCGCTGGCGTAGTGGAGTCGACGACCTTGTCACGCAGGCCGGGCAGCCAGTCGCAGCCGGGGCAGCACTACTCGGCGCGCCAAGTTGCCGAGCTGGCCACCTCCGGTCATCGACCGGCCGACGTTGAGGGCCAGCCGGATCATGCTCCGGGTGTGCGGTTTGCGCTCCTGGTCGTAGCTGTCGAGAACGTCGGCCGCGAGGGTGCCGTGGAGAACTCCGGCGATTTTCCACGCGAGGTTCATCGCATCGCGCAGTCCGGCGCCCATGCCCTGACCGATGAACGGGGGAGTGAGGTGTGCGGCGTCGCCGAGGATGAAGACGTTGCCGCGGCGCCACCGGTCGGCGATTTGCGCGCGGAACGTGTACTCGGTGACGCGTAGCAGCGTCAGATCGCTGTCCGGGACGCCGGCGGTCCAGGGCGCGATCAGTGGCCGCAACGCGTGCAGCGTGCCGAAATCGTCGGCGCTCTCGCCGGGCAGCAATCGAAACTCCCACCGATAGCGGGTCTGTCCGATGCGCATGTAGGTGCCCGCGCGAACCGGATCGCACACCTGGTGCACGCCGTCCCACTGCCGCAGGTCGGCGTCGGTGGCCACATCAACGACCAGCCAGCGCTGCTCGAAGTGCAAATCGCGCATGGCTGAGCCAATCTGGGCGCGCACAATGCTGTTGGCGCCGTCGCAGCCCAGCACATAGTCGGCGTCGACGAGGTGAGCGCTGCCGTCGCGGCGGTCGGTGAAGGTGACGCGTACGCGCCGTTCGTGTTCGGTGACCGCGGTTACCTCGGCGTTGCCGCGTAATTGGGCGCTCGGGATACCGCTTGAGATTGGCCCGCAGCAGCGCCTCCAACTCCGGTTGGTCGAACATGTTGGCCTGGGGGAAGCCGTGCACGCTGTGGGAGGGGTCGCGGTTGAACTCGGCAAGCACCTTGAATCGTTGTCGAGCAGGCGCAGACCGAGCGTGGGCCGCGATATCGCGGCGAACTCGTCGGCGATGCCGAGCCGCGCGAAGATGCGGTAGATTTCGTCGTCCAGATGCACCGCCCGCGGCTGCGGGTACACGCCCGGCCAGCGGTCGAGGACGAGGCGTCGCACGCCGTACTGCGCCAACAGCGTGGCGGCGGTGATGCCGGTCGGTCCGGCACCGACGATGACCACCGGCACGTGCCCGGCAACCCGAAACGCCGCGTCGGTCACGCGTATCGGACTGTGTTGCGCTGGGTTCCGAGGTCGATGGCTCCGTCGTCGGTGGCCACCGAGGCCTCCACGATGTCGCCGTCTTGCAGGTATTTCGGGTTGCCGGCTTGCCGCTTGAAGAACGCCCGCCACTTGACCGCGGGCGGCAACAGGTTTCCGATGATCTCCACCGGCTTCGGCGGCGCGCTCAGGGCGGTGCCGACCGGGGTGCCGGTGAGGATCAGGTCGCCGGCGGCGAGCTCCTGGAACCGGGTGAGCGACTGCAGCGCCTGCAGCGGCCGGTACAGCATGTCGCCCTCGACCAGCGCGTTCTGCCGTTCGCTGCCGTTAACGCTCAGACGCAGCCGCAGGTCGCCGAATCGCTTGAGCTCCTCGGCATCCAGCAGCACCAGCTCCGGCCCGACCGGGGTGAACGTCGGATAGGACTTGGCCTCGTAGAACTGGGTCTGCGGGAGCTGGATGTCGCGGGCCGAAACATCGTTGGTGACAACCAGTCCGGCGATGAATTCGGCCAGGTTGGCGTCGGAAATGCTGGTGCCGACTGGGATTGCGCGTCCGATCACCAGCCCGATCTCCACCTCGTAGTCCAGCAGTCTGACGTGTGCGGGTTTGACGATGTCGTCGAACGGACCGGTGATCGACGCGGACGCCTTGCGGAAGAAGGTCAGCGGAACCGACGCCGGGTCCATGCCGGCGTCCCTGACATGCGACTCGAAGTTGGTCATCTGAGCCACCACTCGGCACGGCCTGGTCACCGGTGAGAGCAGCGTCCAGACTGTCCACGGCACAGTGTCGGCGCCGGCGGCGGCAGCGTCGATCGCGGCGCGGTCGGCCAGCAGCTGCAGCGGTTGTGGTCGCGGCGGTGTCGATCTTGCGCGGCGCCGTCGGGAGTCTTGACCCACCAGGCGTCGGCGGTGCGCAGGACGGAAACGGTCATGAGGGGGCTACTTTCAGTAGGCCGATGAGGCGGCGGATATCGAATTCGTTGCTTGTCGCGAAGCGCGGTGATCATCGAGACGCAGTTCGTGGCGAGCTGATTTCGGGTCGGTTCCGAGGAAGTCTCTGGTCGCCGGCGGCCCCCACTGGGCCAATCCGGACGCGGTGAACGGCGCCCAGCCGGGCTCGAGCGGTGTTGTCGAACATGTCGCCGTCGGCGAAGTGCTCGACCAGGAATCCGTCGGGATCGCGCCAGTAGTCGAAGATCTGGCTGCCCTGGATGTGCCTGCCGATGCCCCAGGACCGGAAATAGCCACGCTCCCTGAGGTATTCGCCGCCGGCGGCCAGGGCGTCGAGATCGCTGACTTGATACGCCGAGTGGACGTAGCGGTTGGCCGGACCCAGCGCGATCGCCAGCGTGTGGTGATCGGCCGGAGTGGAACCTCGATCGCAGCGGATGAAGCTCATCGTCGGCCCCCGGTCGCGCTGGCCGGGGAAGAACAGGAAGTCGCTGACGATCATGCCCAGGTTGTCCAGATACCAGTTCAGCGTCTCGAGGTACTTGGTCGACTGCAGCACCAGATGGCCCAGGCGCTGCACCCGTGCGGGCACCCGCGGGGGACGCTGGGTGGTGTTGGCGCGCTGCAGGTCGTGTCCGAAATTGAAGATGTGCGGCTGTTGGCCCGGCAACTCCGGCAGCTCGTGCATGCCCGCGACCACGCGCACCGGGATGCCGCTGGGATCGACCAGGTCGACCGACAGGCCGCCGATGCTCTCCGGCAGCGGCCGCGCGTGGGCGCCGAATTTGTCGGCCAGCCGCAGCACGTCGACCTCGTCGCGCGGCCCGAAACGCCACGCCGGCGAATCGCGTACGTGGTCCGCGGCGCACGATCACGCAGGGCGCGCCCGCGTCGGTGCCGCGCAACTGAAGCTCGTCGGCACCGCGCTGTGCCGTGTGGAAGCCGAAAGCCCGCGCGAACGCCTCGGCGCGCGTCAGGTCCGGCTTCTCGAACTCCAGCCAGGCGATGTCGAGGACCTTGATCACCGGATTCCGAGACCGGCCCGGGTGTTCGCCGGGCAGCGCTCCCTGCTCGCTGTGCAGGTCTTTATGCGCGTGCTGGCCGCCGCCGATCTCCGGGCTCATCATCATCTCCCAAGTTAACTGACGAAATCGTCACATATGAGCTCAGCGGTCAGTCAAGACTTCTGACGAAATCGTCAAAAGTGATTTATACTGCCAGGGTGCCAAGATCGAGCGAAGGGCCACGAAGCGGGAGATGAGCGCCATGCCGGATCACTCGGAGCCGCCCAACCGCTTGGAGCTGCGCAAGCAGCGCACCAGGGCGGCACTGGTCAAGGCCGCGCAACGGTTTATCGCCGAAGGCAAGGTCAATGTGCCGGTGCTGGAGATCACCCAGGCCGCCGAGGTCGGGATGGGTTCGTTCTACAACCATTTCGACAGCAAGGAGGAGCTGTTCGAGGCCGCGGTCGCCGATGTGCTCGACGCGCACGGAGCGATGTTGGACCGGCTCACCGCATCGATCGAGGATCCTGCCGAGACGTTTGCTACCAGCTTCCGGCTGACTGGCCGGCTGTTTCGTCAACGCCCGCAAGAGAGCGAGATCTTGCTGGCCAACGGGCCGGCCCTGTTGTCGTCGGAGCGCGGCCTGGCCCCTCGCGCACTGCGTGACATCAAGGCCGCTGCCGCCGCCGGGAGGTTTCGCATCGATGACCCGGAACTTGCGCTTGCTATCGCCGGGGGCGCATTGCTGGGACTCGGCGGACTGCTGCGGGAAGATCCCGACCGCGACGGGGCATCGGCCGCCGACACGGTGACGGAGAGCGTTTTGCGTCTGCTCGGAGTCAGTGCAGCCGAAGCACACGCGATCTGTCAACGCCCGCTGCCCGACTTTTATGTGTGGGATCAGCCCGAAACGCCACCAGCACAACCCCGGTGATGAAGGCCAGCGCGGCAATCCACGGATAGTGCCCGTCGGGGGCGAACCCTTGGGCGGCAAGAAAAGCCAGGCCGTACGCCGCCATCGCGGCGCCAGCCAGCGTGACCGGTTCGACCCAGCGTTCTGCGAGTGGGATACCGAGCGTGGGCAGCGGGGCGCCGAAAAAGCGGCGCCCCCACCACAGCAGCACCATCTCGAATGCCGTCACGAGGCACAGGATTGCCACCCACAGCAGTCGGGCCAGCCACCAGTCGGCGGTTCCCTCGGCCGGCTGCGGCAAAAGGCCGGCCGGATAGCCGACGATCGCCACGATGACAACGGGAATCATGTGCCACAGGTACAGGGCCATCACATTGCTGTTGGCCACCGAAAGTACGCGCCGGACAACACCGCCGCGCAATGCACGGTTAAGCGCCGGCGCAAGTGCCATCACTATTCCGTTCTGTGCGCAGCCGAACGCCAACAATGCCGCGTTGGGTGGCGTCGTGTTGTCGACGGTCTGGCCGGGAACACCGATCATACTGACCGGATAGTGCACCAGCCAGATCAGTAGCGTCAGCGTGGCCGCCGATGCGGCGGCGATCAGCAGGGGTCTGCGACCCGCCAAGAGCCCACCGTGCCAGGCGATTCCGAGCTGATAGAACGCTCCCCAGCAGATCAGGTAGTTCAGCCAGCCCAGGTAGGGTACGTGGGCGCCGAGGGTGGCGGCGTCCACCGCCACCACCCCCAACATCAGTACCGCCGGCACCAAAAGCCCGCACCGGCGTTGCGCGGCAATCGCAATCGGCGTCAGGGACACCACCGCCAGGTACACGGCTAGGAACCACAGGTGCATCGCCACCGCCCAGCCGGCGTACTCCAGCACCGAACCGGAAACCCCGTAGCCGCTCGAACCAACCACAGCGACCGACACCAGCGCGACATACACCGCCGTCGGCCCGAGGACCCGGGCCAGCCGGTGGCGAAGCCAGGTCTGGTGCGATGCACCGCCGGCGTCGCGCCGATGCGTCCAGGAGACGGCGCCGGCGTAGCCGGCCACCAGGAAGAAGGTGGGGACGGCCTGGAATGGCCAGGTCAGCCACTGCGTCCAAGGCAGGTCGACCAATGGGTTCTGCCGACCGAAAGATCCGTCGTGGTAGGTCACCGATCCGGCCAGCCAATGCCCCAGCACAATGAGGACCACGCCCGATACGCGGTAGAAGTCCACCGCAAGGTTGCGGTCCGGCCGCGTCGAGTCGACGTCGTCCATCAACGGGGGACAACCGACATGTCGACCTTGGGCGGTCGGTGGGCGGCCAGCGACGCGGCGGTCATGGTGATCGCGGAAAGTTCGACTTGGCGCACTCGCGCAACGCTACTCGTCCCCGGCTGCGGATCTAGCGCGAATCCACGCACCGACAGAGAGAATGAGGAGGATCGCCGCAAAAAATGCGGCGGCGATTCCTGAGATCAACAGCGGGAGTTGGCCTCTTGCCCCCCATAGCAGCCCGGCCCACAGACCCGCCGACAAGACCGCGAAGCCCGTCGCGCCCTGAAATATGCCCTGCGCGCTCGACTGCTGCTCGGCGGGAACCAGTCCGGAGATCCACGCCTTTCCGACGCCATCCGTACACGCGGCGAACAGTCCGTATAACCCGAGGATTAGCCAGGACCAGACTTTGTCTGTGGTCAGTCCGAGCCCGAGGTAGCCGGCCGCGAAAAAGACCATGCCGATCCCGAACACCGTTCGTCTCGGGATGCGGTCAGCGAGCGACCCGGCCGGGTAACTGCCCAACGCGTACACCACGTTGTACCCCACGTAGGCCAGAATCACTTCAGCTACGGAGAATCCGATCTGGTTGAGGTGCAACAGAATTAGGGCATCCGGGAAGTTGACAACGCCGAAAGCCGCCAGCAGGACGACCACCCGCCAATATCGACTCGGCAACGCACGCAGAGCCGCTGACACCGGCGGTCGCGGTGCGCGCTCAACCGTTCGGGGACGCTCCCGCACCAACGCGACAAGGGCCACACTCAGGACGGCCGGAACGATCGCGATGTATAGCAACGGCGGAATCTCATGGTCGAGTAACTCGTACCCGACAAGCCCGATCAACGGTCCGACAACCGCTCCAAGCGTGTCCATCGCGCGGTGAAACCCGAACACGCGGCCGCGGTTGGTTTCATCGATTCCGTCGACGAGCAGTGCGTCGCGCGGCGCACCCCGGATACCCTTGCCGACCCGATCGACCACGCGTCCGGTCAGCACCCCGGGCCACGCACCGGCGACCGCGACGATCACTTTGCCGAGCGCGGCCATCCCGTAGCCCGCCGTGATCAGAGGACGCCGCGCAAACCTGTCCCCGAGTGGTCCAGCAGTCAGTTTTGTCAGCGACGCCGCTCCCTCGGCCGCGCCTTCCACGGCTCCGACGACGGCAGGCGGCGCACCGAGAACTGCGGTGAGGTAGATCGGCAGCAGCGGGTACAGGAGTTCGCTGGCGGCGTCCTGGAGGAACGACACAGCCGACAACACCCACACATTGCGGGTCAGCCAGTTGCTGCTGGCTTTGGCCGGATGAACAATCACCGGTCGATGGGACCGTTCACCACCGCCGGGCATGATGACCACATATGCGTTCCCTCCCGGTGCTCGCCGTCGCGCGAATTGCGAGCGTACCGCAGCGCATTCGGAGCAACGGTCAGCCGGGGAATCGGACAGTTGTCCCAGGCATCAATTGAACGAATTGACCACGGCATTCCACTTCGACTCCAGCGGCGTCGCGTGGATCCAAACTGATGATCACGCCCTTTCCGCTGACCCGCAGGTGCATGTGCAGACCGCGGTAGTGGATCGGGAATGCCAGCACGCCAAGTGCTTCCGGCCAATGCGGGGAGAGGATGATGCGGTTGGACCGGGTTTCCATGCCGGTGAAGCATCGCTGCATGAGGTCGACACTGCCGGCCATGGCCGCCAGGTGGATGCCTTCGGACGTGGTGCCACCCTGGATGTCGGAAACGTCGGAGTTCAGCGCCTGCTGGAAAAATTCCAACGCTCGCTCCCGGTTGGCCCGTGCGAGCACCCAGGTATGCACCACACCGCTCAGCGTCGACCCGTGCGACGTGCGGGCCAGGTAGTAATCGACCATTTTTGGGACATCGTCGGACAGGAAGCGGTAGCCGAGCCGGTCGAGCAACTCACACAACTCCGTTGCCGACATCAGGTAGAGCAGCATCAGCGCGTCGGCCTGCTTGGAGGCCTTGTAGCGGTTGACATCGTCGCTCTCGGCCTCCAGGATGCGATCTAGGCGTTGGATGTTGCCGTACTTCTGCCGGTAGCCATCCCAGTCCAGTTCAGCCAATTCGCCGTATCCCTCGAATTGGCTGATGATGCCGTCGTGGAACGGGACGAACACCCGCCGGCTCACGTCATCCCAGTGCGCCAGTTCTGCATTGTGCAGTCCGAGCTTCTCCAACAGGTCGAGTCGGTTCGGCAGCGGTAGCAGACTCAGCGCGTCGAAAGCCCGCATGATCACCCAGACCGCCATCACATTGGTGTAGGCGTTGTTGTCGATGCCGTCGTAAGGTGCATCGGGGTAGCCCGAATGGAATTCATCGGGCCCGATGACACCGCGGATGCTGTAGCGATTGCGTTCTTGGTCGTAGGTCGCCCTGCTTACCCAGAAGCGCGCGATCTCGGCTAGCATCTCCGCGCCGTAGTCGATCAAGTAGGCGAGATCCCCGGTGACCTGGTAATAGTTCCACGCGCTGTAGGCGACGGCGATGCCGATGTGGTGCGCACGAGCGCTCGAGTCGGGGTTCCACCGGCCGCTGCGCGGATTGAGGTGCAGGCGTTGGCTTTCCTCACGGCCATCACTACCTGATTGCCACGGGAACATCGCACCGGAATAGCCGGCCGCTATCGCGGCCTGACGCGCCTCGGGCAGGCGTCGGTATCGGTATCCGAGCAGCGAACGGGTGATCATGGGCAGCCGTAAGTTGAGTACCGGGAAGATGAACAGCTCGTCCCAAAAGATGTGCCCACGATATGCCTCACCGTGCAGTCCGCGCGCGGGCAACCCGACATCGAGGTCACAACTGTTTGGCGAAACCGTCTGCAGCAGGTGCAGGAGATGCAGGCGGAGGATGCGCAATTCGTCCGTGAAATCGTCGAATTCGATGGACAGGCGCTCCCACAGGTGTGCCCATTCGGTCGCGTGCCCGTCGCGCAATTCGGCGAATCGGCCGAGTCGGCTCAGCCAGCGCTGGGCTTCGACAGCAGGTTCGGATGTCGCGGCATCGCGCCCGGTGAAGAGGGTGACGACCTTCTCGATCGTCAATGCATCACCGAGAGAGAGCTCGACGGCGATATCGTGCCCGATTTCCGCCGCCTGGTCGACCAGGCGGTAGCTAGCCGGGACGGGAGTCCCGTCACGCCACACGATGCTTCGCGCCGCCATGGCAATCGGTATGCGCGATTGGGTCGTCTGAACTGTCAGCAGCACCGAGTGGTCATCGATCTCCCGCTTTTCGAGCACTCCAAGATGATCGTTGGCCAGATCCCGATACCGCTCGACGAGCGAGTTCGTGACGTTGCCGTCCAGCGTCGATCGAATCTCGATTTTCCCTGACCAGTCCTCGGCGACGATCTTCGTCTGAAGGGCAGCGACGTGGGGCATGTGCATCGCAACGAATCGTTGCTGGGTCAGCGAACTGGTGCGTCCGGCGTCGTCGCAGAAGCGCACATCCCTGGTCAGGATCGCGCCGCGAAGGTCCAGCGTCTGCCTGTAGGACAGCACCCTGACCGCATCGATGTCGAACCAGCTGCCGCCGTCGATCCGGAAGGTCAGGGCAAGCCAGTTGGGCAGGTTGACCAAACTCTCATTGTCGATTGTGGTTCCCGATACGTCATCGACGAGCCGGTTGTAAACCCCGCCGGCATAGGTGCCCGGATAGTGCACCTGGTCAGCCTTCGATTCGGGCGCCGCGCCCCGGGTTGCGAAGTAGCCATTTCCCAGCGTGCACAACGACTCACGCAGCTTCTCGCTCTGCGGGTCATACCCCTCATACGTGAAGTCCCAAGACTTGGCCGACGTCTGATGTTTGTTCGCCAGCCAATTCGACCCGCGCTGGACGAACTCGCGTACCTGATCGGGACTCTGCAGAGCGAAACGGGCGGCCGTCTTGCGGTCGCTGTCCTCGTCGTGGCGCACTACAATCCCGATGCCGTCGAATTGAACTGCTTCGAAAGCGTCTTCGTCGGTGAGGTCGTCGCCGATGTAGATCGGCAGCAGGGAGCCGGCAGCGTCGATGCGATCGCGAATCCAGGCCAGCGTGGTCCCTTTGTCCCAGTCGATGTCGGGACGCAGCTCGACCAGCATGCGCCCGTTCGTCACGCGCAGACCATCTCGCTGCCCGAGTTTGTGGGTGGCAGAAACGATCTGGCCGACGTGCTCCGGCGCGACCTCGCGGTAGTGAACCGCGACGGCGAAGCGCTTGTGTTCCACCCGCACTCCGGGAATCTCCGCCAGGCTCGCGCGTAACTCGGCGGCCGCACCCTCGAGGACGCCAACGGCGGCGGCCGCCGCTTCGTTTCGGTGATAGGTGCCGTCCGGTTCGGTTAACTCAAAGCCGTGGCTGCCCGCGTACCAGATGCCCGGAATCGCTACCCGGGTGCGGATATCGGCGAGGTCGCGGCCGCTCAGGATGGCGACGGGGCATTGCGCTGCCAAGCTCCCCAGCGCCTCGGCCGCTCCGTCGACGAGGGTGGCGGCGTCAGGATCGGCAACGATGGGGGACACGGTTCCGTCGTAGTCGATAAACAACGCCGGCTCACGGGCGCCCAGAACGCCGATGATCTGACCGTATGACTCCACCGCATCGGGGAGGTCCGAGATCCGGGTGTCGCCCATACGTACGGCGACGGCCTCCAGGTCCGCAACTACGACATCGGCGCCGCATCCCAGTAGTCGGTCCGCGTGCCCGGAGGGGTCGACGCCGATGACGAGCGCGAAACCGCTGTCCTGGGCCGCCGCTATCCCGGCGCCGGCATCGTCGACGACGACAGACCGTTGTGGACGCACACCGAGTCGGCGGGTGGCTTCGACGAGCGCCGCGTCGGGCAATCCATGCAGACAGACGCCGAAAAGGTCGCCAATTCCGGCGGATTTCAAGAGCTGCTGACCGCCCGGGCGCAACGAGTGGACGGCTGTGCTAACCCCGGCATCGAGTAATTTTCGGACCAGGTTGATCGTTGACTCCAGCGCCCGAGCACCCGCAATGTCGCTCAACACAGCATCGAGGTTGAAGATCACCGCGTCGTGGTAACGCGCGTCGACGGTGACCTGCAACGTCATAGCGATGTCCTTGCCTCGGCGGACAACCATTGGTCTCCGTCGACGTCTATTGGGTCGGCGACCATCTCGAAAAGCCGCTCGATATCTTCATGGGTGCAGGGCGCGGTGCCGGGAGTGAGCAGCATGGCTGCCCCAGCGGCGATGCCGAGCCGCACCGCCTTGCCGAGTTGCCAACCGCGGCTGAGGCCCACGGTGATGCCGGCGGTCATGGCGTCCCCGGCGCCCACGCCGCTGCCCGGAGGCACCATTACAGGCGAATAGCGTTGGCTTCCATGTGGTGTAACAAGTAGAGCGCCCTGGGACCCGAGTGACACCACGACGAACTGAGTGCAGCCGCGGTCGATGAGTTCGCGCGCCGCGGCTAGTTGCTCTGGCTCGCTGATGAGTTCCCGTCCGACACATTCGCGTAGTTCTCGCACGCTTGGCTTGAGCAGAAAGACGCCGGACGAGATATGTCGCAGGCCAGCCCCGGAGGTGTCGAGAATCAGCAGCGCACCGCGCTCGCGACAGATGTCGGCGACCCGCTGATAGAAGTCGGCAGGCACCCCTGGCGGCAGGCTGCCGCTCGCCACCACGAAGTCCGCGGAACCTGCTGCGATGCCAAGCTTTTCGAGGCACTGGGTCTGCTCGGCATCGGTGAGCTGCGGGCCCGGGAGGACGAATCGGTACTGCTGGCCGGTCCTTCGCTCGTCCACGGTGAAGCTTTCCCTGGTGGAGTGAGCCACCGTGATCCGCTGCACCGGAACCCCCGAGTCAGCAACAAGATCGGTCACCTTATCGCCGGCGTGGCCGCCCGCAGGAAAGAGCGCCGATACTGACGCTCCCAGCACATGGGCGATTCGCGCCACGTTGATTCCGCCGCCGCCGGGGTCGTAACGGGGTAGCCCGCATCGCATTTTATCGGTGTGAATGACCCGATCGGTGTCCGTGGTGATGTCGAGCGCCGGATTCATCGTGAGGGTCACAATCGTGGTTCCCGACCTCGTCTGCGACTTCGGTGTCATCGGTTCCGCTCTCTCGGGGCCGTCCTGGGTGCCACCTGAATCTGACCAGTTGACGGACCCCGACGGTAGGGACGGAAGTCCCTCGCCCCGGGGGCCGTTCGTCGGGTCTTAATTCAGGCCCGCGGTTCGCGGGCAATAATGACCGGAACCTGGGCCAACAGCATCACTGCCGCGCTGACCGAGCCCAACAACATTCCGGTGAATCCGCCGCGGCCGTGGCTGCCGACCACCACGAGCTGGGCCGACTCGGATGCATCCAGGAGTTGACGGGCCGGTTCACCCCGCGCGATCATCCGGCGCACAGGCACATCGGGGTAGTGCTCGCCCCAGCCGGCCAGACGCTCGGCCAGTATCTCGTCCTCTTTCGCCCGCAGCGCGGGCCAGCCGGGACCCGCAAAACTGACGATGCTGTCGAACACACTCACATCGCTCCACGTGTGCAGGGCCGTCAGCCCTACCTTCCGGCGCGCAGCTTCATCGAAGGCGACCGCGGTCGCCAACTCCGACCCCGGCGACCCGTCAATTCCCACCAGCACCGGGGCCCGTGCGGCATCGGCAGTCAATTGGACGCCATCGCGGATAACCGCGACCGGGCAATGCGCGTGATAGGCAAGTCCGGAGCTGACCGAACCCATATGACGGCCCCGTAACGTCCCGGTACCGAGGCAGCCCACCACAACCAAGTCGGCGTCTTTAGAAAGGTCGACTAGAGCTGGAACGGTCATAGCACAGGGCATTTCGCAGTCGATCTTTGCTGGGCCACGCCGACAGCTTTCCTCCGCGATCTTGAGCGCCTCATCGATCAGCTGTCGCCCTCGTTCTCGCTGCCCTCGCATCCACTCCGGAACCAATGACGATTCCAGCCATCTCCCCGCTGTCGCCGGAAGGACATGGACCAACGTCAGCGGAGCATTGCGTAATTCGGCCTCGCGCGCGCCCCACTGGACCGCGACCTTAGAACCGGGCGAGCCGTCGACGCCGACGACCACGCCTTGGTGCGTATTGAGTTTGGACAAGACATTCTCCTTATCTCGACCGCCACGTCGGATGAGGCGCCTGGCGGTAAAGAGCGGCACCGGCGGTGACTCCCGCGCTCGCGGCAATGAGCAGACCGCGGGCGCCGGGCGAGAGTTCTTCGCCCGCACCACGGAGTGCCGCTACCAACGAGGCGGTATGCATGCTTTCGTCGTCCGCGACGACGATCCGTTCCACCGGGACCGCGAGTTTGGCGGCCAGTGCCGCGCGATATCCGTGCCGGGCCGGCGCAGCGACGATGACGTCGACGTCGGAAACGCCGAGCGCGGCGTCCGCGAGGCAGCTATGGGCCGCCTGGGCGCCGGCGGCGGCGAATTGCTCGTCGAGGGCGGCCGACTCGCTGAATCGAAGCACATTGCGCGAGTCTTCGAGCCCGACGGTGGCGCGGAAGCTCTCACCGTCGTCGGGGACATTCACCCAGTGCACACGACTGAGTCCGGAGTCGTCGTCGCTCCAGTCGCACAACAGAGCCGCGCCGACGGGGGAGAACGGAAAGTGCTCACTCATCCCGCGGCCCGGGTCAGCGTCACTCGCGACGACCAGGGCGCAATCGATGGTGTGGGACCGCAGGAATCCGTCGACGATCTGCAGCGCAGTGAGGATTCCGCAGGTTCCATTCGCGATGTCGAACGAGAAGGTGCCGTGGGCGTCGTCGTGTGGGTCCTCAGGGTTGGCCCCGAGGTCCTCCTGGATGAGTGCAGCCAGGGCCGGCTCCGCCAGATTCTTGTCGCGGTAGACGCCGGTATTGATCAGAAGGTCGACGTCGCCGGGCTCTCGACCCGATCCCTGCAGACACGTCTTGGCCGCTGCGACCGCCAGATGAAGTGCGCTATGACGGGTGCGCCACCCACCGCGGCTGACGTCGAGGCGTTCAATGACTGTGCCCATAGCGGCCCACCAACTCCTCGTCGAGGGTGAGGAGAACGACGCCGATCTCCAGACCCGATGCCAGGGCAATCAAGGCGATGGTTTCGCCCGGCCGGATCCGCCCGGCTTCGAGTTCCTCCACGAGCGCTACCGTGTGGGTCGTCGACGCCGTGTTTCCGTAGCGATCGACGGTGATTACGGCGTCGTGTTGCGGACTGTCACCGAATGAATCGGACAGCGCGGCCATTCCCTTGCGGATTGCGCGGGCCGAGGTCTGATGTGTGATCACGTGATCGATGTCGTGCATCGCGATGCCGGCTGCATCGAGGACCTCGTGGAGCAATAGCGGGGTGTCGGCAATGGCCGCTCGTTGGATCCCGCGAGAATCGGTGAACATCCGGGCACCGGGATCATGCCCCTTCGGGTAGGCAAGACACAGCCGGCTGTAGTCGGCAACCGTGGTGAAGCCGGTGAGGCTGATGCCGGCGGACCCGGAGGTGGCGCGTTCAAGCAGAAGTGCCGCTCCCGCGTCGCCGAGTGTCAGACAGGCGAGTTCTTTGCTCATGATGTTGCGGATGTGCCGGGCCGCATTCTGACCGAGTTGCGAAATGTACTCGCCGCTCACCACTAACCCTCGTTCGACGGTGCCCTGCCGGATCCAATTGTTGAGCACCGTGACCCCGGTCAGCATTCCTGCACAGGCGTTCGAGAGGTCAAAGGTCATCGCCTTCGTTGCCCCGAGCGCTTGGGCGACTGCACCGCTCATCGTCGGTTCCACCCATTGGGTCAGGCCGCCACGAAACTTCGTGATGCTGCAGCTGATTACCACGTCGAGCGACGCCGCATCCCCGTTCGCCTTCATCAGGCAATCCCGTGCGGCCGCGGTGGCAAGACTGTAGGAGTCTTCGTCGCCGATCGAGACCCGGCGTTCGCGGATGCCGGTCAGGCGTTCCAGATCTATGTGTGTGTGATGACGCGTGGTCGCCATCAGTTCATCGGTTGTGAGATGGGTCGCAGGCAGATGCCGCCCAGCCCCGGCCAGTCGGGCGCGAAATGGAGCCGGGGGTCCGTCACCCTCCATCACCAACCAACTCTTCGGCATTTGTCGCTCTCCTTCGCTTTCCCAGGATGGGTCGCGACGGCACCGGCCACCAGAGGATTTCGACCCTAAGAAGCGATTGCAGCGATTGCAGTGAAGTCACGTTCTGCACTGCTGGTCAGGGCGCAAGCCTGGGTGCCAGGAGTGCAGGGACCCGAGCAGTGCGTTCTTCTTGTAGTGGTGATCCGTCATTCGCCGAAGGATGCTGTCGAGGACGACGACTGCGTCGTTGATATACGGTCCCTTGTTGAGCATCGCGCATTCGGCCCGTTCGCTCATTGCCGCATCGCTGATCTCTGCGCGCGAGGGATTCCCTGTCTTGGTCAGCTGTTCGAGTACTTGGGTGGCCCAGATCACGGGCAGGTGCGCGGCTTCGCACAGCCACAGAATCTCCTCCTGCAACTCGGCCAGGCGTTCGTATCCGCACTCGACGGCGAGATCCCCCCGAGCGATCATCACGCCGACGCGCGGATGCCGCATGGCCGTCAGCAGCAGTTGCGGAAGGTGTTCGAATGCTTGCCGGGTCTCAATTTTCAGCACGATGCCCAATGAGTCGCCGCCGAGGCCACTCAGTGCGTCCAGCAACTGCTCGACATCGGAAGGGTCACGCACGAAAGACATCTCGACCAGATCGGCCAGCTCGACGACCGTTGACAGGTCGGACAGGTCCTTCTCGGTCAGGGCGGAGATCGGGAGGTTGACGTCGGGCACATTGATTCCTTTGCCGGCGCGCAGGCGGGAGCCCGCGTCTGCGGCGTGGTCGATCCGCAACCTCAGCAACCCGGCATCTACGCTGACTATCTTGCCGCCGATCCGACCGTCGTCGAGGTAAACGCTTTCCCCGATGTGAGCATGTTCGAAGACCTCAGGCAGCGTGCAACCAATGCGTGCGACACCCTCGGTGGCCAGCGGCGCCGGCGAGCAGTCTCTGGTCAGTTCGAGGATGTCTCCGCGATGCAGGATCAGGCTCTGTTCGGCTTGCGGGAGTTCTCCGAGGTGTGTGGAATCGTCGATGCCGTGGACGTGCAAGACCGTGCCGGTGGCGAGGTAGGTGGTCTTGTCGGCAGTCGCGATAAATCCAGCGGGGGAGCCCGGTTTCTGACCAACGGCTTTCAGTACCAGCCTGCGTTTCGAGCCGCGGGTGTCGTGCAGATGCAGGACGTCATCGTCGTGGCGGCGGTTGAGCCATTGCCCTGACACCGGCAGTGAAATCATGTCGGCTTCAGGTGGGTCGATCGGGTCTTCCGCAGAAGTCAACCAGGCACGGGCCGGAGCGGTTTCCTGCCCAAGTGCGTTCCTGGATGGCCGGAGTTTAACAATGCGTGGCCCGGGTTCTAGCGGTCCAGTCCGCAGCTTTGGTCCCCCGAGGTCCATAGCGATCAAGCAGGTTCGGCCAGTCGCTTCGGCCGCTTGCTTGACGTGGCGTGCCATCGAGCGCCATGCCTCGGCGTCGTCATGCGCACAGTTGATGCGTGCGATGTTCACGCCCCGTTCAACCAACTGACGAACCAAGTCCGGGTCGGTGGCAGCCGAAGAGGGCAGTGTGACCATGATGCGGGTTACGCGATTGACCGGCTCAGGGCCCAGTAGCTGCTGAGTTCGGTGGTGGAGCAGTTCGGGGCCGTCATCGACGCCGGCGCCGGATAGCGGTGGCTGCTGCCAGGTGTCGCCGAGCATGGCACAGATCGCCGACCGCACCAGGAGCAAGGTGGCCTCAACATGGGGCTCGCTGCGGCCCAACGAGGACAGCCCGTAGGCAGCGAGCCGGGCCTGCAGGTCACGCAGATCACGTTGCCGAATTGCCCAATAGTGCAACATGTTCCGGGCGCTTGATCGGTTCTCGGGCGCCACACCGGTGAGCCACCGGGACCACAGTGACTCAGCTGTGGACAATCGCGCCAGGAGGTCGTCTACGTCGTCGCGCAATCGGCTCAACTGCTGGCTCGCGGGTTCGATGTCGATCTTAGTATCGTCGACCTTGGCATCGGGCACTGGCGCTCCAAATTATTCGATAGGCCCAGGAGGCTGCGCCGACTCCGATGGCATCCGATCCTTTGTCTGGCCCTACGATACGGAGATCCCGACAAGGGCCCCTAGAGGCATTGGTCCCCAATCCCCGGAGGATATCTTGTTCCTCTGCTGCCGCGCTCACCCGCCCAGTCCGGAACCCGCATCCCTCAACGGAACTCGCCGGGTTGCCAGAGTGGTGCAGCTGGCAGCTCTGGACCGCGTTCCGGGCTGGGGGAACGCGGCCTCGCGCGGTTATGGAGCCCACGGGTGTAGCCTGCGAGGTGTTGAGAATTTCACGTGGTTCGGGACGAGTTGAGTCGTCCGCTGCCGAACATGAGGAGCATTGGCAGCAACGATGACTTCGGATATTGCGACGATTCTCAATGGGCGGGAGCCGGACCGCACCGGGCTCATCGACGTCTTGTGGGATGTGCAACGCGAATCCGGCTACATTTCCGCCGAAGCCGCCGCCGGGATAGCCGATTGGCTTGAGCTGTCGGTCGAGGATGTTCTGGAGACCGCGACGTTCTACCATTTCTTCCACACCACGCCGTCGGGTCGCCACCGGATTTATCTGAGCAACACGGTCATCGCGAAAATGCACGGCCACCGCCAAGTGTATGAGGCCCTGGAACTCGACACCGGGACACGCTTCGGCGGGCCCGGGTCGGCCGATTTCGGGCTATTTGAAACCGCGTGCATCGGGTTGAGCGACCACGAACCGGCAATGCTCATTGACGACGTCGTGTTCACAGACCTGACGCCGGCTTCGGTCGGCGAGATCATCGAGGGACTGAAAAGGGGTGACTCCCCGGCGCGGATCGCCAATCCGGCTGGCCTGCCGCGCGACGACGTGGCGTATGTCGACGCGCTGACACGCACCACCCTGCATACGTCGGGGCCGGTGTTCTTTTGTGGTGAAACGGATTACAGCGCATTGGTGCGCCGCTGCCTGGCGATGAATCCCGAGGACGTGATCGCCACCATCTCCGAGTCTGGCCTGCGGGGGCTTGGCGGCGCGGGTTTCCCCACCGGCAAAAAATGGAAGTTCTGCCGCGCGGCCGCCGGCGACGAGAAGTACATCATCTGCAATGCCGACGAGGGCGAGCCCGGGACCTTCAAGGACCGGGCGTTGCTGACCTACTCCCCGAAGCATGTCTTCGTGGGCATGGCGATCGCGGCGCACGGTGTTGGCGCCCGGCAAGGCATCCTCTACCTTCGCGCGGAGTACGCATATCTGCGCGACTACTTGGCACGGCAGCTGGTGGAGCTGCGCGAAGATGGAATCCTCGGCGACAGGTTCGACATCCGCATCCAGTTGGGTGCCGGAGCCTACATCTGCGGCGACGAATCCGCGCTCATCGAGTCCTTGGAGGGCAAGCGGGGAACGCCGCGACTCAAACCGCCTTTCCCGGTCGAGCACGGATTCCTGGGCAAGCCGACGGTGGTCAACAATGTCGAGACGTTCGCCGCGGCGAGCCGGATCATGCAGGAGGGTGCCGGCTGGTTCGCGGCACTGGGGGTACCAGGGTCAACCGGCACCCGGCTGATCAGCGTCGCCGGCGACTGCGCCGCTCCCGGCATCTATGAGGTGCAGTGGGGGGTTACGTTGCGTGACGTGCTCGACATCGTCGCCGCCGACAACCCCCGGGCCGTGCAGATCAGCGGTCCATCCGGGGAGATGCTCTCGGTGGCTGCCGACGCCGACCGCAGATTCGCCTATGACGATCTGTCCTGCAACGGCTCCTTCATGGTGTTCAACCACGAACGCGATCTGATCGACATTGTCGGGGACTTCATGCAGTTCTTTGTCGATGAGTCCTGCGGCATCTGTGTGCCGTGCCGGGCGGGCAACGTGTTACTGCGACAGAAGGTCGGCCTGGTCGCGGCGGGTCGGGCGGTCCGATCCGATCTCGACGACATGGTTGCCTGGGGTGGGATCGTCGCTCGCACCAGCCGATGCGGACTGGGGGTCACCTCGCCCAATCCGATCCTGACCACGCTGAACAAGTTCCCGGACATCTATTCGGCCCGGCTTCGTGAGCGCGCCGGCGACCTGCTGCCGTCCTTCGACCCAGAAGCTGAGCTGACCGGTTATGCCCAGGCCGTTGCCGATCTCGCACCGCAGGAGTCGCTATGACCATCCGGATCGAGATCGACGGCAAAACCGTCACCTGCGAGGAGGGCAGTACGCTCGTCGATGTCGCCGCCGCGGCGGGCGTCTACATCCCGACCTTGTGCTATCTGCCCGAACATCCCGCCCTGGGCACCTGCCGGGTGTGTTCGGTCAAAGTCAACGGCACGGCCGCCGCCGCCTGTGTGGTCAAGGTCAGCGACGGCATGCGGGTGGAGGTCGACGAACCGGAGATCACCGACGCGCGTAAGGCGCTGGTGGAGATGCTGTTCTCCGAGGGCAACCACAACTGCCCCAGCTGTGAGAAGGCCGGCCGGTGCACGCTGCAGGCGGTGGGCTACGAAGTGGACATGGTGGTGTCGCGATTCCCGTACCAGTTCCCCGAGCGGGTTGCCGACCATGCGTCGGACACGATCTGGCTGGAGCGCGACCGCTGCATCTTCTGCCAGCGTTGTGTGGAGTTCGTCCGGGATCGCGAGACCGGAAAGAAAATCTTCAGCATCAACGGCCGTGGAGCGGATGCCCGCATCGAGATCGATGTCGAACTCGCCAACAAAATGCCCCCCGAACAGATCCGCGAGGCCGTCGACATCTGCCCGGTCGGAACGATACTCGAAAAAGGGGTGGGTTACGACGAGCCCATCGGCGAGCGGCTTTACGATATGGAATCGGTGAAGGACCGCGCACTCGAACCATCACGGAGGCACGGAAAGTGACGAAAGGTATCCATTCCCAGTCGGACACCAATGAAGTTGCATCGCACGAACTTCCGGCCACCCCGCTCGACCCGGAACTGGCCGCCAGCCGCGCCGCGAAGATCAAGGTCTCGATGATCAGCCTGTGCGGCTGTTGGGGATGTAGCTTGTCGTTGCTCGACATCGACGAGCGGATGGTTGCCCTGTTGGACAAAATCACCATACTGCGATCGTCATTCACCGACATCAAGCGCATTCCGGAGCGGTGCGCGATTGGATTCATCGAGGGCGGGGTCGCCAACGAGGACAATATCGAGACCCTGCGGCACTTCAGGGACAACTGCGACGTTCTGATCTCGGTCGGCGCCTGCGCGATCTGGGGTGGTGTCCCATCGCTGCGTAATCTGGTCGGGCTCAAGGATTGTCTGTCGGAGGCCTACACGAACTCTCCCACGTTGCCGCCCGCGTCGAGCCCGGTGGTGCCCTACGACCGCCGGATCCCGATCCTCACCAACAACGTCTACCCGTGCCACGAGGTCGTGCAGATGGACTACTTCATCCCGGGCTGCCCGCCGGAGGCGGATGCGATCCTCGACGTCCTGGAAGATCTGGTCAACGGGCGTCCCGTGAATCTGCCCAAGTCTCTCAACCGTTTCGACTGATCGGGGAATGGCCGGCATGGCGAAAACACTCGTAATCGATCCGGTCACCCGAATCGAGGGACACGGAAAGGTCGTCATCGAACTCGATGACGACCGCAACGTCATCGACGCGAAGCTGCACGTGGTGGAGTTTCGCGGTTATGAGAAGTTCATTCAGGGCCATCCGTACTGGGAAGCGCCAGTTCTCATGCAGCGGATCTGTGGGATCTGCTTTGTCAGCCATCACCTTGGCGGGGCCAAGGCCCTCGACGACATGATCGGGGTCGGGGCGGCGTCGGGCACTTGTCTCACCCCGACAGCGATCAAGATGCGCCGGCTGGGTCACTACGCGCAGATGCTGCAATCACACGTCACCGCCTATTTCTACCTGGTAGTGCCGGAGATGTTGTTCGGGATCGACGCCGCACCCGAGCAGCGCAACTTCATCGGGCTGATCGAGGCCAATCCCGGTCTCGTCAAACGTGTTGTCCGGCTGCGCAAGTGGGGCCAGGAGGTGATCCAGGCCGTCTTCGGAAAACGCATGCACGGCCTCTCCGCGGTGCCCGGCGGCGTAAACAAACGCCTCACAGCGGCCGACGTGAATCGATTCCTGCACGGCGAAGACGGGTTGTCCTCGATCGACGAGGTCATCGACGACGCTCAGCTGGGTCTGCAGATGTTCTACGACTTCCACGAAGAGCACCGCGGCCAGGTCGACGGCTTCGCCAACGTGTCGGCGCTGAATATGTGTCTGGTGGACGACGACGGCAACGTCGATTACTACGATGGCCGGCTCCGAGTCGTCGACGAGCAGAAGCAGCTCGTACGCGAGTTTGATTACCGCGACTATCTCGACCACTTCTCAGAGGGGGTCGAGAAATGGACCTACATGAAGTTCCCGTTCCTCACCGACCTCGGCCGTGACGCGGGCTCGGTGCGGGTGGGTCCGCTGGCACGACTCAACGTCACGCGGACGCTGTCGACCCCAATCGCGGCCGAAGCGCTGGAGAAGTTCCACGCTTACACCGGCGGACGCGCCAACAACATGACGCTGCACACGAATTGGGCACGCACCATCGAAATCATCCACGCCGCCGAGGTTGTCAAGGACCTGCTCAACGACCCCGACCTGCAAAAGGATGACCTGGTGGTGTCACCCGGTGCGGAAGCCTGGATCGGGGAGGGGGTCGGTGTGGTGGAAGCGCCCCGGGGGAGCCTGCTGCACCACTACCGCGCCGATCGCGAAGGCAATGTCACCTTCGCCAACCTGATCGTGGCCACCACCCAGAACAATCAGGTGCTCAACCGGACGGTGCGCAGCGTCGCCGAGGACTATCTCGGCGGCCAGGCTGAGATCACCGAGGGCATGATGAACGCCATCGAGGTGGGGATCCGCGCCTATGACCCCTGCCTGAGCTGCGCCACCCACGCCATGGGGCAGATGCCGTTGACCGTCACCGTCGTGGACGCGCAGGGACGGGTGGTCGATGAGCGCGTGCGCTGAGCCGCACCGTGTCACTCTCGAGCTCTTCGACAACCCCACGTCGCTGATCTACGGCATCGGCAACTCCGGACGTCAGGACGACGGATTGGGCTGGGCGTTCATCGACCGGCTCGAGCAAATCCGTCCTGTGCCTCGTGCGCATCTGCGCCGCACCTATCAGCTGAGCCTCGAAGACGCCGATCTGATCAGCCGATACACGCGAGTGTTGTTCGTGGACGCCACCAAAGACCCCGCGGTGGAGTCATTCGCCCTGAGCTGTCCGGAGCCGAAGCTGGACTTCAGCTTCACCTCGCACGCAATCTCGGTGCCGGCAATCCTGGCCACCACCCAGCAGTGCTTCGCGCATGTCCCCGACGCCTACCTGCTGGCTGTCCGCGGCTACGAATGGGAACTCCAGGAGGGACTGAGCAGCTCCGCGCAACACAACCTCAGCCACGCACTGGAGTTCTTGTTGACACCGTGGTAGGGCCGGCAGCAAACGGTTACCAGGGGCCATAGTCGGCGCTGTTGGCTTGCTTTAGCGCGCTGACGTACTCGCCGCGTTCGTGTGTGGTTTCGTCTGCACCGACGGGTGTGGCGAGCAGCCCCCGCATTTCCTCGACGGTGGTGAATCCCTTGCGCCGCATCCATTCACGCAAGCCGTCGAGCAGTACGGCGGCGTGCTGCGGGCCGTGGCGCAGCAGAGCTGACGCGGTCATCACCACATCCGCGCCGGCAAGCAGGTATTTGATCAGCTCAATGGAACTCTCGACGCCGGTCGTCGCGGCGAGCGACGCGCCGACCCGTCCGTGTAGTAACCCAATCCAGGTCAGCGGCAACCGAATCTCGGCGGGGGTGGACAACGCCACCGCGCGCGCCACGGTGAGGGTTTCGGGGTCGATGTCGGGCTGCAGGAATCGGTTGAACAGGACAAGCCCGTCCGCGCCGGCTTCGTCGAGGCGCCGCGCCATCTCGCCGGTCGCGCTGAAGTACGGGCTGAGCTTCACGGCCACCGGCACGGTTACCGCATCCTTGACCCGCGCCAGGATGTCGAGGTGACGCTGTTCGACGTCGCGGCCGCGGATGCGTGGATCGCCGGGCAGGTAGTAGATGTTCAGCTCGATCGCGGCCGCACCGCAGTCCTGCATCGACCGGGCATAGCCGGCCCAACTGCCGGGCGTGCTGCCGTTGAGGCTGCCGATCACGGGAACCGAGACGGCGCCGGCCGCGCGTTCGAGCAGGCTCAGGTACCGGCGTGGGCCGTGGTCCTCGGCGGCTCCGGCCGGAAAGTAGGACAGTGCTTCGGCGAAGCCGTCTGCGCCTGACTCGGTGAGACGGGCGTTCTGCTCCGCCTCGCGGTGCAGTTGCTCTTCGAACAGCGAATAGAGCACCACCGCACCGACGCCGGAGTCGGCGAGCCGCCGGACGCCGTCGACGGTCTGCGACAGCGGGGATGCCGCCGCGACCAGGGGGTTGCGCAATGTGAGGCCCAGATAGCGGGTGGACAGGTCCATCAGCGTTCCCTGCGGGCGTCGGCGTGGAAGTGTTCGGGGCCGCGAGAAGCCATCTCCTCATAGGTATTCCAGCGCTGTTCGATCGCCTGTTCTGCTAGGCCGAGCAGCCGTTCGGCTTCGGCCGGATCGGCGTTGGCGAGTGCGCGGTACCGCAGTTCTCGGTAGACGTAGTCGGCCAGTGGGATCCGCGGTCGGTGTGAATCGAGCAGGAACGGATTGTGGCCGGTGGCACGAAGTACCGGGTCGTAACGGAGCAGTGGCCAGTGTCCGCTGGCGACCGCGCGGTACTGCTGATCCATCCCGAGGCGCATTTCGATGCCGTGCGCAATGCACTGGCTGTAGGCGATCACCAGCGACGGTCCATCGTAGGCCTCCGCCTCGCGGAAGGCCTGCAGAGTCTGCTGCGGGTCGGCGCCCATGGCGACCTTGGCGACGTAGACGTTTCCGTAAGCGATCGCTTGCAGCGCGAGATCCTTCTTCGGCACGGTCTTGCCGGCGGCGGCGAACTTGGCGGTTGCGCCCAGCGGTGTCGACTTGGACATCTGACCGCCGGTGTTGGAATAGACCTCGGTGTCGAGCACCAGCACGTTGACATTGCGCCCGGTCGCCAGGACGTGGTCGAGCCCTCCGGACCCGATGTCGTAAGCCCAGCCGTCACCGCCGACGATCCACACGCTGCGCCGGACCAGGCTGTCGACCACGCTGAGCAGGTCTGCGGTCAGGGCGGGATCGAGGTCGTCGAGGCGGCGCCGGAGCTCGGCCACCCGCCCACGCTGGGCCGCCAACTCCGACTCCCGCAGCTGCGGCGCCGCGAGAATGTCGTCGACGAGTCCGGGATCCAGCGTGCCGCGTAACTCGGCGAGGCGGCGCCGGGCCAGCGCGACGTGTCCGTCGCTGGCCAACCGCAGACCGAGCCCGAACTCCGCGTTGTCCTCGAACAGCGAGTTCGACCAGGCCGGACCCCGCCCGTCGGCGTCGGTGGTCCAGGGGGTGGTGGGCAGATTGCCGCCGTAGATGGAGGAGCAGCCGGTCGCGTTGGCGATCATCAGCCTGTCGCCGAACAGCTGCGACAGAAGCTTGAGGTACGGCGTCTCACCGCACCCCGCGCAGGCGCCGGAGAACTCGAACAGCGGCTGCAGGAACTGGGTGCCGCGTACGGTGCCGAAGTCCACCCTGGACCGGTCGTTGGTCGGCAGTGTCTCGAAGAAACTGATGTTCTCTCGCTCGGCAGCCACCCGCGGCTTCGCCGGAGCGAGGTTGATCGCTTTGGTGATGGTGTTGCCAGGGAGGACGACCGGGCAGGCCTCGACACACAGGCCGCACCCGGTGCAGTCCTCGACGTACACCTGCAGCGAGTACCTGGCGTTCGGGAGGCCAACCGCATCCAGGGGAGCGGAGTCGAATTGTTTTGGCGCCCCGGCCAGCTGGGACTCATCGTAAAACTTGGAACGAATCACGCTGTGTGGGCAGACGAAGCTGCAGTTGCCACACTGAATGCAACTGTCGGAATCCCAGACTGCGACCAGCTCGGAGATGTTTCGCTTCTCGTAGGCTGTCGTGCCGCTCGGGTAGCTGCCGTCCACCGGAAGAACGCTGACTGGCAAGGCGTTTCCGCGTCCGGCCATCATCTCTGCGGTGACGGTGCGAACGAACTCCGGCGCGGACTCGGGTACCGTCGGTGCCGGTGTGCGTGTGGAGGTGACCAGGGTGGGCACCTCGATCCGGTGTAACCCGGCCACCGCGCCGTCCACTGCGGCCAGTTCTTTCCCCAGTACGTCGGCGCCGCGGTTTCCGTACATCTTTTGTACCGATTCTTTGATGCGGGTGATCGCCTGCTCGCGGGGCAGCACGTCCGAGATCGCGAAAAAGCATGTCTGCAATACGATGTTGGTCCGCCCGGCCAGCCCGGCTTCGCGGGCGATCCGGTCGGCGTCGACGGTGTACAGCGTGATCCGCTTGTCCAGGATCTGTTCCTGAACCAGCCGGGGCAGCGCGTCCCAGACTTTCGCAGCGGGTTGCCGACAGTTCAGCAGTAGCGTCGCGCCGGCAGCGGCCCGACCGAGCACGTCGACCTTGTCGAGGAACCGGAACTGATGGCAGCCAATGAAGTTGGCGCCGGTAATCAGATAGGGGGCCCGGATGGGATTGGGCCCGAAGCGGAGATGCGACTCAGTCTGCGAACCCGATTTCTTCGAGTCGTAGACGAAGTAGCCCTGGGCGTGGATGCCTACTTGGGACCCCATGATCTTGATCGTGTTCTTGTTCGCGCTGACGGTACCGTCCGAACCGAAACCGAAGAAGACCGCCCGGAACGTGTCGGGTGACTCGATGCCGAAGGACGGGTCGTAGCCGACGCTGGTTCCGGATACGTCGTCGTCGATACCGATGGTGAAACGGCGCCGCGGCTGCTCTCGGGCGAGTTCGGCGAACACCCCGGCGACCATGGCGGGCGTGAACTCTTTCGAGGACAGGCCGTAGCGTCCGCCGGTGACCCGTGGCAGGATCGGTCGTTCTCCGTCGGAATGCGCCTCGGCGAGCGCCGCGACGACATCCAGATACAACGGCTCGCCGACCGATCCCGGCTCCTTCGTGCGGTCAAGCACGCCGACTGTGCGCACCGTCGCCGGCAGCGCTTCGAGGAACGCCCTGACCGGGAATGGGCGGTACAGCCGCACCTGCACCACGCCGACCCGTTCGCCGCGTTCGACGAGAGCGGCGACGGTCTGCACCACGGTCTCGGCACCCGAGCCCATCACCACCAGCACCCGTTGCGCCTGCGGGTGCCCGGCGTAGTCGACGATGTGCATCTGGCGGCCGGTGCGCTCGCCAAGGCGCGCCATCAGGTCCTCGACTACACCGGGAACTCGCGCGTAGAACGGGTTCACCGTTTCCCGCGCCTGAAAGAAGACGTCCGGGTTCTGCGCGGTGCCGCGAATGAAGGGGCGCTCCGGCGTCAGCGCCCGTCCGCGATGGGCCCGGACCAACTCCTCGGGCACCAACGCCCGCAGGTCGTCGTCGGACAGCGTCTCAATCGTGTTGATTTCGTGCGAGGTTCGGAATCCGTCGAAGAAGTGCACGAACGGCACCCGGGTCGCCAAGGTGGCCGCCTGCGAGACGAGTGCCAGGTCCTGTGCCTCCTGCACGGAGGCCGACGCGAGCATGGCGAACCCCGTTTGCCGAACAGCCATTACGTCGGAGTGGTCACCGAAGATTGACAAGGCCTGCGCTGCCACCGACCGGGCCGCCACGTTGATGACGGCCGAGGTCAGTTCACCGGCGATCTTGTACATGTTGGGGATCATCAGGAGCAGGCCCTGCGACGAGGTGAATGTCGTGGTCAACGCGCCGCTCTGCAATGCGCCGTGCAGGGCCCCGGCTGCGCCACCCTCGCTTTGCATTTCGACCACGGTGGGGACGGTGCCCCAGACATTGACCCGCCCCGTGCTGGCCCATTGGTCGGCCAACTCGGCCATCGGCGACGACGGCGTGATCGGGTAGATGCAGCACACCTCGTTCAATCGGTAGGCGACCGAAACGGCGGCCTCGTTGCCGTCCACCGTCGCGCGTGTCATGTCGGCTCCGGGAACATCTCGATGGCATGCACCGGGCACTGATCGAAGCAGACGGCGCACCCGGTGCAACGGTCGTAGTCGAACGTGTAACGATGCCCGACCCCGAGTTTGATCACCGCGTCCTCGGGGCATGCGCCGAGGCAGCCGTCGCATTCGAAGCAGTTCCCGCAGGAGAGGCAGCGCCCCGCCTCGTAGGTCGCCTCTTCGTTCGACAAACCTCCGACGACCTCCGCGAAACTGTTGACGCGTTGTGCTTGCTCGAGTTCGGGCTGCTGACGTCGTGCGGCGTCACCGAAGTACCACAGGTGCAGCGAGTCGAACTCCGCCGTCGGGTGTTTGGCCGGGCGTGCGCCCGGCGCGCCGCGCAACCAGGCATCGATGTGGCGGGCTGCCTTTTTCCCGTGCCCGACACCGACCGTGACGGTGCGCTCACACGGCACCATGTCACCGCCGGCGAAGACGCCCGGGCAGCCGGTCATCAGTGATTCCGAGACGCGCACGCTGCCATCATGGTCGAACTCGACTCCGGGCAGCGTGCGCATGAACGCCGATTCCGTTTCCTGACCGAGCGCCATGATCAGGGTGTCGGCGGCCAGCGTCTCGAATCGTCCGGTCGGTTGCGGGTAACCCGAATCGTCGAGTTCCATCACCTCGACCCGTAATTCGGGGCCGTCGAAGGCGCTGATCGTCCGCAGCCAGTTGATGCGCACGCCCTCGCGTTCGGCATCGACGGCTTCCTCCTGGTGGGCGGGCATCTGCTCGCGCGTGCGGCGGTAGACGATGACGGCGTCCTCGGCGCCGAGGCGGCGGGCCACGCGGGCGGCGTCCATCGCGGTGTTGCCCCCACCGTAGACGGCGACGTGGCGCCCGATCGCCGGCCGTTCGCCGGATGCCACTTCGCGCAGAAATGACACCGCGTCCACCATCGTCCCGGCGTCGCGGGCGGGGATGTCGACTCGTTTGGCCAGATGCGCACCGACCGCGACGAACACAGCGTCAAAGCCGCCCTCTGCCCGCTCGGCCGCGAGGTCATCGACCCGATGATCACAGGTCAACCGGACGCCCATAGCCGCGATCCGGTTCAGTTCGACATCCAGCACGTCCCGGGGCAGTCGGTAGCTAGGAATGCCGTACCGCATCATGCCGCCGGGCATTGCGCCCGCATCGCGGATCTCGACCTCGTGGCCGAGGACTGCCAAATGGTAGGCCGCCGACAGTCCGCTCGGCCCCGCGCCGATGACCAGGACTCGCTTGCCGGTGCGGATCGACGGTGGTTGCAGCATCCAGCCCCGCTCGCAAGCAAGGTCACCGAGGAACCGCTCCACCGAATGGATCGACACCGCGCTGTCGAGACGGGCGCGGTTGCAGACGGTTTCACACGGGTGGTAGCACACCCGCCCGTGGATCGCGGCGAACGGATTGTCCGCAACGAGCTGACGCCAGGCCTGCTCGTGCCGGCCGGCGTTGGCATGGGCAAGCCAGGCTTGAATGTTCTCCCCGGCCGGGCAACCCGCGTTGCACGGCGGCAGTAGGTCGACGTAGACGGGACGGCGCTCGCGCACCGGCCCGGCCCGGGACTGCCCATGCAAGAGATCCGCAAGGGGCGTGACATCCTCCGCCGGTCCGGCTGCTGGCCGATGAAACGCGTCGCTGCTCATTGAGCCGGCACGGGCTGTTTCTCCAGCTGGAGGACCTGGCGGGTGGTTTTGATCACGGTGTCAGGGTTCAGGCTCATCGAGTCGATGCGGAGCCGGACCAGGAACTCGGCCATGTCCGGGTAGTCCGAAGGCGCTTGTCCGCACAGGCCCGAGTGAATCCCGTTGCGGCGGCAGCCCTCGACGGCCAGGCGAATCATCTCCTTGACGCCTTCGTCGCGTTCGTCGTAGTCGAAGGCCACGATCTCGCTGTCACGATCGACGCCGAGGGTGAGCTGGGTCAGGTCGTTGGAGCCGATGGAGAAACCGTCGAATCGCTTGGCGAATTCATCGATGAGGATCACGTTGTTGGGGATCTCGCACATCGCGTACACCTTGAGCCCGTTCTCGCCCCGGCGCAGACCGAGGTCGGCCATCGTCTGCAGCACGAGGTCCGCCTCGGCGATTCGGCGCACGAACGGGAGCATGAGGATGACGTTCGTCAGGCCCATCTCTTCGCGGACACGTCTCATCGCGCGGCACTCCAGCGCAAAGCCCTCGGCGTAGGCGGGATGCGCGTAGCGCGAGGCGCCGCGAAAACCGAGCATCGGGTTGCTCTCGGATGGCTCGAAGGCTGCTCCGCCGATCAGGGTGGCGTATTCGTTGGTCTTGAAATCCGACATCCGTACGACGACGGGCTTGGGCCAGAAGGCTGCGGCGATGGTGCCGATTCCTTCAGAGAGGCGTTCCACGAAGAACGCGCTCCCGTCGGCGTAGCCCTGCGTGAGCCGATCGATCGTCCGGCGAGCCTCGGGGTCGGCGACCTTTTCGGGGTGCAGCAGGGCCAGCGGGTGGACCCGGATGTACTCGCTGATGATGAACTCCATCCGAGCGAGTCCCACGCCGTCGTTCGGCAGGAACGACGTCTTGAAGGCGAGGTCGGGGTTCCCGAGGTTGATCATGATGTGGGTTCGCGGCCGCGCGAGGTCCGCCACCTCGGTGCGGTCCACATGGAAACCCACCGCGCCCCGGTACACGCGGCCCGAGTCGCCCTCGGCACACGACACCGTCACGACTTCGCCATCGGGCACGCAGGTGGTCGCGTCGCCGGTGCCGACCACGGCGGGAATGCCGAGTTCGCGGGCGATGATCGACGCGTGGCAGGTGCGACCGCCGCGGTTGGTGACGATTGCCGCGGCGGTCTTCATGACCGGCTCCCAGTCGGGTGTCGTGGTGTCGGCGACCAGTACCTCCCCGGGCTTGAATTCCGCCAGCTGCGTGAGGTTCTCGATCCGTTTCACCGCGCCCGAGGCGATCCGCTCGCCGACCGACCGGCCTTCGGTGAGTATCTCGCCCCTGCCCTCGAGCACATAGGACTCCAACGCCGTCGCGCTGTGCTGGGAGGCCACCGTCTCGGGGCGGGCCTGGACGATGTAGAGCTTTCCATCCAGACCGTCCTTGGCCCACTCCATGTCCATCGGGCGTCCGTAGTGCGTCTCGATGGTGCATGCATAGCCGGCCAGTTCCAGGACGTCCTCGTCGGTCAGACAGAACCGAGCCCGGTCGGACTTCGGCGTGGGGATGTTTCGCGTCGTGTTCTTCGTCTCGCCTTCTACGAGGATCATCTTCACCGCCTTGTCGCCGATGAGGCGGCGCAACACGGCGCGGTGGCCGGCGAGATAGGTCGGCTTGTGGACGTAGAACTCGTCCGGGTCGACGGCGCCCTGAACCACGTTCTCGCCAAGGCCGTAGGCGCCCGTCACGAAGACTGCGTCACGAAAGCCCGACTCGGTGTCGATGGAGAACATCACGCCCGACGACGAGATATCGGAGCGCACCATCTTCATCACGCCGATCGACAGAGAGACCTTGAAGTGGTCGAAGCCCTGGTCGACTCGGTAGTGAATGGCGCGATCAGTGAACAGGCTGGCGAAACAGCGGCGGCACGTATCGAGGAGACTCTCTTCGCCTTTGATGTTGAGATACGAATCCTGTTGGCCGGCGAAGCTCGCCGTCGGCAGGTCTTCGGCGGTCGCCGAGCTCCGCACGGCAAGACTGACATCCTCGCCGTACTCCTGCTGAAGCTTGCGGTAGGCATCCAGAATGTCGGCGGCCAGATCGTCGGGGAGCCCTGCGCCGTAGACGATCTCACGGGCGCGCTTGCCTTTACGCGCCAGCGCGGCGACGTCGGCGGGGTCCAGCTCGTCGAGCTCGGCATGCAGACGGTCCCACGCGCCAGCCTTGTCCAACATGTAGCGATAGGCCTGGGCGGTGATGGCGAATCCGTGCGGCACGCGGACGCCCTGCCCGGACAGCTTCTGGAACATCTCGCCCAGCGACGCGTTCTTTCCGCCGACCAGCGGCACGTCGTCGATGCCGAACTCCTCAAAAAAGCGGACGTACCCGGATGTACTCATGACCTGTCCTCTCGTTGCGCGTCAAGCGGTCGGCACCTCACGTATCAGGCAGCGTCGAACTCACCCGGTATCGTTGCCCGACAACGCCTTCTCTCGTCGTGCAGGGTCGTGCAGGCTGCGCAGGAAACGATCGTGCGCTCGGTTCGTCGCCGGCCATGGGGCCACAAATGCCAAGCTTCCATAAGCGGCACGCACGGTGCCAGGGCCGAAGGTCACTCGAATCGGTAACAGCCACAGTCCGGAAAGCGAGGACCTTGTCCTCTGCTGCTCGGCCCGAAGCGTGGTCAGACTCAAGTTGACGCGCGACCCGATGCTGCGTTTAGAGCGCAGAACGAGAGGAGATCACTATGGCTATCCGGGTGGGCGTAAACGGCTTTGGACGTGTGGGCCGAAACTTCTTCCGTGCGGTGGACGTACAACGCGCGGCAGGCACCACCGACATCGAGATTGTCGCGGTGAACGACCTCACGGACAACAAGACTCTTGCGCACCTGCTGAAATACGACTCCGTCCTCGGACGTTTGCCGCACGATGTGTCGGTCGACGGCGAGGACGTCGTGGTGGGAGACCAGCGGATCAGGGCTTGGTCGATCGCTGAGGGGCCGGCGGCGGTGCCGTGGGGGGATCTCGGCGTGGATGTGGTCATCGAGTCCACCGGTCGATACACCGCCGCGGAGCAGGCTCGCGGTCACCTGCACGGCGGAGCAAAAAAGGTGGTGGTGTCCGCGACGTCCAAGGGTGCGGACCTCACCGTTGTGATGGGTGTCAACCACCGCGAATACGACGGCACGCAGACCGTCGTCTCGAATGCCTCGTGTACGACGAACTGCCTTGCGCCGATGGCGATGGTGCTCGACGAAGTTTTCGGAATCGAGCGCGGCTGATGACCACCGTCCATGCGTACACCGGGGACCAGAACCTGCAGGACGG